>CAJMNI010000069.1 GCA_905214735.1 uncultured bacterium | reverse complement strand
TGGCTTGGCGACTGATGCCGCTTAGCCTATATTCCATTTTTTAACGAACTATTGCTTTTCAAAAATAACAAAAAAAGTTGACATTTTGCCCTCCCCACCGATAATTGCGGCCAACAAATGCGGCTAACACGCCTAAAATTTCATTATTTCAGAAAAAAGGATTATTTTTGCACGATAACTACGCCCGTTCCGGCCGACTTAGCGTTTAAGAATTTATTAGCGACGCAAGATCATAGCGTTTAAAAATTTTTTGCGGCGCAGGGGGTTGGCCTTCGGTCGCGGCGACAGTGAAATTATGAAGATAAAGAAAATACAGAACTTTTATAATCCCGACACAGTCTATCAGGGTTTCTTCGAGACCTATTTGATCCGCCCCTTCGTGCATCATTATGTCGACTTTTCAGGGCGTGAAAGCGGCGTGTCGTGTGTTCTGTCGCTGGCGGCGTGGCTTATACTGACGCTTGGCATCTTCGGCGTGCTCACCGGCCTGGTAGGGCTTCTCGGTCCCGACGTGGGCTTCACCGCCTTGAAAATCGTAGGCATTCTCTGGCTGCTGACCTCGGTAGCGCCCCTGCTCGCCCTCTTCGCCCGCACCGCCCATGGCGCCGGCGACCGCAAAAAAGAGCCTGTGGCCAAAATGCTCGGCATCGACTGGATGCTCACCGCCATTTCGCTCTGCTTCTTCATCTGCGGCACGCTGATGATGACCACCACGCTCCATAGCGAGACGCTCCATCCCAACGCCGGATATGTAGAGGAAGAGAAAACCGACTCCATCTATGGCGAGCGAGTGATCGAAGAGCCCATCTTCACCTATCAGGACCAGGCGCCGGCCCCGGCCGACACAACAGTTACCGACACCCTCGGCATCGAAGAAGACCCCGACCTGCTCGCCCCCGACGAAAGCTTCGATCCGACAATCGAGACCGAAGCCGTGACCGACACCGCCGCTTATAGCTATTAGTTTAGGAACATTCAGAAAATAGCTAACTGATTATTTGTCAGATTGGTAGATTTTT
>CAJMNI010000068.1 GCA_905214735.1 uncultured bacterium | reverse complement strand
AATCTGGACGGCTATCTTTATATGGCCTACATGCTATCGCGGACGGTTGTACGCCCGTGATGGGTCCATCGGGGGTTCTTTGTAAAGTTAATAAAAATCTACCATTCTGACAAATAATCAGTTAACTATTTTATGAATGTCCCTACATAGACCTTGAGGGCGGAGTCGTCGGTGATGCTCGAAGATGAGTGGCCGGCCTGGAACACTATCGGCTGAGCCGGATCAATCGTGAGCTTGGGAGTGACGAGGCGGGAAAGGGAGGTGGTGTTTCCCTGGGTGAGCATTACGTTGCCGTTGACGGTGCGCGTGTCCCAGCGGACGTTGTGGGTTTCGCCGGGAGCTGCTGCGTTGAGCCAGCTTTGCGGAATGCCGTCGGTGAATTCCTCTTTCCATGCATCGGAGCCGATGAGTGCGCCGGTGACATTGAGCGAGAAGTCATGGTCGGCGAGTCCGTCGTTATATTTCAGGGTCAGATTCCCATATTTGCCGCAATTGACTCCTCCGAGCGAGAGCGTGGCTTCGACTGATTCGCCGGGCTGGATTATTGCCGCCGGATCGAGGCTGAACGTGCATCCCTCCAGAGTCTCGGCGAGTTCTACGCCGGCGAAAGTCAGCGGCGATTTACCGGTGTTGGCGATGGTGAAGGTTTTCGGCGTCTCTCCTGAAGTCATGCCGAAATCGATTCTTCCTCCCGCGGAGAGTTTCGACGATCCCTCTTTCACCTCGAGGATTCCCTTGGCTGAGATGATCTTGATGTAGGATCCCGATTTCAGTCGCGAACCGTTGATACCTTCCTGCACATTGAGCGACAGCGATTTGTCGGATGCTGGATCTTCGAGCGTATAGGAGCAGGGAATTTCGAATGTGGCGCTTTCGCCCGGTGCGAGCGTAGCGTCGCATTTCAGCTCGCCCACCTTTGTGAGGAGCGTGCCGATATAGTTGAAGTTGCCGACCGTGAGGGTATACAGTTCGTTATCGGGGGAGATGGTGGTCGTTCCGGTGTTTTTCACCGTTGCTTTCACCGTGAAATTGGCGACGCCGTCAAGGCCGGCAGCCACCTCTTCTCCTTCAGGCCATTCCACCGAACTGATTGTCAGGGCGTCGAAGTCGGCATACTGCATCTCGTCGGCGGTGAATGTGTCGATGCCGCTGTTGTAGAGCATGAACCCGATCATTGCGTAATCGGAAAGTTCGAGTTCCACTTTCTGCCATTGGTCGGAGATAGTGAAGCCTTCGGGCAGCTTGACCTCGGCGTTGGTGGTGGTTGAGAGGGTGGCACCCTCGCGTTTGAACGGCTTGATGTCGAAGAATTTTCTGGTTGCTTCGGTATCGGTGAGCTTCACATAGAACGACACCTTTCCTTTCACCGGAGGAGTCACAAGGTAGTCGTCTTTCATGTAAGGGCTGTACTGGTCGGTCATCGAAACGAACGCGCCGCCGTCCTGACCTCCCTCGCTGTGGTAGACATAGTTTGACTTGGTGACGTTGTAGGTTGTGGCCGCGTGTCCCCAGTATTGGGGCGCCCAGTCGATTTCCGCCACGTTGGTGCAGTTGTCGAATAAACCCCGAGCGAATTTTTGCAGCGTAAGGATAGAATATCATAGCATATTGTGCTGCTAAAATTTTTAGTACATGACAAAAATTGAAATTATGCTGTTAAACATCTAAATTTCAGAC
>CAJMNI010000067.1 GCA_905214735.1 uncultured bacterium | reverse complement strand
AATATGCCCGCATGATGATTCTCTCGCAAAGAACGCAAAGCCGCAAAGCCGGCCTATCGATTTGTGTGGTTCTTAGCAATCGCCGCTAACCCTAAAGGCCTTAAAGGCACTAAAGGCTCTTAAGGCCCTTTGATCTTGCGCCTGGTCAAAAAAATTTCATCCACGATGAAATTTTCAGGAAATTTTGTTGCATAAATTTCCGACTTTTTATAATTTTAAAGGCATAAATTTTCAGACCCGCCATACCGGCCGGGCCTGCCAATCCGATAACCTTAAAACCTTAAAATCTTATGAAAATCGGAATTCCCAAAGAGATCAAAAACAATGAAAACCGCGTCGGCGCTACCCCCGCGGGAGTGAAGGAACTCGTGGCCCACGGCCATGAACTGTTCGTGCAGCACACTGCCGGCGACGGCTCCGGCTTCCCCGACGAGGAGTATGTGGCCGCCGGCGCAAAGATCCTCCCCACAATCGAAGACGTCTACGCCACCGCCGACATGATCATCAAGGTGAAAGAGCCGATCGAACCGGAATACAAGCTGATCCGCAAAGGACAGCTCCTCTTCACATATTTCCACTTCGCCTGCGACCGTCCGCTCCTCGACGCCATGCTCGAAAGCGGCGCAACCTGCATCGCCTACGAGACCGTCACCGACCGCGACCACCGTCTCCCGCTGCTCATCCCGATGAGCGAGGTGGCCGGCAGAATGTCGATCCAGGAAGGGGCACGCTTCCTCGAAAAACCGCAGGGCGGACGCGGTGTGCTGCTCGGCGGCACGCCGGGCGTGAAGCCGGCCAAGGTGCTCGTGCTCGGAGCCGGCGTTGTGGGCCGCAACGCCGCCCTCATGGCCGCCGGTCTCGGCGCCGACGTGACGATCACCGACATCAACCTCAACATCCTCCGCCACTGCGCCGAGACGATGCCCAGCAACGTCAAGACCCTCTATTCCTCCCGCCACAACATCGAGCAGGAACTCCCCACCACCGACCTTGTGATCGGCAGCGTACTCGTGCCGGGCGCCAAGACGCCCCGCCTCATCACCCGCGACATGGTGCCGATGCTCCGGCCCGGTTCAGTGATGGTCGACGTCGCCATCGACCAGGGCGGCTGCTTCGAGACCTCCCACCCGACCACGCATAGCGAACCGACCTTCGTTGTCGACGGAGTCGTGCAGTATGCCGTCGCCAACATACCCGGCGCGGTGCCCTACACCTCGACGATGGCGCTGACCAACGCCACGCTCCCTTACGCGGTTCGTCTCGCCGACCTCGGCTGGAAAGAGGCCTGCCGCCGCGACAGCGGACTCGCCGACGGCGTCAACGTAGTCGACGGCAAGATCACCTTCAAAGCCGTAGCCGAAGCCTTCGACCTCCCCTACACCCCCCTCGAAATCAAATAAGCCAACACTCACTACCGGAAGCGTCAGCTTCCGACAGACAGCAGTCCGGAAATGCCAAGCATTTCCGGGCTGCAATAATTCTACCCAACCGCGCCACCCGCCGCCAACCCTAAAGGCCCTAAAGGCTCTAAAGGCCCTAAAGGCTCTAAAGGCCCTATGATCGCGCGCCCTAAAATCTTTCTCGCCCTCCTTTCTCCGGCGCTGCTACAGCACGGCAGCTATGCGCCGGATGCGGCTCAGCCGCTCTCTGAACGAAGGATCGGTTGCTGCACGATGCATATTGTATTTCAACTGCAAGCGCATCAGCGAGTCAGCGGGAATATCGAGCGCCGCCTCTATCATCATCGCTGTGGCGGCGCTTAACGACCGCCGCCCGTTGAGCAGATCGTGAAGCGCCTTATAAGGCACGCCTAACTGATCCGCAAGCTTTCGCTGCGAGATATTGCGGTATTTCGATATGATCTGCGGTTGAAATCGGTGCTTCTTATCTGATGTACGCCCTTTTAAGATAAAGTTCTTCCAGATAAGGTTTATCGGTAAGCATTAATTCAACTGCACCTTTTGGAGGTTGTGACTGATATGTAATTTTG
>CAJMNI010000066.1 GCA_905214735.1 uncultured bacterium | reverse complement strand
CTGCCTGAGCGACTTTAGCTGACCTTCGGCACCGCCATTAACTGAATATCCCTACATTAATTCTTTCCATGGTCGAAATTGAAGTTGACAGGCACCCTGAGCCATGCGCGATAGCCGGATCCTTCGGGATTGTCGGTCCAGGGCTCGATGCCGGTTGTTATCTGTTCGATTTTATGGCTGTTCAATATTTCCAGGGTGCCGTAGATGATCTTGAATCCCTGGCATGAAGATTTTCCGTCGCAGACATAATCGGGGGAGGCATTGTTGAAGACATTGACCATGATGAAATCATCCTCCTTTTCTACACTGATTCGGAGCAGGCAGATGCTCTGTTCAGGCAGATGGGCGAATCCATGTTTGAAGGCATTCTCCACAAAAATCTGCACGCACATCGACGGCACAGTGATGCTGTCGGGATCGATGCCCGGACCAATCTCCAGTTTATAGTCAAGCTGCCGGTTCATGCCGCCGCGCATCACGTCGACATAATCGTTGACAAATTCTATGTCGTCGGAAAGCTTGACTCCGAGTTCATCGACCATGAACTGCTGATGTCTCAACAGTCTGACGAGCGCTTCCATATTCTCCGGTCTCTTCTCTCCGGAGGCATTGATCTGATGATTGAGCGCATTGTAGATGAAATGGGGAGTGATTCGCGAGCGCGTGCTTTTAATACGCAGGTCGACTATGCGGTGAAGCATCCGCTCCTCGCGGTGGGCTGCCATCTTTCTGATCATGATGACAAGGATGACCAATACGCATATCAGCAATCCGCCGATTCCGATCAGAAAATAATTGCGCGTGTTCAATTCTTTCTGCAGTTCCAGCTCTTTCCGGAGGGCCTGAAGATTCGAATCGCGTTCGTAACGGTTTTTCGTCTCCTCGATGCTGAGCTTGAGCGTGGCGTTTCTGACCGAATCATCATGTTCCATGAAACTTTCCAAAGCTCCGTAGGCCTCCTTCCATCTTCCGGTCGAGGCGTAATAATCCTTGAGCACTTCGAGCCGTTCGCCGGCCTGCTCGGCGCGGTCGTGCGAACCGGGACGCTCCCATTCAGCCACCAGTCTGCGCGCCTCTTCCGTCTTTCCTTCAAGCAGATAGAGCCGCAGCTTCTGGGTGTCGAGATGCAGCATTACGTATGGATTCGGCTGAACCACTGTGAAATAATAAAGGGTCGAGTCGAGCAGGGAAGCCGCTTCTTCAGGTTTTCCGGTCTGCAGATAGATGTCGGTCATGTTGGCTTTGCAGAAGTTGCGCTCCCATTCGAGTTCGGGATTCTTTCTGAGCAGCGAGTCGAGACGGACAAACATCCCCAGAGATTCGGCATATCTTTTCTGAAGATAATAGTCGTTGCCCCGGTTGTTGAGATAGAAAAACCTGTCGTTGACATCCATCTCGTCCCATTCTTTGGCAGCTTTTTCATACCAGATTTCGCTTTGCTGGAAATCTCGCAGCGAAGTATAGGTCGAAGCGAGACCGGTATAGAGAGGCAAGTGGGCATAGGCATCGAGTCCGCATGAATCCGCCACATGTATCCCCTGCTGATAATATTTGGCCGATTCGACCAGATCGCCGTTGTCGCGATAAGCGCCGGCGAGGTTGCCGTAGGCGTTTGTCAGGATCACCGGTTCGCCGACTCGGCGCAGGCAGTCAAGTCCTTTTTTATAATAATATATGTTTGAGTCAGGGTTGAATTGATAGCGCGTATAATATCCGGCAAGAGTTGAATATGTCTTCCCCTCCATGAAGTCGCGGACTCTCTTTTCGGCTTTGGGAGCATAGCGGAGCACCGAATCGGAAATAGTGAGTATTTTCGCGGCCTCTCCGCTATAATACTCGACCACACATTTCTGGGCAAGCACCATATAATAGCGGTCGCTGTCGTTTCCGGCCTTGGCAAGTTCTTTGTCGACAAGGCTGCGGGCCCCGCTCAGCCGCCCTTCCGTGATCGAGTCGGCTATATATTCGTCGAGTTGCGCAAAGGAGCCTATTTCTGATCTATCCTTCTTTTCGCAACCGACCATAAACAACTGAAGAGCCGCTACAATGATCAATATTATTGCTGCAAATCCTTTCATGTTGCAAAATTAATAAAAAATATGTTGAGAAATGTTTTTAAAATCGGAATTGGTTTATTTTGCCGACAAAAGGCCTTTTACCCCAAACAACGCGCCCGAATTCGCAACTGAAAGGATTAAAAATTTCACGGAAATATCTGTGTCTCAGTTATATTCATTGCAGTAATAAAAACTTTTGCATAAATTTGCCGCTACAGAGAGCAATCAACAGCATTCAGCAGCGATAGTCTGCTTCATAATGACCAAACATATAATGAACGATAAGAATATGCGAAAAAAGAACTTACTACTCGCCCTGGCCACAGTCCTTATCATCGGACTGTCGGCCGGGCTCTCTGCTTGTGGCGGAGGCGACGACAATGACGAACCCGACGGCCCCGAAGTTCCCGTAACTCCCGGCACACCCGGTCAGGAAAGTTCCTACGCCGACCTGATCATCGGAAAGTGGATGCTCCCCGCCGACTGGGGCGAGGCCTACTGGTTTAAGGCGAACGGAACGGCCAAGGGTTATGAAATGGACGACAACGGCAATCTTAAGTAAACATGGGACAACATCTGGACCATAAAGGGAGACAAACTTTACATTACAGAAGATTACGACGACGATCCCTATGACAAACCTGAAACGTCGGTATTAGAGATTATCAACATCACATCGTCAAAAGCAGTCCTATACGATGCCGCAGACAACGAGACGATCGTCTGCACCAAAGTTTCGATCTTCCCCTGGGAATAATCCCGGAAACAAAATAACAATACTTCGTTAAAAAATTATTCATAGGCTAAGCGGCATCTACCGCTAA
>CAJMNI010000065.1 GCA_905214735.1 uncultured bacterium | reverse complement strand
AACACTTGGCTCCTCGGAGACGTTAACAATCTCTCAAAAAATAACCGAAGTATTGCATCATAGCTTAAATCTTTTTTGTCAGGAATCTCTGTTAGTCGAGTTTGAGCACTGCGAGGAATGCTTTCTGCGGCACTTCCACGGAACCGATCTTCTTCATGCGTTTCTTGCCCGCCTTCTGTTTCTCGAGCAGCTTGCGTTTACGCGATATGTCGCCGCCGTAACATTTTGCGGTCACATCCTTGCGCACCGCCTTCACCGTCTCCCTGGCGATGATTTTCGCACCGATCGCCGCCTGGATGGCGATGTCGAACTGCTGCCTCGGGATCAGCTCCTTGAGCTTTTCGCACATGCGACGTCCGAATTTCACCGAGTTGGCCTCGTGGGTAAGCGTGGAGAGGGCGTCGACGCTTTCGCCGTTGAGCAGGATGTCGAGCTTCACGAGCTTCGATTCGCGGAAGTCGTGGATATGATAATCAAAAGATGCATATCCCTTGGAGATGCTCTTCAGTTTGTCGTAGAAGTCGATTACGATCTCGCCGAGGGGCATGTCGAAAGTCAGCTCCATGCGGTTGCCGGAAATATATTCCTGCTTTACGAGTTCGCCGCGTTTGCCAAGGCAGAGCGTCATGATCGGACCGATATAGTCGGCCTGCGTGATGATGGTGGCGCGGATATACGGCTCTTCTATAAAGTCGATGGCGGTCGGTTCGGGAAGGCCGGAGGGATTGTGAACTTCGATCTCGTTCCCCTTCTTGTCGTGGACAATATAGGAAACGTTGGGCACTGTGGTGATGACATCCATGTCAAACTCGCGGCCGAGCCTTTCCTGCACGATCTCCATGTGGAGCAGACCGAGGAATCCGCAGCGGAAACCGAAGCCGAGCGCAGCCGACGATTCGGGCTGGAACGTGAGCGAGGCGTCGTTGAGCTGGAGTTTTTCGAGCGCCGCGCGTAGATTCTCGAAGTCTTCGGTGTCGATGGGATAGACGCCGGCAAACACCATCGGTTTCACTTCCTGGAAACCCTCCACTGCCTTTTCGCAGGGACGTTCCACATGAGTAATCGTGTCGCCGACCCTAACTTCCCGTGAGGTCTTGATGCCGGAGATGATATAACCCACATTACCGGCGGAAAGCTCTTTGCGCGGGCTCATATTGAGTTTGAGCACCCCGACTTCATCGGCATGATACTCCTTCCCGGTCGACACGAATTTCACGAAATCGTCGGTGCGGATCCGGCCGTTGAGAATCTTGTAATAGGCGATGATGCCGCGGAAGGGATTGAACACGGAGTCGAAGATCAGGGCCTGAAGCGGAGCCTCGGGATCCCCCTTCGGCGCCGGAACTCGTTCCACAATCGCCTTCAGAATCTCGGGAACGCCCATGCCGGTCTTGCCGCTGGCGCGGATCACCTCCTCCGGATCGCAGCCGAGAAGATCGACTATCTGGTCTTCAACCTCGTCAGGCTTTGCGCTGTCGAGGTCGCACTTGTTGATCACAGGGATGATCTCGAGATCGTTGTCGATGGCCATGTAGAGATTGGAGATTGTCTGGGCCTGGATACCCTGCGAGGCGTCGACGATGAGAAGAGCCCCTTCGCAGGCGGCTATCGATCGAGAGACTTCATAGGAGAAGTCGACGTGTCCCGGAGTGTCGATAAGATTGAGCACATAATTCTCCCCTCCGAGCTGATACTCCATCTGGATAGCGTGGCTCTTGATCGTGATTCCGCGTTCGCGCTCCAGATCCATATCATCGAGCACCTGGGCCTCCATGTCCTTGGCGTCGACGGTTTTCGTATATTCAAGCAGACGGTCGGCAAGCGTAGACTTGCCGTGGTCGATATGGGCAATGATGCAAAAATTGCGAATATTCTTCATAATCTGCAAAATTACAAAATTTTTTGCGAATTCCGGCAGAATTTCCATCCTCTTTAGTGTCTCCCTTTCCGTTGTCCCTTTTTAAATTGCAAAAAGGGACAGCTCATTGGCCGCCCCTTCATTATTGATATAGAAACTTCTTTACTGAAGTGTTGACTCGTCGATCACTATCCTTACTGTTGCTACTTTCGCATATTTATCATAATCGTTGACGCTGTAAGACACCGGCTGCAACTCTACAGCCGCGCCGGAGGGAAGCACCGGCTTGCCTTCCTTGACCTGCAGTCCTTTGATTGTTCCGATCCTCGCTGTGGTTACCTCCACGCCCTGATCATCGAAACCGGCAAGCATTACCGGCAGATAGACATATTCCAGATCGTGAGAGTTTAGCCAGCTTTCGGTGACTTCGAAAGGTATTTCTTTAACTGTCACGATCCGGCCATCGACATTAAACATTGCATTGAGATTGTTTGCAAATTCCTTGAAACTCAGAGTCAGCGGTTTTTCGACATTAAAATTTTCCGAGCCGGATATTTCGATCGGTTGTCCGTCGAGCTTCTTGCCGGCTTCCTCGATTTTTGCCTTATACTCCTCTTTCAGGGCTTCAATCTTTTCATTACTCCCATCCTCTCCCTGAAGATTGTCTTTTTCAGATTCATACTCAGCATAGATAGCCGGAACCTCGCCAAAGATCTTGCATTCTTTCGAAGAGCCGGAATTTGAAGTGCCCGCGCCGGAACCTGAACAAGCCGAGAGGATCAAGCCTCCCAACAGGGCGAATATCGCCCCTCTGATGATTTTTCTCATGATGGTTGAATTAAAAGGTTATTGTTTTAGATGATTATGTTAGACGGTTATTCTCGTGAATGGCAATTATTATAATGGACATTGCCGTAAATAATTTACGATGAAATTGATTTCACAAAAATACACACAATAATCACCTCGCCATCTCCAAACCGTAAAATCATAATCACAAAGCGTAAACCTACATTCACAAAGCGTAAATTTCAATTCCCACAGCGTAAAAGCCCTCCCCGATCCGGCTAATCGCGGGCCCTGAGAGCCCAAGAGCTTAATCAGCTCTCAAAAGGAAACTTGAAATAGAGCATCCATCAGCAGTTGGAAGTAAGAAAAAATTTGCTAACTTTGCCTAACCGCCCCGGGGCAAGCCAAGGCAAGCCGGGGCAGGCTGGCAACAAGTTGCCGAAACAGTAACAAAAACGGCCACCCCCACGGCCAGCCTCGACCAGCCGCAGCCAGCCGCAACCAGCCTCGGCCAGCCGCAACCAGCCTCGGCCAGCCTCGACCAGACCAGCCGAGATCAGGCCGGTTTTTGTTACTGTTTAGCCGGCTTGCCGGCGGCGAAAGCTGGCGGCTTGCCGGCGGGAATATCAATCTAAATTGCTTTTATTATGGGAAGAGCCTTTCATCATGATTACCGGCGCAGATGCATCTATCATATCACTATCAGAAAGCATCCCGATATGCCGGCTTTCGGCGATACTGTTTCTTTGAGTGTGTCTAAGAAAGGGTACTAAAAAAGGACCAGCCAA
>CAJMNI010000064.1 GCA_905214735.1 uncultured bacterium | reverse complement strand
GGCTCCGAAAACCGAGGCTCAGGAAATTTAGTTACTTTTTCAAGGAAAACTCAGAATATAATTTATACGATGATTATGAATGTCGGCGTTGAGAAACCTTTTAAAAAACTTTGAAATCCGGAAGAAATGGTATAATTTTGTGTGTCAATGATGAGCGCGCGAATTTTGAGCGTCTCCTCTATTCCCCTCTTTTCATTTTAGAAGAAGTTATCAGCAAAACATTCAACTGTTCACTACCGCAAAGTTTACTACCGATATGAAAAAAATAGCCAGTTTCACCATCGACCATACCCGCCTTCAGCGCGGCATCTTCGTGAGCCGCCGCGACGTCACCCCCTCGGGCGACGTGATAACCACTTTCGACATCCGGATGACCCTTCCCAACCGAGAGGAAGCATTGACGCCCCGTGCCCTCCACGCCATGGAACATCTCGCCGCCACATTCCTGCGCAATCATCCCCAATGGGCGCCGAAGGTGATTTACTGGGGGCCTATGGGCTGCTGCACAGGTAATTATCTTCTGCTTCAGGGCGAGCTCGAAAGCGCCGACATCATCCCCCTGATGCGCGAGACTATGGAATTCGTGGCCTCTTTCGAGGGGGATATCCCCGGCGCCACTCCCCGCGACTGCGGCAACTACTCCTTCATGGATCTCGAAGCGGCCCGGAAAGCGGCCCGGAAATATCTCGACGAAGTGCTCGCCAATCCCGCCCCTGAAAATCTCAACTATCCCGAATAGAACCTGACATAACGTCACCATATATTCTTAAGACGTTATTGCAAAAGAACTTATAGCAGCTTTAATTCTTCAATTCTTCAATTCTTCAATTCTTCAATGCACCGCATATTAACCTCTCTGACCATATTGTTGGCGACGGTCTTCACGCTCAGCGCATCGGCCGATGTCAAGACTTCGCTGCGCAATCTTGACAATGTGCTCCAACAGCGCGACAAATATTATTCGCGCCACGAGGCCAAAATAGATTCTATCAAGAAATTGCTCGCCTCAGTGCCTGCCGCCGACACGCAGCGCCGCAGCGCCCTGCTTCACGACATATTCGTTTGCTACCGCTCTTTTCAAGGAGACTCGGCAGCGGCAATCGCCGACCGCGAGCTCGAACTGGCCCGGACCACCGGCGACCGCGACCGCATCCTGCTCGCAGAATGCGACAGACTCTTCTCTTTCATCTCTAAGGGAAACTTCACCGACGCCGTGCTCCTCGTGAAAGACATCGACCTCGCCGGCACCTCTCCCTATGCAAGAGGTGAATTCTATTTCCTTTGCAACAGGCTCTACAACGACATCCACAATTATACGCGCGGCTCCGAGGGCGACAAGAATTCCCAACTCAGCGCCGCCTATGCCGATTCCGTTATCGCCACCCTCCCGGCCGACAACTACTTATCACAATATTCCAAGCTCTTCCTGAGGCTAAGCAAGATCAACGTCAAAGAGAAAATCAAGCTCTTTTCCCAACTTCTCGACCGCAAGGACATCGACAACGACGAAAAAGCCAAAATCGCTTCGTATCTCGCCGACCTCTATTATGAAGACGGACAGAAGGAAGTGGCAGTCGATTATAAGACTCGCGCCTCGATCATGGACATCACCGAAGGAAAACGCGAGACTTTCGCCATGCAGACGCTCGCCGACTGGATGTTTCAGGCCGGCGATTTCGAACGAGCCTCCGGATATATCAACATGGCCCTCGACGACGCCAATTTCTTCAACGCGCCCCACCGCAAAGCCCAGATCGCCAACATGCTTCCTCTCATCGAGTCAGCCCGATACAATATCGTCGACAGCGAACGGCGCACTCTCTGGATCACGATCAGTATAATGGTGGCCCTCATGGTGGCCCTCGCAATCACTGTCGGCCTCAACGTCAGGGCAAAGCGCAAACTCCGCGCCTCTTCCGCCGAACTCGCCCGCCAGCAGAACGAGCTTCGCAATTCAAACACCGAACTCGCCCGCGCCAACGAACTTTATGAGGAAACCAACTCCCGGCTGCAGAAAACCCTCGAACGCTATAAAGACAGCGTCAAGATCAAGGATGAGTATATAGCCAACTTCTTCTTCTCCAACTCCCAATTTATCCTCAAGATCGACGACATCTACAAGACTGTGCGCAAAAAGCTCCTCGCCCATCAATATGACGATCTTCTCAAGAATATGAGCGACAGCGACATCAAACAGGAACAGCAGAAAATGCTCGACGAATTCGACAAGATGTTCCTCCGCCTCTTCCCGAATTTCGTGAAGCAATACGCCGCTCTTTTCCCGAAAGATGATCCCGGTGTGGCTCCCTCGCTCACCCAAGGATATTCCCTCACTCCCGAAATGAGAATCTTCGCCCTCATCCGACTCGGAATCACCGACACCGCCCGGATCGCAACCTTCCTGAATTATTCCAGCAGCACGGTCTCTACCTATAAAACCAGGGTTAAAAACCGTTCGACAGTGGCAAACGAACATTTTGAAGAGGCAATTGCGGAAATAAGATAAAAAATCAAACCATTTTGAGGGGATAAAAATGTTAACTTTCTGATTTTATCAGATTTATCATTTTTATAAATCAAACGAAAAATAATGTTTTGCAACATATTTTGCATTATATTGGCCAAATCGCAATCATTTTACCCCCTTTTACCGTTTTTTTATTCTTTCAATCGGATTTGATATTTTTGGTTCTGTGTATCAACGACTTGACTTAAATTTTGAAAAAAAATGCTTAGATTCGTATTTGAGTGCTTTGCAAAGGCATAAATAGCCGCTAATTTTGCAATCGAAAAAGAATTAAAGCTAAGTTAAGTTAAATGTTAAGTTAAAAGTTAGTGAACATTACTTCTTCTAAACTTTTCGGATAGTACACAAATCATGAGATAGAACCTTAATACTTACAATTCCATTGAAGAACAAAAAAAAGCGTGCCTGTGCAGGTACGCTTTTTTGTTGTGGCGGGACACTTCCGCAATGAACAAAACTCCCTCCGGAGATATTTATACAATAGCCTCGCAGTTTACTGCGGCCTCCGTCGCCCTTACGGCAGCATTCGTCTAAGGAATATATTGGCCTCAGAAAAAAAGACATCTTGTTATGGAAATCAAAACTATTATCGCTTCCCTTATATTGACGCCCGTTTTAGCGTCGTGCACCATCTTCACCGACAGCCAGCCTTTGGCTCCGGCCGACACGCAGTTTCATGCCACCGACAATTCAAAGCTTCCTGTGCAGACAGGCAACATTACGGTCAACGGCGTCGACATACCCTTCACCGAGGTGAAGAATTATTTCGTCAACAACACCGTGACTGAAATGCCACCGACCAAGATCACGTCGGAAGCAGTCTTCCTTAAAAACTTCGGCATGGCGGCCGTGATGGGAGAAGGGGGACAGCCTACCCCGATAACGTTCGACAGTCAGTTTGTGATCGATGTGGTTCTTCCGTCGACCGACACGGCCACAACAGTGACGCCTGTCAGCCTCAAGGAGACCAACGATGGCGACCTCGTGTTTACCTATAAGATTACCGAAGGGACAAAGCAGAGCTACACTATCCGACCCTTTGTGATGATAGCCGTCGACAACGCCTACCGTAAATCGCGTGTGCTGCTCAATCCGCAGGTTATCAACCTGAATCAGTAAGGAGTTCGCTTTGCAAAGCTGAATCAGACTTTGCGAAACCGGCTCAGCAAGTTCTATATGTCGTAGAAACGGTCGAGAAGCGAGCGCCGGTAGACTTTCGAGATCTTGATTCCCTTGAATTCGTCGAACGGGGGAATAAGACGGCATTCGCTGCCGGAAATCATGCCGACAAATGAAAGGTTGACAATGTAGCTTTTATGGGTGCGCACGAACTGGGAGCTGCAGCTCAGCAGAGTGTCGGCGGTGGTGTTGCGCCGCAAGATGAATCTCTGCATATTTGTGAGCACCGCCTCCCAGAGTTTTCGCTCCGTGTCGTAACGGAAGAAAAGGATATTGTCGGCGGTGACTATTATACGGTCGTTGGTGATGTTGGTCACGGCGATCGGTGCATGTCGTTCGCCGACTGCGCAGCTGCCGCTTGCGGCCCGGGAGGGAACATAAATATTGTCGCATTCTCCCGATCTTGCAAGCCTGAAGCGGTTCATTATGATGTCGAGCTCCTCCCGGTCGAACGGTTTGAGAAGGAAGTCGAAAGCCTCGAGCCTCAGGGCCTGCATTAGATATTTGCTGTAGGCGGTGTAGAACACGATTTTCATTCTTCCGCCCGACATTTCCCGCAGCTCGCGCACAATGCCGAGCGCCGACTCATCGTTGAGCTCGATGTCGAGAAAGAGCAGTTCGGGATCCGTGGCCTCCACAGCCTGCCGGGCTTCGGCGCAAGTCGAGGCAGTCGCCGACACCGTCACCCATGGATATTCCTCAAGCGCCTTTGCAAGCACTTCAATCGAAGGAGCGTCATCGTCGACTATCACTGCATTTACATTAGGAACATTCAGAAAATAGCTAACTGATTATTTGTCAGATTGGTAGATTTTT
>CAJMNI010000063.1 GCA_905214735.1 uncultured bacterium | reverse complement strand
TGAACACCAACGCCAACCCCGCTATCGACGAGATGGTCTTCAGCCAGGTACCCGTTCAGCGCAACTACCGCACGAACATCTACGGCGCTCTGCTCACCAATCCGGCCGACTACAAAGTCATCATCAACGAGGAGTATGAGGGGGATCTCGACGGCGCTATCGTAAAGAAGAATGCCGACGGAACATTCACATGCCTCGTTCCCGAACTCCCGGCCGGCGTTACTGCGGCCGATCTGCAGGGTAAAGGGGGCGTATATGTAAAGACTGACGGCACTACCGAAATCTTCGAAGCTACCGGAGCAGCTGTTAACACAGCCATGCAGAATGCTTCCGAGATCTTCCTCGCTCCCAACGTTACCATACCGGTAAGATCGCATCAGCTGGAAGTTCCCGAAGCAGGAATTATCGTTCACGGCAACGGCGCCACCATCTCCGGCGGTGAACAGGACTTCTCAATACAAAAGGCATACACCGCAGGCAGCACTGTCAACCTGACTATCGAGAACCTCAACGGTGTGAAAGTATGGGGAGCAGCTACCGAAAGCGCATGCACCATCAACATCACGCTGAAAAACTGCAGCATGAAAGCCCAGGGTCTTGCCGACGGTGGCCACAGCCTCGTGATGAACCGCGGCGGAAATACGAATGCCGTTACCAACATCACTCTTGACGGTTGCCACATGGAAAATGCCCAGGTCGGTCTCCACACAATCTACGCCGGCGAGACTGTCGTCAAGAACTGCACATTCAAGGATGTTGTCGTTCCTATAAACATTGCCAAGAAATCGAGCACGCAGAACGCTATCGTAGAAGTTGCGAACTGCATATTCGACAACTGCGGTATCGCCAACACCGCAACTGACAACAGCGCATACGACTATGCCGCTCCTATCCGTATCGTTGACAATGGCGGCCCCGCCAACTCGATCGATCTGACAGTCAGCAAATGCACCTTCATGAACACCCAGAGCGATTGGGATATACTCCTGATGGACTACCGCGACGGCAAGACATGGTTCCCCGTTAAGTACACCATCACTGGCTGCAATCCTGCCGAGCCCAAGATCAGAGTTGAATAATAAACTACAACATCGCACGCTAAACAATTAGCTAAATAAGGAGAACGAGGGCTGATTCCGCAACAGGAATCGGCCCTCTTTCTTTTTATGCCTTGCATATGCCGACGACAAATCCACCTTTGCCGAAAAAATTTTCCGAAATTTTATCGCTATTTTTTTTGCGTTTCAGAAAATTTGATATACCTTTGCAGTGTATTAATATACTAATACACGCAAACAACAAGGTAAAACGCTGATCTATCGGCCGATTAGCTATAAAGCCGACTGCTTTCAATCCGGGAGATGATGAACGATCGCATCACTACCCGACTTCAGGCAAAGCGACAACCCTTGCAACCCGAATACAGAAACAATAAAAATTCAACTGTATGCTTAAGATCGACAACATCTCGTTTGGCTACCGCCGCAACAAAAGCATTATCCGAAACTTCAACATGACTCTGCAGCCCGGCACGGTTTGCGGTCTTCTCGGAAAGAACGGCGCCGGAAAGTCGACGCTTCTATATCTCATCTGCGGACTTCTGAAACCCGACTCCGGTTCAATCGACTTCAAGGGACACAACCCTATAAAGCATGAGGTCGCGTTTCTCGAAGACGTGATGATAGTGCCCGAGGAGTTCTCACTTCCCAATATGAAACTCGCCGACTACGTCAGGGTCAACGCCCCCTTCTATCCCAACTTCAGTCAGAGCGACATGAACGACTATCTCTACATGTTCGACCTCGACCCGGAGGCCCACCTCGGCAAGTGCTCCATGGGGCAGAAGAAGAAGGCGATCATCAGTTTCGCACTCGCCTGCAACACTTCGCTTCTGATCCTCGACGAACCGACCAACGGCCTCGACATCAGCGCGAAAAGGGCGTTCAGAAAGGCTGTGGCCAAGAACATGACCGACGAGAAATGCATCATCATCTCCACCCATCAGGTGCTCGACGTGGAAAAAATCCTCGACCATGTCTGCATTATCGACAACAACGGAGTGCTCCTCAACACTTCGATGTTTGAAGTGAGCAAGCACCTCAGTTTCCGCGTCACCAACGACCGCGAACTGATTGAAAATGCCCTCATGAGCTTCGATGCTCCCGGCGGCGCAAGCATCGTGGAACGCGCCACTCCCGACAATGAAACCGACGTCAATCTCGAAATGCTTTTCGAATTCGTGGAATCCAACCGCGACCTCGTAAAGCAGATATTCAGCGACGCCAACGCCGCTTCTCCCCTCTTTTAAACCTCCGTCTCACTCACAATAAACAGAACAAACATGAACAATAAAAGCAACATATCTCTCCTCCTGAAGAAATATCTCGTAGAGAACAAGAAAATGATCACCTATTACCTGTGCGGATTCATTCTTCTCTGCATCGGCATCGGGCTATGGTTCGGCTATCTCGGCGTAGGCAGCGAATCGGAATTGAGCTGGTATGTGGTTCTCGGAACCATCGGCCTTTATGTGCTTGCCTCTCTGATGTTCTCGCAACTCAAGTCAAAACAGGGAATCATCAACTCCATCATGACTCCCGCCACCGTGCAGGCAAAATTCTGGCCGCGATTGCTGACGGTGATTCCGGTCGGCGGACTCCTCGTTTTCGGCGGATTCTATGTCACAGACCTCTTCCGAGTACTGATGATCAAGATAAGCACCGACATCTGGGTGAATTTCGCCGATCCCTTCACATTTGTCAGCAATAAAGATTATCTCCTGATGCTATGCGCGCTCTTCTTCAGCGGAAGCATCTTCTCCGTGATGCTCTATTTCCTCGGCTCGGCGCTATGGCCACGTCTCTCCTTCGTGAAAACGATGATCGTCATCTTCGCTCTCCAGACAGTCTTGTCAATGTCGCTCGGTTTTCTCTTACGTCTCAATCTCGGCAATCTGTCATGGATGAATTCCGACGCATTCATATATTCACTTGCCGGATTCCTCTTCCTCCTCGCCTGCCTCGCGGCCTATCTGGCCTATCGCCGGTTCCGCAGCTATACGCTCGCTACCAACACTTTCGGCAAAAAGTAACTTAGAACCTTAACATGAACTTCAAAGAAAGCAAACCCATCTACATGCAGATCGTTGACCGCATCATGGACAGCGTTCAGTCAGGAGAATATCCTGAGGAATCCAGAATGCCGTCGGTCAGAGAGTTCGCCTCGCGTTTTGAAGTGAACCCCAACACCATGATGCGCGCCTACGACTGGCTTCAGCAACAAGGAATGATCTATAACAAACGCGGCATCGGTTTCTTCGTGACGCAAGGATGTCGTGATCGTGTGATAAAAGAGCGGGTGAAAGAGTTTTTCGATAATGAAATGGCATATTTCCTGCAAAGACTCGAAAGTTTCGGGGTCTCTCCCGACGAACTGGCGCAAAGATATGCCGAATTTCTGAAAAAAAGCGCCTCATCCAAATAATATGGACTCATACAGGTAATAAAATCGTATGAATAAGATAGTTAAATTCAGTCTGCTCTGCTTTGCGGGGCTGCAGGCTGCCGGTGCTTACGCACAGTCGGAGCCAACTAAGGCCGAAACCGACTCCATCGACGCTTTCTATAATGATCTTGACGAACTTGTGGTCTCGGCCCGCAAGGAGGTTGTGAAAAGCGATGGCGAGAAACTTACCTATGATCTTGAACAGGACGATTCGAGCAAGGGTCAGAATCTCCTCGACGCGATGCGCAAGGTGCCGATGGTCCAGGTCGACGGCGAAGACAATATAACCGTAAAAGGGAGCGGCAGCTTCAAGATATTCGTAAACGGCAAGGAGGATCCGATGCTGACGGCCAACTATCAGAAGGTGTTCAAGGCCATGCCGGCATCGTCGGTGTCGAAAATCGAGCTGATCACCGAACCCGGCGCGAAATATGACGCCGAGGGGACCGCAGGCATCATCAATATCGTGACGGAGAAGAAACAGACGAAAGAGGGTTACACGGCAAATGTATCGCTCTCGGCGAGCAACCGCGATGTGAACGCTTCGCTCTATGGCCGCATGAAATATGGCAATTTCACGGCCGACGCCAACTTCAACTATGGAGAATCGATAACCGGGCAGAAAAACAACTCTACCTCGACTACCGTTTACGACGATAATCCGACTAACCACCGTCAGGTTGCCCACGTTAGCCTCAATTCAACCTACAATTTCCTCAACGGAGGAATCAACATGTCGTGGGAACCGAATGCCAAAAATCTTTTCACCGCCGGAGGCAACATCATGAGGATGTCGGCAAAGACAGGCGATCTGTCAAACCTGACCGAAATGCTCAGTGCATCGAACGACCTGCAGTGGTCGATGCTCCAGAAATCAAAGATGAGAATGGGATTCACTTCCGCCTCGGTCAACACAAGCTATCGTCATAATTTCAACGACGCCGGGCAGAATCTAATCCTCACCTATTATTTCAATTACGGCTACAATCCTTTCCGGTTCACCACCCACAACGAGGAGACGGTGAACTACGCGAGTCCCTACGATTGGTCGCGGCAGAAATCGATGAATTATAACCGCGAACATACTGCCCAGATCGACTATACTCTCCCGCTTCAGGATGAGAAGCATACGATCGAAGCGGGAGCAAAGGGTGTGTTCAGGCATAACACGGCCGATTCGCGTCAGCTCAACGGCGCCACCGAAGAGGAGCTCGCCGTCGATCCCGACAATATTGTCGACGCCCGTCAGATCCAGGACGTCTACGCCCTCTATGCCTCCTACAAGGGAGTCTTCGGCAACGTCACAGCTTCGGGAGGCGTGCGCTACGAGCGCACCCACATGGGGATGGACTTCCTGAAAGGTGGTTACGATAATTTCCGCACAGATCTCAACGACGTGGTCCCCAATGCGGCAGTTACATATAA
Source organism: uncultured bacterium (assembly GCA_905214735.1). GTDB lineage: Bacteria > Bacteroidota > Bacteroidia > Bacteroidales > Muribaculaceae > Lepagella. The sequence goes on along the minus strand of CAJMNI010000063.1, from coordinate 1,338 downwards.
CTTCTCTCCGGCCAACAATCTGCGCCTCGCTTATCAGATGCGCATCAGCCGCCCGGGCCTCGAGCAGCTGAATCCCTTCCGGATGTCGTATGTTGAGACTGAGGTGCGTATGGGTAACCCGAATCTTGAAAGCGAGAAATATCACAACATCACGCTGACATATTCGAATTTCGGCCAGATTCTCGGAGGAAACATTTCGCTTGAGGCCAGCCGGTCGAACAACACCATAGAGGAACGCATCTATTACGATTACAATGTGCAGTATACCACCTACGGCAACCTCGGACGACGCAACCGTCTGCAATTAAATGGTTTCCTGATGATAAACGTCAACAACAACATGCGTATCTCCCTCAACGGAGCAGTAAACTATTCACAGATCAAATCGACAAACCTCGGTCTGGAAAACCATGGCTGGAACGGAAATGCCGGTGCGTCGTGGAATTATACCGGCCCCTGGAAACTGAAATTCGGGGCTTACGGCGGCTGGTCGTCGGGCGACATATCGCTGCAGGGGAAATGGTATGGCTACAACTATTACGGCATTTCCATCGGCCGCAGTTTCCTCAAAGAAGACGCTCTCTCCGTGACGATCAATGCCAACAACTTCCTCACCTCCCACAACACTTTCAAATCGAAAAACTGGTCGGGCTCAACCCATTCGATGAGCAAGAGCCGTCAGCAAAACTGGCGCGTTGGCATCAGCCTGAGCTGGAATTTCGGTAAACTTACCGACCGCGTGAAACAGACCGGCGCCGACATGCAGAATTCCGACCTGAAGGAGAAAAGCGACAAAGGCCAGGGCGGCGGCTTCGGAATCTGACACTCCCCCCACCAACCCCGATAAAACCTTTCCAATCCGAAGATAAACAGTTTTTAGATACCATACTTAGCAGAGCCATGACACGAAAAATGAGGCCGCCAGCCACATTTACCGTGTCATGGCAATTTATTATTGTATATAACCTTAAACCTTAAACCCTAAACCTAAAACCTATTGCCTAAAACCTATAGCCTAAAACCTAAAACCTGTTGCCTCATAAACAAATGTTTATTAACTTTGCGTAGCGGGCCAATCTGAATGGATGTCACAGCATAGATTATAATGACAATTTCACAAGGCAACAGATCTCCGCAACGGTTTCTATATGAATAGCAAGTTTTTGACCAATAACAGCAGCATCACATTTCTGACAACGATTCAGGCAAATCTGCGTCTCTGCAAGGCATTCTATTTCTCCGTCAGTTTTATCAAAAAGGCAGGCCTGGTGCTTTTGGCCGGAGTGACCCGTCCTGAAAAATGTTGACTGGAATTTGGATTGTTAATTGTTAATATGT
>CAJMNI010000062.1 GCA_905214735.1 uncultured bacterium | reverse complement strand
CTGAGCGACTTTAGCTGACCTCCGGCACCGCCATTAACTGAATATCCCTAATTAGTGAATAGAATTTATCCACAATCTCTCCGCCGCGCACTATGACAATGCCAACACTGCATACGCTTGAGCGACGCCCGTTGGCCGTCTCGAAATCTATAGCTACAAAATCTTGCATTTTCAATCGTTTTATTTTAACCCGGATCTCTCTTTTCCCGACCGAGTTGGAACTACTTTATACAACTTGCTCCGTGTTGGGGCAAGTTTGCCGAACAGAGTAACTAAGTTTATGTGGGTGTCGGTGTCGTTTGAAGGTTTTGAACGGGTAGCGGGACCGGGCATTTGAAGAATTTTACTATGTTGCCAACCGCCTTTATGTCGTAGCTGAAGGAGGCGCCTTTCTCTCTCGTCTCAGGATAGAGGATTATGCATTTCACTATAGGTATCTTATCCTCATCGGAAGTGTCGATGCCAAGGCGTTTGAGCATTCTTTTGTCACGGGCATATCCCGACAGTTGCTTGATGATATATTGCTGATCGACTTTATCATTGTCATTATTTTTAAATGTGTATTTGGAGTCGAGCACAGCTGTTTCAGCAGGCGAGTTTAAAATGTGCCATCCCCGTTTTTAATTAGCTTTATCTCGTTCATTTGGGATCTGAATCGTTTCGGTTGTCAGTTTATGCGTGTTAGTTTTTGCGGCTGATGATCACGTATAGGATCACCGGGACGCCTACAATCGGGGTGAGGGCGTTGAGGGGGATCACCGTGTTGTCGGGGATCACGCTCATTACGTTGCAGGCCAGAGCCACGGCGCCACCCGTAAGCATCGCTGCCGGCATGAGCACCCAGTGGTTGTCGGTGCGCCATATCAGACGGGCGATATGCGGCACTGCCAGACCGATGAAGCTCACCGGACCGCAATAGGCTGTGATCACCGCTGTGAGCACACCGGTTGAGAGAAGCAGAAGGTTTCTGACGCGGGTCACGTTGACACCGAGGTTGCGGGCGTAATTGTCGCCGAGTAGGAGGATGTTGAGCGGTTTGGCGAGCAATAGTGCAATCAAGATTCCGACTATTGTGAGGCTGGCGAAGAAGGGCATTTGTCCTGTCGAGACGCCGCCGAAAAAGCCCATTCCCCACATCACGTATTTATGCACCGCCTGCGAAGTGGAAAGAGAGGAGAGGAGCGTGACGAGCGACGAAGTGAGATATCCCACCATGATGCCCGCGATCAGCAGCATCAGGTTGCTGCGCACCCTTGCAGAGATCGCGATAAGGATGGCCATGATGCCAAGGCTGCCGATCATCGCACCGGCCACCACTGCGGCGTTTCCGCCGAGCGAGAAAGTGCCGAGCGAAAGCGTGCCGCCCAGGAAAAGCATCACGAGCGCCACGCCGAGGCTTGCCCCCGAACTGATACCGAGGATCGACGGACCGGCCAGCGGATTGCGGAAAGCGGTCTGCAGCATCAGACCGCTCACTGCCAGACCCGCGCCGGCAAGCAGAGCCGTGATCGCCTGCGGAATACGGCTTCCCCACACGATATACGACACCGGATCCCCCTCTGTCATCCCGTTTCCCAGAATAGCGCAGATCTCCTCGACAGGAATATGGACAGCGCCGAAAAACACGTTAGCCGCCAAAAGCAGCACAGTAACCACCGAAATAAGAATAAACTTCATCATGACAAGAGTCAGAACTCTGTTGTGCGGTTCAGAATATTCGCGCACATCCGACAGGGCGTGCCGCCAACAGAGATATCAGAATACAAAGGTAATTAATTTTTACCAACGCGGGACAAGAACATCAAGAAAGAAATTAAGAAAGAATAATAAACTCCCGCATATTTTTGCCAAAAGCGCCAAACGTGTAAAGCAAATCGGTTGATCACTCCAACGAGTGCAAATCACATTAGTTAATCACTCTCAAATCTAACAACGTTTTTCAGGGAAGGTCTCACCCTCTAAAAGAGAATCCTCTACAACGGTGCATCTTCTTGTTGAAGAATGAATACTCATTACGTGCACTCACTCGGTTTGTGGGAAAGTATAACAATCGAACTCGATAATATATATAACCGATGATTAACCGCTTATAGGGTACCGGGAGAAGAAATGAGGGTGGTGAGGAAGCGGGTGAGGGCTTCGAGGAGTTCGGGGGAAAGGGTTTCGCTGATTTGATCGTATTCGGTGACTTCGCCTGTGACGCAATGCTGCATGAGATGGTTCAGCCCGGGCATCTCCATGATCTGTGCTTGCGGAACCAGCCTGCGGATCACTTCAAGGTTGTCAGGCGACACCTGCGTGTCGCGCAAGCCGTTGACGGCGAGTACGGGGCATTTGACTTTGCTCAGCCATTCGGTGGGATCTATGGTGAGGAAGGTGTCGAGCCAGGGCGAACGACGCGTGTTTTTGATAGAGGCCATTATTGCGGGCGGAACGGTTAGTCCGGCGGCTGCGGCAAGCGAGTCAACGTCGATGGTTTCTATTTTCTCCTTGCGGGTCTGGTCGGCTATTTCATCGAGCATCATCTCTATCAGCTTGAGACTGCTTTCCTTGGCATCTTCGGGAATCGGAGCTTTGTCGATGCTGTGGCGGTTTTGCCGCATTATGGTTTGCTTTCCCGACTCTGCCATGCCGGCGAGCGAGATGACAAAATCGGATTCTCCTTCGGCGCCAAGCATCAGTGCGATTGTGCCTCCTTCGGAATGGCCGAGCACTCCGACGGGCCCTGTGTTGCCGACGGAGCGCAGGAATCTGATTCCGCTTGCCGCATCCTCTTTCAGCGTCATTGTGGTAGCCTCGTTGAAGTTGCCGGCTGACCGGTTCGTACCCCGGTCGTCGTAGCGCAAAGATGCAATGCCGTTGCGGGCCAAGTAGTCGGCTATAACGGCAAACGGCTTATGGTCGAAGAGTTCTTCGTCGCGGTTCTGCGGGCCGCTGCCCGTCACCATTAACACAGCCGGAACCTTCCCATCTTTCTGCGCCGGCGGCAGAGTCAGCGTGCCGCTCATCACTGCGTCGTCGGGCGCCGTAAACGTAGTGTCGACCACCGTGTAGGGGAATGGTGGCACGGGAGTCTGATAGCGACGCTTGGCAAGTGGTTTTTCGGGCGCGAGATTGAGGGGAAATTTAAAGCCCCTTTGCTCAAAACTGCCGATGATTGAGTCGGTGTGTATGGCGCCGGAATAGGACGCTCCGATTGCCGGGCAGGAGACTATTACTGAGTCGGCCGAGCAAAGCGTAACATCGGTCGGTATACCTTTTGCGCCCTGCTGCGGAGAATCAAGAGTGCAGAGCGTTTTACCTGCCGGATCGGTAGAGAAATTGAAAACGAGCGGAATGCTTGTCGGGCCAACGGATAGGGAACCGCGCCAGGCCCCATCGATGCTGCGGGCGCTAACCGTAAAAGCATTCACCGTCAAGAACGATAGAGCTGCAGCGGCGCCTATCAAATATCTGGCAATATTGATCATTAGTCGAGGTTTTAGAAGAGATTGCCGAAACGGTCGTATGACAGCGGCAAAAATCAGCAACTGCCGAAATTAGCAGCAGCAAAATTTAAGCAAATATAACGAAATTTCGGCAAGCGCAAGATAAAGCCGCCCGGAATTTTGTCAATGGCCGTAAAAATAGCTAAATTTGCGTTTAAACGCGCTTTTGAATAATCGCGACATTAATAAAGATAAGCGAGAGCTGAATATGGATTATAGCAGTGATATGGAGGATGTGAGGGTTGAGGGGGAGGCGGCGCGGCCCATGGTTAGCGTGGTTATGGTGGCTTATAATGCCGAGCGCTATATCGGCGAGGCTATTGCCGGCGTGGTGAAGCAACGGCGCTCTTTTGATGTCGAATTGCTTGTGCTCGACGATTGCTCTACCGACGCTACTGCTGATGTCGTCCGTCAGATGGACGAGAAATTTCCGGGTGTGATAAGATATGTGCGCAATGAGCGCAATCTCGGTTCGCAGGGTAACTATCTGAAGGGTTTCCGATTGGCCCGGGGTAAGTATATGGCTCTTTGCGACGCCGACGATTATTGGAGTTGCCGCAGCAAACTGAAGCGTCAGGTCGATTATATGGAGGCTCATCCCGATTGCGCTCTGACTTTCCACCGCGTGATAAATTTCTATGAGTCCACAGGGGAGAAAACTCTCAGCAACGGCATGCGTCAGCCGGAATATTCGGTCAACTCGCTGAGCCGAAGCAATTATATCACCAATCTTTCAGTAATGTATCGCCGTGATCTTGTCGACCTGCAGAACCTTCCGGCCTGGATCATGGATCACCGCTCGCCCGATTATGCCATCCACATGCTTTATGCCGTGAAGGGAACAATGCATTATTTTCCCCGCCCGATGGGAGTTTACCGTAAGGTGGAGGGTGCGATATGGAGCACGGCCGATGCCTATCGTCGGCTGAAAATGTCGCTTGAAATGCGACTTTCTCTTATGAAGGAATTCGAAAGTTATCCGGAAGTCGTGGCCGGTCTGCGCGACGCTTCAACGGCGATAGCAAGGTCAATGCTCGTCTGCGCATCCGACAAACCGAGTGTAGATAGCAGTGCCCCTTACCGAACCGACAGAGAGGAAGCCGAAGCCTACGCCGAGAGATTCGGCATCGACGCCTCGGCGATTCCGGCGAATGCTCCGGCTCCGAGTGCGCCGCGTCGCAGCGTGATCAGCCGACTGATCCGGCGCCTTTCGCGCCTCGTTCCCCGTCCGCGCCCGTGACAATTCTCAAGGGATTTACCTCCGTGTCGTTGAGGTCATGTCGCGAACTATTTCCTGCTCTTGCTGAAAATGGTATTGAAGTAATCGTCGATATATTTTGCCGCCCCATTAACCGGGTCTTTCAGTTCAAAAGGAGCATAATCGTTTTCGCTGCTCAGAGTCCTGGCTTTGACGGTGTCGAGAGGGAGGATATAGACCTTTTCGGGAGCGCTCGGTGTCCCGCCGGTGCCGATGGCCACAAGCACTTTGATATGGGACTTTCCCTGAAATGTTGAATATCTTTCAATCTGATAATCTTTGAACAGCGGATATTTGGAATTCAGAGTCGAGCGGTATTTGCATTCCAGCCAGAAAGCGAGATTCTTGCCGGGTCTGACTCTTTCGATCTTGAGGTCCGGCTTGAGTTCATCTTCAGAAAAATTGCCGTTAGGGGAGATCTGTCCCTGATTCCATTCCTTTAGCAGAAATCCTTTCTCCGGGGCAAAGACGTCTACCATATAACCCTCGAATTCATTGCCGCGTTGTTTGGCGGGATCGATCGACGAGGGATTTACTGAATCAGCCGGCTGACCCGATGCCGACGGAGAATTATCGACTGAATTATTGCGGTCTTTGGGGGCGGTAAATTCTTGTGTAGTTTCCGTATTGCCGGAATTTATCGTCAAACCGACGACGCCGACAATGGCAAGGATAACTCCTGCTATGATAAACAGAATAGACATGGTGCGCGACAATTTCATTCTATGTAACTATGATAAGAGCGCGCCCGGCAAAGCGCGCTCCTGATATTGTTGATGCGGTTAGTAAACTACATTGGGCATGGAGCCATACTGATTCTCGCTCGGGTCGCTCGGTTTGGCAAGCCACACGATGAGGATAATCTGGCCCACGAGGGGGATCAATGCGAGAAGCACCCACCATCCCGATTTATTGATGTCGTGAAGGCGACGCACGCAAAGTCCAAGTCCGGGAAGGAAGAGCGCGAGAGAAACAATGCCGCTGATGATTTCGCCTGATTTGCCAAACATGCCTAAAACAGCGCCGATAATGAATGTGAACAGAACCCACCACCAGTATTCCGAACGGGAAGCGCGGCCTGTGAAGCAGCAATACTTCTGGAAACCCATCTGAATTGCTTCGATAAAAGAAACTTGTCTTTGCATAATGAATAATTTTATGTGTTAATCACTGCAAATTTATGATAATATGTCCGCTTAAACAAATTTATCACTCCCAAATTGCCATCGCGAAGCAAAAACGATCACAAGACAGCTGACGAAGGTTAGAGGAGGCGGGGGAGGTCGGGATGCTCTTCGAAGGTGTAGTTGAGGAAGTCGTTGAAGGGCTTCAGCGTGCGGAAGGCTTCGGCCACCTTAGCTATAAAATCCTTGCTTCTGACCGTGCGGTCGGTGAGGTTGCAGCCTACGGTGTAGTCGCGAGGTTTCAGAAGGGAAATGTGTTCCCAATCTTTCGGAAATCCTTTCGGAGCCGTTTTCAGAAAATCAGAACCCACCTGAGGATAGATTTTCTTGAATTCCGGATTCTCTATGATCTCAAGATATTCCTCGATGTTGTCATAGATGTCCTGCCTTACTGCTTTCAACACTTGCGTGGGGGGACACCAGAGGCCGCCGCCTACCAGAGATGCGCCGGGCTCGAGATGCAGGTAATATCCCGACAGCTGGCTTTTCTTTCCGCCAAAGGGATTGATGTAGATGCCGAAATGACGTTTGTAGGGAGTTTTGTCGGGTGAGAACCGAGTGTCGCGATATATGCGGTAAAGGCATTCTTCGGGCCGCATGCCGGAAGCCGACGGCTCGAATTTGCTGATCTCGCCGATAAGCTGCATCGTTATCAGCTCCACTTTTGCCCGGGCATCGTCGTATAACTGTTTGTTTGCATGAAACCATTCGCGGTTGTTGTTTTCGCGAAGCAGTTTGAGAAATGTGAAAATGTCGTCGATCATATATTATAAACGTAACCTGATGCTCCGAAATTTTATCTTTCCTTAAGGGCAATAGTTCGTTAAAAAATGGAATATAGGCTAAGCGGCATCAGTCGCCAAGCCA
>CAJMNI010000061.1 GCA_905214735.1 uncultured bacterium | reverse complement strand
CATTGTCCGTTAAAATCTTTAACTTTTTAGTCAAGATTTTTCAGGACTAGACATATCGTCAGATTATCAAGGTAGGGGTGACAATGTTGGAAGTCAGATAATCGACTTTATCAAAGGGAGGTTTCGGACTGCCGACAACAAGACTGGATGCCGTTTCATAGTGGTGGATGCCTATAACAATGAAAGGACGTTGCATTTTTACGTGAAAAATGGTTTTAAGCCTTTGTATAAAACTGAACAAGAGGAACGTGATTTTTTGGAGTTAGCTCCTGATGAACCGTTGGAAACACGATTTCTGTTTTTCGATTTGAAGCTCCATTAAAGAATTATTATAATGCGCGGCCTGTAAGGCTGTCCGAGCTATCAGTCTTGAGTATTATGATACTGCAGGCATAACTGCTCAACGTCTTTTTGGCAAGATGCGAACGCCAATAAAAATCTCCGTTAGAGGAGATGTCTCAATCAGTAGCGAATAAAATTTTTTTTGGAGAGTGTGGTCCGAACGGATGGGAAACAGGTTTTAATATTTGATGGAAAATGGTTAACTTCGCGGTATGAAACAGAATCTCAACGTGGCGGTGTTCGCTTCGGGCAACGGAAGCAATGCCGAAAATATCATACGCAGTTTCCGTCAGCATCCCGAGTGGGGGATGAATGTGGCTGTGGTTTTGAGCAATAAGGCGGATGCCTACGTGCTGAATCGCGCCGAGTCGCTCGGCGTCAGCCATCAGTTTGTGCCGGCTAAGGATTTCCGCAACAAGGATGTGATTCTTCCGCTTCTCGATCGTTTCGGCGTCGATGCAATCGTGCTGGCCGGTTTTCTGCTGATGGTTCCCGATTTCATTATTGAGCGGTATGGCGACCGGATATTGAACATCCATCCGTCGCTGTTGCCGAAATTCGGCGGCAAGGGTATGTATGGCCATCATGTGCATGAGGCTGTCGTGGCTGCCGGAGAGAAGGAGACGGGTATAACCGTGCATCGTGTCACGGACCGTTGCGACGAGGGGGCGATAGTTTTTCAGGCCCGTTTCGACGTCACTCCCGAAGACACTCCCGAAACAGTGGAAGCCAAGATCCACGAGCTGGAGCAGGCTCATTACCCTCGCGTGATCGCTGAAACTTTCGCACGGAAGTAAGAAATCTCAGCAAAAGAAATAGGCAGGCGACCGTGACGTCACCATACGGTGTCGACACCGTCGCTTGCTTGATATTATTTTTGCGTTAAAATATGTTAATCCATAGCAGGCGATTTACTCAGCGGCCTTTTTAGATTTACATTTGCATACGCAAAAAAGCGACAAACAAAGTCAATCAACAGGCAACTTATTACTACACAGATAGAAAACGCGATAACTTATTACTTCGCAAACATGGGCAAAATGTAAGATTTTGCCAATATAGTATATGAAAAGAATCATCTCCTTTCTCATTCTCATATCTATATTTCAAATTCGCGGGGTTTCAGAAGATTTTGCTTTAAAAACGAATTTGATATATGATGCGCTTCTCAACGCCAACATAGGCGCCGAGATGCAAGTCGCGCCCAAATGGTCGGTTGATCTTTCAGGTCAGGTCAACTTCTGGACGCTCAGCCACAAACGGAAGTGGAAAAACTGGATGGTGCAGCCGGAGGCCCGTTACTGGCTCTGCGAGGCGATGACCGGACACTTTTTCGCCGGCCATCTGATCGGCGGAGAGTATAATGTCGGTTCGCTCGATTTGCCCGACAAGTTCATGGGCACCAATTTCAAAGACTTGCGCGACAACCGCTATCAGGGCTGGTTTGCCGGAGTAGGCGTAGGCTATGGCTACACCTGGATGCTAAGCAAGCACTGGAGCATAGAGGCTGAACTCGGCGCCGGATATATCTACAGCCGTTACGACCGTTATGAATGTCCCGGCTGCGGACGCAAAGTGGAATCAAACAAAGACCACAACTACTTCGGCATCACCAAGGCCGCAGTCAACCTGATATTCGTTTTCTAACAACGCTTAAAGCGCATCCGGACGGCAAGCGCCGATCTCGACGCCGGCAACGGCATGGTGCTCGACGTGGAGCCCGGCAGCTACGACCTTCTCGTTTGGGCCGGAGAATACGGCGAGTCGTTCGAGATAGCCGCAGGGGAAGAGGGAGTCAGCACTCTGGCCGACTTCGACGCCTACATGCGCCGCTCTGTAGAAGAGGGCACAGCCCATGTGCGCGACGAACTCGAATCGCTTTATCACGGACTGATCAGCGTCTCGCTTCCATACGCCTCGCCGTCTCGTCCCAACTATGTGACGGTGCCCCTGAAGAAAGACCCCAACGCGGTCAGAGTAGTGCTCCAGCAGATGTCGGGCGAACCCGTAAATGCCGACGACTTCATCTTCACCATCACCGATGGCAACGGCTGGCTCAACAGCGACAACACGCTTCGCGGCGCCGAGCCCATCATATATCATCCGCATTATCTTCAGACCGGATCGGTCGACATCAACAAAGATCCCGAAGATCTTCACAATCCGGGAAGCAATCCCGCGCAGAAGCCCGGCAAAATGCCCGCGCAGATGCCCGGCAGCCGCTCGGCCCTGACGGCCGCGCTGGCAGAATTTTCCGTAGGCCGGCTCACGACCCTGACGGACCCTATCTTGCATATCACGCGCCGCGATGACTCGACAGTGCTCAGCGTCAACATCCGCGACTACGCCCTCCGCCTCTGACATGGCCTAATACAGAAATCCGAACAGCCACAAAGGAATCTTGTTGCCGAAGCCGAATTCGATGTCATCTGCCGCGATGAAACTGTCGGGAATATCGCGAATCTGAGAGAACCCTTTTCCTTTGCCGCCAATCTCAAAAAGATATCTGTTGTCAATAATAAAGTCTCCACCTTTGGCAAATCCGACCCGATGACCGACGCTGAGAAAAGATGCAAACATGCACTCCCTTTCAGCACCGATCTTCGGAGATGCTAATGCGCACATCAAAGTTGAATTATTAAGTAAGATTTTATGAGGCCTGGCAAGAACCTTGGGGCTGATGACTGCCGAGAATATTTGCCTTATGATGCCGGCACGGTCAAGAAGATCAAATAGTTTCAGCAACTGACTCCGGTTTGTTCCCATCAGCCCGGAAAGTGTGCTCATGTTTGGAATGTATGGTTGCGATCCGGCGATTATACCGACCAGACGTTTGGCTTTAATCAGAGTTTCATATTCAATTTTCTTTTCCACGGCCGGAATGTCGGAATCAATGACAGCCGACACCATCTGACCAATGCGACTATAGAAGTCTTCAATTCCCATGGATTTGTAGAAGGGGTAGTATCCTTTTTTCAAATACTTTTGGAAATATGACAGGATGTTGATTCCCGCAGATATCGACGGGGCTATGGTTTCATGCGAATACAAGACATCGTGGAATGAAAGTTTCTCAAATGACCCCATTCCCTCAAACATCAGAAATTCTCTGAACGAAAGTCCCGGAAGGGTATACATCGATACTCTTCGCGAGAGATCGCCGATTGAATGGTCAATGACAAGCAATGAAGAACTTGTAAAGACAACATGAAGTTCGGGATATGAATCATAGATGTTTTTTACCTGTCTCTCCCATCCGGGCATGCGGTGCACTTCATCAAGATAAAGATCCGAAATTCCTTCTTGAATCAGTTTTTCGGCCAGTTCTATAAGAGAATGTTCGGCAAACCATAGATTGTCGAGAGAAGCATAAAACGAGGCTTCTCCCGTAGGGTCTGTTTCTTTTATGCGTTGAAGCATCAGAGTGGTTTTGCCGACTCCCTGTTGGCCTTTGATTCCGATCAACGGCTGAGTCCAGTCTATCTTATAGTAGATAAACCTATGAATATCAGTACTGACTTCAGAAAGCAACTTCTTATATCTTCGTTTCAGAATATCCATCACGCTGGTTAATTTATTATTTTCTGCAAATATAACAAAAATGTTCCATACAAGGGACAAAATCGCGAATTAGACCACGCAAGGAACAAAATTGCGAATTAGACCATGCAAGGAACACATCCACGAATTAGACCATGCAAGGAACAAATCTCGTCGAATATTGCAATTTTAGCAGTAATTTTAGCAGTTATTACGGTTTGGTCCGATTTTTCGAAAAAGATTTTGCGATTCGGATAATAATATATAAATTTGCCGCGTTAGGGGAGTACCCTTAGGGTTGTTTTATCGACCCGCAGATTATCTTTATAATCACAATACATTTCTTCAGACTATGAAGTCACTGCGTATCAAATCGAATGAAGTCGGCACAGCCGCCCCGCCGGGCGACTGCAGAACGCGGTGAGCATAGTTTCCCCACCAACTTTTTTCACTGCATTCCGAGCCCCGACAGCCAATGCTGCGTCCTGACGCATCGTGGCGGCCGGCAGGGCGACGGCGCGCGTACATTGACATATTGGTGACATCATTTTTCACTTCCCTCCGCGGCAGGCCGTGAGCGAAGCGAAAAATAAAAATTGAAGAAATTGTATAACCGGAAGCCGGTCACTGCCAGCGACATTCCTTGTCGACAGGGCTTCCATAAAAAATTATAAAGATATGACTAAAACGAATATTCCAATTCAGATCTCGTCGGTTTGCGTAACGACCTACAACAGTTATGACGATGTGGCGAGATTGCGACCCGGCGTCGAATTTTTCGACGACCGCGAAGACCTTGAACTCACCCTCACGCAATCGGGCCTGGGGGTGCTCCTCACAATCCTCAACAGCCGCCGGCTTCGAGGAGAAGCTCCGCAAAACATCCGCCGGACGCTCCTCATAGAACTTATCAACACCGCCGACAACACACTCGTCGACCGGACAGAACTCAGCGTCAAAATGGATTATAACGACCTCATAGATGAGCGTCGTGTCGATTTCCCCTTTCCCTACAATAGTTGCAGTTCGTTGGCCGCATATAAGATTGTGGTGCGCGACAAGACTTCCGGCTATTGGCTCGGAGAAAAGAAGTTCAACCTGATCAACAGGGTTGTGCGCGACAATCCGGTGGAGACATGGTTCGAGAACCTGAGGGGAGGACTGATGTTCACCCGCTACAACGGCGGACTGATGTTCAAGCAGGTCCAAGGTCTCGATGAGGGTGTGGTTATTGCCGTCTACGAATTCCGACCCGATTTTGACGAGAAGTTTCATCCCATTCCGGAATTCGAAGTCCGCGTCTATCGGCCCGACGGAAGTCTTGACAGCTCGTTTTTGCGCGCAGAGTGCGTGAACCGCGACGAGCACATTTACTCTATATCGAAAGCTGTCGACATAATGTTGCGTCGCGGCGTCTACTATGTCGAGTTTGTATGCCTCGATGTGGCAGTGGCCGGATTTGCCTTCGGGAGCGACGGACCCTTGCTCAAAGGCTCGTTTACGGGGGAAGATCTCGAAAGCCTTATCGAGTATTCCCCCGAAGCGGCGATGACCCGCTATCAGGCTGCCAAAAAGGCAGGTAAATTTGACGGAGATGATGAAGAAACTCCCGACGATGAAGCGGTTCCGGAAGGTGCTCCCGAGGATAAATCCGACGGCATGACCGAGGAGGAATTCGACGCAATGCTCGACCGCTACATCGAGGTCCAGAAAGAGAACATGGAGGAAGAAGTAGAGGAAGAAGAGAAAGAACAAGAAGAAGAGGATGAAGAGGAAGAGGCGCCCGATCCCGACGTGCTGATGCCGATCAGCAACCTTGTCGGACTGGAGAATGTGAAGAAGAAACTTTCCACCTACGAATGCATGGTCAGGTTTAACCGCATGTGTGCGGATCACGGGCTCCCCTGGGACACGACACCTCTTCACGCGATGTTTTTGGGTTCGCCGGGCACGGGGAAGACAACCGTGGCCAAGCGGATGGGGATGATGCTTCATCGCGCGGGTGTGCTTTCCAAGGGGCATGTGGTGGTTCGCGAGCGGTCGACATTGCTGGGCCAGTTTTACAGTTCGGAGGGGGAGAACACTCTCAAAGCGCTCGAGGAGGCGCGCGGAGGAATCCTTTTCATCGATGAGGCTTACCAGCTTTATCAGCCCGACGACCGCAAGGATCCGGGAAAGTTTGTGATCGAGACGTTGCTCTCGGCGCTTGCCGACCCCGCGCGCCGCGACTGGATGCTGATTCTGGCCGGATATTCCGACGAGATGAGGCGGATGTTTGAGATGAATCCCGGTTTCAAGTCGCGCATACCCGAATCGAACATTTACGTGTTTGACGATTTCAGCGAGGAGGAGCTCATCGAGATAGCGCGCAGATATATAGATATGCGCAAGTTTCTGCTTTCTCCCGAGGCCGAGGCAGCTCTGAAAGATAGGTTGGCCGCCGACTATGCCGCTCGCGACAAGAGTTTCGGCAACGCGCGCCATGTGCTCAACCTCATTCAGTCGGAGATCTTGCCGGCGATGGCGGTGAGGGTCATGGAGTCGGGTGCCACCGATAAGGAGACGCTCACGCTGATCCGGGCCTGCGACATTCCGGCGCCGGTAACCCCAACAGACAACTCACGCCCGAAAATCGGTTTTCGGGCGTGAGCAAATCCAATCCGGCAAAAGATCCGGCCTAACACCGGTGACGATTTTAATTCGATGATTGTGTCGCCGTGTTATGAGACGGTTAAGGTATGTGTCGCGTCTAATCGGCTCCATTGTACTTTAGATTTGTGTAATATGTTACGTTTTTCTAAAGCAAAATTAGTGCAAATACTTGAAGCAACCAAATTTAAACAAAAAAATGAGAGTCAGAATTTCTTCTAACTCGCTGATTTTCAGTGGTGCCACCAGCTCCATTTTTAGTGGATTGCAATGAATCGTAGCGAATGGCTTTAAATACTATTTCGCTATATATCAACGGAATTAAACTGAACTGAATTTGTTTTCGGGTGTTAATATTCAAGAATTACATCTGAGATTTCCTTGAAAAAGTAACTAAAAATCTGTTTTTTCTTGAAAAATAAT
>CAJMNI010000060.1 GCA_905214735.1 uncultured bacterium | reverse complement strand
CACGACCTTGCCAAGGTCGGGGTCGCGGGTTCGAGTCCCGTTTTTCGCTCTAATCCTCATAAGGAGAGCTTCCCGATGAAGAGTCATCGCAGCGGCATCTCCGGAAAAATGTCTAGGTGGCGGAATTGGTAGACGCGCTACTTTGAGGGGGTAGTGGCCGTTTTGGCCGTGTGAGTTCGAGTCTCATCCTGGACACCAAATCGCGAAAATAGCTCAGTTGGTAGAGCACGACCTTGCCAAGGTCGGGGTCGCGGGTTCGAGTCCCGTTTTTCGCTCTAATCCTCATAAGGAGAGCTTCCCGATGAAGAGTCATCGCAGCGGCATCTCCGGAAAAATGTCTAGGTGGCGGAATTGGTAGACGCGCTACTTTGAGGGGGTAGTGGCCGTTTTGGCCGTGTGAGTTCGAGTCTCATTCTGGACACTTTTTTATCCGCAAGCCGACGTAAGTCTGCTTGCGGATAACTTTTATCATTATTCCTCCATATAATTAACCATGCCTGTTTCCGTGACTGCATCGTGCGGCGATGGTTCGATTTCCCGCCGCCGTGGATTCTCCCGCGCTGCTTTATATACGGCAATTGCAATCGCATATTTGGCGGCCTTCTTTCTGATCGGCCGCAATATCCTCGATGCCCCACTATCTTACGACGAATCGGGCCAGATCTTTATTTCGCAAGGCCTCAACCACTGGTCGCACCCTTATTCGCAGCCTCTGGGACTTGGGCACGTGATCAAAAACAATTCCCTATATAACCTGGATCCGGGCGGATTCTCGATTCTTCTCTTTTTCTGGGAGAAGGTGTCGCACAATCTTTTATGGATCCGGCTTCTTCCTTTCCTGTTCTATATCGGTGCAATCCTGCTGACATGCAGGCTGACATATCGGCTGACGTCCAACAAAATCGCGTCGGCAATGAGCGGATTGCTCCTTTTCGGATTCTTCCATGGCAGCGCCGCATGGGAAGCCAGAGGATACTCTATGGAACTTTGCGGGGTTGCATTCGGAATCCTGATGATCTTCCGGCTGCGGGACTCCCTGTCTTGGCGCAATCTGATGACAACTTCTCTGTTGCTCTCCTTTTTCATCACCGCTCGATATACGATGCTGGCTTTCGGAGGAATATATTCGGCATATATCTTATGGCTAATTATATCCTCCAAAGAAAGCGCAGGAAGCATAATAGCCAAAACACTCTCCTACTCGGCGCCACTTCTCATAACAGTCGCCTACATCTTCAATTTCTCCTTTAGCGTTCAGAATCCCGGGATGAATCCTGAACATTATTTCGATTATCTTCCCTTCACGTTTTTATTCTGGGTGCCGATTTTTTATGTCCTGCTGATGACTGCGCCCCTCTTCTTATGGCGCTTCCAATCCACAGACACCCGGTTTATGGTGAAATTTTTCTACGCCATCTCCGCGATATTCTGCATTCTCGGCGCATTCAGAATATTACCCTGGGTTCAATGGTTCAATAAAGGGATTCCATTCACCTGGTGGCTTTACGAAACAATCTTTGTCTGCGTCATAAAGTGGCTCGGACCGACCGCCAAGAAAATCTCCTGCTGCTGGATATTGCTCGGCATCTGGCTGGCATATACAGTCGCGCTTCATTTCGCCCTCGGCTGCGGAAGCCTCTCTCCCGCAATGCATAAAGCCCCCTGGATCACCGATTGGGAACACGAACTGCAACGCCGCGAAATTATCGATGCTCCACAGGTTATTGTGGGAATCAATCCCTCACCGGCCATTAGATATTATTTCGAATACGGAAGTCTGAAAGAGAAAGCCACAGAGATGGGATATCCCTCAAAATTCGTTCTGCTTGGCAGAGGCCCTCACAGTCATCTATATAAGATGTACAATTACGTAATCAGCGACAGCGTGACTTTCGTCGATGCGCCGCATGGAGCAGCGCTCCTCGGGATTGATCATGGAAGTTCAGACCCATATATCAAAACTGTTGACACCGACCACTGGGCAATTACTTTTAAAAAATGATTATTCTCTAAAAAATTATTGCAGGCGCCGCTACGTTATCCCAATGCAACCTGAAAGGCTGCATAACATAATTACGACTATGAAAGATCTGAAAGAAATTCCCGTGCTCCTGCTCACGGGTTATCTTGGAAGCGGCAAGACAACGCTGCTCAACCGCATACTCAACAACCGCAAAGGAATCCGCTTCGCCGTGATCGTGAACGATATCGGCGAGGTCAACATCGATGCCGATCTGATCGGCAAAGGCGGTGTCGTCGGCCAGACCGACGACAGCCTCGTGCCCCTTCAGAACGGCTGCATCTGCTGCACTCTGAAGATGGATCTCGTGCAACAGCTCTCCGATCTGGTCAGCGCCGGCAAGTTCGATTATATAGTGATCGAGGCAAGCGGCATCTGCGAGCCCGAGCCCATCGCCCAGACCATCTGCTCCATGCCACAGATGGGCGAGGAATTCAACCGCGACGGCAGCGTGCGCCTCGACTGCATCTGCACCGTTGTCGACGCTCTCCGCCTCCGCGATGAATTTGCAGGCGGCGATTCCCTCACACGCAAGAATATCGACGACGAGGATATCGAAAACCTCATCATCCAGCAGATCGAGTTCTGCAACATCATCCTGCTCAACAAAATCTCTGAAGTCTCAGCTCAGGAAGCCGACCATATCCGCGAAGTGGTGCGTGCCATTCAGCCTACGGCCCGCATCATCGAATGCGACTGGTGTGACGTGCCTTTCGAGAATCTGCTCGACACCAACCTCTTCGATTTCGAGAAAGTGGCCACCGGCGCTGCCTGGGTGAAAGGTATCGAGACTCCCCTCTCCGAACTTGAGGAAGAACATCACGGCCACCACCATCATCACGAGCACGAGCATGAACATGAACATGAGCATGAACACGAGCACGAGCATGAACATGAACATGAGCACGGGCATCACCACCACCATCACCATGATGATGAAGGAGAGGCTGAGGAATATGGAATAGGAACATTCGTGTATTATGCACGCCGCCCCTTCTCTCTCAACAAATTCGACTGGTTCTGTGCCAAACAGTGGCCGAAGAGCGTGATCCGCTGCAAGGGGGTCTGCTATTTCAAGGAAAACACCGACATGAGCTATCTCTTCGAGCAGGCCGGAAGCCAGAAACGTCTCACAGAGGCGGGCCGTTGGTATGCCACTGCTCCTGAAGAAGACCTGAGAATCCTCATGCAGCAGGATCCCTCCATAGCCAAAGACTGGGATCCCGAATATGGCGACCGCATGCAGAAACTCGTCTTCATCGGTCAGAAGATGGACAAAGAAGCCATCTGCAAAGCTCTCGACAGCTGCCTCGAATAATCTTAGGGGACCAAACGTGTTTTTCCTGTATTGATTACGACAACATTTTTGTGACGCAAGGTCTGACAATCCCGCCGGAAAAATTTTTATGATTTTTTCCCGGCGGGGTTTAGTTTTCCGGAAGTTGTGGGTCTTATTAGTGTATGACGAAAAGAAATGACATAGAACTGCTTTTCAAGGAGCATTTCGGGGAGATGCACCGGCTGGCTTTCTCGCTGCTTCACGACGGCTCACTTGCCGCCGACATCGTGCAGGATGTTTTCGCATCTATGCTCGAACGCAAGGTTGGCATCCCTGTGTCGGGAAGCTACCTGATGAAAGCTGTTCGCAACCGCTGTCTTAACCATATCCGCGACTGCGACATTCATCAGCGCATAGAAAGAGGTTATTTCACCGACGATGCCGTCTACGATCCCGAATCCCAACCCGATGAGGAAAGGATCGCCCGCATCAGAAAAGTGATCTCCTCCGAACTCTCCCCTCAGGCCCGGCGAATCATAGAACTCCGTTTTTACCGGGATCTCCCCTTCGCTGAAATTGCCTCCGAAATGGGCATAAGCGAAACAGCAGTTTTCCGTCATCTCCGCCATGCACTTCAAAAACTCAATCAATATGGATAAAAACGACCTCGTGCTCGACATCATCGGAAATCCCGGGAAATATTCCGCGGAAGAAATTAAAGAAATATTGTCGGACCCCGAAACGCTCAAAATCTACAATCTGCTGTGCGAAACCGTCTCAACTGTAGGTTCGCAGTTCGACATGCATGAGCAGGCCGACGTCGACAGGGAATGGATCAACTTTTCGCGGCGTCACTCCCGGGGTTCCCGCCTGGCATTTTGGGGCATGAACCGGGCCGCTTCAATTGCCGTGCTGCTGATCTCGGCTCTCGCCGCGGTGGCCATCGGTGTTGCCGTCACTTTATCCATCACCGGATCCAAACCTGCTTCTGACCCGCGAACGGCATCGCATCAAAGCGTTAGCGCCAACGAACGTGACTCAAAGACACCCGACGGAACCATCACGGCCGAAAACGATTCAGTGGCGGCCGTCGACGATCCGATTCTGTTTGAAGATGTTCCCCTGCAGACAATTCTCTTCGAAGTAGGGAAGATATATGGCGTCGAAGTAAGATACAATAACAGGCGGACTGCTTCGCTTCACCTTTATTATAGGCTTGATCCCCATCTTTCGCTTGACGAAATTATCCGGCAGCTCAACAATTTTGACCAAATCAATATCTCCCGCGAAGGAAACACTATTAATATCGACTGACTATGAAAGTTATTCTGACCCTCGTTCTGGCTCTGATGACTTTCCTGTCGGCCGGAGCCTATAAATACACCTACAGTTTCAACAACACCCCTATCTCGCAGGCGATCCTGAGGATATGCAAGGATCATCCCGATGAAAAGATCGCATTCATATACAAGGAGCTCGACAACTACCGCACCTCTGCAAAAATCAGGACCAACGACACATACTCGGCATTGCTCCAGACAGTCGGTATAAATCCGGTTTCTGTGGTCAAAAACGGAAAGGAGTATTATATCGAGGCTTTACAGCATGGCCGATTCATCTACCGCGGACAGGCGGTGGGAAGCGACAATCTGCCCGTGAGCGCGGCTACTGTCATGCTTCTCGCGCCAAACGATTCCACGGTGCTGACCTACGGAATCGCCGACGGCGAAGGACGGTTTTCCATCCCGTGCGACCGCCGCAACGTCATCGCCAAACTCAGCAGCATCGGATATCTCACCACCTTACGCAACTGCACCGACTTCAACTGCGGCACTATCGTGATGCCTGTAAATTCCATTTTGCTCAAACAGGTGAAAGTGGAAGGTCAGTCTCAGCGTGTGATCGACAGGGGCGTTGAATACACCCCTTCCAACAGAGCCAAGAAGGCGGCGATCGACGCCACAAATCTCCTGATGCTCATGAACATTCCCCAGCTTGACATCAATCCGGGATCCACGTCGGTCAAGACTTACACAGGGAACAATGTTTCTCTGTTCATAGATTACGTGGAGGCTACATCTGCAGATCTCCAGGGGTTGCGTCCGGAGGACGTCAGTCGCGTCGAGGTGTTGCAATATCCTGAAGATCCGCGTTTCAAGGGAGCCGCCAACGTGGTTAACTTCATAATGCGCCGTTACGAATGGGGAGGCTACACCAAGCTGAATGCACAAGGTTCTACCCTCTCCAATGATTACGGGCAGGCTCTGCTGTATTCAAAATTCGTGCGAAAGAACTGGACGTTCGACGCCAACGCTACGGGGAGCATTTCCCACAACAACAAAGACTGCAGCCATAACACCGAGACATTTCACGACATATATGTCGGCGACCGCCATTTCGACGAGTTGACTCGCACGGTGGATTCTAAAGATAACAACCTCACGCTGAGAAACTCTCAATATGCCGGACTCCGGGGGATCTATGCCACAAAAACAGGACAGATCATACACTCGGCCTGGTTCAACCGCACGGGAATCCCGATTGAGCGCAAACATTCCGAGATATCATATTCCGACGATGTTCTCTCTCCGGCTTCCGCGCTTTCAAAAGAGTCAAGGCAGACAATCTCCGCCGGCCTCACGGGGAATTATTACTTCGTATTTCCCGCCGGCCATACTCTCGTGGCCAACTTCAGCTTTACCTATGGAAAGATACACCGCGATTTCTCTTATCGACCCGATGCGGCGCAATCCATCATCAACAACAACCGCGAGGCATCTTATGCACCCAACGCGATTATTCAGTATTCGAAAAAGTTCTCCCACAACAATACTTTCCGGACATCCCTCCTTTCTTTCAACTCCATCTACCACACTGACTATGCTGGAAGCTACAACGGTTTGCAGAAACTCCTTTCTTCGGAAAACATGCTGTTTCTGGAATATATGCAGAACTGGAAGTGCGGGCTGAGCCTATATTCGCGTCTGGGAGTATCTTACGTATTAGGCCGCGTGAACGGTAAAAACGAACTGGAGCAATGGAATCCCCGCCTCGGGCTGCAGCTTAATTATATGATCAACGACCGTCATTCTGCTTCGATCGAGGGTTGGTGGGGCAACAACCATCCGACTCCGTCTCATTCCAATTCTGCTATTGTGCAGAGCGACGAGTTGCTTTGGCTTCAGGGAAATCCCGGGCTTCGCAACACGACTTTCATATCCGCTTCGGCTTCCTATAACTACGTGCCCGACAATAAGCTGAGTCTGTCGGTCACAGCAGATTACAATGGCTATCTCGACAAAATGACCTATAGCTATTCATCGCTTGCAGGCCACGACGGACTTGTCCGCAAGGAAATCAACAGCGGCGATTACCATGCGATATCGGGATATCTGTCAGGTTCGCTTCGATTGTTTGACAAGTCGCTGTCGCTCATCGCGTCGGGAAAAGCCTCCTATGTCAGAACTTCCGGCATCGACGCTCAGTCGATGGGAATCCTGTCGGCAAGCGTACAGGCCAATTATTACTACAGGAATTTTTCCTTCTCGCTCTATTATCAGACTCCGAGTAAAAATCTGTCGGCATTCAACGATGGTTTCAGCTATCGTTTCAAAAGTTCCTACGGAGCTTATGTGAACTATTCAGCCGGAGACTTCAAGGCGAAGCTGGAGTTCCACAAATGGTTTGACAATGACCGCTATTATCTGGATTTCGACTCCCGGCGTTATTCGTCTCACGGGTGGGAATGGCAGGGTGGCCATTTCGTGAGCCTCACGCTTTCCTACACGATCCCCTACGGCAAGAAAGTGCACCGCGACAACGAAATATCGACATCCAACGAAGCCGGCTCCGCAATCCTGAAATAACCCGTCAACCGGCCATTAAGCCCACGCAAATACCGGAGCTTGATTAACTCTTGGCTAAGATATTGTGTCACAATCTTTGTTCAATACTTCGGTTATTTTTTTAGCGGCTCCGAGGAGCCGAGTGTTTAATCCGT
>CAJMNI010000059.1 GCA_905214735.1 uncultured bacterium | reverse complement strand
AAATCTACCAATCTGACAAATAATCAGTTAGCTATTTTCTGAATATCTCTAATTAAGCCGACACCCAATTATTATACATATTGGACCACAGAGGTGCATCATCTTACCCACAAAGACACCGACGGGCAACCCACTTTTCCGGAAGTATGGGCACAGATCGCGCCACGCATTGAGGGTCTTCCGCTGGTGGCACACAATCGACCGTTTGACGAAAGTTGCCTGAAGGCCGCCTTTGCCGAATATGGGATGGAATATCCAGGATATCCATTTTATTGCACGCTCGCCGCCTCACGGCGGAAACTGCGCGGATTGCCCTGCCACCGCCTCGACACCGTGGCCTCGGCCTGCGGCTACGACATGACCAACCACCACCACGCCCTCGCCGACGCTGAAGCCTGCGCGGCGATTGCGCTCAAAATCCTGTAGCCATAAGGCTCAATGCCGTGTCGCCGGTTCAGTCGAGGAAGCGGCTCGTCAGGGGGGAGTAGGCGTCGATGCGGCGGTCGCGGAGGAAAGGCCACCACTGGCGCACGTTTTCCGAGCGGTCAAGGTCTACCTCCACCACATTCTCTGCCGGATTGTCTTCGGGAGCCATGAAGAGTATCTCCCCCTGCGGTCCGGCGACAAAACTCGATCCCCAGAAGTCGATGCCCGATGTCTGTCCTGAGGGATCCTCCTCAAATCCGAAACGGTTCACACTGACCACCGGCAGTCCGTTGGCTACGGCATGCGATCGCTGGATTGTGATCCATGCCTCGCGCTGCCGGGCGCGTTCTTCGGCTGTGTCGTCGGGGTTCCACCCTATCGCCGTCGGGTAAATCAGCATTTCAGCTCCGCGCATCGCCATGATTCGCGCTGCCTCGGGATACCACTGGTCCCAGCAGACAAGCACTCCGAGCCGACCGACAGACGTATTTATCGGCTCGAAACCGAGATCGCCGGGAGCAAAATAGAATTTCTCATAAAAACCGGGATCGTCAGGAATGTGCATCTTGCGATATTTTCCGCATATCGAGCCGTCGGCGTCAAACACTATGGCAGTGTTGTGATAGAGCCCCGGAGCGCGGCGTTCGAAAAGGGAGGTGACGAGCACCACATTGTTGGCGGCCGCAGCCTCGGAATAAAACTCCGTGAAGGAGCTCGGGATTGTCTCGGCGAGTGCGAAATTGTCGACGTTTTCCGTCTGGCAAAAATAGAGCGAGTCGTGAAGCTCAGAGAGCACCACCAGTTTCGCCCCGTCAGCGGCGAGCGATTCTATCGCATTGAGATTGCGCGTGCGGTTAACGTCGACATTGTCGACAAAAGCGCGCTGCACAATCCCTACGGGGAGTATTCTATCGTTATTGCTCATAAACAGTCGGATTAAACAGATTGTCGGGAATCTGCATGGTGGAACAATGGAGAGAGCCGTGCTGGCGCAGCAGAACGAGGCATTCCACCGGCACAACGTTATGGTCGGGGAAAGCCACTTTCACTGTCTGGCATGCAAGCATGTCGTTGGCCGGCTGGTTATATACCGGCATGAAAATGCTGCGCTCCGTCACGAGATAATTGGCGTAGGTGGCCGGCAGCCGGTTGCCCTCATCGTCGAAAACAGGATCGGGAAGCGGGAGTTCCACAAGATTGTATGGATTCCCTTCACGATTGCGGAAAAGGGTGAGCTGGGCGCGCATCGCGAGCAGTTCCTCAAACTGCGGATCGTCGATATTGCGGCAGCCGGTGAAAATAATTGTGTCGCCCGGCGCCATGCGGCAAAGTGTGTCGATATGGGAATCAGTGTCGTCGCCTTCGAGTGCGCCATGATCGAGCCAGAGGATGTGGTCGACTCCGAGTTCGCGGCTCAGCATCTCGCCCGCCTCCTTCTTCGAAAGACCGCCGTTACGGTTGGGCGAGAGCAGGCAGCGCGAAGTGGTAAGAAGAGTGTGGCGGCCATCGGTCTCGATCGATCCCCCCTCGAGGGTGAAATCACGGCGGTTGCGATAGGTGTCGGGCATGATCACGAATTTCTCCGCGAGCCGCATGTTGACGAGATTGTCGCGGTCGGCGGCAAATTTAAGGCCCCAGCCGTTGAAGCCGAAATCCACGGCGCGCAGTCGCCCGTCGCGCTCCACGGCAATCGGACCGTAGTCGCGTGTCCAGGTGTCGTTGGTGGGGAGTTCTATCAGGGTGACATTTTCGAGGGGAATCCCCTCGAGCTGCATACGGGCCTCCTCGCGGTCGGCCACTATCACCACGCAACGCTCGCCGTTGCCGACGAGCGCCGAAATCAACCGGCGATATTGCCTGATGGCGTCGGGAAGGATATAATTCCAGTCGGTCGCGGCGTGAGGGAGCGCCAACAGAACCGACCGGCAACTCTCCCACTCAGCGATTAACCTTCTGCTTTGCATTTCTTCTAATATTTTATTGGAGCATCAGAATAGAGGCATCAGAACATGCGGGATCAGAAAACGATTCTCCCCTTCTTTGCCATTTCAAGCATCTTCTTGCCGGGAACGAGATAGACTTCCAGACGGCGGTTTTTCTCGCGGTTTGTCATTGAATTGTTTGGCACAAGGGGCATTTCGTCGCCCATCGCATAGGGGAACAGGAAGCGGGTGTCGGCACCCTGGTCGACAAACCAGTCGAAGAGCGCAGTGGAGCGTTCCTCGGTGAGGTTGTCGCGGTAACCCTCCGAACCGGTGTTATCGGTATGCATCACGAGGAGCACGCGATACATGTCGGGATCTTTCAGGTATCTCTTCAGCGGGGCGAGCAGCGAGGCCGCCTCCCGGCGAAGCTCTGTCTCATTGGGGGCGAAAAGCTTCGAAGCCGGAATAGTGATCAGGAGAACCTCCTTGTTGCGATAGGTCTCGACGGTGCAACCGTTTTTCTGGGCATTATATTCCTTTCCGTGGAGTCGGTTGCGCCCCTCCTTGTCCTGAAACTTGCGGATCAGCTCGGCGCTCTTTTTGTCGAGTTCCACCGAATTGATCATCTCGGGCAGAGTGAGCTCGTCGAGATCCTCGCTGCGGGCAAGCACATTGCCGCTGCGGGCACCGGAAGTCGGGTTGACGGGGATGCGCACAATGTCGGCGCCCGCCGAAAGAGCTCCTGCCGCCGTCACAGCAGCCAACAATCCGCTACACAAAATCGTCGATAGATTCTTCATACTGGATTTCTCCTTTCACTATAAGGTCGATGTGCGACGTGTCGATCATCGCATATTTATCTTTCTTTATCTGGCTCTTCACGAAGTCAACGAGTTTGTCGACGTTCACCTCCTCCTCGTCGGTGATATCGGCATTGATCTCCAGATAGCCGTTTTTCTCATACCAGTCCCAAATAATGTCGATCACATAGAGTATGTCATCGTCACTATAGGCGGCGCTCACATCTTCGGGAAGCGTGGCGCGGATGAAGCGTATGGCGTCATCCTCATCATATTTCATTTGATCGCTCATCATTCTTATAGTTTATTTCCTTAGAATTTATTTCAAGGAGTCCCTCCGGAAGAGAAACAACTATTCTTTTATTATCCTGATCGATTTCCTCCACGAATTCATCGACAAAGGGGACAAGCAGCTCGTCGCCGTCGGGGGTGTCAACCACAAGAAGCACATTGGCCGTGGCGTCGTTGACTTCCTTCACTTTTCCCAGATCGCCGAGACTGGAGTCAACCACTTCATAACCTTCGATATCGTCGGGATCGACAAAAGTCTCGCCGTCGGTTTCGAAATAGTCGATCAGATCGCTCCGCATGGCGTAAATCTCCTTATTGACAAATTGCTGCGCCTCCTCCTGCGAATCGACTCCGGCGAGCTTCACAAGATAAGAGGTCGAACCTTTGGGACGAATCGACTCAATATAGAAGGGAACATAAATGCCGTCGACATCCACGATAAAAGGCTTGTCGTCTTCGGCATAATCCTCCTGCACGTCAACTATGGCGTTGAGTTCTCCCTGGAGGGCGTGGGTCTTCTGGAACTTCCCGATCGCCACTATATCTTCTTTCCTTATCATTTGGCCATATACATTTTCATCAGAACCGCTCCGCGCGCACAATGCCGGGCGGGACCTCATCATTCATCTATTCTAATGATTTTGGCCCCGAGTTTGTTGAGCCGGAGGTCGATATTTTCATATCCCCGGTCGATCTGGTTGATATTCTGGATGCGGCTCGTGCCCTTGGCTCCCATTGCCGCAATGAGCATGGCGATTCCGGCGCGGATGTCGGGCGAAACCATATCGGCCGAACGGAGCGAATGGAATTTTCCGGCTCCTATCACCACAGCCCGGTGAGGATCGCAAAGAATGATCTTCGCCCCCATGTCGATCAGTTTGTCAACGAAGAAGAGTCGGCTCTCGAACATCTTCTGGTGAATAAGCACGCTTCCTTTCGCCTGGGTGGCCACAACGAGCAGGATGCTTATAAGGTCGGGCGAGATGCCGGGCCAGGGAGCGTCGGCGATCGTCAGCACGGAGCCGTCGATAAACTTGTCGATCTCGTAGATCTCCTTCTGGTCGACCACAATATCGTCACCCTCTATCTTCATATTGACACCGAGACGGCTGAAAGCGGCCGGAAGCATGCCGAGATCGTGCACGCCGACATCCTTTAGCCTCAGATCTGAGCCGGTCATGGCAGCGATGCCTATGAAGCTGCCGACCTCGATCATGTCGGCAAGGAGCCGATGGTCGGTGCCTCCGAGACTATCCACACCTTCGATTGTGAGCAGATTAGAGCCGATTCCCTCGATTTTTGCACCCATTCTGACGAGCATGCGGCAAAGTTGCTGGATATATGGCTCGCAGGCGGCATTATAGATCACGGTCTTTCCTTTCGCGAGCACGGCTGCCATCACAACGTTGGCGGTTCCTGTGACGGAAGCCTCGTCGAGGAGCATGTATGTCCCCTTCAAGCCATGAGGAGCCGACACCTTGTAGGTGCGCATGTCGGAATCGTATTCGAAATCCACGCCAAGATTCTGCAGGCCGATGAAATGAGTGTCGAGACGACGGCGGCCGATCTTGTCACCGCCCGGCTTGGGAAGCATCGCCATTCCGAAACGCGCCACAAGAGGCCCGAGCACCATCACCGAACCGCGCAGTGCGGCCGTCTTCTTCCGGTATTCCTCGCTGTTGATATAATCCACGTCGATCGAATCGGCCTTGAAGGCGCACTCCGATTCCGAAAGATAGTTGACCTTAACCCCCATTTCCGACAGGAGCTGGATCAGATTGCGCACGTCGGCAATCTGCGGAAGGTTTCTGATCACCACCGTTTCCGACGTGAGCAATGTGGCGCAGATAACCTCGAGGGCTTCGTTTTTCGCCCCCTTGATATTAACTTCGCCATGCAGGGGATGCCCTCCTTCTACTATGAATGTGCTCATCTCTTTTTTCTTTTTTTGCCGTTTTGCTGTTTGATCGGAGCTGCCTCGCGGAATTCATGAAGAAGATATGTCTCTGGGTCGAGATCTATTCTCCCTTCCGAATAAAGGGCGAGGTCGCGAAGCACCTTTGCATCGCTCACTCCCTCCTTGTTGTGGGTCAGCATCAGCTTCTTCATGTGGTGGGCGATCATCGACACGAGCAGATCTTTTTCGGGCGACTCCTCCATGTCGGCCACCTTCCGGACCATCTTCTCGATATGCTTGCCATAATGGCGGAAACGCATCGAAGAGGCTGTGTAAGGGATTTTTTCAGGCTTGGGAGAGAGCTTTTCCTCGGTGATCACTTCGCAGGGGAAGTCCACGTCGAGCCTGAAACGCGACATTATCATTATCTGGTCCCATGCCTTCGACATGTCGCGATTGGGGCCTACAATGTCGGGATGAAGAGTGGCAAGCGCCTTGACAATGGCAGCGGCGCAGGCGGTGCGCTCGTCGCGGTCTTCGATCTGAAGACAATAGTCCACGAGCTCCTGCAGATGCCGGCCGTATTCGGGCAGAATGATCTGTTCTTTCTGTATTGATTCCGTATCGGGGTTTTCTGGTGTCATCATAGAGGGTGAGTTAGTGAAGTTTCTTTTCGAGAGGATTACGCGCCACTGTGGTCTGATACTCCTTCAGATAACGCGGAACGGAGTAAGCCGTGTCGATGAAATCCTTTTCGCGGAAGGCCTTTTCCGACAGCGCCATCATATCTTTGGCCATAGGGAGCAGCGAATCTATCCAGCGGGCTCCGGGAAGGGTGATCACATCCTTGGTCTTCGCAGCCCCGTCGCCCATGAATATCACTTTCCGCCCCTCCAGCTCGGAGAATGAACCGGGAGTGATGATCATGGCCTGAGGCTTTATAACCTCGTTGAGCGCGAAGTCGTAGGCGCCGGTGTAGACTTCCATTCTGCGGGCGTCAACCATCGGCACGAGGATCTCGTCGCCTTGAAGATCGTGAACGCCAAACATCGCCTTAACGGCGATTATCTTGAGAGTGTCGACTCCGATCAGAGGCACTCCGAGACTGAAGGCAAGACCTTTGGCGAGCGAAAGACCTATGCGCAGGCCGGTGTAGCTGCCGGGCCCCATGCTGACGGCCACCGCATCGAGCGGCATGTCGCGGCGATGGATCTCCTCCATGCATTCCTCGACAAACACCGGAAGCCGGTTGGCATGCTGCATCCCCTCCGTGTCATCGCGCTGAAACTCGATGGCGCCATCCTGACAGAGGGCCACGCTGCAGATCTTGCCTGATGTTTCTATATTGAGTGTTGTAATCATTTCTTATTCGTTATTGATTCACTGAACGCCCTCGCGCAACGGATTCCGTCGACTGCGGCCGAGACAATGCCGCCGGCATATCCGGCTCCCTCTCCCGCCGGATAAAGATGGCGGAAGGTGGGCGATTCGAGGGTTTCACTGTCGCGCAGAATGCGCACCGGCGATGATGTCCGCGATTCCAGACCTATCATCGTAGCATCGTTGGTGAGGAATCCCGGGCATTTTTTCCCGAAATCGACAAATCCCTTCCTGAGCCTCCATGAAATAAAGGGAGGGAAAAGACGGTTGAAATCGGCCGGGTGTATTCCGGGTGCGTATGATGTGGCGGGGAGTGTCTTTGACACAACTCCGTCGGTAAAATCCTTCATCCGCTGGGCCGGGGCGTTGATGCCTCCCGATTCCTCGAAAAATTTCTCTTCGAGACTTTTCTGGAGAGCGAGAAGTTCGAGGGGGCCTTCCGAGGCGAATTCCGGGAAATCGCCGGGGCGGATCTCCACCACCATTCCGGAATTGGCCCATCTTCCGGCGCGGGCCGAAGCCGACATGCCGTTGACCACGAGTTCGCCGTCGGCGCTTCCCGCCGGCACCACCACTCCGCCGGGACACATGCAGAAGCTGTAGACGCCGCGGCCGTCGGCCTGAGTGACATAGCTGTATTCGGCAGCCGGAAGATATTTTCCGCGTCCTTTCGGAGAATGATATTGCAGAGTGTCGATAAGCTGCTGCGGATGTTCGAGGCGCACTCCGACCGCAATTCCCTTTGCTTCCAGAGCCACGCCCTCCTTATGCAGGCTGCGGAGCGTGTCGTGGGCGGAATGGCCGGTGGCGAGCACCACTCCTTCCGCCTCGACAGTACTGCCGTCGGCGAGTTTCACTCCGGTGACGCGACCGTCTGCTGTCATAAGCGAGCTGACGAGTGAATCGAACCTCACCTCTCCCCCGCAGTCTATAATCGTCTGGCGCATCCGTTTTATCACATGAGGAAGACGATCGCTACCGATATGGGGGTGGGCGTCGACAAGGATGTCGGGCGACGCACCATGTTGCACGAATAGCTGCAGCACATCGGCGATGTTGCCCCGTTTTTTGCTGCGGGTGAAAAGTTTGCCGTCGCTATAGGCGCCGGCCCCCCCCTCGCCGAAGCA
Source organism: uncultured bacterium (assembly GCA_905214735.1). Taxonomy (GTDB): domain Bacteria; phylum Bacteroidota; class Bacteroidia; order Bacteroidales; family Muribaculaceae; genus Lepagella. Next base: position 745 of record CAJMNI010000059.1, on the reverse strand, counting down.
ATAATTGCTCCGGGGATTGATTTTCCCTTCGCGACTGATGGCTGCTATGTCGACACGTCGGCGGTCGACATCGGCGCCACGTTCGATAACAATCGGCCTGATGCAGAGGCGTATCGCCTCAAGGGCAGCAAAAAGTCCTGCAGGACCTGCACCGACAATCGCCAACCGTGGAGCATTGGAGGCAACCGGAGCAAACTCTACCGGTTTCAGCAACGGTTCGACTGTGTGGTCATCGCCATGGGCCACTCTTACCAGCAGATTCACCACCACCTGCCGTTTGCGGGCGTCGATAGAACGACGCACCACCCGGAGGGCGTTGATAGCGTCAACCTGCATGTCAAGCTCCCGGGCCACTTCCTTTGCTATGGAAGCCTCCGAAGCGGCGATGGCGGGCGCAACCCGCAAATTCACGTCTTCAATCATATTCTCCGGCTGATTTGTTCTAAAATGCAAAATTAACTCTTTTTTTTCAAATATCGAGCAACAGGCAGAATTATAATCCGATTGAATTCCAATTAGCAAGCTATAGGTCCTCTGAATCAAAAAACAACCTTTTACTTTATCAGCATTAATTTGTGCGAATCGACATACACGCGGCACAAAGTTTTGATATTAGCAAAATTCGAATTAAATTTGCAGTGACAGATTCTACACCTATCTATGACTCACTCAGATATTCTTAAGACACCATTCATCGAGTGGCGTTCCGACTTCGGCTTCAAACGCATGTTCGGCACGCAGGCCA
>CAJMNI010000058.1 GCA_905214735.1 uncultured bacterium | reverse complement strand
TTAAACCTTAAACCTTAAACTTTAAACCTTAAACCTTAAACCTTAAACTTTAAACTTTAAACTTTAAGCCTAAAGCCTCTCAGAACGGATAGCCGATGGCCAGGTGGAAGGCGAAGGCTTTCTTGAAGGGTATGTTCCAGTATCCGCCGTGGCCTGTGTCGTAGGGGGCATGGAGGCCGTAGCCGAGGTCACCGCGGATCACCATCATGCCGATGTCGACGCGCAGACCTACGCCCGTGCCGAGCGCTATGTCGCGAAGAAAGGTTTTCCCTTCGAGTCGTCCACCGGGTCGGTCGGGATCATCCTTGAGCAACCAGATATTTCCGGCGTCGAGGAAGAGTGCGCCGTGAAGCACGCTGAAGATCGGGAACCGATATTCGGTGTTGAGTTCGAGCTTGAACGTACCGGTCTGGTCGAAATAGCCGTTGCGCATCGAGGAGGGTGCGCGGTAGCTGCCCGGGCCGAGCGACCTGACAGTGAAAGCACGGATCGAGTTGGCACCGCCGATGTAGAACTGTTCGGAATAAGGAACAGTGCTGGAGTTGCCATAGGCGTGCTCGGCACCGATGAGGAACCGGCTCACGAGCCAGTTTTCAGTGCCCCGTTTGAGCCGGCGGCTGTAGACGAGCTGAGCCTGCGCCTTGACAAACTGCGAGAAGGGCATGCCGAAAAGCGTCTTGCGCCCTTTCACGCCGCATGCGCGCCAAAGCCCCCAGAAGATGTTGCCACCCTCCATAAGCTGGAGGTTGAAGTTGAGCCCGTTGATATGGGCGCGTTCAAACCAGCGGTCGTAGTTGTAGACATAGCTCATCACCGGGATGAACTGGCTTTCGAAACTCAGCGCCACAGCCGGATTATCCTGCATGATGGAGTCGAATTCGTGGGTGGTCTTTATCAGCTTTGTATAGGTCAGTTTAAACGGGGTGAACTCGTTGGAGGCATGGCGCGAATAATTCCATTCGTAGGAGATTCCGGCCTTCACCTCCGCCAACTGGAAATAATGGGGACGGTTGAGCAGGTCGCCCGAAAGGTTGATGCGCGTCCAGTTGAGCTCGCGGTTGGTGCGCCGCACGAACGCCGGGGCCAGAAGCCTCGGGAATGCTAGCGTGGCGCCGAGCGTGGCCTCGTAGCTATTGAAGACGCTCCCTCGGTTGCGGCCGGTCTGCCATTCGTAGCTGCCGCCGAGACTGATGGTGAACTTCTCGCCTCCGCCGAAGATGTTGTTGTTGGTAACTCCAAGCACGAGTCCCGGCCCGAGATATGAGTTGGACTTCGAGGTGAGATTGGCCTCGATGGTGGCTTCCATCGGACGGTCGTAGCGGCATTCTATCATTACGTCGACACGCGGGTCGAGATGGTTGGTGTCGACCGGTACGCCCTGGATCTGGATATTGCTGAAGATGCCGAGGCGCGACAGACGGCTCTGCGTGCGGTCCATGTCGCGCACGGAGAAGAGCTTACCTTTGCGAAAGGTGATGCAGGAGGGTATCATGTTGGGCCTCAGGCGCTGCGGACGGTAGACGATCAGCTCTCCCTTTTCGGTCTGAAGAGTGTCGGGGTAACCGGGATGGCGTGTGCTGCGCCTCTGCAGCACGGTGGTGATGTTGCGCGTGCGGTAGGCGAGCTGAGCCCAGTCGGGAGTGTTCTCCGCTATGGTCAGCTTGAGCGCGATGGCACCGGGGTTGATCAGCGAGTCGGCGAGAAATTCGATATATTCGGGGCGGAAGAAGTAATACCCCTTGTTGCGCATGGAGTTGGCTATCCTCACCCGCTCTGTCTCCAGAGAGTCGACGCAGAAGCGCTGCCCCGGCTTGAGATAGCGGCTTTTCCGGGCGAGGGAGTCAATGAAATGACACACCGGCACTTCTGGACGCCCGAGATAGATGATACTGTCGAGAAGATAAGGTTTGCCGGTCTCCACCCTATATTCCACATTGGCTTTCTTCTTGTTTTTCTGCTCTTTCACTTCGTAAGTGGCCCGGCCGCGGAAATAGCCGTTGTTGTCGAGCACCTGGTCGAGCATGTTGATCCGCTGCTCGGGATGGATGTCGCTGAGAAGCACGGGCTGCGCCACGAGCTTGTTGTAGATCCATTTTTTCAACCCCTTGGCTGAATCGCTCATGTTGTTGTAGACCCACAGACCGATCGGCAGCGGCGAACGTTTATAGGGAGAGATGAAAGGCCAGGGATTGTTGGGCTTGACATTCACGGCTTTGGTGAGGTCGGACTTCATTTCCGGGGGAAGTTTCTCTCCCTCCGGCCCCTCGATTTTGATGCTCATTCCGTTATAGAGCATCTCCCCCTCCCCGAGCTTTTTGGTCGTGGAGCAGGAGGCGGCCAACCAGAGCATGGCCACTGCCAGCGCCAGCGCCGCCGGAATTCTTCCGAGATATTTCTTAATTCCTCTCATTGAGCCCGTTTCTAAGTTTTAAATCTCCCCCACTTAATAACTCATAACCATCACCTATACCCTACAACCTATAACCTATAGCCTATAGCCTACAACCTACTTCGTAACCATGACCTCTGACTTCTGACTTACCGCCGCGCTGTCGGCGCTGACGCTGTCGGCAGCCTCGGCTTTTTTCTTTCGCCGGCGCAGGAAGTTGAACAGGTCGCGGAGCGATTCGATCCTGCGCTTGAGCACGAAGCCGGCCCCCATCTCGGTGATCTCTCCTTCGAGCACGCTCTCATAACCGGTGTGGCGGAAGAGCTGCACCGACATGTTGGTAGTGGCCGACTGCTTGAGGATATATTCGAGCGTGACATCGCTCACGAGACTGTTGGCAAGCGATTCGTCGGAGGTGTCGTCGGTGGAGTAATTGCCGCCGACCTTGATCTTGAAGCGGTTGTTGAAGAGTGATTTCGACACCTGGTAGCTATAGCTGGTCTCGGTGTTGGTGACGCCGTTGGTGGTCTTCTGATATTCGTCGACGCCGAAGGTGAGGTCGACGCCGCGCACATGCTTGGCCGCCCAGGAGTTGATCTGCGATTCGAGGAAGCCATAGAGCATGTTGGTGGCGCTTCCCGACGCAGTCTTGGTGTTCTGGCTGCTGTAGGAGCCGTAGAGAAGCATGTTCATCGCCTGAGTCTGCCGCTGGTCGGCGGTCATCGACTGCAACTCGTTCTGGATGGTGAGGTCGTCGTTGGTCGACAGGTCGAAGGCTACTTTGAGGTTCTGCAGCGTACTGGTGGCATAGAGCGTCACCAGGAAGTTGACCATCCTGGAGTTGTTGTCGCTCGTGACGTTGGCTTTCATCTCGTCGACGGCGGTGATGTTGAGCGTGGGGTTCATCACGTTGCCGTTCCAGGTGATGGTGCTCTGCGGGTCGAAGGTGAACATCTTCTCGCCGATCACGGGCACCGAGTAGCGCACATAGCCGTTGCCGGTTGTGAGCGTGCCGTTGAGGCTCATGTCGCCGAGGAAGTTCTGAGTGTATGTGAGGTTGGCCCGCGGGTCAATCTCGAGTTTGTCGGTGCCGTTGGAGGAGAGGATCACCTCTAAGTGCGTGCCCGGCTGGATGGTGAGTCCGGCGTTGATGCGCATGCTCAGCGCCGATTCGGCCACGGAGTCGGCCTGCGCAACCTGAGTGGTGTCGTTGAAGCTTACGAATTTCACCACTCCTTCGTTTTCTTTGGCGGTGAACTGCGTGGGCTCCATGTTGAGACGGTAGGTGGCGTCGGTGGTGCCCAAAAGGGTGAGGTTGCCGTTGATGTCGAGAAGGTTCATCGGCCCTTTCACTGTGGCGCCGAGGTTGAGGAATATCTTGCCGTAGATGTCGGCTTTCGAGCGCGAGTTGCTCTTGATCAGCTGCATGTTGGAGGCGTTCATGTCCATGTCGAAGAGTATGCGGCTGAAATCTTTGGCATTGACCGATCCGTTGATGCTCAGCGGGTTGTTGTTGGCGCCGTAGATGTTGAAGTCTTTGAAGTCTATCACGTTGTCGACCACGGCCACGCGGTCGTCGATGAAGCGCAGGTCGGCGTTCATCATCTTGATGTTGGCAGTGACGGAGTCAAAGGCCACATATCCGTTGAGCACGGGTTTGGCAAACGAGCCCTCCATCCTCATCTCGCCGTTGAGATAACCGCTTAGGGCGGCCGTCTGGCCGATGAAGGGATTGGCGACTTTCAGCGGGAAGCGCGTGAGGCTCAGGCCCATGGTGTCGGGACGCAGAGCGCCGACTGAGTCGGGCGAGAGAGAGGCGTGGAAGGCCATGGCGGGATCGTCGTTGATCCGAAGGGCGGCCTTCACGTCGGTTCCTCCGTTGAAGCCGTAGGCCGCGTCGAGGTCGAGGTCGAAGTCGCCGATGCGCGATTTCTCGTAGACGAAGTTCTTCAGTCCGACAGTTCCCTCACCTTTGAAGCGGGCGTCGGCGTAATGCACGCGCATGTCGGCATTGAGCGAGCCGCTCATCTGAGGAGCCATGGCCCACATCTTCAGGAAGTCTTCGATATGCAGGTTGTCGATCTTTACGCGCAGATCGTCACCGGCCTCTTTGGCCGATGGCTCGGTCTGCACGACGATGCTGCTCTCCGCACTGCTCGCCTGCAACTTCGCCTGGATCATATAGTTGAATATGTTGACATCGACGAAGTTGTCGTTGTTGAAGGTCCAGGGGAGGTAGGCGATCGTGGCGCGCAGAGGGGTGAAGTGGACGGTGGCTGTGGAGTCGGCCACAGCGGCGGTAAAACCGAGTCGGTAACCGGTCTCCCCCTTGATGTTGTGCTGGTTGAGGAAGGCGCTCAGACGGTTGTTGCCGACATATCCGTTGAGATTGACGGTGGCGAACTCATCCATCGTGCCGGGGCGGTTGCCGACATGGGCGCGATAGTCGAAGAGCTGACCCCGCTCTTTGATATTGAAGGTGAGGGTGTCGAGCGACACTCCCGGATTCTTGAAGTTATACGCCCTGATGTCGCCGCCGAGCAGGGAGTCGCGCGAGAATTGGCCGTAGACGGTGTCGACGCTCATCCCCTGAGGAGTGAGGAACTGGCTGAGCAGCCCGCGGCCGGAGGCGTTGAAGCGCAGGTCGAACTGCGGTAGCAGGGCGGAAATGGAGTCGGCCGATATCGAGCGACGGTCAAGCTGCTTCATCACCAGGTCGGAGGCGGCGGTGAAGCTCTTTATAAGCTGCTCCATGCCGCTCCGGCTCGTGAAGTCGAGCGATGTCATGAGCGAGTTTACAGTCAGGTCGGTGCTGAAGCTGTCGGCGCGCAACGAGGCGTTGACGCCGCCGGGCAGGTGGATATAGGCGGAAGGTAGGTTCCAGTCGAGGCTGCTTATGTCGAGGTCTACGTTGTAGAGCCACCGGGCCGGACTGGCCGTGCCTCGGGCCACGATGTAGCCGCTGCCGTCGCAGACGGAGTCGGTCAGGCCGAGCGCCCGGAGGTTGACGTCGCGCAAATGCGCCGTGACGTCGAAGGTGTAGTCGTCGGGAAGTATGCGTCCCGACCCTTCGATGTCGAAGTCGATGCCGGGATTCGGCGAACTTGCGAGCAGCGAGAAGTTGCCGTCGCCGCCGAGTTTCACGTCGGCATGGATGTCGCGCAGCAGCCTCCGGTTGTATTCGATTGAGCTGATATCGACCACGGCGTCGGTGCGCGCATGGCCGCTCATGGGATTGAACCCTGCTCCGGAGGCCTTGACGGCGGCGGAGAGTTTTCCTATACCGAGCGAGGGCATGAACCGGCCTACGTCGAGCCCCTCGGCCCTGATGTCGGCCGTGTAGGTTTCGGGATTGAGAGCGACGCGACCGCGCCCCACGACGTCGCCGGCCGTAGTCCGCAGATCGAAGTCGGCGCCATATTCACGACCGTTGACTTCGGCGTTCCCCTTGATGGTGAAGGCAGGCACCTCGATACCCGAGGATGAGAGGAATTTGTCGGCCAGTCGCGGGTCGGCGAGCTCTCCGTCGAAGGCGAGCCGCGCCGACAGCCTGTTGACGTCGAGCGGATTGCGGGCCGTACCTTTCGCCTGCAGCTTTACCACGCCCGGCATGGCAACGAGCAGGTTGCCTACGTTGAGAGCCGACAGCGAACCCTTCGCCTTCAGATCGAGGTTGAGGGGTTTGCGGGCCGGGACAAGGGAGGTGAATTGCTTGAGCGAAGGCATGAAGGCTTCGACATCAGGCATCCCGATATGTCCGGAGAGCGTGGCATTGACGGGCGCCTGCGGTTTGAGCGCCATCAGGGCGAACGGCACGTCGGCTGTGGCTTTGATGGCGGAGTAGCCGGTGGTGATGTTGAGATTATCGAGCGTCAGCCCGAGGGAGTCTATCCCGACAGTGCCGCTGCCGGAGGCGATGCGCAGTCCGCAACGTTCGCGAGCCTGCAGTCGGGCGATCGGCAGCCTTACGGTGGAGGATTCGTTGTAGAAGTCGCGGAGAGCTATCGCCACGTCGCTCACGCTGATGTAACCGGCGTCGAAACCCGGCGCGGGCTTGACTCCCCGCGTGGCATATAGCGCGGTCAGGCCGGTGAGCGAGATGCTGTCGCCCATGATGCGCATCGGCGGACCGGTCGAGGGTTTCGACGGAGGCGCGGGGTGGGTGCGCACATATTCGGGAGTCGGGGTGTAATATTGGAACCGGCCGCTGTCGATGGCGGCGACTTTCCATTTCACGAGATTGGCTTTTAGATCGACCACTCCATGCTTCAGCCTGACACTCTTCACTTTGAGGTCGAGCGTGTCGATCGTCGGAAGCATCGACATGCCAAACCGGAAGTTCTCGAGCTGCAGGTCGTTGGCCTGGATATAGAAGGGTGTCGATTCGCTCTTGGCGGTGTCGGGTTCCTCTTTTTTCTTCCAGACGTTCATATAAAGGCCGAGGGCGCCGTCGCGGAGCTTGACCTTATTGAGCAGTATGCGGCTTTTTGCGATGTCGGCGCTGCTCTTGTCGTCGACCTCTAAGAATCCGGCGTTGATGCTCAGGATCATGGAGGAGTCTTTCGACACCATGCGGTAATAGCCGTCGTTGAGCTGCAGTTTGTTGAGCTGCACGTCGAGTTTGAGCAGCGGCAGAAGCTTGACATCGGCCACTACCTCTCCGGCCTTTACCATCGTGTCTTTTGAGGCTTCGAGCACCACTACGTCGCGGAGCGAGACATCGAGCGGAAATTTAAGCCGGAACTCGCCGATGGAGGCATCCATGCCGGTGGAATTCTTCACCACCTTGCAGGCCACGTTGACAAGCAGCCTCTGCACCGGGGGCACGTAGATCAGCACCGGCAGAAGAAGCACGACGATCACGAGCCACATCAGCGTCTTGAGCGTGCGGCGCAACCATGTCGGCCTGATGAGATGCTTCTTGGGCTGCATTTTCGGCTGCTCCACTACATCTTGCTGCTCCTCTATGTCTTGACGGGAATCCGGCATTATGGGTGATTTAGTTGATTATAGCTGGGCGGAGAGGAGGATTTTGAGAGGAGAAAGAGAAAACCGGAGAGAGATGAGGAGAAAAGTATTGAGCAAATTTAAGCAATTTCGGCCAATTTTTCAAGTCTGCGGGGCCAAAGTTGGTTTTGCCTACCAATATTACGCCGGAATGTGGGGAAATGTTCCGGCCGGGGCATAAAAAAACCCGCCTTTCGGGCGGGAATTTTGTTGGGTTCGGGAGTAGATCAGTTGGCGTGGGGCTCAACGTTGATAAACTTGCGCCCTTCCTTGCCGGTGGTGAATACCACTACTCCGTCGATGAGGGCGAACAGCGTGTGGTCTTTGCCCATGCCGACGTTGAGGCCGGGATGATGCTGCGTGCCACGCTGACGTTTAAGGATATTGCCTGCCTTGCAGTTCGCTCCTCCGAATATCTTCACTCCAAGTCGTTTGCTTTCTGATTCGCGGCCGTTCTTAGAACTACCGACACCTTTTTTATGTGCCATTTCGTATCTTCGGTTTAAGCGTTAATTTTATTGATCTTTACTTTGGTGAACTGCTGACGGTGACCGTTGAGACGACGATAACCTTTGCGACGTTTCTTCTTGAAAACGATCACTTTGTCACCCTTCACGAGGGGCTCGAGCACTTCACACTCCACTGCGGCTCCTTCAACGGCAGGAGCACCGACTTTTACGTCGCCGTCGGCATCAAGAAGAAGCACTTTCTCAAATGTGACCTTGTCACCTGCCTTTACCTCTTCGCCGAGATGGTGAACATACAGAAATTTGCCTTCTTCGGCTTTGAACTGCTGTCCTTTGATTTCTACAATAGCGTACATTATAGTTACTATATCTTTGTTATTACTACCGCAAGGCGGCGGAGAAACACCGCGCTTCAGCTTGCCTCCACGGCTTTTGCAGCCGCAAAATTAACACTTTTATTGTTTATTTCCAAATAATTTTGTAATTTTGCACCGCTTTTCGGGCAAAAGCCTGCGCGACCGGGAGAGTCGCGCCCCGGCTTTTCGGCGAAAAGTCTTATTTATTCACTTTTATAATTTATTCTCCTACCATGCATCTTTCAACAGAAGAGAAGAAAGAAATCTTCAAGACCTATGGCGCAGGCGAAGGCGACACCGGTAGCCCCGAAAGCCAGATCGCATTGTTCTCAATCCGCATCAAGCACCTCACAGAGCACCTTAAGAACAACCACAAGGACTATACAACAGCCCGTGCGCTTAAGGCTCTCGTAGGTCAGCGCCGCAGCCTCCTCGATTACCTCATCCGCAAGGACATCAACCGCTACCGTGCGATCATCGCCAAGAAGGAGCTCGGTATCCGCAAGTAATCGCGAAGATTTCAACCCAACAGAAAAGCCTGCCCCCGGCAGGCTTTTTTATGGGCATCAGGAAGAGATTCTTATGAGTCGTATGAGTCGTATGAGTCGTATATTCCGATAACTCCGATAATTCTGATAACTCCGATAATTCCGATAATTCCGATAATTCCGATAACTCCGATTTCCTAAAAACAAAAAAAATCCTGCCAAAGGCAGGATCTATTCCGTAGCGCTTCAGGATGGGCTTGAACCAACGACCCCCTGATTAACAGTCAGGTGCTCTA
>CAJMNI010000057.1 GCA_905214735.1 uncultured bacterium | reverse complement strand
AAATCTACCAATCTGACAAATAATCAGTTAGCTATTTTCTGAATGTTCCTAATTAGTCGAATTAGTCGAATAGGCCCAATAGGCCGAATAGGCCTGATAAGTCGAATAGGCCCGATAAGCCGTTCGTGCGGCGCGCAAGCCTTTCCGATAACTCCGATAGTTCCGATTCCTCCGATAACTCTGATTCCGATAATTCCGATTCTCTTTCTCAAGCCGAGTAAAAGCGAAGTTAAATCTTTGCGCCTTTGCGCCTCTGCGCGAGATCTTGACGAGGCCAGCCATGTAGCCGCGCGAGTCAGGTTGATTTATCTCTCGCAAAGAGCCGCAGAGCCGCAGAGCCGGCCTAAAGGCTAAACGCCAAGAACTATGGCCGGGTCGATATTCAGACGCTGGCTGATTACCCTTGCCTGCACAAGTGTAGGCTCTTTTTTCCCTGAAAGATACTCGCAGATACGAGAGCTGTTGATACCGAGCAATTTAGAAAGTGCTGCTTGCGTAAGTCCCATTTCGTACATACGAAGTTTAATCACGTCGATCAACGATGGCTTACCAATCGGATAATGTTCTTCATCATAATCTGCCACCAAGTTCCCAAGCAGAGTGAGTTCTACCATACGAGGGTCGTCGGCCGGAGTGTCTTCCGGCAATGTCAACATCAGCTCTTCCACTCTTTTGAGAGTTACCTGATACTGCATTTCATTTTCAATCTTTGTCATATCGATCGTATTAAATTGTAGAACAATCAATTTTATCGTATTCCTTGTGTGTCCCGATAAACCTGATCAGAACGAATTGCGGAATGAATTTAATAACAACCACCATTCGATAATCGTTTCCTTTGATATTAAATACATAATGCTGCCTGCCAATATAGTCCGCAGAATTATATGTCGCTTTAATGTCGGCAAAGTTCTTCCACTGTGCATTCTTAACTACGTTGACCCAATCCTGTAACGCTGTTTTCGATTGGGGATTTTTCTCGTAGTATTCACGAATGGTTCTTTCTGCGATTATTCTCATCTTTTGTGGTTTGATATTACAAAATTACAAAGAATATTCCAAATTTGCAAACACCTCTGTTTAAGAAGGGAGATGATTGGCGAGTAAAAACGAAGCTAAATCTTTGCGCCTTTGCGCCTTAGCGCGACACCTTGACCAGGCCAGCCATGTAGCCCGCGCGAGATCTTGACAAGGCAAGCCGGGACAACCAATTTTCTCTCGCAAAGAACGCAAAGCCGCAAAGCCGGCCTGATGATTGTTTCTGGTCTCCTCTCCACGGCGCCACGTGCTGAAAACTAAGGTCAGCAAGCCGACAGCTAAGAGTCCGCAGAGATTAAGCTCGCCAGCGAGCACTGTCTTTGCGCCTTTGCGCCTCTGCGCGAGATCTTGACGAGGCATAGCCGTGTAGTGTCAACCAAAATCAGGGAACCACAACCGGCCTCTCAAAGCGAGTAAAAGCGAAGCTAAATCTTTGCGCCTCTGCGCCTTAGCGCGAGATCTTGACAGGCAAGCCGGGACAACCAATTTTCTCTCGCAAAGAACGCAAAGCCGCAAAGCCGGCCTAACGCTGAGGATTAGTGAAGAGTGATGAGTGAGTAGAGAGTGTTGATGGAGCGCCGTGCGGCGCAGCGCCTTCTCCGATAACTCCGATTTGCTCACAGGCCTGCCCAATCACTAATCACTCTGACCTCTGACTTATGACTTATGACTTAAAGGATGTGGCGGTCCCAGTCATATTGCAGGAACCAGTCGTAGTCCATCAGCAGATTCCAGTAGAAATCGTTGTTGATCCTGAAGCCGGTGTATTTCTGATAGCGTTCCTCAATATTCGTGAAATCATCGACTTCAAAGATCTGTTTCATCAGATCAATGCGCTCCGGCATGCCGAGCTGCATGCCGCGGTCGGAATCGAAATCGGGGAAATGAAGAGATATCAGATACCAAAGGTGACGGATCTCCTTATAAGTCTCGTCGTTAAGGATTTCGACTATCTTGTCCCACGTTTTCTTCGCCTCCGCCGTCCATTTATGGCCGATGATGCTCATCGCCCCGCTGCGGCCGTCGTAGAAGACGCATGCCGCCCTCTCGGAATGGAGCATTATAGGCTCGAGGAAATCGGTGTGGCGCGCATTGTTGCAGCAGCATCCCGGATTGTCGGCGGGAGCATGGGGATCTTTCGCACGTTTCTGCGCCTGTCTCCTCACATTCTCCACAGCCATCGAACCGCGTTTCCCGTTGCATGAAGCCATCAGGTTGGCTAAAGCAATCTTATGAGGAAATTTAGTGACTCCCGCGAGCTCATCCTTGGAATTTAACCTGATGGCTGCGAAAACACCGTCATACTCCACATTTCCGGCGATAACATCGGAAATAGCCGCATATTTGGCAAATTCCGCCCGGCCGTCCCCCTCCATGTTTCGAGGCACGATATGCTCGAAATTCAATTTTGCTGTCGTATCAGGATTGCGGGGAAGCAGACGGCGCATGCAATAGCAGCACCGGTTTTCCTGCTGCCTGATCAGGATCGGCTCCCACCCCGGATTTGTCCGGTCGCCTTTTCGGTAAATCTTATTGCAGAAAGCATTAGTGTAAATCGAATCGGAATCGACGGGAGGGATGAACGTTCCTGTGCTCTCGTCGAAACAATCCTGCAGGAAACGGATCATCAGAGCCGTGCTCTCCTCCTTAAGCTGCTCCTTGTCAATGAATCTCATACTCCCTGCCCTTCTCTCTGATTTCCCTCAGTGCCGGCGAGTTCTCGCCGAGAATCCTCGTCAGCCTTGATAAAACCGAATCGCTCTCAACCTTCATTCCGAGATTGAGGAAAGAAAAATAATCATCTTTCAGCCGGGAGATCTGCTCGTTGCGCGAAGGAGTGTCCATGAAATCGCGGATAATGGCGTTATAGTCCACTCCCACAAGATTCGGCACGATTTCCGGTTCCGAAACGCCGGGATGCATTATCAGCACGCTGTTGCGCGCCTCCCCGTTTTCGCCCCCTGTAGTGTCGAGGTTGCCGATCACCGCCGCCGAATGAGTCGAGACGATAAACTGCAGATAAGGGAAAGTCTTCTGGAGCGCCTGAAGCACATGCTGCTGCAGCGACGGATGCAGATGGAGGTCGATCTCGTCGATAATCGCGATGCCGCGCGGACTCGGTGCTCCCTCGTTGAGGAGGAAAGCCCGGTAGGCCAAATCGAGCACTATCGAGATCAGCCGCCGGTAGCCCGCCGGAAGCTCATGGAGGAAATTGCGTTCGCCGTTGCGGAACACCAACTGCACCCTCTGCTGGCTGCCGACCCTTTGCGGCATAGCGTAAGCGAGCAGATACCCCTCCTCCGCCAAGAGAGGAAGTTCCTGCAGAAAAGCGTTGAGCGTCTCCGAGATATATTCGATCTCACGGCTCAGCGGACCGATAAGCATACTGCACTTAATCTCCTCCTCGCTACCCTTCATAGAATGAATCAGGATATTGTTGAGCGCCTGAAAGCGTAAAAGTGAATCGCAGAGGCGCGTCTCCCATAGGCTCGTGCATGCCGACTCGTCGTCCCACTTATAATAGCCATAGTTGCGCGGCACGCTCTCCCTCTTGATGATTCGGGCCGTCACTGAGGGCAGGCGGTTGTAGACATGGGGATAAGAATCCGAATAATAGGCAAGAAGAGGCCACTGCGCATCCTCGCGCATGGCCATGGCGATAAACTTGCGGAACGCCTCAGCATAACCCGAACTCATCAGGGCCGACGAACCGTTGTTGCGCTGCCTCATCTCCCAGAAGAAAAGCTCTCCGGAGAAAGACGCCTCCGCATCAATGACCGCTAACGGAGCATACTGCTTTGAGACACGGTCGAAATGGAAATCCGACGGCTTGAAACCGCGCACGTTCAGCGTATTGTTACCCGCCGAGATAAAATCCTTGCCGAGCGACAACTTATTGGCGAAGATGAAACTCAGCGCCTTTACCACAGCGTGGATCAGCGTAGACTTTCCCGAACCGTTTCTGCCGATAAGCACATTGACGCCCGGCGCCAGACCAGCGGAAAAGCTATCGATCCCGCGAAAACCCGTAACAGAAATCCGTGAAATTTTCATAGTCCCTTAGATAGTGATTAGTGAAGAGTGACCGCCTCCCCATTGCTAATTACTAATTTGTAATTGCTTAGCCCTAACGCCTTATGCCTAAAGCCTGTCACCTATTTCGCGTCCACGAAGTCGGGATTCGCGAAGGCTTGCGCCTGAGGCTGGATCTGATCTACGTACAGCTGAAGCTTGAAGTCGATGTGTTCTTTCGATTCTGCTATCGAGCCGCCGCGGGTCTTACGGGAAGTGGCTACAACCAATACTCGTGTCATAAATAGAATTTTAAGGGATGATCCTATAAATGGTATTTAAGCAGTCGTTCAGATTCCGGACTTAGAAACCGTGGATATGCCGTTTAGCATGAGGAGTTTGTGTTCCGCATTCAGAATCAGCTGTTTGCGCTGAAGATAGAATTGCTGTTTTGAAGTCATCACTTCGGAAGGCACGCAGTGGCGCTCCATCTGGATGCCGTTCGGATTATCTGACAGCAACATTTCCGCAAGCTCCTTTTTATCTCTCTTTTCCAGACAAACGAAATACTGTTCGGGTCGGATTCCGTCGAAATGGACGCTTTCGATATATCGCAGATCAGTGCTTGTCGAATGCCTCATGTAGTAGAATATCAGAACCATCGTCAGCCAATTTGCCGAAGCGGAAGATGATCTCATTGCAAACGACATATCTGATTTCAGTTCAACTGTTTCGTAGAGATCCATAGGCTTATCCGCTCTCCCTTCGGCATATTCTTTCATATTCCTGAAAAGCTTTCTGACATTTGAAAGCGAGCCACTTTGAAATGATTTCGACACCGAAGTATACAGTACCCATTTGCGCAGTGCATCGCGCTCTTTGGCGGAGGGAGAATCATTCAGTCTAAAGAAGCTCGTAAGGGCTACAAACTGATTTTTATAAGGAAGAATTTTTCCTGAAAGAATGAAACACTCTTCGCGCAGGAAGCGAGCCTCGCTGACCAGAATGCGTTTCACCTTCTCCTTGTCAGAAACCAGATCGATTTTCTGAAGCTTTTCAATCGGCGTGTCGTAGTGCTCCAGCCCGGCGATGTTGATCAAGCAGTTGAGGATGTCGTCTTGCGACAGATTGTCGTAATCATATGGCGCGAGTGCCCGGCGGATATCCTCTATCACCTGAACAAGTGGAACGGATCCCTTTTTGAACATCAGGGCCTGAGCCATGTCGGCTTTGGATATTTCAGTTCCTTTGGAATTTATGCGTGAGAAGACTTCGCTGGCCTCTTCAATATCGCATTGGTCGATTTTAACCTCGCTGATGGTATAGTTCTGGAGCTTTACGTTGACATTCTTTGCCTCGGTAAAAAAACGGGTGCGTCGCTCGGGATCGGACACCTCTGCCATGAGCTTTTCAAGCACACCGAGAAGCTTGAACGTATCAAACAGGTCACAGACGCGCACAATGTGGGGAACCGCCTGATTCATCTTTTTGAGATACTGGAATTGTCGGAGGTCAAGGTTGTAATAGAGATTGAAGATGTTCAGGTTGCTTTTTCCGGTCACCACGTTGTAGAAGGCTGTTACACGCTGTCTTCCGTCGAGGATATAATAATCGGGAGCGGGATCGGAATAGCAGATCTCGCCGGTGACGATGTCGACGCTCCCCGAATATTCGTTGGGCTTCCAAAGGATGAGGCTTCCTATCGGATACCCTTTGGTTATGCTGTCGAAAAGGTCGATCACCTGCTTCTCTTTCCATTGGAAACTGCGCTGGAACACCGGAATGGCGTAATGATTCCGGCTCACTTCACCGCATACCTCGCGCAGATATTCGCGGTCGGCTTTGATTGTAATGTTTGTTTTCATATTGTTCCGGCCCATTTCAGCAGCAAGAGTTGTAATTCGGTGACTTCCATATTAGGCTTAATGCTGAATCGCTTGCAATGATTGTTCAACAGTTTCCACGATAGATCGTTGGCAAATGTAGGTAGCGAATTTTTAGAATATCCTGGCATACTTGTGCCGTTTATTAGAAAATAGTCTCTTTCAGCATCGGTAGCCGGAAGCTTAGCAGTACTCAACCTATGCTTTTGAAAAATATCGTTGGAAAGATAATTTTCCACTGCGCGTTTATGCCACATATGCCATGTATACGTTGACGGCTGTGGCAGTGAGTAGATGTCGTCGTAGGTGATCTCGTTATGCTTTTTGCCACAGAAAAACGTAAACGCATTGTTTTTATTCTTATCGAAAAGCGGTGAGCCGTCATCGTTCAGTTCCCGGTCAGTATCGCGGTCTAAGAGAGCGTTGATTTTATACGGCCCTATGTCCTTATATCTCCTTTCCTCTAAGCGTTGGATTTCACCTGGAACTTCGCCGGCGCCTCCGGCTTGGTGCTCTTCAATCCATAGGTTTCGCTCTGCGTCGGCAAGGCGGTTGAAAACATCCTTGAACGTTCGGTCGGCGGCAGCGGCCAATTTGATAATCCTGCGGTAGATGGGCCATTCGAAGCGGGCGTTTTCAAGCACGACCAATGCCGGGAGGGTAGCAAGCCGGTCAAGTCTGACAGCGTCTAAATCACCGGTATTGATTGTGCGCAGATATTTTCTCAGTTGCCCCGACGGGGAGTTTGTCATAAACTTCTCAAACCTCTTTTTGGCGTTGGAGCCTCCGTGCTCCATAACGACCCTGTAGATATGGTCGAGCCATTCCTCCGTGCAGTCGATAAAATGGCCGTTGCTGATTATATGGTCGACAAACTCGGCGAGGGATGCATCGTCGAACTTAACACCATCTTTAGGGTTTCCGTCAAACGAAAAAATCATTTCCTTTTTCCGTTTCTGATTATCTTGCTGATGAGATCAAATCCTTCGCCGTATACGCCTTCAGGCCATTCAGAAAGTTCTCCTTGTGAGTCTATGGTGATCTCGCGGAGATAAGTACCCTCGTCATCGCTGTCCACGAAATAGATTACAATATCCTCTTTATTGAAATCCACTTCGGGATTGGTAACCATCTCCCGGAAACAGAGGAGCATATTCTCCGAATGAGATTCGATCACAACATTTCTTCCCCGTTTTTTTGCCTGAGTGCCTAAGAGGGCGGCCACGTCGGCATGGCATGCGGGATGGAGATGGAGCACCGGCTGCTCGATAATCGACACGTCGGAAGTACCGGCGAAAGCATCAGTCACAATCGGGAGGAGCTGCGAAATCCCCTGACCCACTTCGTTGATCGGACATAACACGCCGTTGTGATCCACATAAACGCCATAAAGGCCGGCCACTTCCAGAAGGGGCTTGAAGAGGATGCGCTGGTTTTCGAGGTGGGCGTCCATCCAGTCCGACACGTTGCGGAACGTCCGCTTGTCGCCGGTAAAAGAGTTAAGCAGCAACCGATAAGCATCGCTGCCGTCGTAGGTGGCGGTGGCCGAGGATGCTGTTTCCGGCCTGATCACCGGGTCTTGCAGGCATCGCCTTGCCGGCCCGATATATGATGCGCTGAATTTCAACTCCGCGGGGTCGACGTCAATTGCGCCGAGTGCCTCCGCATCTATAAGACCATCTGGTCTGAGCGGTTTCTCCTCGCTCCCTTTCATTATGGCACTACGCTGATCATCTCCGTTGGCATAATTCTTGGTAACTTCGTAGGAATAAGCGTAGAGTTGAGATTCATTGATGAAATATTCAGCCTTGACTGTCACAGAATAATCGTGGCGGTTATCGCTTCCCTTGCCGAAATCATAGACGGCACCAAGTTTCAAACCGGTGGTCTGATGGTTGTGGAAGAGATTGAGAAGGCTGTTGCCGAAACTGACATCGTCGGCGGAAAGTGGCAAAAGAGCTCCCGTGTGTCCTGACATGCAAGTCGATATCATTTTTACGAGTTTGCAGAGCGATGTCTTGCCGCTGCTGTTCTTGCCGAGAATCAGAGTGACAGGACGCAGTTTAATGCTGCCGGGCTCGTTGAAAGCCTTATAATTTTCAAAAAGTAATTCCTTGGGACTCATATCGACAAAATTAGTGAAAACCGATGGCTTTTGCAAGAAGACAGGCGGAAGAGTTATTGGGAGTATGCGTGTGTCAGTTTCCGTTTATAGGCACGAAGCCGGGGTTGGCGACGGATGTTGCAGCTGGCTGGATCTGATCTACGTACAGCTGAAGCTTGAAGTCGATGTGTTCTTTCGATTCTGCTATCGAGCCGCTGCCGGGAATGTAGGGTGCCATCTGATCCGGATTCTGAAAATAATGCGACAGTTCGAAGAAATACATCCCGTTGGCATTCTGATATATGTTGGCCTTCAGGCTTATGCCATTGACCATGAATGATTTCTGCTCTATAAACCCGGCGCTCACCGTCTGCAGAAGATGTATCATCTCGTTGTAGAGTCTCGACTCCAGTCCTCGACCTCCCGTGCCTGCAAACTCGCCGTCGAAACTGAAAAGCGAGTATCTCTTCCTGACAATCGGTGGCAGGATCTCCTTCAACCGATCGTAATATTCTTTCACCACATACTCGTTGCTCTCCTGATTATCCAGAGCCGCGATTATTTCGTTGCTGAGATAATTTTTGTGGATATATCCCATAAGGCGTATTAGCGCACCGAGTCCCGTGGTTTTCAGCAGGATGGATTGCGGCCCCTTGGACGAAGGCCAGCAGTCGGGGAGCAGATTTTTGATGGCTGTAAAAAAGGTTATGATCTCTTTAGCCATATATTTGTAATTGCCGTGGGTCTTGTCGAGCGCCGAGTCGACAAACCAGATGCCCCTCGGCGAGCGGATGTGCCTTATCAGCGCATCTGCTAAGAAAGCCTGTGAAATCACCCCTTTGCCGTTGCCGAGCATCCTCACCATCCCTTTCAGAGGCGAATTTTCTGAAGAATTCAGATATTTCACAAGCTGATGGGCTATGAAGATATAATTGTTGCGGAGCTGCGTCTGATCGTTGGTGTAGTTCATTCCGTAGATGGAATAGTATAGCGAACGATCCACCTTCTTCTGGTTGAAATTCACGTCGGCGAAGATCTTCGCCTGCTCCCAGAGGTCGAAGTTCAGCAGTATGGTGCAGTTGAAACGATAGCTTTCAAGATACCTCCTCACTATTTCGTTTTCAGGCAGCAAACCTTGGAGAAGCGAAGGATTAGTAACATCCTTATAGAGCTGCATCATGCTGTAGAGGCGGTGCTGTCCATCGACGATAAAGAAAAGTTTGCCTCCGTCGAGAAGTTCTCCGAGTGGAATTGGCTTGTCGGGATCGATCTTCACGTCGCTGTTAACCGCCAATAGCAAAGCTGTCGGGAATATCACGCTCACCGAGCGGTTGCGGTATTCGTCAAGAATTGAATCGTAAATAAATTTCTTGATGTCTTTGACCCGATCCTCGTTGACCCTACGCTGATAAAAGCTCTGCGACGATTGCCTTGAAAGTGCTTCAAGGTCATCGGAATCGAAAGCATATGGATCGAGCGACGGATCAGACATATAGGTGAATCGCACCCGGTTATCGTTCAAGGCGATAAAGGGGATATTGGCCTGAAGAATAAACTTGTTGGCGTCGCTGTTGCCGTTAAGCACTAAGGCATTGCTGTTCATAGTTTGTGAGCGTAGAGTGGGGACGAGGTTAGAGCGGAGAGCGGAGAGCGAAGTAAGAAGTGAGATGTGTCCGCGTGCCTGGACATGATAAAACCGGTTATACCGGAAGGCCAATCCCTCTCACCTACTGACAATCCACCCGGTGATATTGCGGGTGGCAGAGCTGAAGTTTACACCGATTTTAACAATATCGCGTGCGTCGGTGCCGTCGAT
>CAJMNI010000056.1 GCA_905214735.1 uncultured bacterium | reverse complement strand
GTCTGAAATTTAGATGTTTAACAGCATAATTTCAATTTTTGTCATGTACTAAAAAAAAAAGTTTTATATTTGCATGTCAGTTTGACATCGCGATATAAAATTCACCGGTGTCACTTAACTTATCGTTACAGCATTTTGCCGCGTCGGCTGCCGGAGATTCCGGCAAGCATGGGTTGAACAAATTAAAACAGCACACACGCCAAGGCTCCGTCAAAAGCCGCGCCGACGGAGTCCGGAAGCAATTATGATACAGCAATATCATGTGATAACAATCATACGACAACCATACAACAATCATAAATAGCGAACATAAAACAGCAATCATAAACTAACATAAACTCGAAAACAAATTTTTTAATTAACAACAATATAAACTACAGCTTATGAAACGACTCTACAAGTTTCTTATGGCGCTGGCCATGACAATGACCGGCGGGCTGGTTTCGCAAGCGGCGACGGTGGAAAACTACACCGTCGACTTCAACAGCGCGATCAGCACAAGCAACCATGATTTCCGCGTCGCTTCAAACTGGAAACACATTGTCGACAAGTTCGAAGACAGTTATGGTTATGTTTACTACATGACCTATACTTACAAGAGTAGCGACGGTGTTGAAGGAACCGGAGCGCTGTATTGCGGCGAGCAAAAAGCGGGTGATTATTGGTCCGAAGAGCAAGCGGTGTGGGACTTATTGGTCACCCCGGTGGTTAACGGCAAAATCTACCTGAAAGTGAAAGGATACTCGAGCTATGGCGGATATGTCGAGCTCTACAAGGTTAACGCAACCGGAACGGCCAAGGATGGAAGTTCGCTGAAAAAAATTGCGCAAAGCGCAGATTTCACAAATTCCGACTATAGCGAGATTGAGGTAGATCTTGCAGAGCTCGGTCTTGACGGCCAGCGTGTCGGCATCCGCGCCTCGAAAGTCTATCTCGATGACTTCCGCGCCGAATCGGCAGTAATCGAACCTGAAAAGAGCATCAAGATTGTCACGGCTGAGCCTTCGGCCACTACCGGCGTGATCTATTGGGATCAGCAGCCCGATGGAAAGGTGAGTGTCAAGTATACGGTGACAGTGCAGAACAACGGTGAGGCCAATCTTACTCAGGGAGATAACAACTACAGCGTCTCTCTTGTATATGGCAACAAGGATGAAGTGCTTGCCACAGTTCCCGTGCCTTGTGACCTTGCAATCGGCGCCACATCGGAGCCTTTTGATGTGGAGGCGCTTGTGGAGGATCCGACAAAAATATGGGCCAGCAGTTACAGGAATATCCCCATCAATCTGATGGAGAACCTGCAGGGATCGAAAGTGACCCGCGCAAATTCGAATTATAAGCCCTGGGAGGCGAAGTTCGTGTTCCGCAAAGCAAACTCTTCGCAGACATCCGAATACACTGATCCGGTGGCGATGGGTATGGTTTCGGCCGCGACTACCATGAACTATGAAATTTTCAACAACGGTATCGCCCCGCTCACAATCAAGAGCATCAGCCTTCCCGAAGGGTTCACGATGAATCTCGACGGCTCCGAGTTCGTGCTCGGGAAGCTGGAGACAAAGCCGTTTGACATTACTTTCCCCGCCACAGAGGCAGGCAAATTCGCAGGGAATCTCGTGATTGTCTATTCAGAAAACGGTGGTGAAGACAAGACTTTCACCCTTCCGGTTTCGGCCACGATGATTGCCGAAGGAACATGGTTTGCCGACTTCAATTCAGATAACAAATTCGCATATCCGGCAGGCACCGTTGCAGAAGGCGGAGTTCAGCATGATTTCAAATATGTGAATGGCGGATACAACTATTGGTTGAAATCATATACAAATTCGGACTATGCCGAGGGCAACAACAAGTTTATCACTCCCAAACTGCATGCAGCCGCCGGCGATGTGATGAGCTTTGACGTTGCTTCCGACGACTCTTCGAAAGAAGATACGCACTTCCTCAAGGTCTATCTCTCGAAAGACCGCATGAACTGGGGTGAGCCGGTCGCCACTTATCTGGAGACTGAACTCGAAGGAACAAACGAATGGAATGCCAAAAGCATCAGCTTCCCCGAAGAGGGCGACTGGTATGTCGGTTTCGCCATTTATGGCGTGCGTCTCGACAACCTGCTCGGCGGCACGAAAGTCGATGTCGCCAACGATCTCTTCATCAAGAGCGTATCCCAGAAGGATGAAGTTCAGTCGGGCGTTTCCTACGATGCGAGCGTAGACGTAATTGCTGTCACCGACATCGCCAAGGAAACTTACACGGTGAAATATTACGTCGACGGCGTAGCAGTAGCCGACCTCACGGCGCGGGCAATGACGGCCTCCGCCACCAGCACGACGACATTCAAGACAACCTATTCGATTACGGCGGATCAGACCAAGACGGTTCCGACCTATTTTGAATTCGTATTTGACGACGGCACTACTTACCGTTCGGCAGATAAATATATCAAGGTGACCAACGAGTCTTATTTCGTATTCTTCGACAAAGACACTTATGTCGGTGGCTATGCTCCCGATTCGCGCAAGATTGCCATTGATTTCGGCAAGGTCAACGCCGCAGGCATCGCCAAGGAATTCGAGATCTACAACTGGGGAACCGCACCTCTTCAGGTGAAATCGATTTCTGTGCCCGAAGGATTCTCTGTAAGCGCAGAGGCACCCCTCGCAGTCGAGGGCAAAGCCCGTCAGCAAGTAGACGTGATCTTCTCGACCGAGGTTCCCGGATCTTTCAGCGGCAATCTTGAGATTGTATATGTCGACAGTGAAGGAGCCGACGCCACCTACACGCTTCCCGTAAGCGGCACGATGATGGATCCGACCAAATGGTATGCACCGTTCAACGACGGATCTGAGGAAGTTGCATGGCCGAAAGGTTCAATCCGCGGAAAGAACGTTTCTGCTGTCAACACCAGTTATTCGAATCCCAACTTCCATATCACCAGTTCTTATACTGAGGATAACATGTTCATCACTCCGAAGCTTCACGCAGAGGCAGGCGAGGCCATCCAGTTCGACGCCCAGCTTTACAGCAACTATTGGACGGAAGGAACAGTCAATGTCTATGCAGCCGCAACCCGCGAGGGTCTTTCCGACGAAACGTCCCGCAAGCATCTTGTGACAGTAAGCGGAAATAGCGAAGACGAGGCTCTCAAACCTGTGACCGCCGAATACAAGACCTTCAGCGCAGTGATGGATGAGGCAGGCGACTATTATATCGGCTTCGAAATCACCGGACAGCTCAAGGTTGATGAAATCTTCGGGTTCACCCTTGTGCCCGTTGCTCACGAATGGATGAATGTGACAGCTTCTGTTCCCGAGACCGGAATGCAGAACAATGAAGTCAAGGGCAGCCTCAAGGTGCTCAATATCGGTCTGGTCGACGAGAAAGCAGGCGACTACACGGTTAAAGTGACAGTCAACGGCAAAGAATTCGCATCGCAGCCCGAAGTGACCATCTACTCGAGGAATCTTATCGATGACGAAGCGCGCACCACGGTTCCCTTCTCGTTCCGCAGTTCGAAAGTCGGCACATTCCCCGTAAATGTTGAAATCAGCGCAGGCGATTACACAATCGCTGCCGAACCTGTTGAAATCACGATCACCGAAGAGATTCTTAACGGTGAGAAGGTGGTCGGAGATTCGAAGGGTACAAGCTCAATCTTCAACAATCTCAACTACAACCACAGCGAGTCTGTTCAGCTTTATACAGCCGATGATCTCGGTCTCGCCGCCGGCGCCAAGATCAAGTCGATCCGCTTCAAGGGAACCGGAACCAGCGATGACCTTGTCACTGCCGTAAAGGTATATTATGAGCTCACCGACGAAACAGTTGAAACAAAGCCGACATCGACAACATACGACACGAGCAATATGACTCTCATTCTCGACAATGAGAATTATGAGTGGAAGAAATCGAGCACACTTACCGATCTCCTTGTGATCAACCTTGAGAATCCTATCGTATACGAGGCAGGCAAGTCGCTCCGCATCTTCGTGAAGTCGGACGCCAATAAATTCAAGAGCTTCTACTTCGAAGCGTTCTCGCAGAAAGGAAACGCCTACCGACAGTATAACGACTACACTCTGAGCGGAAGTTGGGGAGACATTATGGAGCGTCCCGTGATGTATCTTGATCTGGCCATTGAGCCGCGCGCACTTTCCGGAACAGTTACTGACCCCGATGGCAATGCGGTTGAAGGCGCAGTAGTCGTTCTCACGAGCAACGACGGCGACGACGTGGAATATGAGGCAACTTCTGGCGCTGACGGCGCTTACAACGTCAACGTGATCCAGTCGAGCCGCACATACGACGCCATGGTTACTGCCGAAGGTATGGAAGCCGGCGAAGAGGGCATCAATGTTGCTGACGAGTCGCTCGTGAAAGACTTCCAGCTCAGCCATGTCTTCGTGATCTCCGAGGAGGGCGCAAATCTCTTCGACGCCGCCAACGCAGTGGTTTATCTGAAACCGATGCTGAAAGATGGTCTCAACGCAGTGGCACTTCCCTTCTCTCTGACGAAGGATGAGGTTTACTCAATCTTCGGTGCGAACGCCGACGTCTATACGTTCCAGGGCGCCAAAGCTGCATCGGGCGTTGTTCAGGCATACTTCCCCAGCGTGATGCATGCCGACACGACTGTTCCCGAGGTAGCTCCCGAGGCTCAGGCCGAGGCAGAGGTGGCTATGAAAGCAGGTGTTCCTTATCTGGTATATATCGACGAAGAGATGCAGCCGCAGAAATTCAACGCCGATGTGAAGGCCGAGATGAAGAAAACCGTAACCGAGAACATGGACTTCGTGGCAACCGCCGCAGAAGTAGAGCCCGCCGACAACCAGCTCGTGCTCAACGGCACTCAGTTTGCCAAGGCAGCCGAAGGCGTGAAGGTTCTTCCGTTCCAGGCATATCTGCTCGCCAAGAACAGCGACATCGCCGGAGCCGCAGTCAACCTGCACTCCATGCCCGATGCAGTTGAAGGCATCGTGATCGACCGCGAAGGCGACGACGTGATCTATGATCTCAACGGTTTCCGCGTGAAGAATCCCGACAAGGGCATCTATATCATCAACGGCAAGGCCGTGATGGTGAAATAAGAGAATAATAAATCAGAATAAGCCGGAGGGGGGTGAAACCGCCTCCGGCTACTAAGCAATCAAATGAATTTATCTTTTGATTTCATGAATCCAATTTTCTAACAAAAAAACATGATCCGCTTATGAAGAGATTAATTTTTACCATGCTTGCGGCTCTGACAATCACCGGGGCGCAGGCTCAGACAATTCTGAGCGAAGACTTCGAGACCGGGAACACCGGGTCGAGTCCGCAGCCGGTGGCCAAAGGTGCCGGATGGACCGTCGTCGACGGTTACTCAGGCAGCAATGTCAAGTACAAATGGCATAATTATTACTCCGATCCGACGGGCGAAACCGGTCCGCTGATTCAGGGAGCATGCTGCGCCGAGGTTGACGCAGCGATGTTTACCAGCGACACCGAAGGAAAAGGTCCGCGCGAGGAAATCCTTCTCTCACCGGAGCTTAATCTCGACAACACCTATCAGCTCAAATTCAGCTGGCAGGTCAGCCCTGTGAACCGTTACGACGAATCGAAGTATGACCTCCAGGTGCGCGTGGTTGAGAACGGCGACCTTCAGGGAGCCGAGACTATTTTCAGCATCCACAACGAGAAGATGCTCCGCGAGAGCGGCGTGACCGCTTTCCCGATCGAGAGCTGGGACATCTACACCTCGCGTCTCGACCTGAGCGACTGGAAGGGTGAGAAGGTTCAGCTCGCATTCGTCTATAAAATGTTAGCGCCGACAGGAAACCTGGCCCGCATCGACGACATCACGGTGTCGCAGTTCACTCCCGCCACAACTCCGGTTGCCTCTCTGTCGATGGACCGCTTCACCTTCCCGCAGATGTATATCGGCGAGAAATATTACAGCGATCCCATCACGCTGACCAACACCGGCGCCGACGGCCTGCAGATCACCGGCATCGATTATCCGGAAGGCTTCTCGTCGAACATCGGCGACTTCTTGGCAATCAATCTGCTTAAGAACAAGTCGGTGATGTTCAACCTGAGCTATACGGCCTCGATGACGTCGGTAGCCCAGGGCGACGTGGTGTTCCACACCAATGGCGGCGACGTCAAGGTGGCAGTGAACGCAAGCAAGCAGTTCGTGCCCGAGGGAATGACTCTCGAGACATTCGAGCAGTATTTCCCGCCGGCAGGCTGGCAGCAGCAGGGCTGGGGCTTCAACACCCTTATCGAAGGCGACCGCACGGCATACGCCTCGGGCGACTACGGCGCATCCTGGATCCGCTCGCCGCGTCTCGACCTCAGCGACGGCGGCAAGGTGACATTCACCTATTACAACTATTTCGACTCCGACAATAGCGAAGATGCTCCCCAGTATGACATCACGCTTCAGGTTTCGCTCGACGGCGGAAACACATGGCAGACAAAATGGACGTCTGACTATATGAACGGCCTCAACCAGCTTCTCACCGAAACGGTTGACCTCGGCCTCGGCGACGACAACTGCTACATCCGCTGGTATTATCCGGCAGTGGAGAGCGACGACGATGGAGCTTATTCCCACTCGATCTTCTATCTCGACCGCGTGCTTCTTCCTTATGTATATGGCTCCGACGGCGTTCCCCAGGCTGCAAGCATCGTGTCGCCGGCCAACAACTCGACCGATATCTATCCCGAGAACGTGAAACTCTCCTGGACTCCCGCTCAGTTCGCGAAGGGCTACAAGCTCTATCTCGGCACCACCAAGGCTGCCAACGAAGTGATCGACGGCCAGGATCTCGGCAACGTCCTCAGCTACACTCTTCCCAAGCTCAACTATTCTACGGAATACCGCTGGAAGATCGTAGGCTATAACGACAATGGCGACTGCACCACAGCCTCCACATGGCGCTTCACAACCCAGCCCGATGCCACTATTTCAGAATTCCCCTTCGAGGAGAACTTCGAAAATAAAGGCGTTCCCACAGGCTGGACATCGAGACCTTCCGAACAATACAGCAGAACCTGGGACACCAACACCGTCTATCCCTACAAGAGCGACGGCAAGAGCTACAACGTTCTCTCTTCCAGCTGGCTCAATCCCGGCGACTGGAACGCAGTGATCACTCCCGAACTCAAACTCCCCGCCGACAAGCCGATGAGCGTATCCTTCATCTGGGGCGACGGCCATCCGAGCGACCTCGTAGTTGATCCCCTCGGCACAGTCAAGAAGAACAACGTCGAGCCCAACAACGGCGTCAGCATCACCTATTGCGACATCTATGCCGACGGCGAGTGGACAACACTCTCCTGGATCTCCGAGAACGCATTCGACGGCGAGGACGCCAAATACTGGATCCCCGAGAAAATCGACCTCTCCGCTTACAAGGGTAAGACCGTTAAACTCCGCTGGCGCCACGAGAGCTTCAGCACCCAGGATGACGGCGGCTCTCTCGTTCACGTGGTCGTTAACGAAAACCTCGACTATCGCGCCCACACCAACCTTTCCTCCTGGGAGGCCGGCAAGGTCAACTATGAGAAAGGAATCAGCTCGGGCGAAATCTTCACCCTCTTCAACGACGGCGAAAAGAACCTCACGGTCAAGAGCGCAAGCTTCACCACACCCAACTTCAGCACCTCGCTCAAGGCGGGCGACGTGATCGAAGTCGGCGGCAACAAGGCATTCAGCCTCCGTTTCGACGCCCTTCAGACAGCATCTCCCGTCAGCGACGAGCTTCTCGTAAGCTTCGACGGCGGCTATGAGCTCAAGCTCCCCGTCAGCGCAGAGGCTCTTGCCGAGGGCATCTACTACTATTCGTTCGAACCCAACGAGCTCGACTATGTATGGACCGACGACTTCTCGATGATCGACGCCGACAACCAGCGCGGCTACTCCTTCTCATCCGGATGGGTGAACTATTCGGCCGACAACGCCAAGTGCGCGTTCAGCCTCGAGAACGACTCCTATGAGACGGGTATGTATGGCATGATGAACCCCGTATCGGGCAACTACGCCCTCGTGGCCTCCGCTCCGGCAAGCGGCAGCGGCGCCGACAACTGGATCATCTCCCGCAAGCTGAAAGCCACCTCGAGCGCCAAGTTCGAGTTCTGGGCACGCAACTGGGAATCCAATCAGAGCGTACTTCCCGATCCGAAGAGCGAGGTGACTGTTCTCGTAAGCACAACGGGCAACACCAACACCAGCGACTTCTCGGTGGTAAGACCTAAGGAGGAGATTCCTTTCCTCGACTACGACAACTGGCAGTTCTATAGCGTAGACCTCTCGCAGTTCGCAGGTCAGGATATCTACGTTGCCCTGCGACACACCACGACAGGCGAAGGCAACCTCGCATTCTTCGACGACTTCACTCTCCATGGCTTCGACGGCTATGTATCGGGAGTCGACAGCATCGAGGCAGTAGCCGACAATGCGGAAGTCGAAGTGTTCGATTTCAGCGGCGTGAAAGTGGCTTCGGGTGTCGGCATGTCGACGCTCCGCGGCCTGGCCAAGGGCTTCTATGTGGTCCGCATCAGCGATGAAAACGGTGTCCGCACCGTGAAGATCGCCCTCTGATCAATCCGCAAGTAACATCCGCCCGGATCAGCCCTTCGGGGCGATCCGGGCTCTTTTCACTGAATTATGATGAAAGCATTAAAGATATTTCTTGCCGCCGCGGCGCTTCTCGGCGCTCAGGTTGTCATGGCGCAGTCGCGGTCGTGCAAACTCACGGTGAGCGTGACTTCGGCCGAGGGCGACAACCTCGCCGGGCAGCCGATCGTGCTCACGCAGACCGACTATCAGGTGGGCTATGGCTCGCTGCAGCTCGACGCCGACGGGCGCTGCACTCTCAGCGTCTATCCCGGCAACCATCTTCTTGAAGTGGAACGCGACGGTTTCGTGAAAGGGGAGAAGAGCTTCAGCATCGCCGCCGACGCCAAAACGGCCGAGGTTACTCTCGCGCTCAGCGAGGAAACCCGCGACCCCTACGCGCTCAAAGCGCAGACAGAACATATATCGCTTACAGGTGAAAACCGGGTGGATCTCTCCTGGAACAAGGAAGACCCGGCATTTTTCGACGACTTCGAGGGGCATGACGCCTTCGCAGTGCAGTTCGGCGACTGGACCGGCATCGACGGCGACGAGGAGAGCGCCGCGGCCCTGACGGGTATCTATCCCAACCGCGGCTCGCTCCAGTATGCGCAGATCATCAACCCGCTGACCGTCTATCCGACCTGGTGGTATGACTATCCGGTGCTCCGTCCTTACTCGGGGCAGCAGTATGTCGGCTTCACGCGCACAAACTCCGGAAATGCCAACGACGACTGGCTAATCTCTCCCGAGGTGACTGTCGGCACCGAGAATGTCGTGACCTTCATGGCGAAGGCCGCCGACCGCTACAACGAACGCTTCATGGTCTATATCACCGAGAAGACCGACAATCCGACAGTCGACGACTTCATCCGCATCGACCCGGGTAACTACGAGAGCGTAGACTACAAGAGCTGGAAACGCATGAGCTATTCGCTGGCCGACTATGCAGGCAAGAAGGTGAAGATAGCCATCCGCTATATCAACAGCGCCAATCTTTACGGCGCCTTCATGCTGATGGTCGATGATTTCTACGTAGGCCAGGAAGTAGCTGAAGAGGCTGTCAAGGCAGCGCGTCGCGTGAACCGCAGCGCCGCCAACCCCAACGAGCGTTTCCGCGTCTACCTCGACGGAACCCTCGCCGGAGAGACGGACGAACCTTCCTATCATTTCGACAACGTGGCTCCCGGCAGCCACACGCTCGGCGTGCAGGCAATCTATCTCGCCGGCGAGAGCGGCATATCGACCATGACGCTCGATGTTCCGGAAGGACCTTTCGCTAAGGTGAGCGTCAGCGTCAGCGCCGACAGCTATCTCGAGGCCGACAAGGTCGAGCTCAGTTTCCTCAATATGGAGACGGGCCGGGCCGAGAGCGCCGTCACTTCCGGCGGGAGCCTCGAAATCGCCTCGCTTCCCACGGGAAAATACACCTTCAACATCGCCAAGGGTGCGTATAAGGAGTATAACGAGGAGATCGAAGTGACCGGCGACCGCGAGCTCGTGATCGAGCTCGAAGACGACATCCTCGATCCCTACAACATTTCGGCCGACGCCGACGGCGAGAACAATGTTCTGCTCCGCTGGAACCAGGAGCTGCTTTTCAGCGACGGTTTCGAGAGCTACGACGACTTCGCCACCGGCAGCTTCGGCGACTGGCGCTCGATCGACGTCGACGGACAGCCGGTCTATCCGATCGGTCTTCTCTCGGCCGACAACATCGTGAGCTTCCCCGGCTCGGGCAACGCCACCAACCCGACGGCAATCGCCCCGATGGTGTTCAATCCCTGGAACACTGTTCCCGCCATGCTTCCCACCGACCAGGCGATCGCCGCCTTCGAGGGGGAGAAGAGCGTGATCTTCTTCTCGTCGCAGCGCGCACAGAGCGACAAATGGCTGATCTCGCCCCTTGTCGACGTGCGCGAGGGTTACTCCCTCTCGTTGAAAGCCAAAGCCTACGACGGGATGTATCAGGAGACGATGCATTTCTGCGTTTCCGACGGAGGGGCGGCTCCTTCCGACTTCACCGCTCTGGAGACCGCCGACGCTGTCCCCGCCGACAACTGGGTGGAATATCGAGTGAGCCTCAAGGATTATGAGGGACGGAAGATCCGCATCGGCCTGCACTATACCTCCTACGACGCCTTCCTGATGCAGGTCGACGACTTCACGGTAGGTCCCGAGGATGGTCACGGCGCCTTCATCGACTATGGCAACGTGATGCGTTACGACATCTATCTCGACGGCGAGAAAGCGGGCGAGAGCACCGCGCCTCAGTTCACGCTCGAAAACGTGGCTCCCGGCCGCCACACGGTCGGCATCGTGGCCGTCTATAAGAACGGCTCGTCGCAGATGGCCGAATACACCTTCGGCGAGAGCGGCGTAGGAGAGATCGCTGTCGAAGAGGAGCGTCCGGCTCAGGCGTTCGACCTGCTCGGACGTCGGGTGAATCCTGAAAACGCCTCTGGCATCGTGATTCTCCGCAAGGGTGACAAGTTTATCAAGAGAATTTCCAAATAAGTTAGAGATATTCAGAAAATAGCTAACTGATTATTTGTCAGATTGGTAGATTTTTA
>CAJMNI010000055.1 GCA_905214735.1 uncultured bacterium | reverse complement strand
GCTTAGCGGTAGATGCCGCTTAGCCTATGAATAATTTTTTAACGAAGTATTGTAATCAGAATGTGAATTCGAATGAGAATCTCAGTCCGCTGCTCGGGCATTTAGGTTTGTCGCGATAGCTCAGCCTCCAGACATAGTCAAGCCGCAGAAACGTGAGAATGTTCGCGATGCCGACTCCAATCTCCATATAAGGAGTATTCCCCATAGCCTGGGTTGCGGGATCGGGAAAACGGAAAAGATTCGGATTGTAATCCGGATTATTCTTCTTCGTGAGATGACCGCAGAAGCCCTTGAATGTAAAGACTTCACGCAGACGAAGCTTGTTCACCCAAGGTATGCGGTTGAAAATAAGACCATTGAGGTTGTATGTAAAATCAAGCGACGCATATTCATCCATCGCAAACTCCATAGGATTAAGCAACGCATACGATCCGGGACGCATTGTGTAAGCAAGGTTAGAACTTTGCCAAAGGAGCGCCGGGAACTGAACCTGATTCCACAACTTACCGGCCGTGATAACGAAATCAATATTGCCGAAAGCAGAAAGCGAAATGCGTTTGCGCATCATGAACTCAGTGAGATTCAGCGTATAAAGCGAACCGAACAATCCTTTGGGACCAAATTCGTGTGAGATCTGAAGCGTGAGCATGTCTCGGTTGACATAATGGCGCTCGTTATAAGTCTGGGTGAAACGCTCTCCGGGTGCCCAGCGAAGCTTGAGTTTCAGCGTGTTTTCGGTGTAATTATTGAAAATTCGTCCGTTGCCGTCAACAAATCTCACAAATTCCGAATCCTCCTGACGGGCATAATTCACTGAGGCATGAAACGAAAGATGGTTCATCCATTCGATATTATATTCGAGAGATCCGAAGCGGCGATAGGTCGAAAGGTTGCTGTCGAGACGTTTTATGGAGCTCAGCAGGTTGTCGGTCGAGGCATAAACGTAATTCTGACCGAGCTTATAGACGTCATACATATATGTTCCGCGGATGCTGTTGACCGGAAATTCGCGGGAGTGATATTTTTTGTCATTGAAGGAATATTCGAGTTCACCGTAATATTTCCATTTCTTGTCGCCGAATCCGTAGGCCACATATCCTCTTGCGAAAATTCGTCTGCTCAGGTTAGCCGTGGTCATGCCGCCGACAAGAAGCCTCCATCCCTCCGTGGCGTTATGGCTGATGAAAGTATCGATCGGTCCGAAATCGAACTTGCTCTTAGAGCCCGTTGTGACATACCCGCGCACTATAAGCTGAATAGCCTTTTCGGCCCAGTAAAGGATCGGTATGTCGCGAAACATCGATCCTTTCTGCGAAATGTTGTTCTCGGCGAAAGTGAGCGGAATCATGCGGTGGGAGGCCCAATAGGCGCCATCGCGACCCGTGGCCTCTTCAGTCTCGAAAACCGATCCTACCCTATCGTAATATTCAGCGAGGTCTTCGCGCTTCTTGTAAGAGAAATCATCATAACGCGACTGTCGGGAAACGTGGGCGGCCTGTGTGCCCGGAATGATCTGGAGCTCCACCACCATGTCGTCGAGCGTCTTATGTGTCTGACCCAAAGAATCGGTCATGAAATTCTGGCTCAGATAGAGATTCTTCACATAGTTCACGTTGGCTCCCTTAGGAAGTCGAAGCATGGCCCGGCGAACATATTTCACCGAATCTTCAACCGGAATATAGAGTTTTCCATTGAAACCCATCGACTGAGGATTATGAGGGGCAAATGAAAGTTCGACACAGCGCTCATTTCCAATCTGCACCGTGTCCTCTATATGATACATATAATAGTCGGCGCTTATCGGCGAGAGAGGCCCGACAAACTTCGACTGCATCACCGTGATGTCGTTATCGTAAATATCGACTTCCCGGAGCACCTCCTCGAAGAAAACCCGGGTAAAATCCTTGTCAAACTGCTGGTCGAGACCGGCGGATTTCGTGGCCGTAACCACCTGTTTATCGTCCGACCCATGATTCTGGGTAAGCCGCGTGGCAAGTTTCTCCTTCAGCGAAAGCGTCAGGATTCTTTTGCCACTCCATATCGCAGTGTCGATGAAATTGCTGAAATATTTTTTTGTCTTCTTCTTTTGCGACTTACCCGTGGAATCAACGATTTCGATGTTTTGACCACCTTTATAATCATTAAGGGCGAGAATGATCTTGTCGTAACGGTCGTAGGAATAATAATCGCTGTTCTTCACAGGGTTGTGGAGATCGCGGTTTTCACGCACTTTGCGCATAAGCTCAACCGCCGGATTATTTTTCTTCGAATATTTCTGCTTCTTCGGTTTGACCACAAACTCATCGAGAGTGGTTTCGGAGGGATGCAGAAGAAAAATCATGGTGTCGGGAGCAGCCTTCACTTTCTTCGTCATTGTTTCATATCCAAGCGATGAAACCTGCACCTCAGAACCGACAGGCACTCGGAGCGTGAAAATTCCGTTAAGGTCGGTGGTTGTGCTCCGTTTTCCCTTTTTCGAATAAACGGTAACATATTCCAGCAGTTCGCTGCTTTCAGCATCCTTCACCTTGCCTACCACTCTGACCGACGCTCCCCTCCCCTTTTTCGGAGCGGCCACGACGGCCTCTGCCGACATAACCGCCGACATGGCTGCAATGGCTGTGATTAGCAATACTAAAGGTTTAAAAACGGCAATACGCATACTTATCAAAACAACAATTAAGAGTGAAATATTGCTTGCAGATTATAAAAAATAGCCGTTTCGACCGTTTATAAGGGTGATTGCAAATCGATTTTTCCCGCAAAAACTGTCTAAAACGAGAATCAAGATGGGTAAAGAAATTGAAAGAAAATATCTCGTCATCTCCTCCGAATATAAAGAAATGGCGACGTCACGGAGCAGAATCAAGCAGGGATATCTGCAGCGCGATCCGGAATGCACGGTCAGGATCCGTCTGCGTGACGACCGCGGCTTCATAACCGTAAAGGGTATCACCAAGGGAGACACCCGCCTGGAATATGAATATGAGATTCCGGAAAAGGATGCTGAGGAAATGCTCAATCTTTGCCAGGGAAAAATCATCGACAAAACCAGATGGCTTGTGCCTTATGAAGGGCACCTATGGGAAGTCGACGAGTTTCATCGCGATCACGAAGGTCTGGTAGTTGCGGAGATAGAACTGAAAAGCTCCGACGAGCAATATTCCGAACCCGGCTTCGTCGGCATGCAGGTCACAGGCGACCCGCGATATTACAATTCCAATCTATAATATAAAAGGAACCCGATCTAAGTCCGACTTTGTTGCGGCTTGTCAACGGCGTTTTGTGAGAGCCGCGAGCATCTGCTGCAGTTCATCGCGTGTCTCCTCGAGAAGTTTTATAGCCTCAAACCTGCGGCTCACATTAGAACTGTTGGCTGCAAGTTCCTGACGGGCGGCTTCTATACGCAAACCCTTATCCTTGACAAGATATTTAATCTTCTCCAGCGACCGGATGTTTTCCGGCGTGTAGAAGCGCTGGTTCGAGGCAGTGCGGCGAGGGGCGCACTCGGGAAATTCCTGTTCCCAATAGCGCAGCGTCGACGCCGAGACTCCGAGCAATTCCGAAACGTCTCGGATTTTATAATACATTTTGTCAAGTTCGTCCATCTCCCTCTTTCCTATATAATAATTACAACAATGTGTGGACTGCATCCATAACGTCAGTCCATGACATGGCCGGCGTTCTCCGCGAGCTGCACCATCTCGGCATATTGTTCCGGAGTAAGATCCATGAAATAATAGTTCACCGGGTTCTGAGGTTCGTCTTTAAATCTCACCTCATAATGGAGATGCGGGCCGGTTGACTTTCCTGTCGAACCCACAAGGCCGATGACTTCGCCACGCTTCACGCTCTGCCCGGCCTTGACCATGATTTTCGAGAGGTGGGCATAGCGGGTGAGATAATTATATCCGTGGCTGATGTCGATGCAATTGCCGTAGGATGAGCGGCGGTCGGCCACAGTGACCTCCCCGTCGGCCGTGGCATATACCGGCGTACCGGTCTGCGCCGCGAAATCGAGTCCGGCATGGAATTTCGAACTGCCGTAGATGGGATCGCGCCTTATTCCATAACCCGACGACATCGTATAGTCACTGATGCTGATAGGCATCACCGAGGGAATATGGGCAATCTTGTCCTTCTGTTTCTCCGAGGCATCGCGAAGCTGGTCGAAAGAGACCGACTGGGCATAGAGCTGGCGGTCGAAAAGGTCGAGCCGTTGGGTGAGAAGTCTCACGAGTCCGCCGTCGGGGAGTTTCTGCAACTCTTTATAGCGGGCCTCGTTGTCGAGCCCTGCATAACGCTGCGACCTGCTCATCGGGTCGAGCTGCATCATCACCCTGTAAAAATTGTCGTCGCGGTTGCGGATGTCGGTCATCACCTGAAGGGAATTGTCGAGGCGGCGGTTGAGGATATTGTAACTGCTCCGAAGCGCCGAATTTTCCTTGCGAAGATTCTCTTCTGTGGGCGAAGAGAAAAAATAATAAGCTATAAAAAAGAAAAAAGCGCCAAACAAAGCCGAAGCAGCCGTAAACATCGCTCCCTTCAAAAACCTTGATTTCCACGTCGGGAACACCCGCTCGTAATTATCGGTATCTGAATTATATCTGTAATAGATGTTTTTACCCATCGCTGTTCGCTAATGAAGTTGCAAAAATAGTAATTAATGATTAATTTTGCAATTTGTAAGCGCAATTTGAAAAGCGGCGGGAGCTCTCCCCCATCCGCCCGGATTGACGCTCACCGACATTCCACTTTTCGAAAAGAAAACAGAGATCAAAATAAAGATGCTGACATCAAAAGAAATTCGCGAGTCTTTCAAGACATTCTTTGAAAACAAGGGCCACAAGATTGTGCCGTCGGCGCCGATGGTGCTCAAGGATGACCCTACCCTGATGTTTACCAACGCCGGTATGAACCAGTTCAAGGACATCATCCTCGGCAACCGGGTTCCGGAATCGAAACGCATGACCGACAGCCAGAAATGCCTGCGCGTATCGGGCAAGCACAACGACCTTGAAGAGGTCGGCCACGACACATATCACCACACCATGTTCGAGATGCTCGGCAACTGGAGCTTCGGCGATTATTTCAAGAAGGAGGCCATCGACTGGGCCTGGGAATATCTCGTCGACGTGCTCAAGCTCAATCCCGACCGTCTCTACTCCACGGTGTTCGAAGGCTACGCTCCCGAGCATCTCGAGCGCGACAATGAAGCAGCCGCAATCTGGGAGAAACATCTTCCCGCTTCTCATATAATCAACGGCAACCGCCACGACAATTTCTGGGAGATGGGCGAAGTCGGCCCCTGCGGTCCCTGCAGCGAGATCCACATCGACCTGCGCAGCGACGAAGAGCGCGCCAAAGTCGACGGGGCTTCGCTCGTCAATAAAGACAATCCTCTCGTAATCGAGATCTGGAACCTTGTCTTCATGCAGTATCAGCGCATGGCCGACGGCCACCTCGAGCCGCTCCCCGCCAAGGTGATTGACACCGGAATGGGCTTCGAGCGCCTCTGCATGGCCCTGCAGGGAAAGAAGTCGAACTACGACACCGACATCTTCACTCCTATAATCGATAAAATCAGCGAACTTTCCGGCAAAAAATATGGCGTTGACGAGAAGGTTGACGTGGCAATGAGGGTTGCAGCCGACCATGTGCGCACAATCGCATTCTCCATTGCCGATTCACAGCTTCCCTCAAACGCCAAGGCCGGCTACGTGATCCGCAGAATCCTTCGCCGCGCCGTGAGATATGTCTATACATTCCTTGGCCAGAAAGAGGCTTTCCTCTATAAACTCGTTGACACGCTGATTGCCCAGATGGGCGAGGCTTATCCCGAGCTCCCCGCTCAGGAAGAGCTGATCAAGAAGGTAATCAAGGAGGAAGAGGAATCTTTCCTCCGCACTCTCGACAACGGCATCCGCCTGCTCGACTCCCTGATGAAGAAGGCCAAAGAGGAGGGTAAGACCACAATCTCCGGTAAAGAGGCGTTCGTGCTTTACGACACCTACGGATTCCCCCTCGACCTCACCGAACTGATTCTGCGCGAGCAGGGCATGGATGTCGACAAGAAAGAATTCGACGCCGAGATGCAGAAGCAGAAAGACCGCGCCCGCCACGCCGCTTCGGTCGAGACCGGCGACTGGGTGGAAGTCAACGAAGGGGAGCCTGAATTTGTGGGCTATGATCTCTATGAATCTCCGACGAGGATTCTGCGCTATCGCAAGGTGAAGCAGAAAAACAAGGAGTATTATCAGATAATGCTCACCCGCACTCCCTTCTATGCCGAAATGGGCGGCCAGGTCGGCGATACCGGCATCCTTGTCGCTCCCGAAGGCGAAACAATCGAAATCTTCGACACCAAGCGCGAAAACAACACTGCAGTCCATCTCTCCCACAAACTTCCTTCGAATCCGGAGAGCGAGTTTACAGCAAAAGTTAATGTGGCTGCACGCAAGGCCACTTCGGCCAACCACTCCGCCACCCATCTTCTTCACGAAGCCCTTCGCGAAGTGCTCGGCACGCATGTGGAGCAGAAAGGATCTTTCGTTTCACCCGACTTCCTCCGCTTCGACTTCTCTCATTTCCAGAAAGTCACTCCGGAGCAGCTCCGCGAGGTGGAACATAAGGTCAACGCTAAAATCCGCGAAGCTATTCCTCTTGAGGAGCACCGCGACATGCCGATAGCCGAAGCCCGCGAAATGGGCGCCATGGCTCTGTTCGGCGAAAAATATGGCGACAAGGTCAGAGTGGTGAAATATGGCGAATCTATCGAACTTTGCGGCGGTACGCATGTGGCCAACACAGGCAACATCGGTATGGTCCGCATCCTCGCCGAAAGCTCCATCGCAGCCGGTATCCGACGCATCGAGGCCGTGACCGGCGAAGGTGTGGAAAAGATGCTCGACAACATGCAGGATTCATTCGCCGACCTCAAGAACCTGCTCGGCAATTCCTCCGATGTAAGAGTGGCTGTTGAGAAAGCCATCTCCGACAACGCCGACCTCCGCAAGCAGGTCGAGGAGTTCATGGCCGAGCGTGTTGCCGGTCTGTCGAAAACGCTTCTCGCCGAAGCAAAAGACATCAACGGCATAAAGGTTGCCACACTGACAGGACTCCGTCTGCCTGAAGTGGTGAAAAACGTGGCATTCTCGCTCCGCAACGAAGCCGAAGGGCCGTTTGCATTCGTCGCCACTACAATCAACGCCGGCAAACCGATGATCACCGTGATGCTCAGCGACCAGCTCGTGAAGCAGGGACTCAACGCCGGCAAAATTGTGCGCGAAGCCGCCAAGTTCATCAAGGGTGGCGGCGGCGGACAGCCCTTCTTCGCCCAGGCCGGAGGTAAGGATCTCGACGGACTTTCAAAAGCTGCCGAGACTATCCTCGACATACTGAAAAATGCCTGATTAATCTCTTCCCCTTCTGAACATCCGATATGAGCGACATCAAATTCACCCACCTTCACGTCCACTCGCAATATTCCCTGCTCGACGGCAAGGCCTCTGTGCCGGAACTCGTCGACAAGGCTATTGCCGACGGCATGCGCGGAATCGCGCTGACCGACCATGGCAATATGTTCGGCATCAAGGAATTCTTCAACTATGTGGAGAAAGTCAACGGCGGCAAGGAGGAGTCGGAGAAATTCAAGCCGATCCTGGGGTGCGAGATGTATGTGGCTCCCGAGAGCCTGCTCGACCGGAAGGGAAAAGACAAGAAAGACCGCGGCTATCACCTGATTGTTCTTGCCAAAAACAACCGTGGCTATCACAATCTGGTGAAGCTTGTCAGCAAGGCGTGGACCGACGGTTTCTACTATCATCCGCGCACCGACCGCAAAGAGCTTGCCGAGCATCATGAGGGACTCATCGTCTGTTCGGCATGCCTCGGCGGCGAGGTGCCCCAGATGATCATGCAGGAGAAACTTAAGGAGGCTGAGGAGAGAATCTTATGGTATAAGGAGATATTCGGCGAGGATTATTATCTTGAGCTGCAGCGCCACCAGACATTCAAGGAAAACGCAAACTATGAAGTCTATCCCGCGCAGCAGAAAGTCAACGCCGTTCTGATGGAGATGGCGAAAAAGCACAACATCAAGGTTATAGCCACCAACGACGTGCATTTCGCCTACGAGAACGATGCCGAGGCCCACGATCGCCTGATATGCGTTTCGACCCAGGTGAAATTCTCCGACTCCAAGAGAATGCACTATACCAAGCAGGAATGGCTCAAGACGCCCGAGGAGATGGCCGAGATTTTCAAGGATGTTCCGGAAGCTCTGGCCAATACTCAGGAGATACTCGACAAGGTGGAATTCTATTCCATCAACCACGCTCCCATCATGCCATTCTTCGAAATCCCGAAGGAATTCGGCACTGAGGAGGAGTATCGGTCAAGGATCACGGAAAAGGAGCTCTTCGACGAGTTCACCCAAGACGAGAACGGGAATGTCGTGCTTTCCGAAGAGGAGTCGATAAAGAAAATCGAACGACTCGGGGGCTACGACAAGCTTTACCGCATCAAGTTCGAGGCCGATTATCTCGCCAAGCTCACCTACGACGGCGCGAAGAAACGTTACGGAGATCCTATTCCTCCCGACGTCTATGAGCGGTTGAAGTTCGAGCTCCACATCATGAAGACGATGGGCTTCCCCGGCTACTTTCTGATCGTGCAGGACTTCATCAATACCGGGCGCGACAAGCTCGGAGTGAGCATCGGCCCGGGACGTGGTTCGGCTGCCGGTTCGGCCGCCGCCTATTGTCTCGGCATCACGCAGATCGACCCGATCAAATACGATCTGCTGTTCGAGCGTTTCCTCAACCCCGACCGTATCTCGCTTCCCGATATCGACGTCGACTTCGATGACGACGGCCGCTATGAGGTGCTCAACTATGTGACGCAGAAATATGGCGCCGAGAAGGTGGCCCATATCATCACGTTCGGCACCATGGCCACCAAAATGGCCATTAAGGATGTGGCGAAAGTGCTGGAGGTTCCTATTCCGGAATCCAACCGGCTCGCCAAGCTCGTGCCTGACCGGATGCCGGAGGTCGACGGCAAGACGCCGAAAACCAATTTCAATAACTGTCTCAAATACGTGCCCGAGTTCGCAGCCGAGAAGCAGAATCCCGACGAGAAGATCCGCGAGACGATGAAATATGCCGAGCAGCTTGAGGGAAACGTGCGCAACACCGGTGTGCATGCCTGCGGCGTGATCATCAGCCGCGACGACATCACCGACTGGGTGCCCGTGGCCACAGCCACCGACCCTTCGGGCGAGAAAGTGATCACCACCCAGTATGAAGGCTCCATCATCGAAGACACAGGTCTGATCAAGATGGACTTTCTCGGGCTCAAAACGCTTTCCATCATAAAGGAAACTCTCTACAACATCAAGCACACGAGAGGTTTCGATCTCGACATCGACAATATCCCCCTCGACGATAAGGCCACGTTTGAACTCTACTGCAAAGGAAACA
Source organism: uncultured bacterium (assembly GCA_905214735.1). GTDB lineage: Bacteria > Bacteroidota > Bacteroidia > Bacteroidales > Muribaculaceae > Lepagella. The sequence continues at coordinate 3,162 of CAJMNI010000055.1, read as the reverse complement.
CAACTTCGACTTTCCAGTTCGAGTCGCCGGGAATGCAGAATTCCCTCCGGCAGCTCCAGCCTTCAAAGTTCGAAGACCTCATCGCCATGAACGCCCTGTATCGTCCGGGGCCTATGGATTATATTCCCACCTTCATCAAGAGAAAGCACGGCGAGGAACCGATCGTCTACGACATTCCCTGCATGGAGCAGTATCTGAAGGAGACCTACGGCGTGACTGTTTATCAGGAGCAGGTGATGCTTCTGTCGAGACTGCTCGCCAACTTCACCCGAGGCGAAAGCGACATGCTTCGCAAGGCCATGGGTAAGAAGCAGATCGACAAGATGATGAAGCTCAAGAAGAAATTCATGAAGCAGGGTCAGGAGAACGGCCATCCCGAGGCAGCTCTAAACAAGATCTGGGTCGACTGGGAGAAGTTCGCTTCATACGCTTTCAACAAGAGCCATGCCACCTGCTATTCCTGGGTGGCATATCAGACGGCTTACCTGAAAGCTCACTATCCCGCCGAATATATGGCCGGAGTGATGAGCCGCAATATCACGGCGATCGACAAGCTCCGTAAGGTGATGGACGAATGCCGCCGAATGGGAATAAAGGTGCAGGTGCCCGATATCAACGAATCGGCGGAAAAATTCACCGTCAATAAGAAGGGAGTGATCCGTTTCGGTTTGGCGGCCGTAAAGGGCGTAGGAGCCAACGCCGTGAAAGCAATTCTGAAGGAACGCGACGAAAACGGGCCCTTCAAGGATATCTACGACCTTGTGGAGCGTGTGAACCTGAGCGCATGCAACCGGGCGGCCATAGAAAACCTTGCGCTTGCCGGTGCCTTCGACAGTTTCGGCAAGCCGCGCGAAATGTATGTCGCTCCGGTTTTTGACAATTCTTACGCCGACTGTCTCGTGAAATACGGCCAGTCGATTCAGAACGACAGAAATTCTCTCCAGCTCAGCCTCTTCGGAGATCTTGAGCCGATAGAGACCAACAAGCCTCCCTATCCAGATTTCGAACCCTGGAACAGGATGGCTTTGCTCAACAAGGAGAAGGAGCTGATCACGATGTATCTTTCCGCTCATCCGCTCGATCCTTACTTTATGGAGCTGACCTACGGCTGCAACACCACCTGCGAGGAGTTCCGCGACAAGGAACGCCCCGGAGAAACGGTGACTATCGGCGGGCTCGTGAGCAAAATCACCAAGCGGATGTCGCGCACAGGGCGCGAATTTTCCGTGATCGAAATAGAGGATTTCAATTCCAAGGCTGAAATCAGGCTCTTCGGCAAAAACCATGAGCAATATTTCAATAGATTCACCGAGGGGGAAGCCGTTTATGTGAAAATCAGTTATCAGCCGGGACGCTTCAATCCCGAACGGACCGACATGGTGATAGAGGAAATCGCCCCGCTCTCCGAAATCAAGGGAACTGTGGCCAACACGGTAAATATCTATTTAAATGCCCAGGCCAACAACAACGACCTTTTCGGTGAACTCCGCAACATCAACGACAAATCGCGTCCCGGAAACCTTTTCGTCGACATTATCGACAAGGAGACCAACCAACGGCTTCGTGTCAGATCGAGAAAACCCTTCCCGGTGAACCGCGAGACCGTCGAGATCCTCTCCGACATGAACGTAAATTTCAAGGTCACTACCGAACAGGTTTGACCTGCTGAAAAAATATAACACCTTAAACCATTAACCATAAACATTTAAAACGATGGCTGAAAAATTCAATGACCAGACAGCAAAGGAAGCTATTGCTTCCGGCAAAGTAGTAGTGCTCGATTTCTGGGCTACATGGTGCGGTCCCTGCATCAAGCTCGGTCCGGTGATCGACGAGCTCGCTGAGAAATATGCCGACCGCGGCGTTATTGTCGGCAAGATCAACATCGACGAGGATTCCGAAATCGTTGCAGAAAACCGTGTCCGCAACATCCCGACCGTGCTCTTCTTCAAGAACGGCGAGGTTCAGGCCCGCAGCGTCGGCAGCGTCAAGCTCGCTGATCTCGAGGCTCACCTTCTCCCGCTTCTCTGATTCAAAGACCACGATACGAGTAAACATGACACAAGCCGACTTTCTCCTTTCCATCGGCTGACGAAACAAGTCGCAAGGCTCAAAATAATAAAGAGGATGTCCTCACGGATGTCCTCTTTTTTAGAATATTAACCACGTGTTTTCTAAAACGGATTGCCGTCACGAAAATCCTATTTTTAACACACGCTCAGAGAAATATTTTATTAGTTTAAACAAATTGACTTTATCTTGAACTTAATATATCCTTGTTTTCATTCTTCTTGTTCTGCGATTCCTTCCCATGTCGCGGCACACGTCCGAACATTACGAAGGTGCGCTGAAAATAGGGAGAGGAAAGTTTGCTCACCACTACCCCTTTCGACGAGGAGGCATGGATGAAACTCAAGCTGTCGACCACTATTCCCACATGCGACACTCGCTCGGGGTCTTTACCCGTGGCGAAAAATATCAAATCACCGGCGTCTACCTTGTCGGCATTAACTTTCTCGCAGTGCTCAGCCTGCTTGGCTGAATTGCGCGGGATCTTTTCTCCGACAACAGTTTCGTAAACACGCATCACCATCCCAGAGCAATCGGTGCCTTTCCCCTTTTCGTCATTTGCATATTTATATGGGGTGCCGAGCCAGGTGTAGGCCTCTTCCACTATCATCTTCCTCTGCTTGTCGGGATGACTGATGCGGATTGCCTCGGTGTGAGGATGGTGAGGGGAAGACGACACTTTATGAGTCTTACAGGAAGGAAGCAATGCCAGAACGGAAACAACAGCAACCACCGAAAGGAGTCGTCCCTTCCGGCTGCTGAATTTCTGATTTAGGCTGCTGAGCTTCATTCTGCGTAGGAGTTCATCATCTTGCGATGCTGCAAGAATAATTTACATTTGCAAATGTAAACAAAATTTCTGAAAAACCAACAAGAATATACAGAATATTTCGATTTAATCTTATTTTCCCTCCCCTATGCCAAAAACTTTCGTATAATTCCAAACATAATAGTTTTGATATTTAAAATTTTAGAGTTATTTTTGCATTTATAGATTTTCTGCGTCTATGATTCATTCAGACATACATAAGACACCCTTCATCGAGTGGCGTTCCGACTTCGGCTTCAAACGCATGTTCGGCACGCAGGCCA
>CAJMNI010000054.1 GCA_905214735.1 uncultured bacterium | reverse complement strand
CTCCTTAATTTTGGGGCCGGTGCGGCCCTTTAGGGCGCAATTGTGTGCCGGTGCGTCTCTTTAGGGCGCAATCTTTAGGCTTCTGTTATTTTGCTGCCGGTTTCTTTGCTGTCGGTTTCTTGGCGGCTGCCGGCTTTTTTGCGGCTGTTTTTTTTGCGGCTGGCTTTTTGGCTGCTGCCGGTTTCTCTTCGGGCGCCGGGAGGTATTCTTCCTCTTTGTCGGCGGTCTCGAGGGTGGTGCGCAGGGATTTCACTTCCTTATTCAGCTCGGTGATCTCCGAGGCCTGGTTGCGGATCGTGAGAAGCAGCGAGTTGAGCTCTTCGTTGTCGATGCTCTCGGGATACTGCTCCTGAACCCTTACGAGGAAGTCGGCGAGCACGTTCATATAGTTGGTGAATGCCGCGAAAGGGGAGTCGTAGGGGGAGAAGGCTGCATGCTCGGCACCGTCTTCGAGATTCTTGGTGCTCATGTAGTAGAAGTGGTCGGAGTTCTGGAGGTATTCCCAGTCCTGCTTCAGACGGCGGTCGTCGCATAGGCTTACACGTTCGGCAACCGAATAGAGCTTGTTTAGGGCTTCGCGCTGGAGCGTGTTTCCTTTCCATGCGGAGACGTCGCGGGCTTCGTCGATGTCGGAGATCGGATAGGGCACCGAGAGTTCGTCGACCGGTTTGAGACGGGCCACTGCCTCCGACGGAGTTGCGAACACGATACCTCTCTCTGCGGCGAATCTCGGGAGCGCTCTCATGAACATGAAGATTCCGGTCGAGGCGGGAAGGAACGAACCGAAAGTGTCCATGCTGAAGAAGAGGTTGATCACCTGCTGCTCCTCGGGAAGAGCGGCGATCCAGTCGATGTATTTGTCGGCCGTGAGGGGATATTCGTCCCAGGCGGTGTTGTTGAAGTTGCGGGCCACATCATCGGCGAGCTTGTCGTTGGTGAGCAGGAGCTTGAGCTTCGGCTCCGTAGCTGCTGCATAGACATAGTTGGGGGATTTCCATCCGAGGATATGCTTGGCGCCTTCGGTGACGCAAGTGTTATATCCCATCGCTTTGATCAGCGTGGCGATGTCGTCGTCGTAGATAAGCTCTGTGTTGGCAAAGACTTTGGTCTTTACGCCGAAAGTGTTTTTGATGATTCTCTCGTGGAGACGCACTTCGCGGAGGAATTCCTCGGGATCTTCGAGCGAGGCGAGGGAGTATGCATAAGGACCGGCGAGAAATTCCACGCAGCCTGTGTCGGCGAGTGCTTTGAGTTTGTCGATGCATTCGGGCACATACATCTGGAGCTGCTCGATGGCTGTTCCGGAGATGTCGATGGAGCAGTGGAAGGCGCCGTTGGTGTCGCGGATCATCTCGAGGAGAGTGTCGCAGAGCGGCATGTAGGAGTTTTCCGCCAGACGGGTGATGATCTCGTCGTTGGCGAAATCGTCGTAATAGTAATGGTCGTTACCGATATCAAAGAAGCGGTAGCGTTTCAGACGGTATGGCTGATGTATTTTGAAATAGAAACAAACTGATTTCATTGTGGTGAAAAATTTGAGTTACGCTCCGCTTACTCCCAGCCGAGCACTTTTTTATAGATGTCGATAACTTTTTTACCTGCTTTTTCCCAGGTGATGTTGTGGATCTCCTCGATACCCTTGTCGCGAAGCTCGGAATGGAGTGCGGGATAGGAAACGAGTGCGTGCATGGCGTCGGCCATGGCGTCGATGTCCCAATAGTCGGTCTTGATGACGTTGTTGAGGATTTCGGCGCAACCGCTCTGCTTCGAGATGATCGAAGGAACGCCCATCTCCATTGCCTCGAGGGGTGAGATTCCGAATGGCTCGGAGACTGAAGGCATCACGTAGACGTCGGAATTGGCGAGCATGTTGTAAACCTCCTTGCCGCGAAGGAAGCCGGTGAAATGGAAACGGTCGGCGATGTTGCGTTTGGCGGCGAGTTTGATCATGGCGTCCATCATGTCGCCTGAACCGGCCATTACGAAGCGGACGTTTTTGGTCTTCTGAAGCACCTTTGCAGCAGCCTCCACGAAATATTCCGGTCCTTTCTGCATCGTGATTCGGCCGAGGAATGTGATGATTTTCTCCTTGCCTACGGTGCGTGGGATAGAGAGCAGTTCCTGATCGAGGGGAATCACGGCGTTATGCACGGTGGTCACCTTTTCGGGGGCGATGCCATATTTCTCGATGACAGTGCGGCGCGTGAGGTTGGACACGGTGATGATATGGTCGGCGTTTTCCATGCCGTCTTTCTCGATGCCGAACACCGTGGGGTTGACATTTCCTCGGGAGCGGTCGAAGTCAGTGGCGTGAACATGGATCACGAGCGGCTTCCCGGTGACGTTCTTGGCGTGGATGCCGGCGGGATATGTGAGCCAGTCGTGGGAATGGATCACGTCGCAGGGGACCGTGCGGGCGATCACTCCGGCCACGATTGAATAATTGTTGATTTCCTCAATAAGGTTATCGGGATATTTGCCGGAAAACTCGATGCATCCCAGGTCGTTGAGACGCATATAGTTGAAATCGGCGTAGATATGGGAACGGAGGTCGAAATAGAAATCGGGGTTCATGACTTTGCCGATTCTACCCTCCACGTATTCACGGCTGACATCGCGCCAGGCCACCGGGGTGCAGTTGGCGCCGATAATGTTGGCAAACCCTTTTTCCTCATCTCCCCAGGGCTTCGGGATGACAAAGGAGATCTCCATGTCTCCGTTGTTGTGCATGCCCTTGGTGAGGCCGTAGCTTGCAGTGCCGAGGCCGCCCAGGATGTGAGGGGGGAATTCCCAACCAAACATTAAAGCTTTCATTAGTATATGGTCTGTTTTGATTCTTATTTGGCCGGCTCGTCAGATTTCCGGGGCTCGTCGAGGAGTTTGGTGAGCTGGTTGACGGTCTTGATTGTCACGAGGATTTCGCCTACGTTTTTGGCGGTGCTGACGGCTCCGCGGCCTGCGTAGGGAGGATTGGCGTCATACATTTCGGAAAGCGAACCGATGCAACCTTCCGACATTTCGTCTTCATAACCGATCAGCATCCTCTCGATGAAAGCGAGACCGCCGAGGCCGAACACTTTGAAATAGGCGTCGGCGTAGAAACCGAAGAGCCAGGGGCGGGCGGGACCCTGATGGACTGCGAGTTCGCGTTCGTAGGGGTTGCCGGCGTAGACGGGGCGATAGTCGTGGCTTTTCGGCGAGAGTGAGCGGAGACCCTTGGGGGTGAGAAGCTCGCGGGTGCAGAAGTCGAGCACGCGTTTACGCTGCCGGCGGTCGAGCGGGGAATATTCGAGTCCGACTGCAATCGCCATGTTGGGGCGCACCTCAAGGTCGGTGTAGCTGCCGTTGACATAATCGTAAAGATAGCCGTAGTCGTTGAGGAAGGTGTCGATAAACGACACTTTCACGCGGTCGGCGAGCGAGTTGAGCTCAGCCACATATTCGGCCTCTTCGGGAGCGTTCTCGAGCAGAACGGCGAGGAACCTGATGGCGTTATACCAGAGGGCGTTGAACTCGAGGATATAACCTGTGCGCGGAATGATGGGCTTCCCTTTGATCGAGGCCGAGAGCCAGGTCACGGGGGTGTCGCGCCCCTCGCTCGAGAGGAGGCCGTTGTCGTTGAGGAGCAGGTTGGGCACGCGGCCTCCGCGGATAGCCTCGACGAGATAGCGCACGTCGTCGGCGTAGCGGTCGCGGCAGCGGGCTGCGTCGGTGAAGCGTCGGTATTGCTGGATGGCCCAGATGGCCCAGAGCGGAATGTCGGGGAGGTCGATCTCATGGATCACCGGATCGGATTTTCCGGTTTCGATATAATTGCGGAGCCCTTTGAGGAAAGTCTGCATTATGGCCACATATTCCTCTTCATGGTTGATGGCCATGGTGCAGCCGGGGAGGGCGATGAGTTCGTCGCGGGCGCGGACGTTATACCATGGATAGCCGGCCATGATATACATGCCGTGCTCGTTTTTCAGATAAAATTGTTTGGCGGAGTTCTTGAGGCAGTTGTAGAAGCTCGTGCGGCATGTGCGGCTCTTGATCTCTTCCTCGTAGGTCTTCTCGAAAAGGGCGGGATCGGTCTCGAAAGTCGATGCCGAGAAAATGATCGATTCCCCTTTCTTGATCGGGAGCTCGAAATAGCCGGGCACCCAGAGGTCTTCCTTATAGGGGATGCCGCGGTCGCGGTCTTTATAATATTCAATGCCGTTATACCAATGGGCGTCATCGACCCATTTCGCATCGCAGTTGAACTGCATGAAGAGCGACGGATAGCCGTCGTAGAGGCATGTTGCGATACCGTTGGGCACGTGGCGGATCTCGCGGTTGATCTGGTTGTTTTCCACCACGAGGTCGTTGGCATTGCGGAAAGCGAGGAAGGGGCGGAAACGGAGAGTCGTGTCGGAATGCGCCTCCTTGAGGGTGTATTTGATCAGGATTCTGTTTTCATGCGAGATGAAGACTTTCTCTTTGGTGAGAATCACGCCTCCGACGCGGAAGGTAAGTGTCGGCACGGTCTCGCAGTCGAATTCACGGATATATTTATGGCCGTTGGGACTGAAAACATTGTCGCCATACTGATGAAGGCCCAGATTGAACGCAGCGCCATGCTGGATCACCGTCTCGTCGAGGCTCGAAAGGAGCACGTGGGCCTGATCGTCCATTTCCGGAATGGGGATCACGAGCAGACCGTGCTGCTTGCGGGTGTTGCAGCCAACTATGGTGGTGCAATGGTAAGCCCCCGACTTGTTGGTGCGGAGCATTTCTTTGGGAAGAGACTGCTCCAAGTTGATCATAAGGGTCTTGTCAAATTTAAGATAACTCATGATTTATGGTTTCGGGTTTTGTTGTTTAGTTGCTTTTTTAGATCTGATACTGTTATATGCTTCTGGAAGCATTAGATGGCAGCGGGGAGAGAACTGTGAAGGAGAGGTAGAAGAGAGGCTGAGGAGTGCCGTCATTATGGAGAGAATGTCATATCTATTCTTACAAAGGTAGCTAATTTCGCAGACATTGGCAAGATGTTGTTGAGCAGTGTTTATGAGCCTAAGTTTCAGCTCGCGGGAGTGCTTGCCGCCGACTTGTCGCTGTCGCGGAGTCGTTCACCTTTTTTGACGAGCATTTCATCGAGTTTTTCTCTTATATGTTCGGGAGAGGGGAGGTTTATGTCGCGTATGAGTATGTCGCCGAAAGTGGCGTAAGCCCGGTTCCATCCGCTGTCGGTTTGCTCAAGGAGGTCGGGGTATAGGTCGCCGATTACGGTGTCTGTGCCAAAGAGTTCCTTGCCGTCGATTTCGCGATAGAACTCGGCGAGGGTGAAATCCTCCATGCTGACCGCCGGGGCGAGTCCGGTGGTGTCGTTGTCGAGGTCGACGATGTTGACGAGACCTACTTTGCAGAGGCGCGTGACTATGACATCGACGATTTTTACCGGCAGATAATATTCGCGGGCGAGTTCGTCTCTGGTCACGGGGGGACGGCGGTCGAGAAAACGGCGGGCAATTACCGCCATGACGATCACCGAAAGATTGTGCCAGGCGGTGGTGGATAGCGTCGAGATGTCGCCGATTATCTTATAGGTGAAGACGTTCTGCATCGAATAGCAGACCACGCAGCCCGACAGCAGCAGGAGCCAGGAGAACTGGAGCCAGATCAGGAGCAGCGGCAGGAAGGCGAAAGATCCGTAGATGGCGTTGTATTTCGACACGTAGAGCTGGCCGTTCATGAAAATGAGCTGGAGAATCTGGAACCCTATGGCTGAGAAGGCTCCTGCGATCATGGCGTAGCGGAGCTTGACCTTTGTGTTCGGAATCAGGTAATAGGAGAGTGAGAAGGCGAGCCATGAGAGCACGAGCGGGGCGAACTCGAGGCTGAAATTCAGAACGGGCGTGAGGAAATGCAGGCCGAGTTGGTCGCGGATCACGTCGGTCATGAAGAAAGTGACGCCCGATGAGCAAACCATCAGCACCGGGATAAGGAGGCAGATGGAGATATAGTCGGTGAATTTCTGATAGATCGTCCTTCCTTTTTTGACACACCAGATTGTGTTGAACGCATCCTCGATCTGGGAGAGGAGGGAGATGATTGTCCAGAGGAGCATGATCAGGCCGATGCCGACGAAAATGCCCTGGGAAGCGGTGGCGAGATAAGAGTCGACAAACCGGAATCCGGCCGAAATGGCCTGCACTTGCGAGGGAAAGAAGGCGTAGATGTCTTTCTGGAGGATATCCTGGAGTCCGAAGCCGCGTCCGATTGCGAGGATCAGCGCGAAGGCCGGGACTATTGATAGGACAGTGGAATATGTCAGCGACATCGACTGCAGCTGGAGTCGGCTGTCGAAGAAAGAGGAAACGGAAAGGTTGAGGGTTTTTATCAGGCGGGTGCGTCGGGTGTTGCGCGGGTCGTTCCAGACCCCCTTCATGCAATAATGCAGATTAGCGGTCGCCTTGGCGATAAGGCGGCCGAACACACCGGGAGATTTTTTGCCTGAATCAGCTGACATGGGATAAAAATTAAATATACACAAAACAAGAGACAGAAACCTGATACTGTCAATTCCCTTCAGCAGTCAGAGCGGAGAGTCGGCAAAGAGGCGAAGGCGGCGGCAAGAAGCCGCTATAGGTTAAACGCCCGAAGCCGACCTGATGTTAATAAAAGCGATCCGGAATTCTGAAAATTCCGGAATCGCGATTATTTTATGAGAGACAGAGATGCTGTAAGCCGGGTTATGTGCGCACTCCGAAGAGGCGTGTCTGTCATTTATCTTTGCGGCCGATTGCTCGGCGCGCTATAGCAGCCTACCCCCCGGCAATGGACGAGCAGCCCTTAGATGCCGGTATACTTGACCTTGCAACCCGCAGGATGTGCGGCGGCGCCTGTCGCCAGGCGCCCCGGTGGGCTCTTACCCCGCCTTTTCACCCTTGCCTGCCCCGCGAAGGGGCGGGCGGTTGTTTTCTGTCACATTATCCCCGACGTCGCCGCCGGCTTCCCGTTAAGAAATGCGGTGCTCTGCGTTGCCCGGACTTTCCTCTTTATGAGCATTATGCGTCATAGAGCGACAGACCGCATCTCTGTCATGATTTCTTTTTTTCTATTTCTCTGCAAAGTTAGCGAATTTATGGCGCATGCCCAAACAAAGGGGGAATAAATATTTGCTAACCGGGCAGTTTATGGCAGTTGCTGCTTATTTCGGCAGGAGATGAGAGATGGCGGCGATGATCTTGTCGGCGTCGAAACGGGTGGAATCGACCGAGAGATGATAATTGTCGGCGCGTCCCCAGTGGCGGTTGGTGAAGTAATTATAATATGCCTCGCGTTCGCGGTCCTGCTTGCGGATGAGGTCTTCGGCCTGGTCGCTGTCGAAGATGTTTTCCTTGGCCATCACATTCTGTATCCTTGTCTTCATCGGGGCGTGGAGGAAGATGCTGATCATATTGGGATGGTCGCGCATCACATAGTCGGCTGTGCGGCCGACAATCACGCACGATTCCTTCGAGCAGATCTCCTTAATCACGCTGCTCTGAGCTTTGTAGATCCCCTCGCTGCTCATGTCGGATTCGGGCGAGAAACTGCTCGTGGCCCCATAATTTAGATGGAGAAGGGAGCGGAGGAACGAAGGGCGCTTTTCATCGGCCCGTTCGAAAATTTCGGGAGCATACCCCATGCGGCGCGCGGCTTCGGTGATGAGCTTGCGGTCGTAATAGGCGATCCCGAGCCTGTCGGCTATCTCTTTCCCTATCCTGCGGCCGCCGCTGCCGAATTGCCGCCCTATCACGATAAGGAACTTTTTTTCTTTGTTTGCCATATTTCTGCCATTTGGAAGCGCGAAACTCTCAACATTTTTATTGAATGAGCCCTAACTTCTCTCTTTCTTAGCGCAAATTTAAAAATTATTTTTTACTTTTGCATTAGAATTACAGAATTGCCTCGGCGAATCGCGATGTTTTATGGCAGACGCGATGCTCTTCCGCCGGCGAAATGCCGGCCGGAAACATGAAGGCAATCAAAAGTTTGACATGATGAACGAATCATTAGAAAATCTGGAAAAAGAGGGGATGGCGATCTATGAGTATATCGTCGACAATGCCGACAGTTGCATAGAAGAGATGCCGGAACTTATCGAGAAGCTCAAGGCGGTCGACGCCTCGGGGCAGTTCCTGGCCAGCACGGCGCGCTATCTCAGTGCGATCGACCGCGAGAAGTTCGAGCCCTGGCTCGCTCCCCTGATCGAAGGGGCGATAGCGAAAGACCGCGAACGCCGCTATATCGGCTCGCTTCTGCAGAGCATCTGGGGAGAAGACTATATGGAACGCGCCGAAGAGCTCCGCCTTTCCGACAATAACTTCCGCCGCATCTTCAAGCGCATCCACCCCGAGGGAGAGCCGATGTGATAACTGCGCGGAGAGAAAACGACAGCTTGCTTAAGGTATTAAGCAGGCATTAACACCAAATCAGATGATAAAGAAAATCATATTTGCAATATTACTCACAGTGATGGCAACAGCTAACGCCCAGCAGCCGGTAAAGGCATCGGTTGCGAAAGAACCTGAGGTGGAACTGAAAACGACCGAAGGAAACATCAGGATCCGCCTTTACAACGACACGCCCAAACACCGCGACAACTTCCTGAAGAATGTGAGGGAGGGTATATATAACGGAGTCCTTTTTCACCGGGTGATCAAAGACTTTATGGTCCAGGCCGGCGATCCTGACTCGCGCACGGCGGATTCGACCGCCATGCTCGGCGGGGGAGACCTCGGCTATACGGTTCCGGCGGAGATCCTCTATCCGAAACATTACCACAAATATGGCGCCGTGGCAGCGGCCCGCACCGGCGACGAGGTCAACCCGAAGCGCGAGAGCTCGGCGTCGCAGTTCTATATCGTGACTGGAGAGAAGCTGACGCCTGCGATGGCCGAGAGAGTGTCGGCCCAGCAGCTGATGCGCGCCCGTCAGGATTACTTCAACAAACTTGTCGAAGCACACCTCGCTGAGTTCGAGAGCTTCCGCAACGCAGGTGACCGTGCCGGTTTCGACGCCCTCAAGAAGCAACTCATCGACGAGACCGAGGCAGCGGTGACCGTTTCCCCCTTCACCGAGGATATCAAGAACGAATACATGAGCGTCGGAGGCACGCCCCATCTCGACGGGCAGTATACAGTATTCGGCGAAGTGGTGTCGGGAATGGACGTGGTGGAGAAGATCCAGAATGCCGAGACCGGAACCGCCGACCGGCCGAAAAAAGATATCCGCGTGATAGAGGCAAAAGTGGTGAAATAAAACCGCGAGGAGAAAAAAGAGGCCGGATTTATTGCAGGTTACATCAAATTGTTGTAAATTTGGCGCTTACTTAGAAAATGTGCTTACTCAGCAAATAATAATTCCCGGCGGGACCGGGAAACCTAACAAATATAATCTATGAACGAGAACGAAAAAGTGGATCCGATCGAGGAGTCCACGCGCCCCGAGACTTCGCCCGCAGCAGCCGGGCCTGAAAAGGAATGTTTGAAAGAGAAAGAGACAGAATGTGCTGAGACGTCGTCGCCCTCCCTCGCAATAGAGGCGGTGGCCGACTCGCAGGAGAGCGAAGCCGCTCCGGCAGAGGAAACTCCCTCGGCCGAAGAGGGAAAACGCTTCCACTCCATGAGCAAGCAGGAACTTCTTGACGCACTCAAAGAGATCCTCGCCGCCGACAATATGGAGGCCCATCGCGAGGTGACAGCCATTAAACAGGCGTTTTTCAACATCAAGAGCCGGGAGAATCTCGAAGAGCTCAACGCGTTCATAGAGGCCGGCAATCAGCCCGAGGCTTTCTCGTCGACGCCCGATGAAGTGGAAAACGAGATGAAAACTCTTTACTCCGAATTCAAGGAGCGCCGCGCGGCTTTCATCGCCGCCGACGAGGAACGCCGCAAGGAGAACCTCGCAAAGAAGATGGAGATCATCGACAAGATGAAGGAAATCGCCGGCGACATCGACAATGTCAACGTGAAATTCCCCGAATTCCAGCAGCTTCAGCAGGATTTCAAGGCGATAAAGGATATTCCGGCTCCCGCAGAGACGGAGACCTGGAAGACTTTCCAGACGGTTGTGGAGCAGTTCTACGACCATCTGAAGATGAACAAAGAGCTGCGCGACCTCGATTTCAAGAAAAATCTTGAGGCTAAGCGCCAGCTTATCGAATCGGCCAAGAAGCTTGCCGACGCGCCCGATCCGGTGGCTGCGTTCCGTTCGCTGCAGGGACTCCACGACGAATGGCGTAACCTCGGCCCCGTGGCCAAGGATATCCGCGAGTCGCTCTGGGAGGAGTTCAAGGAGGCTTCGACCGTGGTCAACAAGCGCCATCAGGAATATTTTGAGAAACGCAAGGCCGACGAGCAGGCCAACGAGGAGGCGAAGACGGCTCTCTGCGAGGAGGTTGAGGCCATCGATCTGACGAAGATCAACTCCTTCAACGCCTGGGGAGAGGCCACCGACAAGGTGATTGCCCTTCAGAAGAAATGGCGCGAGTATGGTTTCGCGTCGAAGAAGGCCAACACCGCTCTTTACGCCCGTTTCCGCAAGGATTGCGATGCCTTCTTCGAGGCCAAGACGGCATATTTTCAGAAAGTGCGCGACGAGTTCAGCGCCAACCTCGAGAAGAAGACAGCCCTCTGCGAGAAGGCTGAGGCTCTGAAGGGAACCGATGATATCCGTCAGGCAACAGCAGAGATTGTCAAACTGCAGGCCGAATGGAAGAAGATCGGCAGCGTGCCCCGCAAGCAGAGCGACGCTATCTGGCAGCGCTTCACCCAGGCATGCAATTACTTCTTCGACGAGCGCAAGAAGCAGAACAAGGAGCGCCGTCACGAGGAGAACGAGAATCTGGAGAAGAAGCGTGCCATCATCGCCAAGCTCAACGAGCTTCCGAAAGATGGCGACCGCAGCGAGGTGATTGGCAAAGTCAAGGAATTACAGGCGGAATGGAACGAGATCGGATTCGTGCCGTTCAAGCTGAAAGACAAGGTGTTTGCCGAGTATCGCGAAGTCTGCGACGCACTTTACGGCGCCTATAATTCGCGCGAGAGCCGTGCACGCATGGACAACTTCCATGCCCGTGTCAATTCGCTGAAGGGTGACGGCCAGAAGATCGACCGCGAGCGCGACCGTCTCGTGCGCGCTCTTGACAGCCGCCGCAACGAACTCCAGACCATCGAGAACAATATGGGATTCTTCAGCGTTAAAAGCTCGCAGGGGAATTCGATGATGAAGGAGATGGAGAGAAAAATCTCGCGTCTCAAGGATGACATCAAGGAGATCGAGCAGAAGATCGCCGTGATCGACAGCGAAGAGAAAGAATAATTCCGAATATCGGGCTCGGTTCAGACCGGCCTACAAATGATAAGCAGATGCGGCTCTCCTCTGATCTATGGAGGAAAGCTGCATTTGTTTGCGTTATCTGTCGGCTTCTTAAGATCCCCGAATGATTAAGATGAATAAGCATATAGGAAAAGTTTTGTTGGCCGCCCTTCTGATGGCGGCGTGCGGCGAAGCGGCGCTCTTCGCCCAGAAAAAGGTTTCTACAGATTCTCTGTATAATGCGAGCACTTCGCTGACGTCGCGTCTGGCAGATGAGCGGAAGGCACTCAACGGAGTTGCGGCGCCGGGTGATTTCAAGGGAAACATCGAGAAGGCGCGTAATGGCGACGTGCTGGCGATGCGGATAGTCGGCGCCTGCTATCTGTCGGGCGCCGGTGTGGCGAAAGATGAGGCGGAGGCCTGGCGCTGGTATGCGCGCGGAGCGAGCAACGGCGATCCGGAGTCGCAATATATGCTGGCGACTTTCTATCGCGACGGCGTGCATTCGAAGAAGGATCTCCACGAGGCGGCCTATTGGTTTCGCAAGGCTGCCGGTAACGGCCATCCGCTTGCGCAGGTGCAGATCGGCGATATGTTTGCCGATGGCGTCGGCGTGCTCCCCGACAAGAGGATAGCGGCGGAAAATTATTGGCGTGCCGCGGAGCAGGGGAATGCCGAGGGGGCGTATAAGTTCGCTTACGCGCTGATGAACGGCGCCGGCATGAGTCAGGATCTTCCCCGGGCGTTGAAATATTTCAAGATCGCCGCCGCACAGAACTATAAGGATGCGGCGCAGCAGGCGCAGCAGCTCGAGGCCCGCGGAGTGAAGGCCGCCCCATCGAGGACGGTCGCTCATAAGACTACGGCTAAGAAGAAAACTGTTTCGGCGTCTTCCACTTCCAAGAAGAGCAAGAAAACCGACGGAAAGAAATCGACGAAAAACAAAAAGAAGAAGAGCAAACGCAAGTGATTTGCGGGAAGTAATAATATTACATGGCGTGTCGTGAAAGCGGCACGCCTCTCTGTTGTACAGGGATCCTCTCTGTTGTAAAGGGATCCTCTCTGTTGTAAAGGGATCCTCTCTGTTGTAAAGGGATAGGGAGGGCCGTCCCGGGTTTTTATTCACATTTGCGGATGAATTTCTAATAATTTCCGTAAATGAAGAAACTTGTTATTGTGGCGTTGCTGCTTCTTGCAGGCGGCATCGCGGGAGGGTGTCATCGGAAGTCGGTGGCGCCGGTTATGGTTGAGGTTCCGGTTTATCATTCCGACACGTTGAGAGAATTGCGCGAGATGCATGATTCGGTGTGGCTTCGTGATTCGGTGTTTCTTTATGTGAGAGGGGACACTGTGGTGAAGGAGAGTTATCGCGACCGGCGCCTTTATCGGTTGCGCGTCGACACGCTTGTCAAGAGCGTGAGGGATACGGTAGTAGTGACGCGCGTGGAGAAGGTGTCTGTCAGAATGACGGGATGGCAGCGGCTAAGAATGCAGGCCGGCGACGCAGCGCTCGTATTGATACTCCTCCTGATGCTATGGAAGCTGGTGTCGATGAAGCTGCGCCGGCGATAGCTGATAGTGGGTGAATAGTGAATAGTGCTCGCTGGCGTGTTAGGCCGGCTCTGCGGCTTAGCAATCTCTGCGAGAGAACAATAATTGGATTCACGGCTGGCATTCTCAAGATCTCGCGCAGAGGCGCAGAGGCGCTAAGACAGTGCTCACTGGCCTCTGCGGCTTTGCGATCTTTGCGAGAGAACAACTGGATGCGCGGCTGGCATGTTAAGATCTCGCGCTAAGGCGCAAAGGCGCTAAGATTTAGCTTCGTGTTGAGTTGAGCTTATAGATGATTAACGACTCTTGTTAGTCCTTCCTTAAGCACCTCATGGTTGAAATTAATCAGAAGACCGAGCTTTTTGCCGCTGAGCTTCAAATATGTAAGCAGTTGTTTGGCATGTAAAGGAGAATTTTCCTGAGTGGCTTTTAGCTCAACCACAATCTCCCCTTCCACCAAAAGATCCATGCGATATGGATCTTTAACTTCAACACCTTTGTAGATTACAGGCATGGATACCTGTCGTTTTGCATTTATATCTCTTAGATGTAGCTCATGACATAGGGCGGCCTCGTATGCCTCCTCAAGAAGACCGGGTCCTAAAATCGAGTGAACTTCAATTGCTGCACCAATAATTTTCCGAGAGAGATCATTAAGTTCGGCTGCATTCATGAATATATGTATTAAATTCTATAAACAATACTTCGGTTATTTTTTGAGAATTTGTTAACGGCTCCGAGGAGCCAAGT
>CAJMNI010000053.1 GCA_905214735.1 uncultured bacterium | reverse complement strand
CCACCGCCGTTCGTTCGACCGCTTCAATCCTTATGTGACGGACGAGAGCCATCTGACCTCCAACTCCGCATGGATACGTAACCAGAACATCGATGCATACCGCCGCAGGGCATACGCCATATCCCCGGAACTGGAGAAATACGTCAGCGCCGTCTTCGAGGACGGCATCAGCCGCGGCTTCGCCGTGGAATGCCGCTACAACACCTGCAACGGCATCCTTGCCAACGCACGTAGGTATCCGCCTCACATCATCGCGCAGGCATGTCTGGCGGCGGCCCAGCGGCAGGTGTTCTCTTCAAAAGCCTTCTCCCTGATACTGGAATCAATGAACAGACTGGATGTCGCAAACCGCTCTCACGGTTCCGACAATCCGTCTCCATCCGACGGAGAGAATCTCAGAGGTAAAAAGAAATTTGCATAAAACCATAAGAAAACGAATCAGATGGAAGAAACAAGAATCGCCCTCCAGAGTCTCAGACTCTCGGGGATGGCAGAGAAATGGGTCTCTCTTTTTGAGACCAGACAGGTCGACAGGCTCACTCTTGCCGACGGCCTCCAGCTTCTGATACAGGCTGAAAAAGACACACGTAACTGCAACCGGATAAACCGTCTTCTGAAAAATGCGGCCTTCCCTTATCCGGCGTTGGTCGAAGAGATAGACACGGATCCCAAACGCGGCATCGAGGCCTCGTTGGTCGAACAGCTTGCAAAGTGTGATTTCATCCGCGACGGACACTCGGTAATCATCACCGGCGCGACCGGAACCGGGAAAAGCTATCTGGCCACCGCCCTGGGCGACCGCGCATGCCGTTCCGGCATGACGGTGGCGTACTTCAACATGCAGCGGCTGCTTGAAAGACTTGATCTGGAGCGTCTGCAGGGACACGCCATAACCTTCCTCGACAGACTGGCAAAAACGGATCTGCTGATCCTTGATGACTTCGGAATGAAAAAACTTCAAGGACAACAGCAGAACGACTTCGAGCAGCTTGTCGACGACCGCTATCGCAAGAAGGGACTGATTATCACATCCCAGCTCCCGGTCAAGGACTGGTATGACGTAATCGGGAATCCACTCATAGCGGAAGCCTGTCTGGACCGCCTTGTCCATAAATCGACAAGAATCCAGCTAAACGGAGAGAGTGTAAGAAAAAAGTATTAACTTCGCGCCATCAACCATCGACTGTGTGAACGGATATCACCGGAAAAGGTGAACGGATATCGTCCGGAATACGTAGAACCGACATCAATCCCGTAATCTATACGGCCAAGAAATGGATGGCTCAACATTTTACACCTTTTTACCACAATGTTGTTAAAGACGGAATTCAATTATGGGGTTAACCGAAGAAGATAAATGGGCGCCAGACCGGGGATTATAACGACGATTATGATTGGGATCAAGATGAAGTTGAGCCTTTGTTCCAGCCGACAAAATTGCTTATCCAGAAAATATCGGACCTAATTAACGCCGGAGAATCATCGAAGTCTTAGACCTAAACACCTTTTTAGAGTAAGGGGATATATTTTTCAAGAAAGTTCCTTTTCCAGGGGAAAAGGTATATGTCCTCTAAAATTTTCTTCGTGCCGATTCGGTCGGCACGCTGCTCCCGGAGAATCATCGGATCGGGGCAAATATTTTCATGAATTTTGCCGTGAAATGGTTCCCTAAGTCCCAAAATTTTGGGGTTAGGGAACCATTTCGTTGACATTTAGCTTGATTCTAAAATTTTAAGGTTCTGATCCACAATCTCTTTTCCGCCATCAGGGCTTCATTACTACGCCTTTCGACTTGCGACCGTTGATGGCTATCTGGAGGGGAGCGTCGAAGTGGATCACTTTCAGATGCTCGGTGCTTATGTCGGCGGGCTGCGAGGCCATGTAGTCAAGGTCGATCATGCCGTTGCCGGCGTTGGGATCGACGGTGAAATAGCCGGTGCCGAAGCTGGTGAGGTTCTGGAAGAAGTGCGTGCCCTGCGAAGGCTCGATGCGGTAACCCGGCATGGCCATCTCGACGATCAGACGCGCTCCGGCGATCTGTGCCCAACGAACCGGGATGCCAAGCGACGGATCCGACGTGCCCCAGCGACCCGGACCGATCAGCACGTATGGCCGACCTGCTTTCGTGAGCTTTTCGTTAAGCTCGCCAACCTCCTCGGCAATCTCGCGCGTAAGCATATTGTCGAACGCCTCAGGCTTCACATAGACGATATCCTGCACACCATCCATCAGGCCGTGGCCTAAGGCAGTGTTCGAGCGCACGATCACATCCTTGTCGTCGACTTCGGTGACCGAATCGTCGAGCATCTCCTTCTTGTCGACGATCGGGCGAATCTGCAGCCAATACATCGTTCCCTTGCGGCCATCCTCACCCGGAACGGCGTTGATGTTGCCGGCAAACTCGATCTCCACCGGACGTCCCATCTCATACTGCCCCGTAGAGAGCATGAAATCGACAATCTTGGCCAGCGGGAAACGCTCGTGCTTCAGCACGTTGGCAAACGTCACCACTTTGCGCCCCGGGCCGAGATCGTTGTCGCGGATGATGCGGTCTTCCACATCAAACGTCGACACAAGATATTTCAGCGCGCCGGTCTTGAAAGCGTCGGCCACGGAAAGTTTCGCTATGTTGAAACTGTCGTCGCAGGTGAACTCGCTGCTGTCGACAGTGCGCATCGGCAGACCGTAGAGATAGGTCTGGGTGTCGCGCAGCGCCAATTCGAGCGTCGACGTCTGGAGCACCTTGTCGGGGTGTTTCGGCGAGAAACGGAGCGCCTTGCCGCCGTCGACGATATATTCGCCAAGGCCTGTGGCAACCTCCGCCACACCCTCCTCGGCCTTCTCGGCGCCCACAGGGTAATAATTCAGAGAACGCCCCACGCCCGAAAAACTCGGATAGAAATATCCCTCATGCTCGCGCCCCACGACCCCCTGGAGGATCACAGCCATCTTCTCCTGGTCGATCACATTGCTCGTGGCGTTCATATAAGCCTTCGAATCGGAATAGAACACCGAGGCATAGACGGCCTTCACAGCGTCGCAGAGCATCTTCAGACGCGACTCGGTGTCTTCCACGAAGGGAACCATATATGTGGAATAGATGCCGGCGAAAGGCTGATAATGGGAATCTTCGAGCAGCGACGAACTGCGCACGGCCAGCGGGCGGCGCACCACGTCGAAGAAGGCGCGGAAATCATCCATCACGCTTTCCGGAAGCTCCGCCTCCAAGAAGCGGCGCAGAATCTCACAGTCGGGAGCGTCGGAGAGAGCCACCGGATAGAGATTGTTGCGGTCCATGAATTCGTCGAAGATGTCGGTGCATACCACCACCGTGTGGGGAATCGTAAGCTGAACGCCGTCGAAATTGTCGCAGACGGGATTCCGCTTTATGATCTGGTCGATGAAGGCCAGACCGCGACCTTTGCCACCCATCGACCCCTGGCCGATGCGGGCGAAGTTGCTGTAGTTGTCGTAGGCGTCTTTATTGAAGACGGCCACAACGCCGCGGTTTTTCATGCGGCGATAGCGCACGATGCATTCGAACACGAGCTTGCGCACCATCGGGGCGTCGGCGATGTCGTCGAACTTGAAGCTGCGCAGAGCGTCGGCTATCGGGAAGAGGGCGCGGCTATAGAGCCAGCGGCTTATGCTGTTGTCGGCGCAATAGTAATAGAGCACGTCGTCGGGAATCTCGAAGATCTTTTTCTGGAGCTGCTTGAGGTTCGTGACGCGCTGCAGCTCCTCCCCCGTGGCCGGATTGCGGAACACGAGGTCGCCGAAACCGAAACGTTTCGACACAGCCTTGCGAAGGTCGAGCGGGAGCGTCTTCGACTCCTTGTCGAGGAAGTCGAAACCCATCGCCTCTGCCACCAGACGGTTGGCGCGTTCCTGGCTCTCCATGATCACCGGCGCGTAAGGGCGCTTCTTGTGAAGATAATTGGCAAGCTTCAGACCGGCGCTCGGGTCTTTCTCCCCGTTGACGGGGAAGCGGGCGTCGGTCACCAGCCCCATGATGTTGTCGCCGTAGCGGTCGATCAGAGCCGTGGCCTCCTCATAGTCGCGGGCAAGGAGCACTTTCGAGCGGCCGCGCATGCGGAGCATCGCCTCGTGCTCGTTGAGAGCCTCGGTGGAGAACACCATCGACTGCTTGAGAAGGAATTTGAAAAGATAGGGAAGTATCGAGGAATAGAAGCGGATCGAATCCTCCACGAAAAGGATGGCCTGAAGCCCGACCTCGTTGATGTCGTTGTCGGCGTTCATCTTGTCTTCGATCAGCTTGATGATGGCGAGGATGAGGTCGACGTTGCCGAGCCAGGAGAAGACATAGTCCACGCCGCGGAGGTCTTCGTTGGCGATGCGCCGGCGCACCTCCTTGGAGAACGGGGTGAGCACCACGAAAGGAATCTCCGGATAGAGAGTGTCGATGTTCACGGCCTCGCGGAAGGTCTCGCTGATGTCGACGCCGGGCATGGCGATGATCAGGTCGTAGCTCTTCGAGGCGAGCTCGGCGTAGGCCTCCTCATAGTTGGCCACCTTCGTGAAGCGCGGGGGCGACGAGAGGTTGAGCGCGACATATTCGTTATAGACCTGCTCCTCGACGCGGCCGTCTTCCTCGAGCATGAAGGCATCGTAGGGGGTGGCGATGAGAAGCACATTGAAGATGCGCCGTTGCATCAGGTCCTGAAACGCCGTGTCTTTGAGATAGAGGCGGCTCAGCATGTTGTCGTTGACACTTTTCATGGGCTATGGAGTATGTTTCTCTCCCTGCCGCGGAGGGGACGGAAGCCTGCGTCAGGCGTTCTCCCCGAGCGCTTCGATGAAAGCGCCGAGGGCTCCGGGCATGGAGCGGTGTTCGGAATTGGGCGCCTGGATGTCGGCGCGAAGGCCGGCGTCCTGGATTGCCTTTACGGTCGTCGGACCGAATCCGCCGAGATAGATGTTCTGCTTGTCCTGGTCGAAATCGGGGAAGTTTTTCTTCAGACTCGCGATTCCTGCCGGGCTGAAGAAGAGCAGCATGTCGTAGTCAAACGGCTCGTCGGCGCTGAAATCGTTGCTGACAGTGCGGAACATCACGGCTTTGGTGACGTCGATGCCGCGCCCTTCGAGGATCGCGGTGTCTTCCTTATGGACGTCGGATATGGGGAAGAGGAATTTCTCTTTCTTGTTCTTGTCTATGGCCGCAAGCAGGGTGTCGTCGTTGAGTTTGCCCGACGCGCCGAAGAAGATCTTGCGCTTGCGGTAGACGATATATTTCTGGAGATAGAGTGCGATGGCCTCGGTGGTGCAGAAATAGCGCATCGTGTCGGGCACCTTTACCCTCATTTCCTCGCACAGACGGAAGAAATTGTCGATGGCGGCCTTCGACGTGAAGATCACTGCCGTGAAGTCGGCGAGGTTCACCTTTGCCTGGCGGAATTCTTTTGCCGTGAGCCCCTCGGTCTTGATGAAGGGACGGAACACCATCTCGATGTTATATTTTTTAGCGATGTCGAAGTATGGAGATTTGTCGCCGGAGGGCTTGGGCTGCGAAACAAGGATTTTCTTTATCTTCATTAGTTTTGCTGTTAAAAGCGGGGTGGTTTGCTGTTAAGAGCGGTGTCTTTCTTAGAGAAAATATACACAGGCCACGGCCGCCGCTACGGCCGTGAAAACGAGCGGTACGATTTCTAGACTGCAAAGGTAGTACAAAAAAAGCAACCACGACGAAAATCGGGTGAAAAAAATGCGAAATCCTTTGAAAATAAAGATGATTTTGCCCAAAATGAAGATAATTGCCGCAATTATGAGCAAAGTTTCGTTCCATTGCGGATAGCAGAGCATGAGGAGGGCGATGACCAGAAAGGGCACTGCCATGAGGGCCGTGGAGGCGTTCGCTCCCTTGAGCCAGAGCCGGGCATGGGCGGTGTCGGTGAAGACGTAGCCAACGGTCCAGTAGGCGAGCTGCATGAGGAGCATATAGAGGAGCGCCACTCCGGAGCAGATCGCTATGCCGCCTGCCGGGTTGTCGGGCAGCGGGCGCATGGAATATTCCGGGGGGACTGACATCGGGATCACGAGGCTTACCGCTCCCCAGAGGAAGACTCCCATGCAGCATGCCCAGAGAAGATTGAGCAGAAAGAGGAGCGACGTCTCGTTGACGGTGTCGTCGAAGGCGTTGTGGCGCATGCGGGTGTCGGAAAGGTCGGTGAAGAGCACGCGCAGGAACCTCGGTGAGTTCTTGAATCGAAGGCCGATGATGCAGAAAAGGATCGCCATTCCGAGCAACACCCACGACATTCCCCAGCTGTTTCCCGACGCCGGAGCGGCGGGAGGAGGCAGCGGCGCGGAGTTGTCGACAAGCACTATGCCGCCGAGCTGCTCGCCTGGCACGATCGTGTCGGCAACTATGGAATCGGCGGCCAACGAATCGACTGCCGGGTGATCGGAGGCCGGATGCTGAACGGCTTGGAGTGCTGTCGGTGTCATTTCAGCCAGCCCTCCTTGCGATACCATTCAATCGATCTCTCCACCCCGTCCTGAAGGAAGACACGAGGCGAAAACCCGAATCCTTCGGCGGCCTTCGCCGTCGACGCGCTCCAGTTGCGCTGGCTCAGTATGCGGCATTTGTCGCGGTTGAGAGTGGAGGGTTTCCCCACTGCCACCCCATATTTCTCGGCGAAGAAGGATACGAACCTCACCATCCATAGCGGAAGCTTCACCGGAAGGACAAACTTCTGGCCGAGCCCTTTCTTCACTATCTTGCGAAACTGCTTCTGGGTGTAGTTGCGCGGTTCGGAGAGGATATAGACGGTGTCGGTGGCCGACCGCTCGAGGGCGTCGCAAACCGCGCGGGCAAGATCCTCCACATAGAGGAAGGTGAGCGTCTGCTTCCGGAAGCCTACCTGGAAGTCAAACCCTTTTGCGAGCGATTTGAATTCGAGGTAATAGTCATGGTCGCGCGGACCGTAGATGCCCGTGGGCCGGAATATGATATAGGGGATTCCGGCGGTGGCAAGCCAGGTCTCCGCCTTGAGCTTGGAGACGCCATAGCGCGTGTTGGGAGCCGGAATGATATCCTCGGTATATTCCTCCACCCCCTTTTTCAAGGTGCCCATCGCCGAAAGTGAGCTCATATAGAGGAATTTTTCGGGAACGAGTCCGGACTGGGCGAGTGCGCCCGTGAAGTAACGGAGATAATCGTAGTTGATGCGGGAGAAGTCGGCGTAACGTCTCACCTTCGTCGCGCCGAGATTATAGACGATATAGTCCCATTTTCCCTCTGGCATTGCCGAGCGGAGCGACGCGGCGAGCGATTCGGGGGTTTCGAAATCGAGTTCCACAAACCGGATGCGGCTGTCGGTCAGGTAGGCGCGGCTCGTCGACGAGCGCACCCCGGCCCACACTTGCCAGCCTCTTCTGAGCGCCTCCTCCACGAGGAAACCGCCGACGAAGCCGCCGGCGCCGACCACAAGCACTTTCTTTATCTCTTGAACTTCAGTCATTGGCTATTCATTTTTTCTTCTTCGGCTCGAGCAACCGGAATTCATACCCCTGGTCGAGGAGCCACTGCAGGGATTCGGGGAGCGCCTCGCGGATGCGCGGCAGGCTCTTCAGCGAGTCGTGAAAGACTATGATCGAGCCGGGCCGGGCATATTTCTTCACGTTTTCCACTACGTCGGCGGCGGTCAGCAGCGAGGAATAGTCGCGGGTGACCAGATCAAACATGATGATGCGGTATTTCCGGTGGATCAGCTCGGTCTGGCCGGTGCGCATCCAGCCGTGGGGCGGCCGGAAGAGGGTGCTGTCGATATAATTGGCGGCCTCCTTCACATCTTTCACAAGGCGTCGCGTCGTGACGCGCGAGCCGCGAAGATGATGCATCGTGTGATTTCCGACCCTGTGGCCGCGACGCACCACCTCCTCGTAAAGCTCGGGGTTGCGGCGCACGTTGTCGCCCACCATGAAGAAAGTGGCCTTGATGCCGAAGCGGTCGAGGGTGTCGAGCACCCACGGCGTCGACTCCGGGATGGGACCGTCGTCGAAGGTGAGATAGATGGTCCGCGCCCCGTCGGGCTCCTTTATCCGGAAAACTCCGCGATAATAGAGCTTCCGGAAAAGCTTCGGCGGACATTCTATCCATTTGCGCCAGAAATAGCGCTTCATCGACTTCTCTTTCTCAGTCATATCTCTTTACGGGTCATCACTGCGGATGCTTGGCCAGATATTCTTCGCTGATGCGCTTGCTGCGGGCGAGGTCGACGCTGCCGATCGACGGATCGGCGTCGAGCGCCTCTTTCGTCACGCCATATTTCACATATTGCTCGTAGGCCGAGTAGAATATCGAGTCGATATAACGGTCGTCGTCCGACTGGGCGGCATATTCTTCAGGACTCATCTTGGCGAGGTTGTTGACCACCACGGCTGCGGCGGCAAGCTCGTTGACGAGATCGGATTCGCTCACGTCGGAACCGACGCCGGAACCATAGGCCGCCTCATAAAGCTTCTTGAGCTCCTCGCGCTTGATGCCGAACCGGCCGAGAGTCGAATCGAGCTTCTGCTTGTTGCCGCCGAAGCGGTCGTAGAGCTCGATCAGGCTGTAGAGCTGATAGGGCATGGCCTGCGATTCGGGAGTGAGCGCCGGATTGCCGAAGGCGTAGCTTACTGCCCTGTTGTATCTGACATATTGCGAATAGCGGGCGATTGTTCCCAGCAACATTGTGGCGGCTTCGGAGGTGAGCTTGCGGTCGCCGAGACGTTCGCCGACTGTGCCGACGACTTCGGCGAGGTTGAGCGCCACATAGAATGTGTTGGGCGCTGTAGTCTCCGGGAGCCGCTTCTGGATCAGACGGGCCATCTGGAGAGCCTTGTTCCAGCATTGTGTCGCTCCCTTCATGTCGCCCCCCTCTTTGAGCAGGTCGCCTTCAAGCAGAAGCTCGTTGGCCACGTCGAGAATCGAGGTGCGCGTCGAGACGAGCATGCGGCGGGCGGTCTCGTCGAAATATGGCGGTTTGGCGTTGTCTGCGCCGCCCCATAGATAACGCGACACTACTCCGTAGGCCTTGTCGGTGCGCGCCGGCAGCCCCTCCTGCATGGTCGGCAGAAGCTGATGGGTCATGCCGACTCCGCGCATATAGTTGGAGAGACCGAGGTGATATTCCTGGCCTACGGTGGAGCACCAGTAGATCGGGCGCGGCCAGCCTTCGGCGGCGTTGGTGGCGATGATGTCGAGCATCAGGATCTCGCTCAGGCTGATGTAGCCTTTCTGCTGATAGGAGGTGGTGTTACCCAGGTCGATCACGATTTCGTTGACAATGTTGGCAGTGTCTTTCGGAAGCACGAGACCGCGCTTCACGACTGCCTCCTTGTCGACCGGAATCGTAACGACGCTCGAGAGGAGCTGCGGATAGTTGTTGAGCGTGTCGAAGGTCTGGCGGCTGTAAAGGAGCTTGAGGCTCTGCAGCAGGTCGACCGGGGCGGTCTCCTGCGGGAGAACGGTCACATCCATCGCGCCGTAGGCTATGTCGGCCGGCTTGGCGGTGAAGTCGACATGGTTTTTGGTGTAGCTGTCTTTGCGCATCTGGTTGGCATACCAGTCGGAGGCCAGATAGCTGAGGTTGATGATCTTCACGTCGGGACGCACTCCTTCGACTTCCTGGGCATACCAGAGGGGGAAGGTGTCGTTGTCGCCGTTGCAGAAGACTATTGCGTTCGGCTCGAGGCTGTTGAGATAGTTGATCGCGAAGTCGCGGGCTGCGTAGCGGCGGCTGCGGTCGTGGTCGTCCCAGGTCTGGCTGACCATCTGCGCCGGGATCACGAGGCCGACGACGGCGGCGATTGCGGCGGCGTAGGTGGGCTGCAGCTTGTTGATGCGCAGCAGCAGCTTATAGAGCGCGGCGACTCCGAGGCCGATCCAGATGGCAAAGGCATAGAACGATCCGGCGTAGGCATAATCGCGCTCGCGCGGCTGCATAGGCGGCTGGTTGAGATAGAGCACGATGGCGACTCCCGTCATGAAGAAGAGGAAGAACACCACCCAGAACTGCTCGATGCCCCTCTTTCCTTCGAAGGCCTGCCAGATGAGGCCGAGAAGTCCGAGAAGGAGCGGAAGCATGTAGAAGGTGTTGTGTCCCTTGTTGTTCTTGCCCAGGTCGTCGGGCAGAAGGCTCTGGTCGCCGAGGCGGGCGTTGTCGATGAAGGGGATGCCGCTGATCCAGTTGCCGGCGTCGAGTTCGCCGTTCTGGTTGTTGATGTCGTTCTGACGCCCGGCGAAGTTCCACATGAAATAGCGGAAATACATGTGGACGAGCTGATAGTTGAAGAAGTAGGCGAGATTCTGCGAGAAGGTGGGCTTATACCCTATCTTCTGCGGGAAGGTGATCTCGCCGGTCACAGGGTTCTGCACGGGCTGGCCGTAGGTGTCGTATTCAGGCACCGTGTTCCCCTCTTCGTCGATGGCGTTGATCTCCACCAGATTGTCGGGCACCGTGTCGAGGTTGACCCACTGCTTGTAATAGCTGCGGTGCTGACGGCTGTAGATGCGCGGGAAGAGCATGTTGAGCTCGGGGTTCATCACTGCCTCGGGCTTGTAATCTTTCTTCACGTAGTAATCACCTTCGCGCTCGGAGAGCTTCTGATTGTTGGCTATGTCGGAAGGGGAAAGGAAGTTGGATTCCGAACGCGGCTGCGCACCCTTCACACCTTTTGCGTAAAGGGGCTTGCCGGCGTTGACCACCGGAGCATATACGGGCACGGAGGCGGTGACTGCCTGGTTGTTCTCGTCGTAGCCTACCACGGCCTCGCTCGAGCCGGTTAGTCGTTTCTGCTGGCCGGAATAGAGAGTCTCGCCATAAAGCAACGGAGTCTCGCCATATTGCTCGCGATTGAGGTAGGTGGCGAGGTCGAACACGTTGTCGGGGGAGTTCTGGTTCATCGGGGTGTCGGCGCTCGACCGGATCAGGATCAGGGCGTAGGAGGAGTAGCCGATGAAGATCACGCCGATGCTCCAGAGGATCACGTTGAGCACGCGTGTGGGCAGCGGCGAGCTATAGCGCGAGAAGAGCCAGAAGGCGAGCGCGATGGTGAGCACCCAGCCGATCACCCAGCCGGAGCCGATGAAAAGCATGCCGCTCACCGTGACGGCGAGCAGGAAGCTCAGGCGCATGAGGAAGGCGCTCTTCTGGCGGCGCGATTCATAGATGGCCCAGATGAACACGGCGGCTGCTATGAGGGCGTAGGCAAGTGCGCCGGAGTTGAAGGAGAGACCGAAATCGTTGACAAACAGAAGCTCGAACTGCTGGGCCATTCTGATGAAGCCCGGCACGAGGCCGAAGAGCACCAGCACGATGATCACGAAGGATATCAGAAGCGCCACAAGCGACTTCACCAGATTCATATCCTTCCATTTCCTGTAGGCGAACACGAGCACGAGGGCCGGAATCGTCAGCAGGTTGAGCAGGTGGACGGCGATCGAGATACCGATCACATAGGCTATCAGAATCAGATAGCGGTCGGAATGAGGAGCGTCGGCCCGGTTTTCCCATTTCAGTATCAGCCAGAACACCAGGGCTGTGCAGAAGCTGGAGAAGGCATAGACCTCCCCTTCCACTGCCGAGAACCAGAAGGTGTCGCTCCAGGTGTAGGCAAGGGCTCCGACGGCGCCGGCTCCCATAATCACGATATATTTGGCAAGCGACAGCTCTCCCTTCTCGGAATCGCTGACGATGAGCCGGCGCGTGAGATGGGTGATTGTCCAGAAAAGCAGCAGGATTGTCAGCGCCGACAGAAGACCGCTCATCGCGTTGACCATCACCGAGATGCTCCCGGCATCGGTGGCAAAATTGGCGAAGAAGCGCGCTGTCAGCATGAAGATCGGGTTGCCCGGCGGGTGACCCACTTCAAGTTTGTCTGCCTGGATGATAAACTCGCCGCAGTCCCAATAAGACGCGGTGGGCTCGAGAGTGAGCCAATAGGTGACGAGGGCGATGGCGAATATTATCCATCCCGTCACATTGTTGATCAGGTTATATTTTCTGGTAATCATTCTTCTAAACCGACTCGTTTCAACTGAGGGGTATTTAACAAGTTGCAAATTTAGATATAATCCATGAATTACCCAAATCAAAATGCCCCGCCCCTGCGGCAGTTGCGCCTTGGCTACCCTCTGCAATAGACCGAGTTTGCAGATTTTCATGATTTTTAATAATTTTGCAACAAAAGGCCGCTCCCTCATTTCGGCTTAAGCCCGATCGGAACTGACCCTCCGGGAATTACCGGCTTAAAATTTTCGGTCTGAAAACCGGGAACTCCAGGGGAAGTTGATTATAAAGGGAAGACAATATAAAATTTTGAACTAACCGATTGACATGGAATCAAGAATCAAAGATGCAGTGGAGCTTAAGAAAAGCTGCAACTGCGCGCAGGCAGTGGCCTGCACATATTGCGACCTCGTCGGCATCGACCGCGACACTATGATGAGACTCACATCAGGCTTCGGCCTCGGCATGGGGAACATGGAAGGGACATGCGGCGCCATCACCGGCGCATGTGTGGTGATCGGCGGCATCATCGCCGACCGCAACGAATCGCGCGCCGCCATGGCCCGGCTTCTCGACAAATTTCAACAGCGTAACGGCGCCACGATCTGCAAACAGCTCAAAGGGCGCGAAACGGGCCGTATCCTCCGCGCATGCCCCGACTGCGTGGCCGACGCCTCCGAATTCCTCGAAGAGATCCTCGCCGAAGCGCAAGAATAAGAGATTCAATAGTAACCCAAAAACAAAACAGATATGAGCTTTTTAGAACTGGCGCAAAAGCGCTACTCATGCAAGAAATACAGCGACCGGAAGATTGACCGGGAGACACTGACACGAATCCTTGAGGCCGGCCGACTCGCTCCTACAGCCAAGAATCTCCAGGAGCAACACATCTATGTGGCCGAATCGCCCGAAGCCTTGAAAAAGATCGACGAAACCACGCCCTGCCGCTATAATGCGCCGACAGTGCTCATAGTGGCCTTCGACAAAGAGAACGTCTACACCTATCCCGACGGCAAACGCCAGTCGGGAATAGAAGACGCAGCCATAGTAGCCACGCATCTCATGCTTGCCGCGGCCGATGATGGTGTAGACTCCTGCTGGGTCAACTGCTTTCACCCGGACAAGCTCCACGAACTGCTCTCCCTTCCCGAGAACGAAGAGATCCTGATGCTTCTTGACCTCGGCTACGCTGCCCCCGGAGCCGGCCCGCTCCCCAACCACGAGATCCGCAAGCCCCTCCCCGAGACAGTCACCAATCTCTAACCCCCAAGCCTGTTAGCGCCCGGGCAAGCCCGCAATCGCGCCGAACAAGCCTGCCGATTGCGCCGGAAAGCCAGCAGATCGCGCCGGGCAAGCCTGCCGATTGCGCCTAAAGAAAGCAAGCCTAAAGATTGCGCCATAAAGAGACGCAATCAAGGCGCAAACAGCGCGCAAAAAAGAAAGACCCTGCGCTATGCAAGGTCTTCTCTCAAAGGTGGCGCCGATTTAACCCGACTGCTCTTCCGCTTTCGCATGTAAAAAAGAAAGACCCTGCGCTATGCAAGGTCTTCTCTCAAAAGTGGCGCCGATTTAACCCGACTGCTCTTCCGCTTTCGCATATAAAAAAGAAAGACCCTGCGCTATGCAAGGTCTTCTCTCAAAAGTGGCGCCGATTTAACCCGACTGCTCTTCCGCTTTCGCATATAAAAAAGAAAGACCCTGCGCTATGCAAGGTCTTCTCTCAAAGGTGGCGATTACCTACTCTTCCGCTTTCGCAGTACCATCGGCGTGATAAGGT
>CAJMNI010000052.1 GCA_905214735.1 uncultured bacterium | reverse complement strand
CTTAGCGGTAGATGCCGCTTAGCCTATGAATAATTTTTTAACGAAGTATTGTTATATGAACTTAACCGAATTATCTTACAGCTTAACATTGATTCTTCTCTCCGCCACTTTTACTGACACAGAGGCCGCCTTTTTGAAAGGCTCGGTTGTCGACGCGGGCATCGGCGAACCGCTTATAGGAGCCTCAGTCATGGCCTCGACCGCCGACAAGGGAACGGCGACAGATGCCGACGGCAATTACTCAATTCTTCTTCCGGAAGGAAGATGTGAGCTAATCATCCGATACATTGGCTATAAAGAGGCCACGCTAACCAAGGATATTCCGGAAGGCGAAGAAGTTGTCATCATGGACATTCAGATGATTCCCGAAGAGACTTCACTTTCAGAACTGACCGTGACCGCGATTGCCAGG
The DNA here is from genome assembly GCA_905214735.1 of uncultured bacterium. GTDB lineage: Bacteria > Bacteroidota > Bacteroidia > Bacteroidales > Muribaculaceae > Lepagella. The sequence goes on along the minus strand of CAJMNI010000052.1, from coordinate 14,680 downwards.
AAGGATACGGAATCGGCAATCGTAGAAGAGGAGAAACAGAGCGAAGTGGTCCAATCGGGCGTCTCATCGCAGCAGATCTCCAAAACACAAGACAAGGATGCATCGGAAGTGATTCGCCGAATCCCGGGGATATCCATCATCGACGACAAGTTTGTTATGGTTCGCGGACTCTCGCAGCGTTACAACAACGTGTGGCTTAACGGGAGCGCTGTCCCGAGCTCGGAGGCTGATTCAAGAGCCTTCTCTTTTGACATCATTCCGAGTTCTCAACTCGACAACATCATGATCGTCAAAAGTCCAGCACCGGAATATCCCTCCGATTTTACAGGTGGTTTCGTCTTGCTGCGCACGAAATATCAACCTGTCGGAAATGGCTTCGACCTCTCCATCGGGACCTCTGTCAACGACATGACCCATTTCCGGAATTTCAAATATTACAAGGGTGGCGGCAAATATTACTCCGGCAAATTTGATTCTCCCCTCTCCACCTATCCAGGCTATCCTAATCGCATCGATCCTCTCTGCAACGGATTCAGCAACAACTGGAAAGTCTATGACATGACTCCTGTCGGAGACCTGAAATTGAACGCCTCATACCATAATAAATGGAGATTTGCATCGGGTTCGTCGCTTGGATTGCTTGGATGCGTGAACTTCTCCAACTCTTACCGCACGCTATTGAACATGGAGAATTCCCTCTACGGTCCTTATGACGTGACCGCCGATATGCCCGTATATCTCCGAAAGGCTACCGACAATCAATATACACGCGACACCAAGTTAGGGGCATTGCTGAATATTTCATTCCAGCCGGCGACTGACAAACATCGCTTTGAATGGAAGAATCTCTATAATCGAATTGTCAAGGACCGCTATTCCGACCGCATCGGGTTCAATTCCCAACCCGACAACTTTTCAGATGCTGAATATTACTATTCTACCCGCAACACCTTCAACAGCCAATTCACCGGACGCCACGACTTCAGTCAGACATCTCATTGGGACTGGAGCGCCGGCTATGCATATTCCGACCGCGACATGCCCGACCGCAGGCTTATCCAGCTTACCGACCGCACCGACAGCCGCATGGGCATTTACCGTATAAGCCGTGAATTTACCCGGCTCATGGAACACACCGCATCGATCAACACCAACTTCAGACAGGAATTCCGGTTTGGAGAATTCAACCCTGTGCTGAAAATAGGCCTGTATGGCGAATATCGTCACCGTGATTACGACGTGCAGGAGTTTCAATACGGCTGGCAACCCGACAACACTCTCCCTGCGGGATTCATGTTCAATCCCGACATAACCGGCAGCGTGCTGATACCCGAAAATTATGGGCCCGACAGGCTCTATCTTTATGAAAACGTAAATTTCCTGAATAGCTACAAAGCAAGCAGCAAGCAGATTTCCGGATATTTAGGCATCAATATTCCATGGCAATCACTGACGTTCTACGGAGGCGTCAGATATGAATATGTCGACCAGCTCCTGATGATGAACACCCGTCAGACAGAAGAAAGTCTTCAGAACACGCATTATTATTACAAGGATTTCTTTCCTTCGGCCAATTTGAGCTATAGGTTCAACGACCGCCACCAGCTGCGGTTTGCTTACGGGATGACGACCAACAGGCCTGAGTTTCGCGAACTTGCGCCAACCGTTTATTATGACTTCGACCTTGGCAGCAGCGTTATGGGAAATTACGACCTGAAAGCAGCCTATATCCAGAATGTCGATCTCCGATATGAATGGTATCCCTCCAAAAACGAGAGTGTGTCGGTTGCCCTCTTCTATAAGAAATTCTCCCATCCTATCGAATGGACATACACAGTAGCCGGAGGCACTGATCTTATTTACTCATATATCAACGCCAAAGGAGCCGACAACTATGGCATAGAGCTCGACATTCGCAAAAACCTTGGCTTTATCGGACTGAAAGATTTCAGCTTATCTTTCAACGGTGCGCTTATCAAGAGCAAAGTCTCCTTCGACAAAGGAAATAACATCGACCGCCCCATGCAAGGGCAATCTCCCTATCTGATAAATACGGGGCTGTTTTACAACCGTGAAGGATGGTCGGCGGCCGTGCTGTATAACCGTATCGGCAAACGTATTGTCGGCGTCGGCAACAAATATGGCACAGGAGCCGACGGCAACGCCCGCAACATTCCCAATTCCTACGAAATGCCGCGAAATTCACTCGATCTGTCGCTCGGCAAGAAGTTCGGCCACTGGGAGGTGAAAGCCTCAGTGCGGGATGTCCTTGCCGAGCGATATCTCTTCAAACAGATTGAAGATGTGGTGGTCGGCGGCGAGAAAAAACATATAGAAGAAATTACCCGGAGTTATAAACCGGGGCGGAATTTCAATCTGTCGATAACATATAGACTCTAACTGCGTCAGCAATGACGATTTCAAATAACCAAATCAACTTTTAAATGGAAAAAACGAAACATTTCTGCAGCCATATTATGATGGCGGCGACATGCGCACTGAGCCTGCTCGCAACGGGCTGCTCATCTGATGGAAAAGAACCCGATCCCACTCCTTCCAATCCGGAAGTGACATATAAGGGGAACGTGGCTTACAGTAAAGGCATTCTGTTTAACGGCAACGAACTCGGCAACGGCACCCAGAATTTTCATTTCACAGGTGATGTCACTCTCGAAAAGGGAACATATCTTCTCAAGGGTTGGGTTTACGTCGATGCGGGAGCAAAGCTCCGCATTCCGGCCGGAACAGTTATCAAAGGCGACAAAGAGACCATGGCGGCCCTTATCATCGAACCGGGCGGATATTGCGAAATGGAAGGAACTGCGCAACGACCTATCGTAATGACCTCCGAAGAGGCTCCGGGCAATCGCCATCCCGGCGACTGGGGCGGTCTGATCATCTGCGGCAAAGGTATCAACAACCAGGGCACGCAGCAGATAGAGGGCGGACCCACAACTATCCACGGAGGCAACAACAAAGCCGACAACTCCGGAATCTACAGTTACATCCGCGTGGAATTCGCCGGTTATCCCTTCGATACCGACAAAGAGATCAACGGCGTGACTTTCGGTTCTGTCGGCAGCGGCACGCAAATCGACCATATCCAGGTTTCATATTCCAACGATGATTCCTTCGAATGGTTCGGCGGTTCAGCCAACTGCTCATATCTCGTGGCTTACAAGGGCTGGGACGATGACTTCGACACCGACAATGGTTTTGACGGCGAGGTTAGTTATTGTCTGTCGGTGCGCGATCCGCGCATTGCCGACACCTCCCAATCCAACGGTTTCGAGAGCGACAACAACGCCAGCGGCGCCGAGACCACTCCGTTTACCTCTGCCCGATTCCGCAATATCACTCTTGTCGGTCCGATCACCGCTAAAAACTCAGGGTTCGCAAACAGCAGTTCCTACATCACCGCCGGAAGCCTCTATCCCGACAACGGTTCGAAACTCGGACTGTTTCAGGCTGCTATCCAGATTCGCCGGAGCAGCAAGCTCAATATCACGAATGTTCTTGCTATCGGCTGGCCCGTCGGACTGATTGTCGATGGTGAGAAGGGCCGGACGGTGAATTATGCTAAATCAGGCGCGTTCAAACTGGAGAATATAATATTCGCCGGAATGGATGCCGTCGGCAGCGACAAGAACAAGGAATATTCCGACTTTTACTTTGATTATCTGGCAGGCAGGGAAGACAGAAATCTCCCTTCGTTTTCTCACACCTTTTTCCTTTCAGGCGCCGGGAATCGTCTCGCAGAGGAGTCGGCGCTCAACCTTTCCGATCCGTTTGCAACCGGCCAGAATTGCTGCCCGCAGTCGCAAATCAGCGATGGCAAAGGCGGTTATATCGGCGCTTTTCGCGACGCCTCCGACAACTGGATGAAAGGCTGGACCAACTTCGATCCTCAGAACACGATATATTAACACAATTCCAAATCAAAATCAGAAATCAAAATCAGAAATCAGAAATCCTCTGAACTCAAGCAGCCGCCGTCGGGAAGACATCGGCTGCTTTCATTAAATTATACCTTCTGGATTGCCCAGTTTTACGTCGCTATTTTCAATTTTAAATATCAGGGGATGGTGTTTTGCAGGAATATGGGAATATGGGAAAACAAATAATTTTGTTTTTTTAAGAGAAAATTCTTAACTTCGCGGTCGCATGGGTAGCCGTGCGGACATATTGAAAGCGTTTCGTGCTTTATCCTTTCAAGGAAATCGCCAATTTCAAATCAGAGAAGGAGTGAAGCAGTCAACGAACGCTCATGCTTGTCGCATATCCACTCCCCGACAAGGGGGTATCGATATCCGATAAGGCGTGGGAGTGGACTGTTTATTTCTCTGATAGGCGTTTGGCGATGCCTCCTTGAAGATAAACAAGAACATCATTCCACGCTTTTTTTGTATATTATCGTAACGTCAAATCGGGAATGGAGGCGACAAGGAATAAAACAATGAAGAAAACCTTTAAATTATTGGGTTTGTTGCTTATTGCGGCGCTGTCGTTCTCGGTAGCGGCGTGCGGTAGTGATGATGAGCCGTCAGGCGGATCGACAGATGAGTCGACCATCAACCTTGCCGGAACAAAGTGGAAAGTAGATTCCGATGAAGGAGGAGCTGCTATGGAGGGATGTGAAATCACATTCCGGAAAGATGGGACAGTGAAGGCTGATCCTTCGTTTGGATTCAACAATATGACTTGGACGAAGACAGGTGATAATCTCAAAGTATTTTTAGACCAAGAGGAATACATTGTTGGTCCGTTCATTGTTAATGGGAAAAAAGCCACATACACCTATCATTTTGGGACGGGTGATTGGGAATATACTGACGAACCCCACGAAATGATTTTGAAACGATTGTAATGTAAACTATAGTTCGTAAAAAATTCATATGGGCCAAGCGACACCAGCCGCAATGCCTATATGAATTTTTTACGAAAAGATAATCCCCTAAAATATCCACCGATCATCTTTTAGGTAAACACTGAAAGATTTAAAATTCGGATGAACCCTCTTGCCCTTCCGCATTTTGGCGTGACGAGCAATACGAGGGTCGGGCGTTGCTATCCTAAGGTGTCAATGAAAAATAAAATAGTTTAAGATTTGTAACGAATCCTAAATAAAATGATCTGCTATTTCTTTCTGGAAAATCACGATCCGATATGAAAAGATTGCTTTCTTTCTTAATAATCTGCATACTTGTCGGGCCTATGAATATCAAAGCCACCGACTTTAATCATACCGATTCTATCACTATCAACACTGTAGCCAGTCCGGTATTACCCGACTCTCTGGCCGTTATGCCGGGAATATGTCAGAATCGGCAAATTATGAACCCTTACAAATTCAAACCGCTGCAACTGATTGTTCCAGGTGTTCTGATAGGCGTCGGCGTCATTGGGCTTGAAAGCGAATGGCTGCAATCCAAAAACACAGAAATACGCGATGGGCTGCAGGAACATCCACATTCGAAGGTGTCGGTAGACGATTACATGCAATATGCTCCTATCGTTGCAACCTATGGTTTGAAACTCTGCGGAGTTAAAAGTATGCATGGCTATGCCGACATGACAATCATAGCCGGAACTGCCTATCTTCTCACAGCCATATCTGTCTATGGAGTCAAAACTTTGGCAAAAGTGGAACGTCCCGACGGAAGCAGCCATAACTCCTTCCCCTCAGGGCACACGGCAACTGTCTTCACAGGCGCCGAACTGTTAAGAAGGGAATACTGGAACACATCTCCCTGGATAGGCATAGCAGGATATGCCGTGGCTGCCGGGACAGGCTTTCTGCGGATGTATAACAACCGCCATTGGCTTACAGATGTGATAGCCGGAGCCGGAATCGGCATTCTAAGCGTTGAGGCTGCCTACTGGCTTTATCCCGTAATCACGAAAACATTTTTCCGCAAGCTATATAATAAAAACATTTTTATCGCCCCTTATGCCTCAAGACATGAAGGGGGAATTGCCTGCTCAATAACCTTCTGATCCGTCGCCGCAATGACACGGTGCCGACGCCGGATCACCGGCGGGTTCAGAAGAGTTTGATCGAGATGTATCTCTTCGGGTTCTTCTTGATGTCTAAGATCAGCGAGTCTATATCGGCTGAAACCCGATTGAGACGGTTGTAGAGCTCCGGGTCGTTGGTGAGTTTGCCGAGGGTGGAATTCTGCTCGTTGAGCTGGTTGGAGAATTTCTCGAGATTCACTGTGACCGCCTGGACATTGTCCATTGTCTGGGCCAGAGGGAGCTCCTTGAGAGTGTGGGAAAGAGCCATGAGGTTATAGCTCACCGAGTCGAGTTTGGTAGTGACGCCCGTGGCGCTGCGCATAAACATCGGCACATCGCGACGCATCGTGTTGTCGAGGCCCTTCGAAGTGTAAAGAAGATTGTTGGTTATTCCCTCCAGATTGCGGATCGCAATCCTGAGCGACGGATCGGAAACGAGCGTATTGAGATTGTAAACAAGTGAATCCACCTTCGGCAGGATTGAATTCACAGCCGGAAGCATATCATTGGTGACCGACGACATGAGATCGCTTTGCTCGCGCGATGCGATCTCCGATCCTTTCTCCAAAGTCTTATTGCTCTTCCCCATCACGATGTTGATATATCCTCCGCTGAGAAGCGTGCTTGCCATTTCAGCGTAAGAATCTTCCGGAATACGGAGCTTGTCATTGACAGCTATGAGCACCTTGATCTTTCCGGGATGCTCATAATCGTAGGTGAGTTCCCTTACCTGACCGACCTTATAGCCGTTGATCGACACCGGAGCCGACGACTCAAGGCCCGACACGTTGGAATATGACACGTAATAATAGTTGGTAGGATTCATCAGGTTGACTCCCTTCAGATAATCAATACCGAAGAAAAGCACTACCAGCGCCGCTATCACGCTGATTCCGATCACGAATTCCTTGCTTACTAACTTTTTCATCTTATTTTGTTCCTTTGAGGAATTATTATTCAAATTTCAGGTAACTGATTATTCTTATTCGAAGCCGACTATGATGAAGGCATCGGGAATTTTTGACTTCACCTCGAGGAGCGTCTCCTCGATCTGATGACGGTCGCCGCTCTTTCCATAGGTATATTTATATAAGCCGTTTTCCTTAAACGAATCAATCGGCGACAACCCCTGGAATGCGGGGTCGGTCAGGCTCAATTGCTCGGGCGAGGAGAGAAGCTGGATTTTATATACAACGTTTTCCGACCCCATTGTGGTTGAGGGATTCCCAGCCGCATTTGCATTGCTCTTCTGATTCGAAGCAGATACGTTTGATTTTGGTTCCCTTTTCACCACATTGTTTCCGTTCGTAGCGATGGCCGACACCGATGTGGCTGACGACGGGCCCGATGACACTCTGATCACGCGGCGGCCACCACGAGTGGAAGTGCCGGAATCTTTTTTCTTGTCATCCTTTTTCCCCTTCTTCTTGTCGGCGTCTTTATTTTTCTTCTGCTTCTTATCTTTCTTTTTCTTGTCTTTCTTTTTCCCTTTTTGCTGATCCTGATCCTCATCGGAAGCCACTACATTCTGAGTAGGCTCTTCCTCAGCAATCGCCAGATATGAATTTTCCGACTTCACCACGATGTTGTCGGTCTCGAAGCTGCGACTCGCCGATGCCTTCTTGCCCGACTCGGAGCGACGACGGCGCGATGCGGTGCGTTTGCCGGCGTTGGCCGTTTCAGGAGTTCTGGTCACCTTGCGGGTATCCGATGCGGAAGCCAGGATGACTGTTCCGGTCTCTGCTTTAGCAGCAGGCTCGACTGATTGCTGTGTTTGCGAAATCTCCGGTTCTTTCTCTTTTTTTATCTTTTTCTTTGCCTTGGGTGTTCGCTTGTTCTTCTGAGGATTTGAGCCGGTCTGTTCCTCAACATAGGTAGAAACAGCATTGAAAAGGGCTTCTGCAAGCTTTTCCTGTCCCCTCTGGCTGCCGATGAAGGTTGCAGTGGTCGGATTGCAGATAAAATCGAGTTCGACAAGCACCGATGGCATCGACGTGGCCCAGAGCACCCAGAAACCGGCCTGCTTCACGCCCCGGTCCGAGCGTCCTGCCGTGCTGACAAGCTCCCTCTGAGCTTCTGCGGCAAACTTAAGGCTATTCCCCAGATTCTTTTTCTGCGCCATTTCAAAGATGATATACGACTCATCTTTATTCGGGTCGAATCCGCTGTATTTCTGATCGAAGTTCTCTTCAAGCTCTATTACCGAATTCTCACGCCGGGCAACCTTCAGGTTATCCTGATCTTTATGGAGACCAAGCGCATAGACCGACGTTCCCTGCACACTCTTGCGGTTGGGATTGCTCTTGTCGACAGAATTCGTATGGATCGAGATGAAGAGATCACCCCTGTTGCGGTTGGCGATGTTGGCGCGTTCCTGAAGGGAAATGAAGGTGTCGTCATAGCGAGTCATCACCACCTTCACATCCTTGAGTTTCTTCTTTATAAGGTCGGCAAGATCTTTTGCCACCGCGAGGTTTATATCTTTTTCACGCACACCGTTGTCGATTGCTCCATGGTCATGGCCGCCGTGGCCGGCATCGATCACCACTGTGAAATCGTGACCTTTCGGAGCTTCGGTCTGAGATGCGACAGCCGGAGCGGCAGCTATAAGGACCGCAGCTTGAATTGCGACGGCTCCTTTCAGCAATGTGCGGTATATATGGGCTATTTTTTTCAATAGATTCATTTCAATCATATTTTTTACGGGTAAAGACAAAGTCTTGTCCCAGATATTTCTCTCTTACCACCGGATTGGAGGCAAGTTCCTCGCTCGTGCCCTGGAAGAGGACTTTTCCTTCGAAAAGCATATAGGCACGGTCGGTGATACCAAGGATTGAATCGGCCTTATGGTCGGTGATGAGCACACCGATGTTTTTCTCCTTGAGGTGATAGACCACCTCCTGGATATCCTCCACGGCAATCGGGTCGACAGCTGCGAAAGGCTCGTCGAGCATGATAAACTTCGGGTTGATCGCAAGGCATCGGGCTATCTCCGTGCGCCGGCGCTCACCGCCCGAAAGGCCTGTGCCGACATTGTGTCTCACCTTCTCAAGCGAAAACTCCTTGATAAGCTGCTCGAGCTTGGCTTTCTGATACTCCTTGGAAGTATTGGTCATTTCGAGGATGGCTCGGATATTGTTTTCCACCGTCAGCGTGCGGAACACGCTCGCCTCCTGCGGGAGGTATCCGATTCCGGCCTGAGCACGCTTGTAGACAGGAAAACCCGTGATATCCTGATTGTCAAGAAAAACTTTTCCCCCGTTTGGAGTGATCAGCCCGACAGTCATGTAGAAAGTCGTGGTTTTTCCGGCACCGTTAGGACCGAGCAATCCAACGATTTCTCCCTGGGTCACCTCTATTGAGACATTGCTCGCTACGGTTCGTTTACCATATTTCTTGACAAGATTTTCCGTTCGGAGCACACCTTTCTCAGGCACGCTCACTTTCTCCTCGACCGTTACATCCCCTTCCGGCCCGACGGCGACAGCCTTGGCATCAACTTCTTCAGTCATCATGTCGGGCATCGGACCTTCAAGCTCTCTTTCCTCTTCGGGAGTGAGTCTTTCCGGCCTGTGGTCGGCGTCTTTATTGATTTTCTTTCCGAAAAGCGGATGAAATTTCATAGTCGGTAAAATCTTGGTTTTGAACAGGGTTATTTCTTCTCTTCAGCTCCGCAATCGCAATCGTGAGCGGAGGGGATGAGAGAACGGATATAGTCGGTGAGAAGTTTGATCGCCACCCAGTTGTGGCCTCCCTGAGGCACTATCAGGTCGGCGTAACGCTTCGACGGCTCGATATAGAGCTCATGCATCGGTTTGAGAGTCTCCTGATATCGGTCGATCACCATCTGGGGCGTGCGTCCGCGTTCTATGCAGTCGCGGTGGATCACACGGATCAGACGTTCGTCGGCGTCGGCATCGACAAATACCTTGACGTCAAGCATGTCGCGCAGCGTCTTGTCGGTGAGGACCAGAATCCCCTCCACCACTACGACCTCCTTCGGCTCGAGATGCACCGTCTCTTTCTGACGCGAGCAAGTGATGAACTCATAGGTAGGCATCTCCACGCTTTTCCCTTCGCGAAGGTCGCGCAGATGCTTGGTCAGCAGACTCCATTCTATCGAGGCCGGCTCGTCGTAGTTCATCTTCAGCCTCTCCTCGAGCGGAATGTGAGCATTATCCTTATAGTAGCAATCCTGAGGAATTACGGTCACTTCATCAGGAGGAAGACTTTCTATGATCTTTCTCACCACCGTGGATTTTCCGGACCCGGTGCCTCCGGCTATACCAATCACCAGCATGACTTTTCTGTTTTTACTTATGGGCGCGTCGAGAGCGACTGCAAATCCGCAGTTCCTCCCATATTGTCCACAAAATTAGTAAAAACTGATTTTCGCACCAAATTTTTTATTACCTTTGCACAATCTTTGGAGCAATTCGGCAACCATAAGACGTTATATAGTCGGGCAGCTATACCGGCATCCGTGAGGATCGTCATGTGATTTTGCTTTGGTTGCCATCTCTAAACAGACCCAAAAATGTTCATCAGTTCGATAAAATCATTCGGCCGCTATTGCCTCTTTATGACTCAGGTGTTCCGCATTCCTGAGAAATGGCGCGAGTTTTTCAAAAGTCTCGTCAACGAGATTTATAAACTCGGCGTCAATTCGATTCCGCTCGTTATCATCATATCCCTCTTTATCGGCGCCGTCATCTGCATCCAGATGACAATCAACATCGTTTCGCCGCTGATTCCGAGCTATTCCACCGGTCTGGCCACCCGCGAGATCCTTATCCTCGAATTCTCGTCGACGATGATGTCGCTGATCCTCGCCGGCAAAGTCGGTTCGAACATCGCCTCGGAGATCGGCACGATGAGGGTCACCGAGCAGATCGACGCCCTAGAGATCATGGGCTTGAACTCGGCAAATTTCATAGTCATGCCGAAGATCATCGGGTTCGTGCTTTTCGTGCCTGTGCTTTGCGTCCTCTCGATGTTTATGGGACTTATCGGCGGCGCCGTCATTGCGGAATTCACCACAATGATCTCCATGGAAAACTATATCTACGGCATCCAGTCGTTTTTCAACGAGTGGTATATCTGGTATAGCATCATAAAGACTCTCGTGTTTGCATTCATCATCACCTCGATTGCCGCCTATTACGGCTATTACGTTTCTGGAGGAGCGCTTGAAGTGGGCCAGGCGAGCACGAAGGCTGTTGTGTCGAGTTCGATTATCATTCTCCTCGCCGATGTCATACTAACTAAACTTCTACTGCAATGATCGAGGCGAAAAACATATCCAAGTGGTTTGACGGAGTGCAGGTGCTCTACGATATTTCGGCTACATTCGAGGCCGGCAAGACCAACCTCATCATCGGGCAGTCGGGATCGGGCAAGACCGTATTCATGAAATGCCTGATCGGGCTTCTCACTCCCGAAGAGGGGGAGATTCTTTACGATGGCCGTCGTTTCCGCTCTCTCGACACTGCCCAGAAGCGGCAGCTGCGTTCCGAGATCGGAATGCTCTTTCAGGGTTCCGCCCTCTTCGACAACGAGACTGTGCTCGGCAACGTGATGTTCCCGTTGAAGATGTTTTCGCAGATGTCGCACGAGGAGCAACTCGACCGCGCTCATTTCTGCATAAAACGCGTAGGGCTCGAGAATGCCGACGATAAATATCCGGCCGAGATATCGGGCGGTATGCAGAAACGTGTGGCTATCGCCCGGGCTATCGCGCTCAATCCCAAATATCTTTTCTGCGACGAACCCAACTCCGGACTCGACCCGAAAACGTCTATTCTGATCGATGACCTGCTGAGCGACATCACCCATGAATATGACATCACCACCATCATCAACACCCACGACATGAACTCCGTGCTCGGAATCGGAGAAAATATCGTGTTTATCAATAAAGGACACTGCGACTGGAAAGGAAACGACGACACAATTTACAGAAGCACCAACAAGGCGCTCAACGATTTCGTGTTTGCCTCGAAGCTCTTCAAAGAGGTCAAACAATTCCTCCAGCAGCAGTACGAACAGAAGCATTGACCGAAGCATTCGGAAAATTACCAAATTCATCAGATGAGACTTTCAGACTTAAAACCGGGACAAACCGGAGTGATCACAAAAGTCCTCGGACACGGTGCTTTCCGTAAGAGAGTGATGGAGATGGGCTTTGTAAGGGGACGCGAGGTCAACGTGGTGCTAAATGCCCCGTTGCAGGATCCCGTGAAATATGCCCTTATGGGATACGAGGTCTCTCTCCGCCGCGCGGAAGCCGACCTCATTGAGATCGAGACCCTCGAGCAATGGAAAAACGCGGCTCTTGAGGATGCCAATGATTCAGAATCGAAAAAGAAAGAGGAGGATTCAAGGATCCGCAGCGACAAAATCATCAATGTTGCCCTTATCGGTAATCCCAACTGCGGCAAAACATCGCTTTTCAACATGGCCTCCGGTGCCCACGAGCATGTGGGCAACTATGCCGGAGTGACTGTCGGCGCAAAGGCCGGAACCATGAAATATAAGGGCTACCGATTCAACATCGTCGACCTTCCGGGCACATACTCCCTTTCCGCTTATTCTCCCGAAGAGCTATACGTGATGCGCTATTTGCGCGAGGAGACGCCCGACGTGATAATCAATGTTGTTGTCGCATCGAATCTCGAGCGCAATCTTTACCTCACCACCGAACTGATCGACATGAACCGCCCGATGGTCATCGATCTGAACATGTACGACGAGCTGCAGCACAACAACGTGAAGCTCGACTACAAGGCCCTCGGAAAGATGCTCGGCGTACCTATGGTGCCCACAATCGCTTCCACAGGCTGGGGTATCGACAAACTGCTCGACACCGTGATCGACGTCTACGAGATGCGTCACGTCGACACCCGTCATATCCATGTCGGCCTCAATCCCGACATCGAGAAGGCTGTCTCGGAAATCAACGCCGATCTGAAGGCCGACCCGACTCTGCCCCATCGCTTCTCTCCCCGCTTCGTGGCCATTAAATTTCTTGAGGAGGATCCGGAGATCACCTCGCGGCTCGAAAAATATCCACAATATGAGAAATGGGTCGATATCCGGGATAAGCTTGAGAAACGCTGCCAGACCGTCCTCAACGAGGATGTCGCCTCAGCCATATCTGCCGACAAGTATGGATTTATCCAGGGAGCGCTGGCCGAAACAATGCAGGGGAACATCGAAAAAGAGGAGAAATCCACAAAAATCATCGATGCTTTCGTCACTAACAAACTTTTCGGTTTCCCGATTTTCCTGCTGGTGATGTGGCTGATGTTCTGGGCCACTTTCGAAATCGGTTCGTATCCTATGGAATGGATCGAATCTCTCGTGTCATGGATTTCTGGAGAGATCGGAGAATATATGTCGCCCGGACCGCTAAAAGACCTGCTTCTCGACGGAATCATCGGAGGCGTGGGAGGCGTGATCGTTTTCCTGCCCAACATTCTGATCCTTTATGCCTTCATCTCATTCATGGAGGATTCGGGATATATGGCGAGGGTTGCCTTTATAATGGACAAGCTGATGCACCGGATGGGATTGCACGGCAAGTCGTTCATACCGCTTGTGATGGGCTTCGGATGCAACGTGCCCGCCATAATGTCGACGCGCATCATCGAGAGCAAGTCGAGCCGACTCATAACCATCCTGATCAATCCTTTCATAAGCTGTTCGGCAAGAATCCCTATCTACGTGCTTCTGGTCGGCGCCTTCTTCCCGGCTCACGGCGCCTGGATATTCGTTCTGCTCTATACTCTTGGTATTGCGGTGGCGGTGTTGACGGCCAAACTGATGAAAAAATTCTGGTTCAAGGCCGACGAGACGCCTTTCGTTATGGAACTACCTCCTTATCGAATGCCGACCTTCAAGGCAACGATGCGCAATATGTGGGCCAAAGCGGAGCAGTATCTCAAGAAGATGGGGGGCATTATTCTGGTTGCCTCAATCATTATCTGGGCACTCTCCTATTTCCCCCATTACGGTGTCAGCGACGTGCCGGCTGATTTCAAGGCCAAGGCTTACGCCGAAATTCCTGAAACCACATTAAAAACATCGACTCCTCAGGAGATCGACGAGATGATAGCCAAGGAGTATCAGCAGGGAAATTCAATCCTCGGACACGTCGGCAAGTTTGTGGAGCCTGTGGTCCGTCCGATGGAGTTGGGTTGGAAGACTTGCGTTTCGCTGATTGCCGGTGCGGCTGCCAAGGAAGTGGTGGTCTCCACACTCGGAGTGCTCTATGTGGGCGATGATAATGAAGAGGCTCTCGCGGAAAAACTCTCCACTCCCTCGCCAGTGACCGGAATCGCACCGTTCACCACCGCTTCGGCGCTTGCCTTCATGGTTTTCGTGCTGCTCTATTTCCCATGTATCGCCACTTTGGCGGCCATCAGGCGGGAAACCGGCTCCTGGAAATATGCGGCGTTCTCGATTATCTATAACACGGCGCTCGCCTGGATCTTCGCATTCATCACCTTCAACATAGTGATAATGTTCACTTAGAAATATCGAATCATTCTATAAAAGCGAAGAGCGCGTTCGAACGGACGCGCTCTTCGCTTTTATAATATATTAATATAGGGATATTCAGTTAATGGCGGTGCCGGAGGTCAGCTAAAGTCGCTCAGGC
>CAJMNI010000051.1 GCA_905214735.1 uncultured bacterium | reverse complement strand
AGGCTCAGTTGAAAAGCTGAGCCTTTTTTTTGCGCCCTGAAGAGACGCACCGGCAGACAATTGCGCCCTAAAGAGACGCACCAGCTCCAAAATTGTGAAGACCACTGCTCTTTTCTGCGGGCGGAAGATCTGCCTTAACGGGGGGCGAAAATTGGGGATGGAAGATTCTGGCGAAAATTAAGGAGAGGCGGCCAATAGGCGGTCTCTCCTTAATTTTGGGGCTGGTGCGGCCCTTTAGGGTGCATTCGGTTGGCTTGGTCTTTTGGGCGGTCTTTTGGGCGGCGGCTTTTTTGCTTTTATTTGGGGTTTTCTTTGGTAAAGCAAAAAAAATGTTTTAAATTTGTGTTTTAGAACATGCAGTCTGTTATGCGGTTCTTTTTTATTTCCATTTGATTGCATTTGGCATCATTTGTGCCCGCGTGCCGGGAAATTTTATCTGGATATGATTACCAAAAGTACGTTAGAAAGGATTATCGGTGATGACCTGTCGGAGCTTTGGAACGCCTTGACCCCCGAGGAAAAACGCATTGTCACCGAGAATTTCAAGTATGAGCATTACAAGAAGAATCAGATCATTTACGCTGAGTCTGAAATTCCCGAGAATCTCTATTGCCTTCTCGAGGGAAAGGTGAAGCTTTTCAAGAGCGGCATCGGCGACAGGGTCCAGATTCTTAGACTTTACCGGCCCGTGCAGTATTTCGGCTACAGGGCTTATTTTGCGCGCGAGCCGTATGTTTCATCTTCGGCTGCTTTCGAGCCTTCTGTGCTTGGCATTATCCCGATGAAGATTGTGGAAGATATCATCAGGAACAACAATAACCTGGCGATGTTTTTTATCCATGAGCTTTCTCGCAATTTAGGCGGCGCCGACACGAAGATCATCAATCTTACGCAGAAGCATATCCGCGGCCGTCTGGCAGAGTCTCTTCTGCTTCTTGCTGACAATTATGGCTATGAGGACGACGACGCAACTCTCAATATCTATATGAGCCGCGAAGATCTTGCGAATCTTTCCAATATGACCACGTCGAATGCCATTCGCACACTGACAGCTTTTGTTTCCGAGAAGCTTATCCTTGTCGACGGGCGTCGCATAAAGATCATCAACGAGCCGCAGCTCCGCAAGATTTCAAAATTCGGGTAATTTCAAATTATCGAGCAGCAATCAAGAAATAGATGTTAACACCCTGACAGCAGTTTAACTGCGATCAGAGGTATATAATAAAGACCGGGGCTGATTTCAATTGAGATCAGCCCCGGTCTTTATTATGTTGCTTTAATGTCGGGAAGCGATATGCTTCGTCAGATCGCGCTTCTGATGATTCCTCTTTCGGAGTTGGCCACGAAATTAATCACTTCGTTGCGGAGGTCAGATTCCGGAAGGGTCTCTTTGATTAGCTTGAGGGCGTTGGTGACGTTGAGCTCGGAGAGGTAAAGCAGACGATAGACATCGCTGATCTGCTTGATTTCCTCTTCTGTGAAGTGGTTGCGGTGAAGACCGACTGTGTTGAGACCTACGTAAGAGATAGGTTCGCGGGCAGCCTTTACGAAGGGAGGAATATCCTTGTTGACGAGGGCGCCGCCCTGAAGCATGATGTTTCGGCCGAGGTGGCAGAACTGGTGGATGAGGCTTCCTCCGCCGATCACTGCAGCGTCGTCAACGCGGACTTCGCCGGCAAGCTGCACGGCGTTCGACATTATCACTCGATCACCGAGGCAGCAGTCGTGGGCCACGTGGCAGTAAGCCATGATGAGGCAGTTTTTGCCGACCACGGTTTTCCCTTTTGAGGCTGTGCCGCGATGGACGGTGACGCATTCGCGGAGCGTTGTGCCGTCGCCTACGTATGCAAATGTTTCCTCGCCTTTGAATTTGAGGTCCTGGGGGATTGCCGATACCACTGCGCCGGGGAAAATGGTAACACCGCTGCCGATTCGGGCGCCGGGGAAGATTGTGACATTTCCATGGATCACGGTGTTGTCGCCGATCTCCACATCGTCGTGGATTGTGGTGAAGTCTCCGATCTGAACGTTGTTGCCGATTCGGGCTCCGGGATTAACACTTATATATTTGCCCATCATGTCTTATTTGTTTTTGATGATTTGTGCCATAAATTCCGCTTCGCAAACGATTTTCTCACCAACGAATGCGTATCCTTTTACGATTGCGCATCCGCGGCGTATCTCAGTCATCAGCGAGACGTTGAGCAGAAGAGTGTTGCCGGGCACTACTTTCTGGCGGAATTTGACGTTGTCGATTTTGAGGAAATAAGTGGAGTATTTTTCGGGTTCGTCGAGGAAGTTGAGCACGAGCACTCCCGCAGCCTGTGCCATAGCCTCGACCTGAAGCACGCCGGGCATCACGGGCTCTTCGGGGAAGTGTCCCTGGAAGAAGGGCTCGTTGACCGTGACGTTTTTCACTGCGATCACATGCTTCTTGTCGATTTCGATCACTTTGTCGATGAGCAGGAAGGGATAGCGGTGGGGGAGAAGCTTCTTTATTCCGTTGATGTCGATCAGGGGAGCAATGTTGGGATTGTAGACGGGAGCCTGGACCTCGGTGTGTTTCACCTCGTGGCGCACCATGCGGGTGAACTTGTTGTTGATGGTGTGTCCGGGGCGGATTGCCACTACGCGGCCTTTGATCGGGCGGCCGATAAGGGCAAGGTCGCCGATCACGTCCATCACCTTGTGGCGGGCGGGCTCATTGTCCCAGACGAGGGGTTTCGGATTGATGTATCCGAGCTTGTTGAGCTCCATGTGGGGCACGTTGACAACGTCGCAGATGTGATCGATCCTTTCCTGCGAGATGGGCTGGTCGTAGATCACGATGGCGTTGTCGAGGTCGCCACCCTTGATGAGGTTCAGCTGGAGGAGCTGTTCGATTTCGCGGACAAAGACGAAAGTGCGGGCCTGCGCCACTTCCTGCTTGAACTCGGCGAGGTCGTCGAGCACCGCAAACTGGTTGGGAAGCACGGAGGAATTGTATTCCACCATGCATTCCACGCTGAATCCGTCGTCGGGATAGATGGTCATCGTGGAGCCCGTGGCATCGTCTTTAATCTGAGTTTTTTCTTTGATTATATAATATTCCTTGTCGGCTTTCTGCTCCTGCAGACCGACTTTCTCGATGTTTTCGACATATACGATGGCGCTGCCGTCGAGAATCGGGAGCTCAGGGCCGTCGACATCGATGAGACAGTTGTCGATTCCGGCAGCATAGAGAGCGGCCATGGCATGCTCGATGGTTGAGACCACCACTCCGTTGCGGCCGATCACTGTGCCGCGGGTGGTGTCGACGACATTGTCGGCGATTGCGTCGATCACAGGTTTTTCCGGGAGGTCGACACGACGGAACTTGTATCCGGTGTTTTCCTCGGCGGGCTGGAACACTGCTGTGATTTCCAGACCGGAGTGAAGGCCCTTGCCGTGGACGGTGAAGGAATCCTTGAGTGTGAGTTGATTCATATTATAGTTGATCTGTTTGTTCGGATGAATAAGGAGGGATTTGCATAAGAAAAAAGGAAAGACCGACCGCGTCTTTCCCCGACGGGTCAGTCTTTTTTCTCTTTATCGAAGAGTTCGCCGAGGCGTTTGAGATATACCTGAGTCTTGGCGAAAGTCATCAGAGGCACGGCGGGATAGCCGATCAGGCGCTTGTGGTCGCCGACGCGGCTGTTGATGCCCGACTGGGCGCCGAATTCGTTATGGTCACCGACTCGGATGTGGCCTGCGAAGCCAACCTGGCCTCCGACGCGGTTGCCAGAGCCGATCTTTGTCGATCCGGCCACTCCGGTCTGGGCGGCGAAGACGTTGTTCTGTCCGAGCTCCACGTTGTGGGCTATCTGGATGAGATTGTCGAGCTTGGTGCCTTTCCCGACGCGGGTGCAGCCGAAGGTGGCGCGGTCTACTGTGGTGTTGGCTCCGATCTCGACATTGTCTTCGATCACTACTATGCCGATCTGCGGGATTTTCTCGTAGCTGCCGTCGGGGGTTGGGGCGAATCCGAAACCGTCGGCTCCGATCACGGCTCCGGCGTGAATGATGCAGTTTTTGCCGATCTGGCATCCTTCGTAGATTTTTGCGCCCTGACGAATCACGGTGTTATCACCGATTTCTACGCCTTGGCCTACGTATGCCTGCGGATATATCATCGCACCGGCGCCGATTTTCGCACCGGCACCGATATAGGAGAAGGCGCCGATGTAGCAGTCGTCGGGAACAGCCACTCCTTCGGCGATGAAACAGGGCTGCTCAATCCCTTTCTGACGCGGCTTCTGACTTTCAAAAGCGTTGAGAAGGGTGGCGAGTGCCATATAAGGGTCGGCTACGCGGATAAGCGTCTTTCCTTCAGGAATTTCATGGGCGAAGTCATTGCTGACCAGCAGCACTGTAGCCGGGGTCGTGTCGATGAAATGCTCGTATTTGGGATTTGCGATAAAAGAGATTTCTCCGGGCTTTGCCTCTTCGATCTTGGCAAAGCCGAGGATTTCGGTATTTTCATCTCCTTCCACGCTTCCACCGACTATGGAGGCAAGGAGTTTCGGAGTTATTTTCATTGCGTAAGATTATTTAACCGCAAAATTAACAAAATTTTACGAATATGCCAAACTTTTGCCCCAAAACGGGTACTGAAATTTGATTTTTAGTTTTGTTGCGTCGATAAAGCTTTCCGTGCTCCTTGATTAAGCTAATTAATAAACAGACAATAGGCTTGGAAATTGCGCTTTTTTTGTTAAATTTGCAGATTGAAATGAGAAACGGCCGTGAGCGTATCGAAAAACGGCCGTCTCAGTTCATGCGAAAAGCATTTATAACGGATAAAAAACAACTCGATAACCTAAAAACTAAAACAAATGAAAATTTCACACATTGAGCACATCGGTATAGCAGTTCCCAATCTTGAGGAGGCTATCAAGTATTACGAAAACGTTCTCGGACTCAAATGCTACAAGCAGGAAGTAGTGGAGGATCAGAAAGTGACGACAGCCTTCTTCAAGGTAGGCGACACGAAGATCGAGCTTCTTGAGGCCACGAGTCCCGACAGCACGATAGCCAAATTCATCGAGAAGAACGGCGGCCGCGGCGGAATGCACCACATGGCTTTTGCCATTGAAGATGGTGTTGCCAACGCACTGGCAGAGGCAGAGGAGAAAGGTCTGCGCCTGATCGACAAGGCTCCCCGCAAAGGGGCCGACGGCCTTCAGATCGCCTTCCTGCACCCGAAATCGACAGAGGCCGTACTGACGGAACTCTGCGAATGTGGTGACAAATAAGATATAACTTTGGCGGTTTCCCTTTTCAGTAAGGATAAGGGGTGCCGTCACACATTAATAACATATTAAACCAATATGAGCATTCAGGAAAAGAAGATAAGTCAGCTTATCGAGAAACGCGCCGAGACACGCCTCGGCGGCGGCGAGAAAGCCATCGAAAAACAGCATGCAAGAGGCAAATACACGGCACGCGAGCGCATCGCCATGCTTCTTGACGAGGGTAGTTTCGAGGAGCTCGACATGTTTGTCACCCACCGCTGCACGAACTTCGGCCAGGACAAGAAGCACATCCTCGGCGACGGCGTAGTAACCGGCTTCGGCACGATCGAAGGGCGTCTGGTCTATGTGTTCGCACAGGACTTCACCGTTTTCGGCGGATCGCTTTCGGAGACGATGTCGCAGAAGATCTGCAAGGTTATGGACATGGCCATGAAGATGGGCGCTCCGGTGATCGGACTCAACGACTCGGGCGGCGCGCGTATCCAGGAGGGCATCAACGCACTGGCCGGCTACTCGGAAATTTTCCAGCGCAATATTTTGGCATCGGGCGTGATTCCCCAGATTTCGGCCATCATGGGTCCGTGTGCAGGCGGCGCAGTCTATAGCCCCGCGCTCACCGACTTCACCATCATGACAAAGGGACTGAGCTATATGTTCCTCACCGGTCCGTCGGTTGTGAAGACCGTCACAGGCGAGGATGTAAGCCAGGAAGACCTCGGCGGCGCATCGGTTCACTCCACCAAGAGCGGCGTGACGCATTTTGCAGCCGAGAACGAGGAAGAGACCCTCGCCCTTATCCGCAAGCTTCTCAGCTATATCCCGCAGAACAATCTCGAGGAGACTCCGCTCGTGGACTGCAAGGATCCGATCGACCGTCTGGAAGACAAGCTCAACGAGATCATCCCCGACAGCGCAAAACGCAGCTACGACATGTATGAGGTCATCTCGTCGATCGTCGACAACGGCGAATTCCTCGAGGTGTCGAAAGATTATGCCAAGAACATCATCATCGGTTTCGCCCGCTTCAACGGCCAGGCTGTCGGAATCGTAGCCAACCAGCCGAAAGTGCTCGCCGGCGTGCTCGACTCCAACGCATCGCGCAAGGGTGCCCGTTTCGTGCGCTTCTGCGACGCCTTCAACATTCCTCTGGTTACGCTCGTTGACGTTCCGGGCTTCCTCCCCGGCACAGGCCAGGAATACAACGGCGTGATCCTTCACGGCGCCAAGCTTCTCTACGCTTATGGCGAGGCCACAGTGCCCAAGGTGACCGTGACACTGCGCAAGAGCTACGGCGGCAGCCACATCGTGATGAGCTGCAAGCAGCTCCGCGGCGACATGAACTATGCATGGCCTTCGGCCGAGATCGCAGTGATGGGCGCTGAGGGCGCTGTCGGCGTGCTCTATGCCAAAGAAGCCAAGAACTCCGACGATCCCGCAGCATTCAAGGCAGCTAAAGAAGAGGAATATCGCGAACTCTTCGCCAATCCTTATCAGGCAGCCAAGTATGGCTACATCGACGACGTGATCGAACCGCGCAACACCCGTTTCCGCGTGATCAAGGCTCTGAACATGCTCGCCACCAAGAAGCTGACCAATCCTGCCAAGAAACACGGCAACATACCACTTTAACAATCGGATGCGGGCATCCCCGACCGGGATGTCCGCATCTGTTATCAATTACCAGAATATGCTGAAAAAACCAATATTAAGCGTTCTGCTGTGTGCCTCTTTGTCTGGCGCAGTTCCCGCGTCGGCAGCTATAGCCGTGGAGCCCGAAGCCACCTATCAGGATGTTTCCCGTCAGGGCAAACAGGAAAATGTGGAAGGGGAGTGGGTTAACTCCACGGAGAAAAACACCGTGCAGGAGAGCGAGCTGACCCGCAAGGCCATCCAGGCCCAAAAGGCGAGAAACGCGGAGGAGAACGACAGCTTTGGAGGGGCGATCACGATCATAGCAATGACGATTGTGATTGCGGCGCTCGTGGTGCTGAGTCTTCTTTTCCTCGGTTTCGGCAAGATTTCGGCCGCTCTGCAAAAGCGTAAGAAACGCGCAGCCCACGGAGTGACAGTCGAGAATGCTGAAGGTCACCATGACGAACTCGATTCGGGAGAGGTAATTGCCGCCATAAGCATGGCGCTCGCCGAGCATCTCGGCCAGGGCCACGACATGGAGGACACTATCCTCACGATACGCAGGATGAGAAAGGCTTACTCGCCATGGAACTCGAAGATCTACAACATGCGCGTGATCCCCGAGCATGCGCAGATGCCGATGAAGAAACTGAAATAAAGCCCTCGCTTCAAACGGAAGTCTCCGGCCGGCGCAATCCATCGGTTGCGACTCCCGGAATTGGCCGAGGAGCCTCCGGAGAGATAAGAACACATGCGTTAATCAGACAAGCGTTAACAAGGAATTAAGATGAAAGAATATAAATATAAGATCAATGGAATGAAGTTCACGGTGGCCGTCGGCGACATAGTCGACAACGAAGCCACGGTAGAGGTGAACGGAGTCCCCTACAAGGTTGAGCTTGAAAAGAAAAAAGTGCAGAAGCCGGCACTCTCCCAAAGCGGCTTCACCAACAAAGGCGCCATCCCCGCGGCGTCGGTATCGCCCAAAGTGGCAAAGCCGGCACCGGTGGCAAGCAACCCTGCGGCAGTGAAATGTCCTCTCCCCGGCACTATCATGTCGATCACCGTCAAGGTGGGCGACACGGTGAAAGTGGGCGACAAGGTCGCTGTGCTCGAAGCTATGAAGATGGAAAACGATATCCGTACCCAGAAAGCCGGAACCGTGAAACAGATCCTTGTTTCAGCCGGCGACGCCCTTCTGGAAGGAGCGGACATTATGATAATAGAATAAGTAGCCGCTGAAGCTACTCTGAGTCAAAATCAATATGTTACTTAGCAATTATTCGTTCGGCGGCTTTATGCGCCAGACCGTGGAGTCATTCTGGCAGTTCACAGGTTTTTACAATTGCGAATGGGAAAATCTGGTGATGCTTGCGGTGGGCTGCTTCTTCGTCTGGCTCGCTATCAAGAAAAACTTTGAGCCCCTTCTTCTTGTGCCGATCGGTTTCGGCATGCTGATCGGCAACATCCCCTTCCAGGAGGGAATGGAGATCGGCATCTACGAGGAGGGATCTGTGCTCAATATCCTCTACAACGGTGTGGAGAAAGGCTGGTATCCGCCATTGATTTTCTTAGGCATCGGGGCGATGACCGATTTCTCGGCTCTTCTCGCCAATCCGAAGCTGATGATCATCGGCGCCTGCGCCCAGTTCGGTATCTTCGGAGCCTATATGCTCGCGTTGCTTTGCGGTTTCGATCCTCTGTCGGCAGGCTGTGTTGCCATCATCGGCGGCGCCGACGGCCCTACGGCCATCTTCACCACATCGAAGCTTAACCCGGACCTGCTCGGAGCGGTGGCGGTGTCGGCCTATTCCTATATGGCCCTGATCCCGCTGATCCAGCCTCCGCTGATGAGGCTCTTCACCACCAAGAAGGAGCGTCTGATCAAGATGAAGCCCGCCCGCGTGGTGAGCCAGACAGAGAAGATCATCTTCCCGGTGGTCGGACTGATGCTGACCTGCTTCGTGGTACCTTCCGGCATTCCTCTGCTCGGCATGCTCTTCTTCGGCAATCTGCTCCGCGAGAGCGGCGTGACGACTCGCCTTGCAAAGACGGCAAGCAACGCCATGACCGACATCGTGACGATCCTTCTCGGCCTTACGGTCGGCGCCTCCACGCAGGCGAGCAAGTTCCTTACGGTCGACACGCTGATCATCTTCGGCCTTGGCTTCATTGCCTTCATCCTCGCTTCGAGCGCAGGAGTGCTTTCAGTGAAGCTCTTCAACCTCTTCCTGCGTCCGGGCAAGAAGATCAATCCTCTGATTGGCAACGCTGGAGTTTCCGCAGTGCCTATGGCTGCGCGAATCTCCAACAACCTCGGTCTGGAGTATGACCCGACCAACTATCTGCTGATGCATGCCATGGGCCCGAACGTGGCCGGCGTGATCGGTTCGGCTGTTGCGGCCGGCGTGCTCCTGAGCTTCCTTGGCTGATGATCCCCGCATCCGGCAGGCTTCAAGAGAGAAGCCGGCCGGTTGCCGAAACTTGATATGAAAAACATGAAAGAGTCTCGTTCCTTCCGGGGAACGGCTCTTTCTTGTTGTTTATGAGATCATGTGTTGTCATTCTTTATGACATCAGGCGTTGCCGCTATTTCCGAAGCTGGCCGAGACAACAATCCAACTGCCTAATGGTTCGCGAATTATAAAAAATTAAGAAAAATTGTAATAAAAAAAGTGCAATATATCGTTGTAAAGTAAAAAGCGCTGGATATTGCATTTTTCAAATGTAAAAAAATAAACAATTTTATAGCCGGCGCTGTTTAATATATAAACTCACGGGAAGGATTTTGCCCTGAGCTTCGGGATGACCAAGGCACTTAGGCCTACTATAATATGATTACAGAAGATGTAATAAAAGAACTATTCAAGAACTATAAGAAGCCGCCCAAGAATCGGGAAGAACTTCAGCTTGAACACTTCGCCGAGCTTCTGCAGCCCTTTCATCAGATAGCGATAACTCCTGATGAGATAGTGGTTGAGAATCTCGACGAGTTCAGTCCGTTCCGTCGGTTTCTCATCAGGAGCATCAACGCCGTTCTTGATTTCGACAAGAATGTGGCGTTTGTCTTCGCGAATCACATTTTATTTTTTAGCAAGGTCTCCGATCAACTTAATGTAATTTTCCGTCCTGAGGATAAGCATTCTCTATTAGACCGAATATTCGGCAGAAGCTGAGAACGGAAATATCAGCAACCATCGGAGAAAAGACCATAACCTGAAGGAGATGATTTTTTGCGGGCCGCGTTAACCGGCACAAATCTTTGCTTAAGTTTTACTATGCGATTAAGCTAAAAAAGCCGGGGCGTCGGGAAGAAAAACTTCCGACGCCCCGGTTTTTTACCGCAGAGGCGGCTATAGAATCAATTTATGTTCATGATGTCGAAACCCTCGAGGTCCTCGTCGTTGAACGATTCAGAGGGGAAAGAGTCGATTTCGTCGATGTCTTCGATCACGGAGGCTGCCTTGGCATCGATCTTGCGGTCGAATTCCTCCATGTCGACAGTCTGTTTCGGGGCTTTGCCCCGCTTCATGGTGCAGAGGGGCTCGACGAGGTTGCGGCTCGGGATCATCTCCTTGAGCTCCAAGAAGAATGAGCGCTGGGTGAGATAGTCGAATTCGAACACGAGTTTCTGCCCCTCGTCTTCTATAAGCTCGGAGATGGGGGTGTTTTCCATGAGCCATTGGTCGACGTCGCTGGCGGAATTTCCCATGTCTTCAAGGGTGATTTCTTCCTGCCGCTCCCATTCGTCGTTGCAGAGGAAGAAAGAATCAAGTTCGTCTTTCGTATAGTCAACGCTTTCAAGGATTGCGTTGCGAAGCTGAAGGAAAGTGTTTTCCGAGTCAATTTCAATTTCACGCGAGAAATTTGACACCTCGTCGCTAACAAGTTTAAACCTATAAACCATCTTGTCTTTACTTGTGATTTTTTGATCACGCACCGGCTGCGAAACTATTGAAAATAATCAAGTCTGAGACGGAGCCGATGTCCTGAATGTTTTTAAATCGAAAATACTCAAGAGGCCTTTGTCAGTGCCTCCAAACAGAATGCGAATTTAATGCACGCCCGCTATATTTCCAAATCGAATTGAAAATTTTTAGAAAAATTTTCGGAGAGGGAGGAGTGCGGGTTGGGAGAGGCACAAAATTGTGCCGTCGGGAGTCGATGTCGGTCAATAATGACGTTCGTCCCGACGGCATTTATCTTATGGAAGTTGCAGTCGCTTAGGCCTGCTTGTTGAGGAGGCCGTATTTCTTGAAGACCTTTTCGATTGCTTCAAGCGAGCGGGTCACCTGCTCTTTGGTGTGGGTGGCCATGAGCGAATAGCGGATGAGCGTGTCTTGCGGGGCCACGGCCGGGGTCACCACCGGATTTACAAAGACTCCTTCGTCGAGCAGGTCGCGGGTTACGTGGAAAGTCTTGTAGTCGTCGCGGATGAAGAGGGGGATGATCGGCGTTGAGGTGTGGCCGATCTCACATCCCATTGCCCGGAAGTTATCGAGGGCGTAGTGGGTGATTTCCCAGAGGTGTTCGCGGCGTTCGGGCTCGGCGATCATGATGTCGAGGGCGGCGTTGACGGCCGCAGTTGAAGCGGGAGTGATTGAAGCCGTGAATATATATGAGCGGGAATGGTGGCGCAGGAAGTTGGTGATGACCTTGTCGGTGGCTACGAAACCTCCGAGGGAAGCGAGCGATTTGCTGAATGTTCCCATAATGAGGTCGACGTCGCCGGCGACTTTGAAATGGTCGCATGTGCCGCGGCCGTCATCTCCGAAGACTCCGAGGCCGTGGGCTTCGTCGACCATCACGCAGCCGTTGTATTGCTTGGCGAGGCGCACGATTTCCGGAAGGTTGGCCACATCGCCCTCCATTGAGAAGACACCGTCGGTGACGATGAGCTTGATCTTGTCGGGATCGCATTTGCGGAGCTGCTGCTCGAGCGAGGCCATGTCGTTGTGGCGGTATTTCAGGTAATTCGAGAAGGAGAGGCGTCGGCCCTCGATGATCGAGGCGTGGTCCTGCTCGTCGAGGATTACGTAATCCTCGCGGCCGGTGAGCGTGGAGACGACTCCGAGGTTGACACCGAAGCCGGTGGAATAGATCATGGCGTCTTCCTTGCCCATGAAGTCGGCGAGACGGGCCTCAAGGTCCTTGTGGATGGTGAGGGTGCCGTTGAGGAAGGGGGAGCCGGCCATGCCGGTGCCGTATTTTCGGGTGGCTTCCACGGCCGCCTCTATAACTTTGGGGTGATTGGTGAGGCCAAGATAACTGTTCGATCCGAACATCAGGACCTTTTTCCCGTTCATGAGCACTTCAGTGTCCTGCTCGCTCGATATTGCTCTGAAATAGGGGTAGACACCTGCCGCTTTCGCTTTCTGCGGAGCGTCGTAGGCGGATAACTTCTGTTGTAAAGGCTTCATATTATGTTATCTGTTGTAAGGCAATGCCGGAGGCTCGCGCCGGATACCCGACATTGTTATGATCCCGGCGCATCGTTGCGGCGACATCAGAATGCAAAATTAATAAAAATATAGGAATTCAAAGAGTAAAAGTGGGCAAAACTTGCAATTTGTCAAATTTGGCATGATGTTGTCAAGAAATTGTTGCTGCCGACACCTGTTAATAATGCGCAAAAAATCAGTAAATTATAAAAGTTCTGAAAAAGATTTGCCAAAAATCAATCCAATTAGCATATTATTTGTTAAATAAATTGAGCGGAGGGGAAAAGGGCTTCCGGCCGCGGAAGCGACCCTCTCCGGAGTTAACGATAGAAATACAAAACAATAAAAAATATAAAATCATGGGAAAAATTATTGGTATCGACTTAGGAACTACTAATTCCTGCGTAGCTGTGCTTGAAGGCAAGGATCCTGTTGTGATCCCCAACAACGAAGGAAGAAACACTACGCCTTCTGTTGTGGCATTTGTAGACGGTGGCGAACGCAAGGTGGGTGATCCTGCCAAGCGCCAGGCAATCACCAATCCTACGCGAACCATCTATTCGATAAAGAGATTCATGGGCGAGAAGTGCGACCAGGTCACCGACGAGATCAAGCGCGTGCCTTATAAGGTTGTTTGCCAGAACGACATGCCGAAGGTCGACATCGACGGCCGCGACTACACTCCTCAGGAGATTTCGGCCATGATCCTTCAGAAGATGAAGAAGACAGCCGAGGATTATCTCGGCCAGCCCGTAACCGAGGCCATCATCACGGTTCCTGCATATTTCGACGATTCTCAGCGTCAGGCTACTAAAGACGCCGGCGAGATCGCAGGTCTGAAAGTGATGCGTATCATCAACGAGCCTACTGCAGCCGCTCTTGCCTACGGTCTCGACAAATCGACCAAGGAGCAGAAGATCGCCGTGTTCGACCTCGGCGGCGGTACATTCGATATCTCCATCCTCGAACTTGGCGACGGCGTGTTTGAGGTTAAGTCGACCAACGGTGACACTCACCTCGGAGGCGATGACTTCGACCACGTGATCATCGACTGGCTCGCCGACGAGTTCAAGAACGACGAGGGCGTTGACCTCCGTCAGGATCCTATGGCCATGCAGCGTCTGAAAGAGGCTGCCGAGAAGGCCAAGATCGAGCTTTCGAGCTCCACTTCGACAGAGATCAACCTTCCTTATATCACAGCCACTGCAAGCGGTCCGAAACACCTTGTGAAGACCCTTACGCGCGCCAAATTCGAGCAGCTCGCTTCGCAGCTCATCGACGCAGTGGCCGCTCCTTGCGCCCAGGCTCTCAAGGACGCCGGTCTTTCGGCAAGCCAGATCGACGAGGTTATCCTCGTGGGCGGTTCGACACGTATCCCGGCCATCCAGGAGAAGGTAAAACAGATCTTCGGCAAAGAACCCAACAAGGGTGTCAACCCCGATGAGGTTGTGGCAGTCGGCGCAGCCATCCAGGGCGGTGTGCTGAGCGGCGATGTGAAGGATGTGCTTCTTCTTGATGTCGTGCCTCTGTCGATCGGTATCGAGACGATGGGCGGCGTGATGACGAAACTTATTGACGCCAACACCACGATCCCGACCCGCAAGAGCGAGACCTTCTCCACGGCAGCCGACAATCAGCCCGAGGTAACGATCCGCGTGCTCCAGGGCGAGCGTCCTATGGCAGCCGACGACAAGCTCCTCGGCGAGTTCAACCTCGGCGGCATCGCACCCGCACCGCGTGGCGTGCCCCAGATCGAGGTGACGTTCGAGGTTGACGCCAACGGTATCCTCAACGTCACGGCCAAGGATAAAGCCACAGGTAAAGAGCAGTCGATCCGCATCGAGGCATCGAGCGGTCTGAGCGACTCCGAGATCCAGCGCATGCGCGACGAGGCAAAGGCCAACGAAGAGGCCGACAAGAAAGCCAAGGAACGCGCCGACAAACTCAACCACGCCGACTCCGTGATCTTCCAGACCGAGAAGCAGCTTCAGGAGCTTGGTGACAAGATTCCGGCTGACAAGAAGGCAGCCGTAGAGACGGCGCTGAATCGTCTGAAAGACGTTCACAAACAGCAGCTCGTAGAGGATGTAGACTCTGCAGTCAAAGCAGTGACCGACGCCTTCCAGGCAGCGGCTCAGGACATCTACAATGCCCAGAACGCAGCCGCCGGCGCACAGGCAGGTCCTCAGCCGGGCCAGCAGGCCGGTCCGGCCAACGGCAACGAGAAAGACGTAACCGACGTCGACTTCGAGGAAGTGAAGTAAACCCACCAACCAACGATAACAAAATGGAGTGTAGCTCAGCGAGTTGCACTCCATTTTCTTTTTGCATCTTTTTCTCAGGATACTTGTTTTCTATCGATTTTTAGCTTATATTTGTACCAAAATTGTACCGGAACTTATTTTGACGTTGAGTTATTATAAACGAAGTAGTAACCAGCAAAAAGAAAGTAATCTGAAAGAACTATGCCTACAAAAAACATAGTGCCTAAACTCCGACTAATCAGTGAATACACACTTCTTGAGAAGGATGATGTATTTGAGATTCCGCAGTATCAACGTGCATACTCTTGGACAACACTCCATTGTATTAAATTGTGGCAAGACATTGAGTCTTTTATAGATAGTGTTGCTGGGCGTTCCCTCGCAACTCAGGGTCATCAACTTGGTTTTGCCGATACGGCGGCGACCGGTAATGACAGTGAACTGAGAGTGATTTTCAAATGACCTCTCACGGATCTCCCGGAGCATGGCGAGCTCCTTTTCGCGATTGTAAAATTTCATCTTACGGCAACTTTTTCGCAGCCGCTATTTTCGCAGCCGCTATTTTCGCAGCCGCTATTTTTCGTGGGCAAATTTAATCGTTTTATTGGTATCCTCCTAAAAATTAGAGGTTTATTTCAAAATGAGCATAGAAAATAGAGATATTTGTTCCCACAGGTCTAAGTCCATGTCATAATAAATTCTGATGTGTCGCATCATGAGACAATAAATGGTTATTTTTGCAATAGAAATCAAAAACTGTTATAGTTATGCTGAAACCGGAGATTGTCAAATGTCCTGAGTGCGGGGCGCTTTGTGTTGTCGTGAAGGGTGATTTCATCTTTCAGCCTTCCGTCGAACTCCATTGCCATCAGTGCGGAAACGTCTTCAGGCGATGACCAAATTACCAATTATTCATTGTCCATTATAACTTCATGAATCAGATACAGAAATATGTTTGGCTGATTGATACTATCAGACGCCACGGGCGGTTGTCGCTGAAGGAGTTGTCAGAGATCTACCGCGATAACAAGGATATGAGCGACAATAAGGATCTGTCGCGTGCCACGTTCAACCGCTGGCGCGACGAGGTGCTTTACACTTTCGGTATCGAAATTGCCTGCGACCGGGTCGACGACAACAAGTATTTCATCAACAACTCTGATATCATCGAAAATGACGGTCTGCGGAAGTGGATGCTCGACTCTTTCGCCGTCAGCAACCTCATCAGCGAGAACTTCAAGCTTAAGAGCCGCATTCTCGTCGACAACATCCTCTCCTGACGCGAGTTTCTCACTCCGATACTCTCGGCGATGGAGGCAATCCGCATATATGGGCTCGACCGCATCAAGTCGGTCGAGGTGCTTCCCGACAAATTCGAGTTACCGAAAGATTTTGACGCAGAGCAGTATTTCGCGCATTATTACGGGATTTTTCACACTGATGCCAGTCCCGAACGGATAGTGCTGAGAGCATACGACGAGCACGGCGACTACCTGACGTCGCTGCCATTGCACCACTCCCAACGTGTGCTCAAAACGACCGAAGAATATATCGAATTCGACTATTATCTTGTCCCGACTGATGATTTTATCGATACTGTTTCTTTGAGTGTGTCTAAGAAAGGGTACTAAAAAAGGACCAGCCAA
>CAJMNI010000050.1 GCA_905214735.1 uncultured bacterium | reverse complement strand
CTCCTTAATTTTGGGGCCGGTGCGGCCCTTTAGGGCGCAATTGTGTGCCGGTGCGGCCCTTTAGGGCGCTTTTGGCCGGCTTGCCGGGGTTTTTCAGTCGAGGGGGAGGAAGTGGGGGAAGCGGCGCCAGCCTGGGGCTATGCGGTAGGTGGCGAGCGAGCCGGGCTTTACTATCAGGTCGCAGTTCTCGTAGAGTTCTTTCTCGCTGTCGTCGAATATGCCGGAGTCGCAGTCGAATTTCGGCGGCTTTGCCGAGGGCTCCACAAGCTCCCGCAGGTTGACGCAGCCCTGGAAGATCTGTTCGCCGAGCAGATTTGAATTGGCGGGCATCACTGCCCTTCGCAATGATGTGCATTCGGCGAAGGCGTAGGATTCAAGCTCGGTAATTGTCGCAGGCATTTCCACCTCCTTCAGCGATGTGCAGAAGGAGAAGGCGTTGCTGCCGATATGTTTCACACTGCCGGGAATTTTGATTTCCGTAAGGGAGTAGCAGTAGGGGAAGGCGTGGGAACTGATGTCGAGAATCGTTTCGGGGAGTTCTGCGCGCTTCAAAGCCTCGCACCAGGCAAAGCACTGCTTGGGTATCGTGGAGACGCCTGAGGGGATTCTAATCGCTTCCAGAGAGGTGCATTCCCTGAAGGCTCCTTCGCCGATTTTCCGCAGCGATGCCGGAAGCTCTATCTGCCGGAGCTTCTCGCAGCCGAGAAAGGCATACTCTCCGATTGATTTCACCGAAGTCGGCGAGTCGAAACTGACCCTGTTGAAGTCTTCCCTGTCTTTATATTGATAAGCGGCTATGGCTGTGGTTCCGGCCTTTATGTGAAGGCAGGAGTCGATCACTTCCTGCGCCTCGGCGGCCGACATGGTGATCATAAGGCAAACGGCTGTTGAAATTATATTTCGCATCGTTATGCTTTTCGGCCGTAGGCCGTAGGTTTTAGGCTTTAGGCTTTAGGTTTTAGAGTTAATGCGCGAATTTTGTGGTTCGGTTGTCGGGATTGACGGTCTCCGGCTGACGGTCGGGAGGAAGGATGTCTTTTTCCCTTACGGAGTCAACGCGCGTTATCACATAGCGGGAGTTGCCCCGCCAGGGCATCACGACGCGATAGACACTGTATTCCACTCTGACCGGGGAGTTGTGGAACTGCATTTTCTTCAGTTTCACGGCAGCGTCGGAGTTGGTGGTGGAGAATACGAAATCCCCTTCGTAGGGGCGCACGGTGTCCATAAGACTCTTGTACGGGAGCAGGATACCCTCGTAGGTCTGGAAAACCGTTCCCTCCTTGTCGATCGATTCGATGTAGCCGTATTGGGTGGCGGTCGTCACTTTCGGGGTGAAAATCCAGATGTAGACGGTAAGAAGCACCGCGATAATGGTGACGGCGAGGAGTCCCCAGATCAGAAAGAGACGTTTTGAACGGGAGTCGGGAATCAGATGCTCGAATTCATCTTCGGGCTCGTCCCAATAGCGAGGGTCTTCGGGTGAGAGGACCGGGCGTTTGGGCTCTTTCGGTTTTTCGGGGAGTTCGGGTCCGTCGAAATAATCTATTTTGTTATCTTCTTCGAAATTCATGTTAATGGAATGTTGCGTCAGAAAGAGTTATCTCCTTGCCGGGATTCTCCGGTCCGGCTTTCTTTTTGCCGTTGCGGCTGAGAGCGATGTAGACCATCGTGAGGATGCCGAGCAGGATGAGCATCACGGTCTGTCCCGACCATTGGAGCATCGAGAAGGCAGTGCCCTGGGCCTCGGAGATGCCGTAGAGGGCGAGGCCGAACATGATGGCGATGTTCCAGGGGCCGAGTCCGCCGTTTGAGGGGACGGCCATGCCTATCGAGGAGAGCACGAAAGCCACCAGACAGGGAACGAGGCCGTAGGCATATTCGGGGCGCGAGCAGATCTCGCGGGTGAAATCGAAGGCGAAGAAAGCCACGTATAGCTGCAGATAGTAGCATCCCCAGATGGCGACTGTCAGGAGGAAGAATTGCTTGCGGCCGGGCATTTTGCCGATCACGGCCACGCCGCTCCAGGTCTCGGCGATCCATTGGCGGAGCTTGCGGATCGGCTTGGTGTTGCGCCAGTAGCGGAGAAAAATCCAGCTGATCACTATCGTGGCTGCCACTGCGATCCAGAACCATGGGTTGGAGGCGGTGGAGAGCAGTCCCTGGCCGAGGGGGTATTTGGCGAGGAAGCTCTCGATCTGGGGCGCTGCCACGATGAATGCGAGGAGGGTGAGGGCGAGCACGCTGATCATGTCGCAGATGCGGTCGCCGACCATCGAGCCCATCACCTTGGTGAAGGGTTTCTTTTCAAGATTGGCGATATACGTGCAGCGCCACACCTCCCCGAGCCTCGGGAAGACGAGGTTGAGGGCGTATGTTCCGAAAATGGAGCAGCAGAGGGCCATGAAAGGGGGGCGGATGCCGAGGGCGCGGAGCTGGAGGCCCCATCGCATTGCCCGGAAAATATGGGAGAATACGCTTATTCCCATCGCTGCGAGAATCCACCAGTAGTCGACGCCGTGGGTCACGATCCGCCACATGTCGGCGAAATCCACCTTGCGGAACATGTATGTCACCAGCAGCACCGTGAGAGCAAGAGGCAGAAGCCATCTCACAGTGTAGCCGAGCAGTTTGCCTGCTAATGATTTCTTTTCAGGCTTATCTATCGAGTTGTCCATAGATTAGGCAAAAACGGCGCCCGGTCCGGTCGCGTTATCGGCTTTCCGGCGACTGCGGCGCTATATTTCAACCGACAAAGATAACAATAAACTCTTAAATTCGCAATATTTTATTAACTTTGCAAGTTGAGAGGATAAGGAGGCTCCGTGCGGCCCCCGAATCCGCTATCTTCTCGTTCCGGAGTGAACCTTTCGCCGGAGGAGAGCCTTATCAAATATATGCACATTGTGAACATAAACAGGTTATGAATAAGAAACTGAAGATATTGCTTATCGGGGGTATTGCCGCCCTGGTTTGTCTGATCGGACTGATTGTGGTGCTGATCGTCAACAACAACAGCAACACCAAGGCTGCCAACGAGGCTGCCGCAAGGGCCGATTCGCTGGCCGTGGCCAACGATCAGCTTGTGCTTACCAACGAGTTCAATCAGCTCAACGCCGACTTCAACCAGTATGAGGGTCAGCAGATCTATCTGAAAAACGACTCGCTGGTGCAGAAATATAACGAGGCGCGCATGAAGGTCGAAGGTCTTCTGCGCGAACTCAACGCCGAGAAGAGCAAGCACAGCAAAGACATGAAGGCCAGCAAGGCGAAGATCGCCCAGCTGCAGGCCGAGATCACTACGCTGAAGGGTATCGTGCGCCATTACCTCGAGGAGATCAAACGTCTCGGCGAGGAGAACGCCGGGCTGAAGCAGGAGATCGAGCAGGTGCAGGCCCGCAATTCGGAGCTCTCGACCCAGGTGACTCAGGCCACGGCAAGCAACGCTCAGCTGACGCAGACCGTGCAGCTTGCGAAGAAGCTTAACATCACGAGTCTTTCGTTTGCCGCCTACAACAAGAAGGGAAAGGTCGAAAAGCATATCGGCAAGGCGCGTCAGCTCGGAGTGAGCTTCATCGTGAGCCCGAACAATACTGCGGCGGCCGGCATGAAGGATTTCTACATGCGCATTATTTCGCCGGAGGGGACGCTTCTCGGTGGCGGCGGATCGTTCAGGATCGAGGGCCAGAGCGTCCAGTCGACGGCCCACCGAGCTGTGGAGTATGCCAACGAGGAGACCCACGTCTCGATCTATTGGGATGTCAACACCACGCTGACCCCCGGCGACTACACTGTGGAGGTCTTCTGCGACGGCTACAGGCTTGCATCTCGTCATTTCACGATGAAGAAGTAGCACCGGAATGGTGACCCGATGGCGGCCGGAATGCGGCCGAAAAGCGCCCGGAATAGAAATATTTGGAAAAATCGGGAAAAAAGATTAATTTTGCAGTCACAGAGCGCCGAGTCTTCCGGAAGGGGAGGCTGGAGCTTGATAAGGATTGTCTTATGGTGTAATGGTAGCACTGCAGTTTTTGGTTCTGCCTGTCCAGGTTCGAATCCTGGTAAGACAACACGAAAAAGGCCGCTTTTCAGCGGCCTTTTCCTTTTAGGCGGCTGAGGATGGTTTGGCGTTCGGTGGGGGTGAGGCCTGTGGCGAGGATGGCGGCGGCGGTGGAGGCTGTCGACAGCGCCGCTACTGCCGCGAGTCGCCATAGGCCGGCCGGCATTAGCAGATGGAGCAGGAGCGGGAGCAGGGTGGCGAAGAGGCTGACCAGCAACACGGGGAGCAACGCCTCGCGGAGGAATTTCCTTACCGGAAACTCCATCAGCTTGCGCATGAAGCGAAGGCGCAGCAGGTTGATCGCCCCGTAGATGAGCATATAGGCCGCGTAGGCGGTCTGTGCCGGGCATCCAAGCCTGTAGGCCACCCAGACTGCCGGGAAGAGGAGCAGGGCCGTCAGAGAG
The DNA here is from genome assembly GCA_905214735.1 of uncultured bacterium. GTDB lineage: Bacteria > Bacteroidota > Bacteroidia > Bacteroidales > Muribaculaceae > Lepagella. The sequence continues at coordinate 12,157 of CAJMNI010000050.1, read as the reverse complement.
GCCGCAGTCTGATATGCGCGCACGCGCCCCGTGGCCTCGATGGCCGTGGCCGACGAATTGCCGAGGATAACCACAGCCGTGCAGCCCAGCGACCAGCGGAGGAACAGGGGTGCGTCGGGAGGGACTTCCCCGAGCCATAGAGTGAGGATCTCCGGAGCCTCCAGAATCACCGGGAGAATAAAGAAGAGAAGAAGGAAATATGAGAATTTGGCGCTCCGGCATATAAGGGTGTTGAGATAGGCGGAGTCGCCGGCGGCGTATGATTTCGTGATCTGCGGCGTGGTGGCTGTGGTGAAATTGTTGACAAACTGCATGATGGCCGTCTCCGCCTGACCGACCACCCCCCGCGCCGCATTGAGCGTCACCCCGAAAAAGATATTGATCAGCACGTTGATGCCCTGGGTGTTGAGCAGGTTGACCGCGTTGCCTCCGAAAGTGAACCCGGCGAAACTTCCCATCTCGCGCAGTAGCTTCCGGTCGATGTGCCGATTGTAGCGGCATTCCGCGAACCGGCGCGAGCAATATCGGCCGTAGATGATTCTTTCGATAATCAGAATGATGAAGAGGGCCAAGGAATAGACAATCAGTTTGTCGCCGGGGATGACATAGAGCGCGGCAACGAATAGAAGCTTCATCACGATGTCGAAGATGCCCATCGTGGCGAAGAATTTCAGCCGTTCGTGAGCGATGATTGTAGCGATATAGGGGACTGAGAGGATATCGATGATAAAGGTCAGAATCGAAATCTGGAGCACCCATTTCGCAGCTTCCATCCGTTCGGGAGGAATCGAGAGGAGATGGCGGAGCATGAGGCACCCGCCGGCTTCGGCAATCAGGAAAGCTCCGGCCGCCACGATCAGCAGCACGTTGACGCAGGTGGAGAAGACAGTCCGCTGTCTTTCCGGAGAGTCGGATCCGAGCGAGAAGGTGATGAAACGGCTGGCGGCCGACGACAGTGCGCCGGTGAGGATCGCGAAAAGAGCCGTAGCACCTCCCACTGCCTGATATATGCCGAAATTCTCGATGCCGAGCAGCTGCAGGATCAGTCGCGACGTGAAGAGCGAGAAGATCATCACGGCGAATGTGCGCGCATAAAGCATGGCTGTGTTGCGCGCTATCCGGCTGTTTCTGGTCGAGCTGCACTCCATTTCAAGTAGGTTTAAGGTCGCTGATTGCCGTGGGTCAGAACTTGAAGGAGATCCTGGCGGCGAAGATGTTGACGTGGCGGTTCTCCTGCACGGCGCTGTTTCTGACGTTGACATAACGCCAGCCGATGCGCGCGATCACATATTTGTTGAAGTAATAATTGAGCGTGGCCGAGACGTCGTTGGTATATCCGCCGAAGATTCCGGCATGGCTGTCGACAGCGTCGGTGTAGTTATAGCCGAGCACGAGCTCGAGTGTTTTCGCACCGCAGTCGGCCATTTTCGCGGTGGCTGCGTTGTAGCCGTAGTCTCCGCCGAGGATCACGCCTCTCAGAAGAGTGTAGACGCCCTGCGCCTCGTAATGCTCATAACCGGCCTGCCGCGAGATGTGCATGAAATAGTATTGCCCTTCGGCGGCGATCCGTTTGTAGGCGAGGAGCCATTCGGGAGTCATCTTGAAGATATGGCGCGCGTGGGTGACGGTTGCGCCGAGCATCGGCGTGTCGCAGACGCGCGTGGGGAACTTCGCCGAGAGTTTGAAATAGCCGTCGCCGGGGCGCGTCTTCCCGTCGGCACCCTTCACGGCGTCATGTTCGGCGCTCCGCAGCATCCCCGACCAACCGATCTGACCGATGATGCCGTCCGCATGCCATGGACGGAACACGAGGCGCGTGATGCCGCCGTAGCTCACTTTCCCCTGCTCGTTGGCATGCTTGGTGAAGGAGGCTTTCGACAGGATTGCGCTCGCCGAGGCAAACCAGGCCGGGGCGTCGTGGATATACTGGATGCCGAGGTTGCGGTCGGTGCCGCTGAAAAGGTCCTCGCTCGCACCGGCTTCCATCGAAGGCTTGAAAGAACTCGACACCGCCGAGCTCAGTCCGAACTGATGCACGAAATAACCGGCGCGGATATTGTTGCGCGGGTTGAAATCATATCTGATATAGACATCTTTCATGCTCAGCTTGCCATAACCGAAGCCGATGTCGATGTTTGCCGACCAGTTGCCGAAAGTGGCCTTTGCACCGAGGCGGATATCGGGGAGGGCGGCGCCGGCGTTTAGCCCGTTGCCGTCGGGGGTGAATGCCGCAGCGTCCATCAGAATGCGGCCTGTGGGGGCGATGCTGACGTTTTTAATCTTCAGGGAAGGCACGCTGTCGAGCTTTGCGCTGACGGGGGAAGCTGCCGCAATTAAAGCCAATAGGGGGAATAGTCGATATAGGGTCATTAGTAGATAGCAGATAGTAGATAGTAGTTGTTAGATGGTAGATCTTTGCGGGGCGCGGAAAAGGAAAAGTCGGAAATCCTTGCGGATTTCCGACTTTATCTTTGACTTTCGTCTTGCTGTCCTTTTAAAGTACTGATTACTCAGCCTTTGCGCTATCAGCTGCGGGAGCTGCGCTGTCAGCTGCGGGAGCGATGCTCTCAACAACAGCCTCTTCCTCAACAACTTCCATTGTTGTGTCAGCTACTGCGGAATCGGAATCAGCCTTAGCGTTTTTGTTACCGCTGCAAGAAACGAGTGCTACGCTGCAGATAACTGCGAGCGAAAGAAATACTTTCTTCATCTTTGTAAAATTTAAAATAATAAAACAATGTTTTCTTTGCTATCAAAAACGGTGCAAAGTTAATGAAATTTTTTTTGATGCAAGAATTTTCGCGATTTTTTTTTGCCGAAAGTCCCCAAAAAGCCGATTTTTAACATTCTTCTGTTAAAAATCAGCTTTTTTAACGGTTGCGGATTACTTCACGAGGATCTTCGCGCTCTTGCCGTTCGCTTTCACGATGTAGACACCGCGGAGCGAATTGTTGGCGACGCGCATTCCCTGCAACGAGTAGATTTCGATGTTGTCGGCGCTGCCGTTGACGAGGATGCGACCGCCGTTTACGGTGAAGCTGGTCTTAGCATTCTCGGCATTGATATCCTTCACGCCGGAATCCTCTTTCTCGGGAATGCCTCCGGTGAAGATGTCGCTGTTGATCACACGGCCTGTTCCGGCGTCGATGATAGCCAGAGCCACGCTGCATTTGCTCAGGTCTTCGGTCTCACCGAGCCAGTCCAAGATCACATGGCCTTCATATTTTCTGTTGGCCTCGACGTTCTGCGGAATGAGACCGTTGACGCCGTAGAGCGAAGTTCCGGCCCAGCAGCGAGCCACGTGGTTGTTGATAACGGTGCAGTACTGGTCACGGTCGTTCTGGGCTTCGATGCCATATTCTCCATATTTGCCCCAGATGCCGTAGACATCTTCGGTGTATTCGCAGAAATAATTGTGCTGGCGTCCTTCGAGTCCGTCTTCAAGGAGGACGGCGAACACATTATAGTTGATGTTCTTCTTGTTGATGGCGAACTCAACTTCGAAGGGAACGAGGATACCCTCGAGGTCGTCAAACCAGGTAGCATCCTTTGCCTTGATGCGCACCTCGGCGGGATTCTCGATTTCCTGGATCACGAGGTCGGTGAATGTCTCGTTGCCGGCTTCTGAGATGAAGGATGTGCCAAACATCGGTGCGGCGAGTTCGGTGCGGCGGTTGACGCGTCCGGTGGGGAATCCATTTATGGAGAGGAACTGGTTGTAGATGTCCATGCGGGTGGTGGCATAGGCGTCGTCGTTGTGGATGGCCACGGGGATCACGATGCCGGGGAACTGCTTCTCAAGATAATCGATGGCGATAGCGCCCTGGGGGCAGTTGCCGCACCAGAGGCCCGTTCCCTCCTCGATAAGCACTCGCTGGTCGAAGGTGGCCGTGTAATCCTTGATGACGGTCGAGAAGTTCTGGAGCTGGTCGTCAAGCTTCACTGCGATCTCGATGGCGTTCTCGGCGCCGATCGTGAGGGGAGCAGGTTTCTCGAACTCGAACTCATAGACGCCGTTGCGCTTGAGGTTGATGTTGTCGGCCTTGAAAGTGCCGGTGGTTCCGTCGGAAGTGGTGTAGGTTGCCTCGATGTTGTTGAACGTGTCGGCGTAGTTGCTGCGTACGAAGGCGCTGATCTTGGCGGTCTCGGCGTTGACCACTACCGAAGGCATCACGGTTCCGATTGTGAAGTCGCTGCGGTAGGCCACCATCACGTCGTCGATGAAGACGATCGACTGGTTGTTGTTTTCATTGAGGAAAGCGATATAGACCTTCTTGCCTTCAAATTCGTCAAGTTTCACCTCGTAGCTTCTCCAATCGTCGGTCACGGTCTCCTCCTCGTTGCCCGGCAGGAGACGGGTCTCGAACACAACCTTGCCATCTTTCTTCATGCGGTCGATGAAGTTCTTGTCGAGCGAACCGAGACGGTCGTTCTCCTCGAGCACTATCACCTTGATCTTGTCGGCCTTGTTCTTGCGATAGTTCTGACCCTTGAAAGTAAGATAGCAGTCTTTGTTGAGGATGTTGAGCTGCGGAATCACCATCCAGTCCTCGCTCTGTCCGGCGGGATTATACATCGAATGGCTGGCGGCGCAGTAGTCGTAGTTGTCTTCGTCGCGGATGGAGAAGTTCCAGGGGGTGTTGTCGGCGTCGAAACCAACGGCTGCCATATCGTCGGTCGGCTTGTTGTGGTCGCCCTCATAGAGGAGGAACTTGCCGAGTGATTCGCCCGGGCTGCTGAAGTCGTCGAAGAAGAGATAGGAGGCGTCGGCGTCGGCGGGATCAGGCACGTAAGAGCCGTGGTATTCGATCTCGAAGGGCTCGTTGCCGCAGAATCCGGTGATGTCGGTAACGGCGTTGGCGGCCACCTTGATCACATAGTCGGTTCCGTCGTTGAGCATACGCGATGCCGGGGGATAGATCGAGAGGACGTTCCCTTCAGCAGAAAGAGCCATCACCGAGAGGGGAGCCGCGTTACCCTTCACGTAGAGATAGGAAACGGCGCTGGTGTTGACGCTGACTTTCGTGGGGAATGTCACCTTGATCTGGTTTTTGGAGCCGAGCTCGCGAACGTTGCTGCCGCTTGCGGGAGAGATGGCGGTCGCGGCGAGGGGAGCCTCTTTGCGGCCTTTGTAGTCGGCGGTGAGCTCGGGAGTCTTGAAGCTCGTGTTTGCGATGAAGAAAGCACCTTCGGGAACAACCACCGTATAGGTCTTGCCCTCTTCAAAGGAAACGTTGTCGAAAAGGATGCGGTAGATCTGCTTTGTCGAGCTTGTGGCCTGCACGCCTGTGGAGGTTGCCACCACTTCGCCAGTAGCCTTGTTCTTGATCACCGGCACCTTTGTCGAGTCGTAGTCGGCGCCGTAGCTGAGCTGCACCAGGATGTTGGTGAGGCGGGCGATCTCGGAGTTTGCCGGCGGGTTGGGAGCCCATTCGGTGAGGAGGTTTACACCGCGGGCGGCCTCGGCGAAAGTCTCGGGGAGGGTTACGGCGTATGCATTGGTGCGGAATTCACCCTGGCAGAGCAGTGTGCGTCCGTCATCGCTGACGGCCACCGGGTAGCCGGTCTGTGTGCAGCCGGAGTGGGTATAGAAGTCGATGCCATATTTTTGCAACAGGATCTTGTCGAGCGGCACGTTAAGACCGTCGACCGGGATATAGAGGTTGAAATAGGGCGCCGAACCGCTTGCGTTGTAAGCCTGGCCCGCGTTGTCGATGATATAGCAGGCGGACTGGCCTTCGGTCTCGAGCTTCTTGGTGGCGGGATAATAGCGGAAGGGAATCATCGCGTCGTCGCCGTTGAGATAGGTGTGGACGCCGCCGGCCACTACGGTTCCGTTGTTGTTCATATACGACTCGTCGACGAAAGTCTCGCCGTGCATCGTGTCGTTGTGGATCCAGTCGTAGGTCTTGGTCTGGCGGTCGTAGACGAAGCGGGACGCGCCACATGCGGGATAGTTATGGTCTGCGCTGGCGAGCACGTAGCGGCCGTCGGATGAAATCTGCCAGAATTTGATGTTGGGTGTGTCTCCCTTCGCTTTGTGCTCGGCCAGATCGGAATCGTCGATGATGCCGAGCGAATGCATCTCGTCATAGTCGGGGAGCTTGCCGAGTTCCTCGAGCTTGCCGTCGACCCAGATCATCGACTGGAATTGTTGCGAACCCTTATACATTGTTCCGATCATGATCTTGCCGTCGGGAGTCACGGCATTGACCTCTCCTGTCCAATTGCTCATGCCCTTCAGGAGGGGGAGCTCATGCCAGGAGTCGCCGGTGAAATAGGCCGGGTAGCGGTTGAATTCGCCGACGATGGTCTGGCCGTCGTCGGTGATGTCGTTGCAGCGGCAGATGTTGCCCCATTTCGGATCTGCCTGCTCCACGTCGAGCGGAAGGGCTTCAATCTTGCCGGTTGCGATGTCGATTCGGTAGGCCACTGCGTCGGGCTCTGAATTGGTGGGAGCCTGACAAATGCCCCACCGACCGTTGTCCGACATCTGCGACACCCAACCCTCATAGGGGAGTGTGATGGGAACAAGTTTCGCGGCATCGGCGGCGAGAGCCGCCGGAGTCGCGCAGGCTGCCATGAGCATGGCGAGCGCGATCTTGCGGAGTCTTATGTTCATAAGTTAATAGTTGATTATTGTTGTTTTATGAGATTATTGTTTCATGGTTAGATTTTCCGATGCGGATATCTTGGGGGAGCCGGGAGGTATCACCCTCACGGTTCCTTTATGCGCTTGGCTCGCTGCAAGATTACTTGTTGAGAACCTTGACAGCTGCTGTCTTCTGGCCGTCGCTCAGAGTGATGATGTAAGCGGCGGGTGCGAGAGCGATGCTATACTGCGGGTCGGCTGCTACGAAGCTTGTCACGTTGGCACCGTCGGCGGTGAAGACGTTGACGTTCGTGCCGTTCTCGAGGCCTGCGATCACTACGCTGCCGTTTTCGCTCCAAACGCGAACGTTGAAGTCGGTGACGATGTCGTCCATGCCGCTGGGCTCAGCCACTGCGCCGTCGTAAGCGAGCTTGACGTCAACGTTAGCGTCGGCGTCGAGGACCGGAGTGGTGTAAACGTTGTCGGCAACTTCGGAGGTGACATCCTCGCCGTTGAAGCTTACGCTTTCCACCTTCCAGCCTTCTGCCGGAGTGAGGTTGAGGGCAACGGTCTCGCCCTTTACAGCCTTGCTGACTACGGAAGTGTGGCCGGCCACGCTGTGGGTGAGGGCTACGGTCTCGGCCTTCGTGTTGAGACCCTTGAAGTTCACGCGGAATTCCGGATACTTCAGGTCGGTGCCGGCCATGGTGACGCGGTTTTTCGGAAGGACGATCGAGTATTCCTTGCCGCCCTCGAGCTTGATGGGAGCGCCGTTGTTTGCACGCGAGAAGTCGGCGGAGATCATACCGCCCTGGTCGCTGATCGTGAATACGGGAGCGATGGAGGCGATGTTGCCGTCCTCATTCTCGAGGCGGACGTTGGATTTCTCCTCGATAGTCACGTCGTTGCCTACATAGAAGGCCATCAGGCTGACTTCGGAAAGTTCCGAACCCTCGGCGATGGAGCAGCCTGTGCTTGTAGCCTCGCCTTCGATGAAGTATTGCTCTTCATTGGGGCAGGAGGGCTTGCCTTCAAATTGGGTTCCGATCGCGAAGGAGAGACCCGGAAGCACGAGACGGTATTTACCGGGAGTGGTGATTTTCTTCGAGAGACGGAAGCGTACGCCGATGGAGGTGGCATCCTGATTATGCTCGTCGCCCGGTTTGAACACGAGCTCGGAATCACTTTCTTTATAGCTTACGTCGGCGACTTTGTAGCCGTTGTAGGTGGCGAGATAAGGACGGTGCTCAGCGTAGAAGCCAAGGTTAATACCGCTTGCGTCGGTGGTCCATGCATAGAACTCATAGAGCTCTTCAACGTTGCTGTAGTCGGTTGTCTCGGTGGGAACACCGTTGTCGTCGACTGCGGGAGCCCAGACGGGAATTACGTTGACTTCGGCGCCGCCGAGATAGCAATCCCATGAATATGAGAAGCGGGTGTCGTCTTTCTCACCGTTGTTACCCTTAACGGTCAGACCGTTGTCATCTTTGAAGAGGGCGATAATCTCCACTGTGGGGCAGTGACGGTAGGTGTAGCTTACACCTGCCTTGAAATTCCACTCAGTGCGTTCGGGGTTATGCCAGAATGAATCGAAGGCGGATGTAGCGCCCTGGCCTTCGTTAAGACCGGATTCTGCTTCCACAAGATTTACCGGGCCGCTGAATGTGAGCGTATAGATCTGGGTTGCGTCGATGATCTCGGTCTCGGTGTCGGGAGTTACGCTGACGAGAGTGATCGGGCTGTAAACGTATTCCGCAGTGCCACCGGTTGCGGTGAAGGAGGCGCTGCCGAGTTCCTTGCGCTCGTAGGGAGGATTCTCGATGTCGTAGATGGTGAAGTTGAACGAATAGGTGTGGCCAGTGGTGAGCTCAATCTCCTGGTTGGGGAACGTATATACGAACTTGCCGTCGGCGTTCTTGCGGATGTCGATCAGGTTCTTCAGATATTCGTTGAGGGGTTGGCCGCTTGCATCGGGAGTCACGTCGACGAGAGAGAACTGAATATACTGGGGAACATCGGAAGAGAGGCCAAGCTCGATGGTCGAGCCGTCGGTGATCTTCTCGATAGAGGGAGTGGCGGTAAGATCGTAGGTGGTGCCGTCGACAGTGAGGACAGCGCTTGTGATCTCGGCTTTCTCAATCGGGCCGACGGGGCCTTCGGCAGCCTTCACCGTGTAGGTCACTTCCTTGAGGAGGTTGCGCTTGCCGGATTCGCCTGAAGTCGAAGCATACTCATCGTCGAAGAAGGTTCCTTCGGGGATGGTGAGCGTGTATTCGCCGCTCTTCTCGGCCACGATGCCCTGTACTTTGCAAATGCCCATAGAGAGCACACCAGTCGCGAGATCAGCTTCCTGAGTTGATCCGTCGGGGGTGGTGATGGTCAGTGAGCTGGCGTTTGTGCTTAATCCTTTTTCGCTGAGGCTAATGCTAATGTCGGTGAAATCCTTGGCATCGAGTTCTGCCGATCCGTCGGGATCGAGCGTCAGGTCTACCACGCCGAGAGAGGAATAGTTGGGATCTATCGTAAAGTGAAGCACAATCTCCGCGTTTGCCGCATTCTGGTCTGCGAAGGAGCGGACGGTCTCGGCCGGAATGGTAAGAGTGTACTCGCCGGCTTCGCTAAGAGTCTCGTTGTATTGGATGATAAGCGATTCATAAGAACCGTTCATGTCCTCGTCGTTTGAATATGCCATATTGACGGTGTTCACAGACTCTCCGGCGGCATTTTTGATGCTCAGATCTACCGAACTATCGGGACTGTCCAGGTCTTCATCGAAGGTAATCACAACCTTGTTGATCGATCTTACGGTCGAATTGTCGGCAGGGGTCGAACCTGTCATCTCGAAAAGTGTTTCGGCAGCTCTTGCTGTCGGCGCTTTAGCCATGCGTTTCGAACCGATTGCCAGCATGGAACCGGAAACGAGCAGCAGCGAAGCGCTGATTAGTCCTAAAGTTTTTTTCATAGTTGTTTAGGTTAGATGAATACTATTGTTGCTTAAAATTTGTTGCATGGTTATCTAACTGCGACCTTCTTTCCGGCCACTACATAGATTCCTGCGGGGAGTGCGATTTCAGCGGCGTTTCCGGTGGAAGCCTTCACAGCGGCCACGTGCATTCCGAGGGCGTTGTAAACGTCGACGGTGCAATCGGTCTCGGCCGAGATCGAGAGCATGCCTTTGCCTGCTGCCACTTTCACACCATCGGCGTTGTCGCCTGCGATTTCAGTCACGCCTGAAATGGCGGTGCCGTTGAGCTTGATGTTGCGGAGATAGCAGAAGGTGCTCTTCTGGGCCTTGATGTTGAAGCTGAAGCGGTCGCCTTCGGCCACGTCGCCTATTTCAACTGTAACGGGCACCCAAGTCGAGGAACCCGACTCATAGTCGTTGCTGTCCTCGGAACCATATTTCACCATCGTTCCGGTGTATTCGGTGAATCTCTTCAGTTCGGACTCTTTGCCGGTCTGTCCGAAACTTACCCAGAAACCTGCGCCGTCGATGTCGCCAAACCAGCCGGGTTCGTTGCCCTGGGGAAGCGTCACGTTGGGGTTGTCGGGAAGGGCTTTCGGATCGCGGAGAGTCTCGACTGCATACTCGAATTCAAGCACAGCGTCGGTGGCGGCGGGCATGCCGGGAGATGTGAAGGAGAGTGTGGTCTGGTCGACCGAAGCTCCCCAGAGGGCGCGTTCATGGCCGTAAGCGCGGCTTGTGGCCGAGAAACCGTTCTTGTCGATATTGTTTGTCCATCCTTCGGGAGTCTCGTAGTAGGGATAGTTCTCGAGAGCCGGCTCGTAGGGATAGGTCGGAGCGGGAACAGCGTGGGCTGCCGTGCCGGTTGAGGAAACGGTGCCGTTTTCGATGTTCCAGATGCTGAAAAGCGTCAGGGCGTTGGGGGTCTCGAACTCATATTCGCAGTTCTGGGCGTCGCCGGCATAGATCACCTTGCCGCCCCCTTCGATTTCGTCGCCGATAGCAGCGTCGGCCTCAGGCTGTCCGAAGACACCCTCGTAGCCCTCGCGGCCGAGTTCGGTGGTCACAGCCACGATCACGGGGAGCTGCGAGTTCCAGTTCAGGCGGACTTTCTGGCCCTCTTCGTCGATGAGGAAGGAGGAGGGGGGATTCTGGGTGGTGGTCATGTTGGCCTCGGCGAATTCCTTGCTGAAGCGGGGATAGCCGTTGGCGCTGTAGGCGCGGATGTAAATCGGGGTTTTCTCGGCCACGTTGGTGAGGGTCACTTCGGGGTTCTCGCTGTCATTGTAGAAAATGCAGTAAGCGTCGCCCTTTGCAAAGTATTTGTTCTCGCCCATCAGCGAACCCATTGTCTCGCCGTCGACGGGGAGGTCTGCCTCCTCGAAAGGTTTCTCCGACATCATGATCACAGTGTAGTCGGCATCCTTGGCGCGGTCGCATTTCACGATGACCGATTTCCCTTTCTGGCGCACCGAAAGATTGGCGGGAGCCTGGGCGGGAGCAGGAGTGTCGGCTGCGGGAGTGAAGGTGAAGACGGGGGTGTATCCGTCGCCGGCGTCGTCGGTGTCCCATGCGATATAGGTTCCGGGCTTGAGCATGTTGCCCGCGCGCTCTTCGCTGACAGTCACCTTGTTGTTGAGGCCTGTGGCTGTCATGAGCACGGCGTCGTCATCGTCCCAGCCGTGGAGACCGGTGTAGAAACCGGAAGTGGAGGTGCATGTCTTCACCTCCTCGAAAGCATATTGAACCTGACCGGTAGCCTGGTAAAGGCGAATCTGCAGGTTGTAACGGCCGCAGCGGGCAGGCGGTATGCCGACTTCGGTCTCGTTGAGGATCATGTCCTTGAACTGGACGGTGAGCACTTTGCTCCCCTCCTCTCCCTCTGTCTTGTAGGAGATTTCGCCGCTGCGCGTGCCGTAGTTGATCGGCGACATTCCGATGTGGAAGCGGTTGAGATGCTCGGTGGATGCACCGGTCATGAAGCTGCCGCCCTCTCCCATGAAGGAAACGCTTCCTTTGCCGAGGAGAAGGTTGCCGGTCACCGACGGAGCGAACTGGTCGAATTCCTGACCGCCGTAGCGGAAGGTGAAGCCGATCGGGAAAGCTTCTCCCTCGAAGGCGTCGAGTTTCACTTTGCCGTCTTTGAAGATGATGGTCTGGGGAGTCCAGGATTCGGGCACGATCTTGACGTCATCAGTGAGCTCCGAATAGGCCGGGCCACCTTTCTTGAAGGTGTATTGCCTGATGTTGCCGGCGAACACCATGCCCGGGAGCATGAGCGCTGCAGAGAGGGCTGCCGTGCTGGCAATAGCGGAAAAATGTTTCATCTGGAGTGATTTATAATTATGTTATTGTTGTATGAGCTCTTTGTCGGTGTGTTAAGCTGTAGGTTGTTGTGTTGTAGCCCGATTGGTTTTACTGGCCGGCCGACGGGCTGCTTCGCCCGGACAGTTTTTCATGGTGCGAGGTCTGTCAGATGGATTCAAGAAATTCACCCGGCTTCTATTAGATGAATTATATAATTCGTATGCGCAAAATATTACATATCGCAAATGTAGATAAAAATCATGAGATTTTTACACCGGCAGGATAAAAAATCA
>CAJMNI010000049.1 GCA_905214735.1 uncultured bacterium | reverse complement strand
AACACTTGGCTCCTCGGAGCCGTTAACAAATTCTCAAAAAATAACCGAAGTATTGGTGCAAAAGATCAGACAGAAATCGCAAAAAAGCAGAGAAATAAAGCGTTAGCAGCTTCTGCAAAACAACTCATTGAGACTGACACCTATGGGGCTGCAATTATTGCAATGCAATTACTCAAAGAAGATCCTGTAAATCCTGATGCAGAAGCAATCCTACGAGAAACTGCCAACATCAACAATATCACCTTACGAGGTCATGATTTTTGGACTAATTCCATTTCCTTTAGTCCAGACAGCATTCATATTGCATCAGCATCTCAAGATGAAACTGTCAAAATATGGAATCTTAACGATGGTAAATGCGAGAAAACCCTGAAATTTAACGATGCTGTGTTAGGCGCTTTCTATACATTCTCCGCGAATAATTTATTCATTGTCACTCAAGATGGAATGTTATTGTCATATGATATACAAAAAAAGCATGCTACTGTGAAATACAGAACACAGTGTGATTTAGACAAAGCTTTGATTTCGGACAACAACAAAACGATTTTACTCATTAGTAAGCACGGTCGCATCTTTATAATTAATGGAAAAACATTTAAATGTATTTTAGAGATTCCCGAAGAAAATGACTATTACCCTGATTTGCAAGCGGGAATATCCGCAGACGGGAATTATATCTATTATGGAGAATACAATGAACTCCATAGAATTAACACAGCCACGGGGGAACGTTTATCTAAATCTTTTGATTTCAACAATAGTCTTTACTCCATTGGAGTTAACAACGATGGGACCCAGATAATCGCAGGCTATTCCGATTTCGTCAATGTTTTAGATGAAAATTTAAACATCATAAAATCAATTCCTGATAACGAGCCGACTGCTATAACTTATGCCGATTTTGGAGGAAAATCAGTAATTATTTTGGGTTATAAAAACGGTCTCATAAAGATTTGCGATAATGAAACAATGAGAACTAAGTATTTACTACCAACTCATATGAATGATATCAGTGGTATAAAAATTCATCAGTCTCAAAGATATATAGCTTACTTTAGCTCATTGGCCAACGGGGAAATCAGAATAAAAGATTTCCTTAATATCTACGGGCAAACCTATGTCCAACCTATCACTTGGTATCATTCAGATGAATCCATCTCATGTTGTGACATGGGCTATTCTGGACAACAAATTCTAATTAATATTAACGACAATCTTTTTTCCATAGATAAGGGATATCATTTTAAGCCAATAGAGAAGCCTGATCTTAGACATTCATCTGGAAAATTTATCTTTTCACCATCAGGGAAATATTTGGTTAGTAAAGATAAAGATAACCGTATAATTATTTGGGACACCGAGACTTACACACTTATCAATTCTTTTGAAACATGTCATGAATATATTGAAGAATACTATTTCCCCTATGCATGGACTGATATACTGCTCACAAAATCAGAAAAAGAAATTTGTCTTTCAAATATTTCTGTATTAAATAACGTATTGGTTAATCGCAATATTACGATACCAACTGAACATTATAATATTGAGAAATTAGAAATATCTAATTACTGCTTGGATTCTCATCTTAATCTGTTTTATACAGATGAGAATGAAAAAATGATTAAATGCAAGAATCTACGAAACGGCTTTTTCAAAACTCTAAAATTCAAGACGGAATCCGATTATATTTCACTTCTCACACTTAGTCCGGACGGGAGATATTTGGCTTTTTATGATTCAGATTTGAAAATTACCATTTATGATTTGGCAAGCGAAAAAACAATTGTTTCCTGGGTTGCACATTCAAGTTTAATTAAAAATTTGAAATGGCATCCCACAGGGTATTATCTTGCAAGTTCAGGCAGAGATAATCATACAAAGATTTGGGATACAAAAAGCGGCTATTGCTTATTGGATCTTCCATACGAGTTGAATGATATGAACTTCTCTCCAGATGGAGCAGTCTTCTACGGAAATCATCAATACCATTATTTTTCAGTGTTCGCATTTCCCTCTCTACAACAACTGATACAGAATTGCAATAATAAGTTCAAAAATCGTAAGCTTACAAAACATGAAAAACTTATATATCATTTGGAATAGATCTTGTCTATGTTTTAAGGATCGCTGTGTAGTTACGTCTCCAAGCCAAAACAATTTTCTGGAGGCATGCGCAAAATATGACACTTATGTTTATAATCTATCTAGACAATAACGACTAATCTATTTATATATGACTGAATCTGATTTTTACTGAAGAATGTAGTATAATTACGGAAGTTTGATTATTTTTGCGTTATAATCCTAAAGGGCTTGATAAATGAATCTACAAAACGAAATACTATGAATATGAAGAGATTGATGACATTGCTTTTCAGTGTCCTGTTCATAGCCCCGGGATTCGCCCGCGATTTTGAATATAAGCATAAAGGAAGGACTCTGACTTATACAGTGCTTGACGAGGAGGCTAAGACATGCTGCACGAAAGCAGGGAAACTCGGTTCCTCGAATCCGGGGATATATGTTTACGGCGTACTGACCATACCTGAAATTGCCAAGGATGGCAATACCGAATACAGAGTCACGGCTATCGGCGAACATTCATTTTCTTATTGCCGTGACTTGATTTCGGTCACTTTGCCTAATTCTTTACAGGATATCGGCAAGGAGGCATTTACAGGCACCGGTCTGGAATCGGTTACAATTCCCGATGGAGTCGTATCAATTGGCGATGACGCATTCGCAAGCTGTCGTAATCTGACGTCGGTGACTATGGGCAACTCTGTTATCGGCATTGGCGAGAACGCCTTTTACAACTGCTCCGAGTTGACAGACATAACCATATCTGACTCAGTGGAGACATTGGGAAACAAAGTTTTCTATAAATGCACGAGCCTGGCATCTGCGAATTTAGGAAGTAGGGTAAGGACCATAGGTTCAGAATGTTTTGCCGGCTGTTTGATGCTTAGATCTGTTGACATGGGCATTTCTGTGGAGACTATCGGTAAAATGGCCTTTGCTCAATGCCAGTTGCTTAAATCAATTACTATTCCCGACAAAGTTCTGAACATCGGCATGGAGACGTTTAAGGATTGCTTAACCTTGAAAACTGCAGTTATCGGGAATTCGGTCCGAAGCATCGGTGATAGAGCTTTCTATAATTGCCAATCCCTGAAGTCGGTTACGTTCGGCAGTTCAGTGGCGCAAATCGGGTATAATGTTTTTGAAAACTGCAAGACTCTCGGAGATGTTATCCTGCCACCAGCCTTGATGTCGATAGCTGAAAAAGCTTTCTACGATGCCGATCAAATCCAATCGGTTTATCTTGGGCCCAACGTATGGCACATTGAGAAATCGGCATTCTATGGAAGCTATAGCAAAACCGTATATATTACAGCCCAGACCCCTCCGACCTTAGGAAAATACTCGCTCAGTGGTAAAACTCTTTATGTGCAAGGAGACAAAGCATATTCAGTTTACAAAACTTCCGTCACCAATTGGGGGAAATACGCTGAATACAATCGTATGATAGAGCCGACCGATATGGAGATCAACGCCGAGGAGATCGAGGGAAATGCCGGCGATACGTTCCAGCTTACGGCGAAACTGATTCCGGAGGATGTGACGCTGCCATATATCTTTTGGCGGTCTACAAATCCTGACGTGGCTACCGTAGATCACAACGGACTTGTTACAATCCATCGTGGTCCGGCTGATGTGGCTGCCGATGAATCCGGTGAATACAAGCCATTCTCCTGCAATATCATCGCCGAGTCACTCTATTACGAAGGCCCGGCACCCGAAGTCTTGGTAAATGGCGGCGAGTCAGCCATCGGCTCAATAACCGATGATAGCGAGAACAGTAATGATAACAACGCAAACGGCGAAATCGACTTCAATGCCCCTGCAGAAGTCTACAACCTGCAAGGCACGATGATTGGTCGCAATGCCTGTAACCTCCCCGCCGGCATCTACATCATCCGCCAAGGCAAAAACGTCAAGAAGCTCCGCTTATAATTTGGAATTTGGAATTATAGCTGGCATATTAGAAATTTGAATATCAGTAAACAAAATCAGGGCGCATCAAAATCGTTGTTTATCACTTCCGCCTATAACCGGTTTTATCAACTCTTCTCCGATATACTCCGCGGTTCTTTCCGTTGCAAGATTGAAGAAACCGATATGATTATTATTGTTCTGCATAAAGAGCAGATATGCTTGCATCAGGTCCTTTTCATCTTTTGACACGATGACAAAATCATAGCCCCAGTTGACGAACTTCGGCTTATCCATAAGAATGTAGCCCTTGAGGTTCGTATTGTCGGCATCGCGGTTAAGGATCGCAGCATATTCCTCAAGAGTCGGAGTGTCGTAAACAATCAAATGTTTTGGCCACATTTGTATATTTATGTGCCATATTTTACATCATGTAGAATAATATTGATATTTTTGTTATTTTTGTATTTATAACTCACAGGGAGTTGATAAAAATATATTGCAAACCTACAAACGATAAGTATGAGAAAACTATTGCTAACTGCGCTCGGAATGTTGATGTCACTTCCGGCTATATCCCGTGATTTTGAATATACCTACAAGGGGCAGACATTGACTTACACAGTCCTTGACGAGGATGCAAAAACCTGTTCCACAAAAGCAGGAGACTACTATACTGGGAGTGGCAATGATGTCAGCGGCGAATTGATTATTCCTGAAATCGCAAAAGATAACGACATGGAATATACAGTGAAGGCAATCGGTGACGAATCTTTTTATGAATGCAATCTTACGTCATTGACCATTCCTAATACTATTGAGTCAATTGGAAGAGAAGCATTTTACCACGTTCCTATAAGTTCTTTGGTCATTCCCAATTCCGTCCGGCATATTGGGAATGCAGCTTTCAATTTATGTACTAAGTTGGAATCTGTGACTATCAATGATCCTGGGAATAATAGCAACAATCCCCTTCTAACGATAGGTAAATACGCCTTTTGGGATTGCGATAAACTAGTAACAGCTACTATAGGGAACTCAGTTAAGACCATAGATGAATGGGCTTTTTCAGACTGCAAAAGATTGATATCGTTAGATCTTGGCAACTCTGTTCAGGTTATCGGCAATCAAGCCTTCGAAAATTGTAAGGGCCTGACAACAGTTACGATTCCAAATTCGGTAGAAACTCTTGGAGACAATGTTTTCCACAATTGCACCAGCCTTGAATCAGTGACGATGGGCTGTTCAACGATCGGGAAAAGAGCTTTCAAGGACTGCACTAACCTGACAACTGTTGACTTCGGCAATTCGCTGCAGACGATCGGCGATGAGGCTTTCAGCGGCTGCATCAACCTTGAACCATTCACTTTTCCGGAAAGCCTTAAGGTTATCGGTGGCAGTGCGTTCAGCGGCTGCATCAACCTTTCATCGGTTACATTCCCCGACCGTCTTAAGTCAATCGGGAACAACGCGTTCAAAGACTGCATCAGCCTCACTTCGGTTGTAATCCCCAACTCGGTTGAATATCTTGGAGGGTTTTATGGGTGCAAAAATCTGTCGTCAGTAACATTGGGCGGTGCAATTCGTGAAATCGGTGTAGATGCTTTCTGCAATTGTACAAAACTTCGGGAAGCCATCGTGCCTCCCTTGGTTGAAAAGATTGGAGGTGGCGCATTTGGTACGGACTGGTATACAGAATCTTTTATACAGAAAGCCATTATGGGACCGAATGTTAAAAGCATAGGCTATTGTCCGTTCGGAGACTGGGCGCCGGAATACTATATCACAACTCAGACCCCTCCCGACATTCCTTTTCGTGCGTTGGGATACGTTGACGTTGCGACTCTTTATCTGCAGGGAAGTTCGGCGGTGTATGCTTATAAAAGTTATGACAAGTACTGGGAATTGGGTAGAGATGAGCCTCCGGTTTATGACTGGGATGATTTCCGAAGTTACATCGAGATGACATTGCCGATGGATATGGAGATCAACGCGGAGGAAATCGAGGGAAATGCCGGCGACACTTTCCAGCTTACGGCGAAACTGATTCCGGAGGATGTTACGCTGCCATATATCTTTTGGCGGTCTACAAATCCTGACGTGGCTACCGTAGATCACAACGGACTTGTTACAATCCATCGTGGTCCGGCTGATGTGGCTGCCGATGAATCCGGTGAATACAAGCCATTCTCCTGCAATATCATCGCCGAGTCACTCTATTACGAAGGCCCGGCACCCGAAGTCTTGGTAAATGGCGGCGAGTCAGCCATCGGCTCAATAACCGATGATAGCGAGAACAGTAATGATAACAACGCAAACGGCGAAATCGACTTCAATGCCCCTGCGGAGGTCTACAACCTGCAAGGCATGCTAATATGCCATGATGCCCGTAACCTCCCCGCCGGCCTCTACATCATCCGCCAAGGCAAAAACGTCAAGAAGCTCCGTATATAATCGGGATTTTGAATTACAAGCCTGACTAAAATTTGAATTGTTCATAACTCGTAACTACCGGATGGTCCATCCGGTGATGTTGCGGGTTGATGTGCTGAAGTTAACGCCGACTTTGATTATCCGGCGGGCATCTGATGGATCTATCGGGCGGAACTGATATTCGTAATGTTTGTCGTTAATCTGCTGAAGTGCCGTCTCCGGCGTGGCGTCGAGCTTCAGTTCGATGACGTAGACATACCTCGGAGTGCGGATCAGCACGTCGATGCGGCCATCGGAGGTGTGATACTCCGTCTGCACGTTGAAGCCCAGCATCGCGAAAATTACGTAAAGATTATTCTCGAAATAGATTTCCGAATTCTTTCCTGTCAGTTCGTATGAGACGCCGGCCAACAGGGTCTGCAATCCGGTAAAAAATGCATCGGTCTTCCCATCCCTGAGCAACCGGGCCGATTCGCGGATAAAGGCTTTCGACTGACTTTCATCGCAGCCTGTATACATCGGCATCAACTTGCTGAAAAGCCCCTTGGCCACCTCCGTGTTAGGAATACCAAGCTGGTAATATCTGTTTTTTCTGTCGTAACTCTTAATGGTCAGATAACCGGTCTGAAACATCATCGGTATAATATCACCGGTGTCAGAATCGATACTCGATAGCGATGCGTTGTCGCTCTCGGAATTAAGATACTCGCGCAAGTCGACACCTTTGCTAACGATGTGCTTTAGCAGGAACGTGGGTGTTCCTGTCGCATACCAATAATCGCCTATCTGTTTTGAGCTAAGTGCTTTAAGGAGGCTGAACGGATTATATATGTCGGGACATTGGCGAGCAAAATGATAGCCGTCGTAGTTTGCCTTTAGTTCCGCAACAGCCTCATCGTACGACATCTCTTCCGCATTGGCCAGCTTCTGAATGCCATACTGACAATTGTTAAGCATTTCCTGCTCCGTAATTCCGCAAACCGCAGCAAACTCATCGTCCATAGAGATGTCATTCAGATTGTTGAGATCGCTGAAAATGCTGAGTCGAGAGAAACGGCTCACGCCCGTAAGCAACGCCATACGAATATATCTGTCGCACGCCTTGAGATTGGAGTAAATCGGCTTGAGAATTTCGCGATACGAATCCTTTGTATCTTCATCCTCCAAATGAGCCACCAGCGGACAATCGTATTCATCAATGAGAATAACTACCTGTTTGCCTGTCCGTTCGTATGCTGTTTTGATAATATTCTTGAAGCGAACCTTTAAATTCGGAGAGACATCCTCTACTCCATACAGTTTTTCCCATATTCGGAATTGATCCGCGATTATTTCTTTCAATTCCTCAGAACTTGCCATGCTCGTTCCGGCAAGATTAAGATGCAACACAGGCATTGGTTCCCAGTCGCAATCATACTTGGTTATCGCCAATCCTTCAAACAATTCCCGTTTCCCCTCGAAAAAAGCCTGAACAGTCGACATCAACAAGCTCTTACCGAATCGACGTGGGCGGCACAGCAGATAATATCCCTTGTGCTGTGTAAGCCGATAAATATATTCCGTTTTGTCAACATAAAGAAACCCGCCCTTAATAATATCTTCAAAATTCTCGATGCCTATCGGATAAGGCTTGTACTCTCTGTTCATAACATTAAATTTTTTCCTGTTTAACTGCAAATTTAACAAAACCCTGCAATATAAACAAATCTCCACAATCAGGGCATCAAAATCGATTAGTCGATATTGACTGTATGCTCTGATGCTCTGACTTAATTATCGGATTAGGATAGTTGGGAAATTTTTTGTAATTTTGCATTTGGCGTTGTGCGCACTGTCGAATTATCCGGCGGTTATGCGTCGATTGACCGACAATTATGCTGTCGGTTCCGACGGCGGTTTAGCGACCACAACGCCTTCTACCGGTAATTACGCAATTACATCATTACACTCAAATGGCAAAACAGGAAGACGTTTTCAAAACGATTATCGCCCATGCGAAGGAGTATGGGTTTGTGTTCCAATCAAGTGAAATCTACGACGGTCTCTCCGCCGTCTATGACTACGGTCAGAACGGCGTGGAGCTGAAAAACAATATCAAGCGCTATTGGTGGGAGGCGATGACGATGCTCCACGACAACATCGTCGGCATCGACTCCGCAATCTTCATGCACCCCACCATCTGGAAGGCTTCCGGCCATGTCGACGCTTTCAACGACCCCCTGATCGACAACCGCGACTCCAAGAAACGCTATCGCGCCGACGTGCTCATCGAAGACGAGATTGCGAAATTCGACGAGAAAATCAACAAGGAGGTGGCCAAGGCAGCCAAACGTTTCGGCGAGAGCTTCGACGAAGCGATGTTCCGCCAGACCAATCCGCGCGTGCTCGAGCATCAGAAAAAGCGCGACGAGCTCCACGAGCGCTTCGCCAAGGCGATGAACGCCAACGACCTCGCCGAGCTCAAGCAGATCATCCTCGACTATGAGATCGTCGACCCGATCAGCGGCACGCGCAACTGGACCGACGTGCGCCAGTTCAACCTCATGTTCAAGACCGAGATGGGAAGCACCGCCGACGGCGCGATGGAAGTCTACCTCCGTCCCGAGACGGCGCAGGGAATCTTCGTGAACTATCTCAACGTGCAGAAGACCGGCCGCATGCGCATCCCCTTCGGTATCGCCCAGATCGGAAAGGCTTTCCGCAACGAGATCGTCGCCCGCCAGTTTATCTTCCGCATGCGCGAATTCGAGCAGATGGAGATGCAATTCTTCGTTCGCCCCGGCGAGGAGCTCAAATGGTTTGACTTCTGGCGCCAGACGCGTCTGAAATGGCACAAGAACCTCGGTCTCGGCGACAGCAAATACCGCTTCCACGACCACGAGAAGCTCGCCCACTACGCCAACGCCGCCACCGACATCGAGTTCGAGATGCCCTTCGGCTTCAAGGAGGTGGAGGGTATCCATTCCCGCACCAACTTCGACCTCTCGCAGCATGAGAAATTCTCCGGCAAGAAGATCCAGTATTTCGATCCGGAACTCAACGAGAGCTACGTTCCCTACGTGATCGAGACCTCGATCGGCGTCGACCGCATGTTCCTCAGCGTGTTCTGCAGCTGCTTCGAGAATCAGGACCTCGGCAACGGCGACAGCCGCGCCGTGCTCCATTTCCCCGCGCCGATCGCGCCGGTGAAATGCGCCGTGCTCCCGCTCGTGAAGAAAGACGGCCTTCCCGAGAAGGCCCGCGAGATCCAGCACCGTCTCCGCTTCGACTTCACCACCCACTATGACGAGAAAGACTCGATCGGCAAGCGTTACCGCCGTCAGGATGCCATCGGCACCCCCTACTGCGTAACCGTCGACCACCAGACCCTCGAAGACAACACAGTGACCCTGCGCGAACGCGACTCCATGGAGCAGCGCCGCGTCAACATCGACGAGCTCGAAGGAATACTCGCCGACAAAGTCAGCCTCAACTCCCTTCTCAAGAAGCTTCTTTAAAAACAGAGCCGTCCCCGACGCGTCCCGACGACGCCGGGGACGGAAACATAATCATTTACCTGCTAACATTTCAAGCTATGAAGATTTTCAAGAAAGTGATGGCGGCCGTCATAGCCGTCGCAGCAATGTCGGGCCTCACCTCCTGCAACTATAACTCCCTGGTGGAGAAAGAACAGAAAGTCAACCAGTCGTGGGCACAGGTAGAAAACCAATACCAGCGCCGCGCCGACCTCATCCCCAACCTCGTCAACACCGTCAAGGGATATTCCACCCACGAGCAGGAGACCCTCACGAAAGTCACCGAAGCCCGTGCAAAGGCCACGTCGATCACCCTCGACGCCGACGACCTCACCGAAGAGAACCTCGCCAAATATCAGGAAGCCCAGAACGAACTCAGCGGCGCACTCAAATCGCTGCTCGCCGTGACCGAGGCTTATCCCGACCTGAAGGCAAACGAGAACTTCATGAACCTGCAGACACAGCTCGAAGGAACCGAAAACCGCATCGCCACCGAACGCATGCGCTACACCGAAGCCGTGCAGGACTACAACACCTCGATAAAGAAATTCCCCACCAACATCTATGCCGGATGGTTCGGTTTCGAGGAGAAACCGCAGTTCAAGGCCGAAGCAGGAGCCCAGAAAGCTCCCGAAGTAAAATTCTAAGACACCGGAAATGAAGAAACCGATAATTCTCGCTGCCACGCTGCTCAGCGCCTTTGCCTTCACCTCCTGCATGGACGACGATTCCAACGACTTCGAGGACTGGCGCAGGCAGAACGACGAGTATCTCGCCGCCATCGACGAAAAGGAGTTTACCAAGATCGTGCCCGAATGGGCTCCCGACAACTCCGTCTTCATCAAATGGCACAACGACCGCTCTCTCACCCAAAACAGCCTCACCCCCCTCTCCACCTCCACCGTCAACATCAAATATGAGCTGGAAGACATCGAGGGAACAGATCTCGGCAACTCCTATAACGCCGAAGACAGCATCTACCAGAGCAAGGTCAACACCAACATCATCGGCATGTGCGCCGCCCTTCTCTCAATGCATGTGGGCGACTCCGTGACGATGGTGATCCCCTACAACTCCGCCTACGGTGAAAACTACAACGGCAGGATAAAGCCCTACTCCAACCTCATCTACCGAGTGAAATTCAAGGAGATAGTGGCATTCGAGAAACCCAATGATTAAGATTTGAAAAAGCCATGAAACCGACCAACACACTTCCGCTCCTCATCGGAGGAGCCATGCTCGCGGGCTCAATCGCCGCCGGAGCATTCACCTTCAACCAATACAAGGCCGCGCCGGTGACCAAGCTCCATATTCCGGCCGTGCCCGACTCCGTGGAGAAGGAGAATCCCTTCAGCGCCGACAAATTCCTGAGCTCCCGCAAATGGATGCCCTACGATCCCGCCGTGACCGGTTGGACCACGATGACCACCGACACGGCCGGACGCCTCGTGCTGGTCGGCAGCAAGCTCTCTCCCGAGCTCCACACTTTCGACACGCGCCTGCGCGCCGACCGCTTCGCCAAAGGTAAGCTCGTGATCAACTCCACGGCCCGCGCATCAGTCAAGGTCAACGGGAAAACCATGGTGACCAAGGCCGCCGCCGATTCCCTTCCCTCCGACGCTGAAGGGGCGATCGAACTCCTCCCCGAACAGGTCTACGACATCACGGTCGACATCCTCGGAATGCCCGATGACAAGAGCGCTCCCGACTTCAAGCTCGAGTTCGTGCCCGACGACGACTTCAAGGATGTGACCGTAAAGGCCGCTCCCGAAATGAAGAGCCGCGTCAGCGCACTCACCGCCCTCGTCGGCGAACGTGTCTATTCCGTCTCCCTTTCCCCCGACGGGAAATATCTCATCACAAGAAGCCGCGAGACAATCGGCGAGGATGAGACCGAATATCGCGCCATGCTCACCGAGACGGCTACGGGCCGCGTGCTCTCCGCCGACATCAGCACCTCCGCCGACTGGATGCCGAAAGGCTCGCAACTCTATTATGCTAAAAAACATGGCGACAGCTATGACATCGTGCTCACCGAGATTCCATCGATGCGCTCCAGAGTGATCGCCACTTCGATCCCCGACAATTCGGTGACATTCTCCCCCGACGGCAAATATCTCTTCTATTATGAGGAGGTGGAGGGAGCCAAAGAGACCGGTAAGATGAAACGCTACCGCACTCCCGACGACCGCATCCCCGGCGACCGCGACCGCTCATATATCGCGCGCTACGACATCGAGAACCGCGTGACCCAGCCGATCACCTACGGCGGCGCCACCACCGGAATCTGCGACTTCACCCGCGACGGCGGCAAAATGCTATATTACACCAACCGCCAGCAGCCCGACCGGTTCCCCTTCTATTTCATGAGCCTGATCGAGATGGACATGAACACCCTGAAGCAGGACACCATACTCTCCAACACCCCCTTCCTCGCCGGTGAAGCCAAATATTCCCCCGACGGCAAGCAGCTCCTCATCATCGGAGGCCCCGACGCCTTCGACAAGATCGGCGCCAACTACGCTCCCGAACCGATCGGCAACGACTTCGACCATCAGGCATTCATCTATGACATCGCCACCGGAAAAGTCCGCGCCATGTCGAAAGATTTCGATCCTTCGATCGAGCAGATGATGTGGAATCCCGCCGACGGGAAGATCTATCTCACTGCCGAAGCCGGCTTCTATAAGAAACTCTATTCGCTCGATCCGGCGAGCGGGAAATATACCGAACTGAAGACGGCCGTGCCCTATGTGCGTTCCTTCTCGATGGGTGACTACGAGAGCAACTGCATTGCATACGCCGGCGGCGATTTCACCCGCGACGGCGAGGCTTGGCTGCTCAATCTCAAGAACGGCAAGAACACCGCCGTGAGCACCCCGCTAACGAAGATCACCGACGGAGTTGAATTCGGAAAGATGGAGCCCTGGACTTTCAAGGCGTCCGACGGCAAGACAATCGACGGCTTCATGTGCCTGCCCCCCGACTTCGACGCTTCGAAGAAATATCCTCTGATAGTATATTATTACGGCGGCACGTCGCCGACCAACGCCACGTTCTATCATCTTTATTCGCCGCAGGTGTTCGCCTCGCGCGACTACGTGGTCTATCTGATCAACCCCTCGGGCACCACGGGCTACGGTCAGGAATTCTCCGCGCGCCATGTCAACGCCTGGGGCAAGCGCACCGCGTCCGAGATTATCGAAGGCACCAAGAAATTCTGCGACGCCCATCCCTATGTCGACCGCAAGAAGATCGGATGTATCGGCGCAAGCTACGGCGGCTTCATGACGCAGTATCTCCAGACTCAGACCGACATCTTCGCGGCAGCCGTCTCCCATGCCGGCATCTCCAACGTGACGAGCTACTGGGGCGAAGGCTACTGGGGCTATTCCTACAACTCCGTGGCCGCAGCCCGCAGCTATCCCTGGACTGATCCCGACCTCTTCACCAAGCAGGGCTCGCTTTTCAACGCCGACAAGATCCACACCCCGCTGCTGCTTCTCCACGGCACGGTCGACACCAACGTGCCCATCGGCGAAAGCATCCAGCTCTTCAACGCCCTCAAGATCCTGGGCCGCGAGGTGGAGTTCATCACTGTGGAGAATGAAAACCACGTGATCGCCGGCTACGAGGCGCGCCAGCTCTGGCAGAACACCATCATGGCATGGTTTGCCAAGTGGCTCCTGGACGATCCGAAATGGTGGAACGAGCTTTACGGCAAGTAAAAAATTCTTCCGCTGCCCGGAACTTCAGGCGGCGGTGTGACTCATCAGAACCGAAATGAAATTACGACACATCATAATGGCGGGGGCGGCGATGCTTGCCCTCGCCTCTTGCAATCACTCGGACGGCGACGGCGGCAAGCAGGAGTCGGCCGAGCAGATAGAAGCGGCCGCCACCGCCGGAAGGGAGGCGGCCCGCAAGTTCATCAACACCCGCTGGGAGGACACTCTCGCGCTTCAGGGACAGCTTCTCGAAGCCCGCGCCGCCGGCAGCAAATATGACGTGGCCGGACCGAAGCAGAAGGCGGCCTACGACTCGGCGTTCGTCTCGACGATCCGCACCGTGCGTCCCGCCGTGGCAGAGCATCTCATCCGCGCGAAAGCCAACGCCGACAGGGCCAAACGCGCAGCAGCGGCCGATAAGAAATGATCATAAAGAAGAAATGATAAGCAAGGAGATAGCCAACCTTCTCGAGACAGAGGCCGAACGCATCAACCGTCCGGAGTTTATCGCCGACGACCCGGTGCAGTTTCCGCGTCGTTTCGAGCGACTGCAAGACATCGAGATCGCCGCTTTCCTCTCGGCGATAATCGCCTGGGGAAACCGCCGCATGATTTGCCGCGACGCGGAGCGGATGTTCTCGCTGATGGACTGGAGCCCTTACGATTATGTCACCGACCGGGGATATGAAGACCTCGACCCGGCGATGAATCTTCACCGCACCTTTTTCGGCCGGCACTTCCAGTATTTCCTGCGGGGAATGCGCCGCATCTACGCCGACTACGGTTCGCTCGACGCCTTCTGCAGCTCGCGCGTGGCTTCCGGCTGCGATGCTCCGGCATGGAGTCTGGTGGAGGAGATGGAGAAGATAATGCGCGCCGAAAACGGCGGCGCCGACTGCCCGCAATGCCTCCCGGTGAATCTTAAAGCCACCGCCCTCAAGCGCGTCAACATGGCGCTCAGATGGCTCGTGCGCGACGACGGCATTGTCGATATGGGGGTGTGGGAATCGATTCCGAAATCCAAACTGTTTATTCCCCTCGACGTGCATGTCGGCAACACGGCCCGCAGCCTCGGCATCCTCGAGCGCCGCAGCAACGACCGCAAGAGCGTGGAGATCGTCACCGACGCCATGCGCGAACTCCGCCCCGACGACCCGGCCTATTTCGACTATGCCCTCTTCGGCATCGGAGTCACCGCACGCGATTCCCGGACCGAAGATCCGCTCTCCACGCTTGCCAAAAACAACGAGACCATTCAATGAAAAAAAGAATATTCCCATTCCTTGCAGCGGCCGCGCTGCTTTTCTCAGGATTTTTCTCCGGACTCGCCCCGGAGGCTTCGGCACAGAACCCGAAACGTGAGTTCCGCGGGGCCTGGCTTCATGTGATCGGCCAGAGCCAGTGGCAGAACAAGACCACCGAGCAGGCGAAGGCTTATATCCGCGAACAGCTCGACAAACTGAAGGATGCAGGCAACAATGCCGTGATCTTTCAGGTGAGGCCAACGGCCGACGCCGTCTACCAGTCGGAGCTGGAGCCCTGGAGCGCATGGCTCACCGGCAAGCGCGGGAAGGCACCCAATCCGATGTGGGACCCTATGGCCTACGCCATCGAGGAGGCCCACAAGAGGGGAATGGAGTTTCACGCATGGCTCAACCCTTATCGCGTCACCTCGACGGCGAAGGAGGTGCTCCCAGCCGATCATGCAAGCAATAAGCATCCGGAGCGATTCTTCCGCTATAACGGCCAGATTCTCTTCAATCCGGCTTATCAGGAGAACCGCGATTTCATCTGCGAGGTGGTGAAGGATATCCTCGACCGCTATGATGTCGACGCGATTCATATCGACGATTATTTCTACCCCTACCCAGCGGCGGGGAAGGCTATTCCCGACGACGAGAGCTATAAGAAATTCGGCAACGGGATGAACCGCGGCGACTGGCGCCGGCAGAATGTCGACAAGCTTATCGAGCAACTTCATGCCACTATCAAGCGGACTAAGCCCTGGGTGAGGTTTGGCGTGTCGCCGTTCGGCATCTGGCGCAACAAGCGGAATGATCCCCGGGGCAGCAACAGCTCGGGATTGCAGAACTACGACGACCTTTATGCCGACGTGATTCTCTGGGCCAAGAAGGGTTGGGTGGATTATCTTGCCCCGCAGCTTTACTGGAGTCTTGACACGCAGGCGGCTCCGAGCCGCAGTCTGGCGCAGTGGTGGAACGACAATGCCAACGGCGTCGACATCTATATCGGCCAGGATGTGAAGCGCACCATGGACTCTGCCGATCCGGGCAACCATGACCGCAACGAGCTCGACACTAAAGTGAAGCTGTCGCGACTTCTTCCGAACGTGAAGGGCAACATCTGGTGGCACGGCTATTGGGTAACCGGCAACTACAAGGGGGCGGCGGATTCGCTGTCGATGAAATATCAGTCGACAATCGCACTGCCGCCGGCCTACGGCGATCAGTCGGTCGCACCGAAGGCGGTAAAGGAACTTAAATTGGTGAAGGATTCCGAGGGAGAGTATCTCGAATGGAAAGCGGAGCCTCAGGGGTTCCGGGCGATGGATACAGATCCGGTGAGATTCGTGGTCTACGAGTTTTTCCCGGGAGAGGAGCAGGTGATCGACGATCCGCAGACCATCGTGGCGCTCACCCCCTACCGGCGCGTGAAGATCAGCGACGACAAAGGGGTGACCTACGCAGTGACGGCCCTCGACCGCATGAACCGCGAATCCAAACCCATCTTCCTCTACGTGAAATAATACCCACCCAACCTCAGGAGTCGCAACCCCATTCAAAATAGAAACCGCGGTTTCGGAAACCACGGTTTCTATTTTTCGCTGTCGGCTATATGGGTTTATACGACAGCGCGGATTATTCGGACGGGGGATGAACCCGTCCGGATAATCTGCTCTTTTTTCTTTTACAACGTTTCTTTATACGTTACTTCTTTTCGGAGTCTGTTAGATTACTGATAGTTTTTTGTTCCTCCTTTTGTACAATACTTCGTTAAAAAATTATTCATAGGCTAAGCGGCATCTACCGCTAAGCC
>CAJMNI010000048.1 GCA_905214735.1 uncultured bacterium | reverse complement strand
TCATCGAAAAATCGGTCAAGTGAAATACGCTTTAATTTAATTCATCCAACAGGTTTAATTTACAAATTTAATTAAATTATTCCAATTTGCCAAAACCTTAACTATGGACTTAACTATGGACTGTAACAATTGACTGTAACGGAGTGTATTTTCATGGACGCTATTATCGCCTAAAATATTCGCGGCATGGCTGCCGAAGTGCGGATTCTGTTGAGCAAACAGCATCCGCACTTTCTTTTTTATCCCTGATTTCCAACCCAATCCCCAACCTCCAAATCTCTTCCGAAGAGATGTGGATGACTTGTCTTACTTAGGCCATTTAGCAGTGAGGATTCACTGTGCGATCACTGCAAGAAAACATGGGAATCACTTTGTAGTGTCTGTGAAATATGTTATATAACACATCCGGCTAAGGGTTGCGGAGTTGGTGGAGTGGAAAATAATCCGTAAATTTGCATAAGCAAATGAACAAACTGCATGGCAAGCATTCCTTCCAAAAAACTCACCCTTAGGGCGTTTAGAATAGAAAATCCCAATTTAACCGAAGCACATTCGCACATATTGGGGCTTCTCCAACAGGTATTAACCGAAAACTCTACGGCTGCACAGCGCCGCATGCCTTTGAACGCGGAAGATCCCGACAGGGATTTGCTTGCAAATTTTGTATGGGCAACTAATAATGCCTACATGTTTGGTATGATGTTGCGCATAATCCCGGCTGATAGCGGGGGTATGTTAAGCGAGGAAATGTTTAACAAACGAACCATAACAATGGCTGATGTTAACGCCGGTAACCCCGAACAAAGCCAATACAAAGACCATTTCTATTTTGCCCTTAATAACAATTATCTTGTCACAAATTTAGCCGGAAACATAAATATTGGCCGTTTGCAAACGTATATTAACTGGCTATTGGAAGGTGTTAGAGGAGAAAGGTTGTTTCAATTAACCGAGCTAACAAAGTTGCCCGATGGCGTACCCCTTAATCAAATCAAGGACATTCAGTTTGTTGGCGGTGGTACTACGGTAGCAGCAGCTCCTACTGAAAACGAACCTTCGACTTTGTCAACCACGCTGAGTAATATAAGCGACAGTGTGCTTGAAATGCTTATGGGGCACGATTCTGCTAATCTTGACAAATTGCGCGCCAATCAGTTAGTAGAGGCTCGGCTTTTCCTAAAGCTAAAGGGCAAGCCAAGAGAAATGGCACAAGAAGAATTTCAGCGTGTCATGGGGGCGATTGCCACCAACATAACGAATGACAGCGGCATTGTAGTCCGTACAAAAGACGGCAACAATTACACTGGCGAAGCCGTTAAAATAAAAAAGCCGGTAACGGTTGAATGTATAGCTGCTAACCGCATTGTAGAGGAACAGCTAAAACAAGAAATGGAATTATTCTTAAATGAGGTAAGACAGCAGGATGAGTAGCTCAATAATCCGCATAACCATAGCAATATTGGTAGCAGTGCTACTTGCTATTGCAGGCGTAAAAGGTAATGCAGCCGTGCTGCAAACACTTTTTACGGTGCTGGGTATTGTCTTTTCTATCAGCATGAGCCTTTTGGTTTCATTCAACCTTTCAAAGGTGTTGAACAAGAAAATTCGTAGAGGCTTGCGCAATGCAATTTCCCATACACGCAATTTGCTGCTTTATGATTTTGGCCTATCTACCCTTATATCTTCTGTTGCTTTAATTTGGGACGAAAATAGTTTGCGCTATGATATAAATGGTATTGTAATTGACATCACCCTTTTAGGTGTTACGCTGGTTGCAACATCGCTCATTTACGAAATATACAATTTCCGTAAACTGCATAAACTGCATACCGATATAGAGGACGCAGTTATTGCAGAAGAAACCCGTAAAGCCGAAAGGGAATTGTAGGTTGTTTGATTACATTTAGCAATTGTCTTATGATATAAAAAGCTTCGCCCGGAGGACGAAGCTTTTTATATGGGTTAACGGATATTGTCAGCGCTCGGTGCACACTACTCACTACTAAAGTCGTCAGGGGCGGCTGAGGTCGGCTGCTATTTTTTGGAGAATCAGAATCAGGAGGCGCTGCAGATGTCGGTAGTTCTGACGGTGCAGCAGCTCGGTTTGCTGCGGATCGGTAGCGGTCGGGGGCGTGCCGTGCTGATAGCTGTTGCGCAGGTTGAGGCCGTTGGTGCAGCTTTCCTGGTTGAGATAGTAACAGAGGTAATCCTGTTCTTCGGGGGTGAAGAGCCGGCCATGGCGACTCTTTATATCTTTTATTTTTATCGGTTTCTGCAGGGCGAGCAGTTCGCCGTCGACTTCTCCACGGTCGACGAACATATTATACTGTTTCATCACCGACTCAATCGTTGCGCTGATTGTGCCGCAACGGGTCACCCACCGTTCGTTCTCGCCGCTGAGATTGAGCGGCAGCCCGCGATAGCCGAAGGTGTCGCGAAGGTAATTGTCGTAGAAGTCGATGCATATACTGTCGACCGACGGCAGGCCTTCCTGAGCAAAAAAGGAGTCGAAGCATTCCAGAATGGCAATGCTGCACATTTCAGTAAAGCGGAAGCCTGCGTTCACGGGATAGATGTTCGGGCCCTTGCAATTCGACAAAAGGTCGGCAATCGTGTTGCCTTCGGGTGAACTTACGAGGGTGATTCTATCCTGGCCGTCGAGCCAGCCTACGAGCCGGGGGATAGCGCTGAGGCGCGCGGCGTTGTCGAGCCCGGCGATAAAGGGGCCGTCGAAGGTGAATGTGGTTTTAAGGTCTTCCATTTTCACGTCGACCGGAAAAGGCATTCGCACTTTGCTGAACATGACCTCGCACTGCGTGACGAACGTTTCGGCTTTCTTGCTCTGCATCAACTGCTCCTGCATCGCCTGCAGCCGTCGTTTTGCTTTGAGTTTGGTTAGCGGCTCTATGGTAAAGCCGTCGGCGTCGCGTGCGATGGTGAGCAGCCGGAGAGTGTCGCCGCGCGCGCCGGGGAGGTCGACGTATTGCTCGGCCATCAACTTGCGCTTATCGGGGGTTAGTGCAGCCGGGAAATGCATTTCGCGCTGATGCGGCGAGGGAGTGGTGTAGAGTTGCTCGATGATCAGTTCGATGGTTTGCGGATGCGTTGTCATTAAGTCGGCAAGCAGCGAATCATGATCTTTAACTATTTTGGGGCATTCCAGGATGTCGCGAAGCGCACCGCAGAAATAAGACTCGGCATCGAGGATCGGCTTGAAAGCGCCGGAAAGCATTTCGCGGTGGCCGAATTTGTCGAACAGTTTCCAGAAGTCATCCTGATACTCGCGATCCATGGCGGCGTATAAACCGGGGAGGGCATCGGCGGAGAGAGTGTTCATGAACCGTCCTATCGGACCGGCGCAGCGCATGGCGAGCGGAAGATAGCGGTCGAAATCGGGGTCGAAGTCCGAGGCTGTCTTGTCGTTCGGGCCGGGGTGAGAGAAATGCTCGCGCAACTCCGAGAAAATGATAATAACGTTAAGCAGTTTTGCCGCCTCGTCGAAAGAAGAGAGAGGCGAATTGAAATTAATGGAATCGAGCAGGTTTTTAGCGTTCTGATAATTGATTCCGAGCGACAAATCGCCAATCGAATAAAACTTAACATGTTGCTTCATAACAACTTAATTTATAGTATGATAAAAAATTAAAAAAGCTGATGCATAGCGTGATCGACGGTCGATGCATAACGTGGTCGACAGTCGAGGCATAATCCGGTTAAAATCGAGCCGATCGCTACAAAGTTAATCCATATTTCCCAATCCCGCAACATCTGAGGCGGCAGGCCTTGAACAGTGATTAGTGAACAGTGATTAGTGATCAGTGACGGGCCGGCGGA
This sequence comes from uncultured bacterium, assembly GCA_905214735.1. GTDB lineage: Bacteria > Bacteroidota > Bacteroidia > Bacteroidales > Muribaculaceae > Lepagella. Next base: position 13,054 of record CAJMNI010000048.1, on the reverse strand, counting down.
GCCTCGACACACAGCTGAAGCTGCGACGCACATACAAATTTCTGCCGACGACCGAGAGCCCCTTGAGAGGCCTGCGTCAGGCCGGCTTTGCGGCTTTGCGCTCTTGGCGAGAGAACAATCATTGGGCCCACAGGTGCCTGCTGACCGGTATTGACATCATCACTCTGACTTATGACTTAGCGACGGGGTAAATTCTGTTGATGCGGCGTTTATACCAGTTGAAGAAGGAGGCGTTGCGGCCCAAGAAGAGCGTATAGCCCGAGCAGAAGAAGAACAAGGCGTCACCGATGGCGCCACCTGTGGCCATGAAGGATTACTCTCCGTAGAGGATTTCCATGTGGCTGTTGGTGATGAGCAGTGCGGCGAGGAACTTTAAGACGTCAACAGAAAAATCGCGTTTCGGCATTGATTTCGAAAATTTTATTAATGGGAAACTCCTTAGACCCTGCAAATTTAGCAAATCATTTGCTGATGGCAAAATCACGGACGGCGGGGCGCCGGGAGGCGGAGCACCGAACGAGCTATCGCCTTAAAGCAGCTTTGCTGCGTAATGGGTGTAGTAGATCAGCGAGCCGACGATGCTTTGCTTCGCGGCTATCAGCGGTTCGAAGCAGACCGGCGAGGCGGCTACGAGGAAGAGCATGGCGACCATGAGCCATGGCGTGGGCTTTACCAGCTTCGCGAGCCGGGCGTTGAGCCGCGCTACCCGCTCCAGCAGCGGCCGCGGAAACAGGCCGCTAAAGCGCCGGCCTCCGAGCGTGATGTAGGCGCCGACGGTGGCGACGGCGGCGTATTGATACAGCCGTCCGTAGTCGCAGCTGAGGATGGTGAACATCGGCAGAAGGCAGACGAGGCTGAACAGCAGCAGCGCGGAGAAGGAAGTTTTCTCCGAGTCGGACGCGTCGCAGTTGGTTTTCCTGAAGGTGAAGAGGAAGTTGCTGAGGAGGTAGTAGATCAGAAGCATCATCAGGAGCCTCACGGGGACGATGAGCCAGGGGGAGTAGCCGTTGCTGAAGTTGTTGTGGAGGTGGTTGAGGAAGGTCTGGCGGGTCTCCCAGCCGAGTGCGCCGATTGCGTTGAGCGGGCGGTATTCCATCCCCTCCATGCCGGGGAGGGGCTGCCAGCCGGCGATGATGGCGTCGACCTGCTCGCCGGTGCCGCGGAAAGCCGACATGAGCGCGAAGAGGCCCACGAGCAGCAGCGTGCCGCCGACGCCCCAGATGCGCGTCTCTTTCCTGGAGAGGAGCAGGAGCATGGCCACGGGCGTGCCCCAGAAGAGGAAGGCTTCGTGGAGGAAGATGCCGAGCGAGAGGAGGAGTATGGCGCCGAGGATGCTGCGGGGCGAGGGACGCGGTGCGCGCAGCAGCATATAGACGGCGATCAGCAGGGCGAAGAGCATGAAGTCTTTGCGGATGATCTCGGTGAGCGAGCCGAAGAGTAGCGGCGATGCGAGCAGCCACCAGTTGAGTCCGAGGCGGCGGAAACGGCTGAAAAAGAAAGCCGCCACAGCCACGAACGCTGCCATGCAGAGCGTGCGGATGATATGGAGCGGCGAAATGCCCGCCGCGGCGGAGAGCCGGTGGATCAGATCGCCCAGCAATCCTCGGCGCACGAATCCCCCGCCATAGTCGATCAGCATCTCCGTATATCCGTAGCCGTTGACGTCGGGAAAAAGGAAAGGCTTGAAAATCGCCCCCGTCTTGTAGAGGAAGAAGAGGAGAATGAGGAGGGTGACGACGGTCTGCGCCCGCCGGGGAAGCAGGTCGCCGGCGGGATGCCAGAATTTATTTAGGCTGTAGGTTTTAGGCATTTAGGCGATTAATCGGAGGGATCGGATAATCGGAATTATCAGAATTATCAGAGGTGTCGGAATAGCTGGTCAGGCGCACGGTCTCGCCACACCGCCTTTCAGGCGGCGCACCCAACCCAGCTAACGCGACCCGGGCCTATCCGCTTGCAAAGATATAAAATAATTGGGAATTTGCGCGTTTCGGGGATTTATATTAATTTTGTGGCTTGGAATCTCCCCTCCCTCCGCTCTCCGCTCTAAGCTCTAAGATCTAATTTTTGCTTTAATGGCGCAAAATTTCGACTTCATACTCAGCAGGCTTCGTCCCGAACTCGAGGAGATGAACCGGATCATCATCCGGACGCTCCATACCGACAACCGCATGATGAACGATGTGGTGAGCCGCTATCTTGAAGTGAAAGGGAAGCAGATCCGTCCGATCCTCGTGATACTGAGCGCGAAAATGTTTGGCGAGGTAAACGACGAGGTGCTCCATGCCGGAGCCGCCCTGGAGATGCTCCACAACGCCTCGCTAATCCACGACGACGTGGTCGACGAGACCGACCTGCGCCGCGGGCGGCCAACGGTCAACGCCCGGATGGGTAACCATTTCGCAGTGCTCATGGGCGACTTCTTCGTCTCCAACGCGCTGGCCGCCGGCATCCTCACGGGCAGCGTCTCGGTGGTGAAGGCGCTTTCCGACCTCGGCAAAGAGCTGAGCCTCGGCGAAGTCGACCAGATCTGCAACGCGCGCGAGCACCATTTCGACGAAGAGAGCTATCTGGCGATGATCGGCCAGAAGACAGCGTCGCTCTTCACCAATTGCGTGAAGATGGGGGCCGAGATGGCCGGCGCCGGGCCGGCCGACGTGGAGCGCATGATGCGCTTCGGCTATCTGCTCGGCCTCTGTTTCCAGATAAAAGACGACATATTCGACTATTACGACGATCCGAAGATCGGCAAGCCCACGGGCAACGACCTTCGCGAAGGGAAAGTGACCTTGCCGCTTCTCCACGCCCTGGCGGTGGCTCCTGCGGAAGAAGCCGCCGCGATGAAAGAAATGATAGCGCGCGGCGACCTCTCGGGCGAAGAGATCTCCCGTGCGGTGGAATTTGCCAAGGTCCACGGCGGCATCGACTACGCCTACGCGAGGATGCGCGCCATGCAGCGCGAAGCTCAGGAAGAGCTCGCTCCCTTCCCCGACACCGAGCAGAAGCGCAGCTTCCTCGACATCCTCGAATTCATCATCGCCCGCGACAACTGACAGGCCCTGCGGGCCATAAGATTTGGCTTGCTGCCCGCGCGGGCGGTAAGCCTTTATTGTTTGCGGGTTATAGTTTGAAGGAGCGGCGGTGGTGGGGGGTCGGGCCGAGGCGGAGGATCGCCTCGCGGTGCTCTTTGGTGGGGTAGCCCATGTTGCGCTCCCAGCCGTAGCCGGGATATTGAGCGGCGAGCCGGAGCATGAGCTCGTCGCGGTGGGTCTTGGCCAAGATGGAGGCGGCGGCGATGCTCATGTAGGTGGCGTCGCCTTTCACTACGGTGTGGGCGCTGATGTCCATCCGCGTCACCGGGTCGAGGTAGGGCCGGAACCGGTTGCCGTCGACTATGATGTGCGCCGGGCGGACGGCGAGCCGGTCGAGGGCGCGCTGCATCCCGGTGATCGAGGCCTGCAGGATGTTGATGCGGTCGATCTCTTCGGGGCCGACCATCTCTACGGCCCATGCCAGGGCTTCGCTCTCTATCACCTGCCGGAATTCCTCGCGGCGCGCGGCCGACAGCTGCTTGGAGTCGTTGAGCCCCGGCAGTTCGAAGCCGTCGGGGAGGATCACAGCCGCGCAGCTCACCGGGCCGCAGAGACATCCGCGTCCGGCTTCATCGCATCCGGCTTCCATGACGCCGGGGATCATGCATTTCTTCAGCATAGTTTTAGTTAGCAGCTCCTTAGCGCTGTTTTAGGATGCGTGCCAGCCGGCCGGGGAGCGGGAGGCGCTCCGTGCGGATCACGCAGACGATATAGAGCAGCAGGAGCAGCGTGCGCGCCGTGTAGATAAACCATGCGGAGAAGCCGAGGCCGGGAAGGGCCAGGGCCGACCCGGCCACCCAGAGCACTCCGGCCAGCAGGGCGTAGAGTCCCATGCGTCCCAGTTCGTAGGGAAGCGGGTAATAGTGGCGGCCGACGAAATAGGAGATCAGCATCACCGCGAAATAGCTTGCCAGCGCCGCCCACGCCGCGCCGAGATAGCCGTCGGGAATGCCGATGGCCGGCACAAACCAGAGGTTGAAGATGAACATCAGCGCGAAGCATATCAGCGAGAGATACATTCCCCAGCGGGTGCGGTCGGTGAGCTTATACCAGAGGGAGAGGTTGAAGAAGACGCCGAAACAGAGTTCGGCGAGCATCATGATCGGCACGACGCGCAGTCCGGCCCAGTAGGCCGGCGCCACGAAGTGCTTGAGCACGGGGAGGTAATACATCACCCCTAAGAAGATCAGGAAGCCGAACACCACGAAATATTTCATGGCGTCGCAATAGGCGCGTTTCTTGTCTTCTCCTGCCTCGCGGGCCTGGGCGAAGATGAAGGGCTCGTAGGCATAACGGAAGGCCTGGGTGAACATCACCATGACGATGGCGATCTTCATGTTGGCGCTGTAGAGACCGACCATCGACTGCGCCTCGTGGGGATGCCCCTCGAAAAGATAGGGGATCATGATCTGCCCCATGTTCTGGGAGAGGATGCCGGCCACTCCGAGCACGAGCAGCGGCCAGCTGTAGGAGAGCATCCGGCTGAGGAGCGGGGCCGAGCAGCGCCAGCGGCGGCCGGTGAGCTCGGGGATAAGGCAGAGCAGCAGGATGACGGTGGTCAGCAGGTTGGCGAAGAATATCCAGCCGATTCCGAACGCCTCGCCGCCGAAGGGGAGGTAAAACCAGTCGATCGCCCCCGGGCAGCTCTTCTCGATCGCCGGGCAGAGGAGGAGGAAGAAGAGGTTGAGCGCTATGTTGAGGCCGACGTTCAGAAGCTTGAGGCCGGCGAAGCGGTAGGCCTTCTTGCGATAGCGGAGATAGGCGAAGGGGATGCAGGAGAAGGCGTCGAGAGCCACTGTAACGCCGAGCATCCAGATGTAGGAGCCGTGGCCGGAGAGGAGCATGGCGCCGGAGAGGGGTTGCAGGAAGATGGTGATCAGCGCGATGAAGAGCAGCGACGTCGAGCCGACCGACACGAGCGCCGTGGTGTAGACGCGCTCCGGGTCGCTCTCCTTGTTGGCGAAGCGGAAGAAGCCGGTCTCCATGCCGTAGGTGAGGATCACGAGCGCCACGGCCGTGAAGCTGTAGAGATAGCTCACGATGCCATATTGCGAGGCGGCGAAGATATACGTGTAAAGGGGGACGAGACACCAGTTGAGGAAACGTCCGATGATGCTCGAGAGGCCGTAGACGGCGGTCTCCTTGGCGAGGGATTTTATGCCGGGCATGATTTGGTTGTTTTTATAACACAGCGTCTTATGACACAGCGTCTTATGACATGGGGACTTAATCGTCGAGGCCGTCGAAGAGGGATGGGCGGCCGAGGGCGTCGGGGTTTCCGGCGCGGCCGAGGTGGCGGTAGGCGAGCTCGGTCACTTCGCGGCCCCGGGGAGTGCGCTTCATGAAGCCCTCCTTGATGAGGAAGGGTTCGTAGACCTCCTCGATGGTGCCGGCCTCCTCGCCGATGGCGGTGCCGATGGTTGAGAGGCCGACCGGGCCACCCTTGAACTTGTCGATGATGGTGAGCAGTATGCGGTTGTCAATCTCGTCGAGGCCGTAACGGTCGATGTTGAGTGCTTCGAGGGCATGGCGGGCGATTGCGAGGTCGATCTTGCCGGAGCCCTTCACCATGGCGAAATCGCGCACGCGGCGGAGCAGGGCGTTGGCCACACGGGGCGTGCCGCGCGAACGGAGGGCGATCTCCATGGCCGCCTTCTCCTCGATGTCGATGCGGAGAAGCGACGCCGACCGCTTCACGATCTGCATGAGCAGCTGATGGTCGTAATATTCGAAGTGGAACTTTATGGAGAAGCGCTCGCGCAGAGGGCGGGTGAGCGAGCCGCTGCGGGTGGTGGCGCCGATGAGGGTGAAAGGAGGGAGGGTAAGCTGCACGCTCTTGGCGCCGGGCCCTTTGTCGAGCAGGATGTCGATGCGGAAATCCTCCATGGCGGAATATAGATACTCCTCCACCACGGGGTGAAGGCGGTGGATCTCGTCGATGAAGAGCACGTCGTTCTGCTCGAGGCTCATGAGGATGCCGGCCAGGTCGCCGGGCTTGTCGAGCACCGGGCCCGAGGTGGTCTTGAAGCCGACGCCGAGCTCATTGGCGATGATATTGGAGAGGGTTGTCTTTCCCAGGCCGGGAGGACCGTGGAGAAGCGTATGGTCGAGCGATTCGCCGCGCATCTTCGCCGCCTGCACGAATATGCGCAGATTGTCGAGGATCTTGTCCTGACCCGTGAAGTCGTCGAAGCTCAGCGGACGAAGGGCTTTCTCCACCTCGCTTTCAGGACCTTCGGGGCGCGAGCGGCGATTGCGTATGTCGAAATCTTCTGTCATTGGCTTTTGGAAAGTTATGCGATGCAAAATTAGTGAAAAATCCGCAGATTGAGGCGCCTCTGAAGGAATTTTTAGGGACCTTCAGCCCCCTTTCAAATACTTTTTTAACTTTTCTGCAAAAAATTTTGCAAAATGTTTGGATTATAATTTTTTTTATTTACTTTTGCAAGTGAAAGGCAAAAAATATTGACATTCCTAATTCATCCGGGGATTTCCCCGCTCCACGGGCCAAGGCAGAGGCCGGCCCTGAAGAGATGCGCAGCCCGGCCATGATGCAACAGCCGGACGGCGATGGGAAGAACCGGAGAATCTCGTGCTTTAAATAGTTGTTAATTGCATTAGTTTGTGAATGAATCCAATTGACCCGGCTCTCGGCCGGGATAGATTAGATAAAGAATTTTGATTGTAAAAATGCGGATATCATCTGATTTATAGAAGATGGATTCAAAAGGAAATTGTTTTATTCTGTAACATTGAATATGACGATTTGATTCAACCTAATTTTAACTCGGAAGGAGGCCGGTCGAAGAGATTAGCCTCCTTCAATCTTTATCGGCCTCTCCTTCTGCAAATCCACCGCTGCCAATCCATGTCGACGCGACTACGTCGCTTGCTTTCGCGGAGGGAAAACCTATTGGCTTCGCGCCGCGTTTTAATTTTATCAAGATTACGAAATTATGGAAACCAGCGACAAAGCCGCCGGGCAGAAATCGCCCGTGACAACAGAACATGCGGAGCAAAGCTCCATAATGGAGCAAAGGCGCGGCAAGCTAAAGAATTTTTTCCGCACCAAGGGGATCTATTTTTTTCTCCACCTGGTGATTCTCGCCGTGTCGGTCTATCTTATCTATTCGATTTCGGTCGACACGTTCAGCAACAAGCCCTTCTACGAATACCGGTCGTTTCAGCACAGCCAGTTCTGGATCTGCGTGATCTTTCTGGCCGACTTCTTCATCGAGTTTTTCCTCTCGAAGGAGAAATGGCGCTATCTGCGCAGCCATTTCATCTTCTTTCTGGTGAGCATCCCCTATTCGGCCATCATCTATTATTTCGACTGGCATATCTCGCGCGAGGCGGCCTACATGATCCGCTATATCCCCCTGATCCGCAGCGGATATATCCTGGCCATCGTGGTCGGCTGGTTCAGCTATAGCAAGGCCACCGGGCTCTTCTTCTCCTACCTGATCATACTGCTCTCGACGGTCTATTTCGCCTCGCTCACGTTCTATCTGTTTGAATTCAAGGTGAATCCCGACGTGCTCAATTACCGCGACGCCCTCTGGTGGGCGGCGATGGACGTCACCACCGTCGGCAGCAACATCGTGCCGGTCACGTCGGTGGGGCGCGTGCTCGCCGTGGTGGTCGCCGCTTTGGGAATGATGATGTTCCCGATCTTCACCGTCTACATCACCGGCATCGTCACCCGCCACAATAACAAGGGGGAGAGCAAGAGCAACGTCATCTTCCTCCCCGACCTCTTCACGCCCGAGAGCAAAGCCTCCGGCCCCGACGCCGAAGACACCGCCGAGTCGCCCTCGTAAAAAATGGGGCCGGAGTCGCGTCGCGACTCCGGCCCGGTTTGCTATTTGCTTTTTTCTTTACTTGCTTACTTCATAATATTCTGCGCAGTGCTCGAAATAGGAGTAGAACATACGCTTCAAAAGTGTCTTCATAATTCTTTCGTTTTTTATGAACCTGATTCTCTGCCGAAGGCTTCTCTGAGCTCTTCCAGCCGGGCTTCAAGTTCCGGTTTAACTTCGAATCATATCAACATTAAAACACAAGCAGAGCGGAAATGTTGTGTAAAATATGTTGTAAAGCATAATTTTTTAACATTTTCGGCGACCGTCTTGTGGCCGATTGTCGCGTCGCTATGACGGGGAAATCGTTTAAAAACCTGCAAAATGAGCTGTTATCTCCCGATAACGCGAATAAAACGTTAAAAAGTTTGAAAATATGGTAACATATTGCTAATTTTGCAGCCTAATAGTTTCCGCAGGTAAAAAACTGCTGTTTGCATTTTTGACATCACGAATATGAACTCAACGAAAAGGCCGGGACTTTACGATCCGCGGCATGAACACGACGCATGCGGCGTAGGGCTGCTCGTAAACATCAACGGCATCAAGAGCCACAGGCTCGTGGAGCAGGGGCTCCAGGTGCTCGAGCATCTCGTGCACCGCGGCGCCGAGGGAGCCGACCCGAAAACGGGCGACGGCGCCGGAATAATGGTGCAGGTGCCCCATGAATTCATCCTGCTGCAGGGAGTGCCCGTGCCCGAGAAAGGACGCTACGGCACCGGTCTCGTCTTTCTCCCCAAAGACGCCGAGGCCCAGGAGATGATGTTCGACGTGATGGAGCGCGAAGCCCTCTCGCTCGGCATGAAGCTCATGGCCGTGCGCGACGTGCCGACCAACAGCGAAGGGCTCGGCGAAGTGGCCCGCGCCGCCGAACCGGCCATCAAGCAGATATTCGTCAGCGACGAAGAGACGGCCGACCCGATCGAGATCAGGCTTTACCTCATGCGAAAAGCGATGGAGAAGAAGATCGCCGCCTCGCAGATTCCCGGAAAGGAGGAATTCTACTGCGTGTCGCTCTCGTCGAAAACCATCGTCTACAAGGGAATGCTCTCGAGCCTCCAGCTCCGCTATTACTTCCCCGACCTGATGAATCCGCGATTCACTACGGCCATGGCGCTCGTCCACTCCCGCTTCTCCACCAACACTTTCCCCACCTGGGGGCTCGCCCAGCCATTCCGCATGCTCGGCCACAACGGCGAGATCAACACCATTCAGGGTAACCGTCTCTGGATGACGGCCCGCGAGTCGCTCCTCTCCTCCCCCGCTTTCCTCGGCCGCGACCTCACCCCGATAGTGCAGCCCGCCATGAGCGACTCCGCGAGCCTCGACAACGTGCTCGAATATTTCGTGATGGCCGGCATGTCGCTTCCCCACGCCCTGGCGATGCTCGTGCCGGAATCGTTCAACGACAAGAACCCCATCTCCTCCGCCCTGAAGGCATTTTATGAATATCATTCCATCGCCATGGAGGCATGGGACGGCCCCGCCGCCCTCCTCTTCAGCGACGGCCGCTATGCAGGCGGCATGCTCGACCGCAACGGCCTGCGCCCCGCCCGATATCTGATCACCGACAACGACACCATGGTGCTCGCCTCCGAAACCGGCACCCTCCCCTTCTCCCCCTCCGAAATCAAGGAGAAGGGTCGCCTGCAGCCCGGAAAGATGATGATGGTCGACATGGAGGAGGGTAAGATCTACCGCGACGACGAGATCAAGGAGATGCTCGCCTCGCGCGCCCCCTACCGCGACTGGCTCTCGCGCAACCGCATAATCCTCGACAACATCAGCTCGGGCCGCAAGGTGGTGCACACGGTAGACAACTTCCGCCGCCTGCTACACGCATATTTCTACACTCAGGACGACCTGGAGAAGGTGATGAAGCCGATGGTGGTCAATTCCAAGGAGCCGGTGAGCTCCATGGGCAAGGACACTCCCCCGGCTCTCTTCTCCGACGCTCCCCAGCCCCTTTACAATTACTTCCGCCAGCATTTCGCGCAGGTCACCAACCCTCCGATCGACCCGCTCCGCGAACAGCTCGTGATGAGCCTCGACTCCTATATCGGGGCCGTGGGGCTCTCGCTCACCGAGCTTTCGCCGAGTCTCTGCAAGATGGTGCTCCTCAAGCGCCCGATCATCACCAACCGCGAGCTCGACCTGCTCTGCAACCTTCGCTATAAAGGCTTCGTGACCCGCAAGCTCGACATGACCTTCCCTGTCGAGGAGGGTCCCGACGGTATGGAAAAGGGAATCGAAAGGCTCTGCCTCGACGCCGAGAAGGCGGTGGAGGAGGGTTGCAACTATGTGATCCTTTCCGACCGCGGAGTCGACGCCCTTCACGCCCCGATCCCCTCGCTGCTGGCCACTTCGGCCGTGCATCATCATCTGATCCGGGTGAAGAAGCGCATGCAGACGGCGCTCGTGATCGAGACGGCCGACGCCCGCGAGACGATGCATTTCGCCCTGCTCGTGGGCTACGGCGCTTCGGCCATCAATCCTTATCTGGCCTTCGCCGTGATCAATGAGATGGTGGAGCGCAAGGAGGTGCAGCTTAACTTCCACACCGCCTCGGCCCATTTCATCAAGGCCGTCGACGCCGGGCTGCTCAAGGTGATGTCGAAGATGGGAATCTCGACCCTCACCTCCTACAAGGGAGCCGGACTTTTCGAGGCGATGGGGCTCAGCGAGGAGGTATGCGCCAAATATTTCGGCAGCACGGTCACCACAGTCGGCGGCCGCAGCCTGAAGGATCTGGCCCGCGAGGTGCTCGAAGCCCACAGCACCGCTTTCGACGGCACCTTCGACACCGAGAGCGACCTTCCCTTCATCGGCCATTACAATTGGAAGAAAAACGGCGAGGTACACGCCTGGAACCCGAAGACCGTCGCCACGCTCCAGCTCGCCACCAAGCTTAACGACTATGAGCGTTTCAAAGAATTTACAGAGATCGCCGAAAACCGGGAGACGCCGATTTTCCTCCGCGATTTCTTCGAGATAAAGACTGCCGGAGAGCCTCTGCCGATCGAAGAGGTCGAGAGCGAGGAGGAGATAATGCGCCGTTTCGTGACGGGAGCCATCTCCTTCGGAGCCATCAGCCGGGAGGCCCACGAGGCGATCGCCATAGCGATGAACTCGATCGGCGCCCGCAGCAACACCGGCGAAGGGGGCGAGGATCCCGAGCGGTTCGCGCCCCGGCCCGACGGCACTTCGGCCCGCTCGGCGATCAAGCAGGTGGCTTCAGGACGCTTCGGAGTCACCACGGAATATCTCGTCAACGCCGACGAGATCCAGATCAAGGTGGCGCAGGGTGCGAAACCCGGCGAGGGAGGCCAGCTTCCCGGCTTCAAGGTCGACGAGGTGATCGCCCGCACGCGCCATTCCATCCCGGGGCTGACGCTCATCTCGCCGCCGCCCCACCACGACATCTACTCCATCGAAGACCTCGCGCAGCTCATCTTCGACCTGCGCAATGTCAATCCCGACGCCAAAATCAGCGTCAAACTCGTGTCGGAGAGCGGCGTGGGGACAATCGCCGCCGGAGTCGCGAAGGCGAAGGCCGACCTGATCACCATCAGCGGCGCCGACGGCGGAACGGGGGCATCCCCCACGAGTTCCGTGCATTATGCCGGCACCCCGGTTGAGATCGGACTGTCGGAGACGCAGCAGACGCTGGTGATGAACAATCTGCGCGGCCCGGTGAAGCTTCAGGCCGACGGGCAGCTCAAGACTGCGCGCGACGTGCTGGTGACCGCCATGCTCGGCGCCGACGAGTTCGGCTTCGCCACGAGCGCGATGATAGTGCTCGGCTGCGTGATGAAGCGCGACTGCCACCGCAACACTTGCCCCGTAGGCGTGGCCACGCAAGACGAGCAGCTCCGCAAGCGGTTCCGCGGCAAGCCTGAATATCTCGTGAACTATTTCCGCTTCCTGGCCCGCGACCTGCGGGAGCGGATGGCGGCTTTGGGCGTGCGCCGGCTCGACGACGTGATCGGGCGCGCCGACATGCTCGCTGTCAACGAGGAGATGCGCCGTCGCGTGGCTCTCGGACTCGACCTCAGCCGCATCCTCCATGTGCCCGCCGAGGCTGATGAGAATGCCGTCAACGGCGCCGATCCGGCCTCCCATATCGTGGGCGAGGTGCTCGACCGCGAGATCATCCAGCGGGCTTTCCCGGCAATCCAGTCGGGCATGCCGGTGGAGATGGAGTTCGCCATCTGCAACACCGACCGCGCCACGGGAGCCATGCTCTCCGGCCGCGTCTGCAAGGCCCTCGGCCGCCGCGTGATGCCCGACGACACCATCCGCTGCCTTTTCAAGGGATCGGCCGGACAGAGCTTCGGAGCGTTCCTTATCAATGGGATTACCTTCCGCCTCGAGGGAGACGCCAACGACTATGTCGGCAAAGGGCTCTCGGGAGGCAGAATCGTGATCGTGCCCCCGGCCGGGTCGAAATTCGAGCCGGAGAAGAATATCATCGCGGGCAACACGCTCCTTTACGGAGCTACGGGCGGCGAGATCTACATCAACGGCCGCGTCGGCGAACGCTTCTGCGTGCGCAATTCGGGCGCTACGGCTGTGGTGGAGGGTGTCGGCGACCATTGCTGCGAGTATATGACCGGCGGCCGCACGGTGGTGCTCGGTCCGACGGGCCGCAACTTCGCCGCCGGAATGAGCGGCGGCATCGCTTACGTGTGGGATCCTAAAGGGGATTTCGACTATTTCTGCAATATGGAATTGGTGGAGCTGATGCTCATCGAGGATAGCGCCGACAACCGCGAGCTTCACCGGCTCATCTCGAGCCATTACAAGCATACGCGCTCGCCATTGGCCGCCCGGATGCTCGACAACTGGGACGAATATGTGAAGCAGTTCCTGAAAGTGATTCCGGTCGATTACAGGAAGATTCTTGACGCTGAGAAGGGGCTTTAGTTTAGGCTTTAGGGGATCAGACATGAATGTCTGATTACCATAAGCTCTAAACTCTAAACTTTAAACTTTAAACTCTAAACTTTAAACTCTAAACTCTAAACTCTAAACTTTAAACTCTAAACTAGGGATATTCAGTTAATGGCGGTGCCGGAGGTCAGCTAAAGTCGCTCAGGCAGC
>CAJMNI010000047.1 GCA_905214735.1 uncultured bacterium | reverse complement strand
TTGGCTTGGCGGTGGATGCCGCTTAGCCTATGAATATTTTTTTAACGAACTATTGATGATGACAATAGGAGACAAATTCCCCGACCTTCTCGGGGTCGACGCCGAGGGAAAAGAGGTGAAGCTTTCCGACTTCCCCGGCAAGAAGTTCATAATATATTTCTATCCGAAAGACAACACCCCGGGTTGCACTCTCGAGGCGAAGTCCTTCCGCGACAACTACGAGACATTCCTTTCGATGGGATATCAGGTGATCGGGGTGAGCAAAGACTCCGAAGCGAGCCATCAGAAGTTTGCCGCAAAGCAGGAGCTGCCCTTCCCGCTGATAGCCGACACCGACCTGCGGCTGATCCATCTTGCCGACGTATGGCAGAAGAAAAAGATGGCCGGCCGGGAATATTGGGGCGTGGTGCGCACCACCTACGTCTGCGACCACGATGGCACAGTCACCGACGTGATTGAGAAAGTGAAGACCGCCACGGCCTCCGAGCAGCTTTTTGCACTTCTCGACGGACGCGGCGAACCCAACCAGCCCTAAGCATTTTTCAGGAGTCGGAGCGTCTCTTCGCGGCCGAGGTTGACCTTCTCGGGATAATGGGCGTCGGAATTGACCGCTATCGGCACCTTGGCCTCGATCAGCTTCGGCAGCCACCGCGCGGCGGGAAAGATGCGCTTCTTATCGAGCAGAGCCTTGGTGTTGACCTCAACGATCACTCCGGCGTCGCGGGCGTGTGAAATCACATCGTCTACGAGCGCCTCATACCAGTGCTGATCATCGAGCGTGGGATCGGCGAGGGCAGCGTTGCCCGCAATCTTGTCGAAATGGGCGAGGAGCTCGAAACCGCCGAGTTCCAGCATGACGAGCACATTCTCAAAATATTTCTCCACAACATAGCGGAGATCCCCCCGGAAACCATCCTTGAGATAGCCGGCGAATCGTTCGAAGCGTCCGTCGCAATCGAGAAAAACGCCATCCTGATTAGGCACGAAATGGACCGAGCCGATTCTGTAATCAAGAGGAAGATTCTGGAAATAATCTATGTGGGGTCCGAATTCGCGGCCGAGACCGTCGATCTCCATAGAGGTCAGCACGGTCATTTCCTCGTCGTAGATGTCGCGGAGACGATCAGCCTCGGCGAGATATGTCGGCACGTCGTCGCGGCTCATGTTGCAGGGCGACTCGATGCAGATGGGGGAATGGGGAGAAAATCCCCAGATATTGAAGCCATCCTTACGGGCTGCGGCGGCCATAGCCTCCATCGGGGCATGGCCGTCGCAGAATTGTGTATGGGAATGTAGATTGTAGGCGTCGTCGGCGCATCGGCCGATGAGCTCGGTCAGTTGGTTGCTTGTCATTAAGGGAAATTGATTATATCGAAAATTGCTATTCTTCGGCTGCAAGGAGGGGACTGCAGCTTTCGGATTTCAGGAATCGGGTGAAGAGCAGCGTGCAGACCAGAGTTGCCGTGAGACCGATGGCGAGCGAAATGCCGTAGCCGATTTCCACGCCGCATAAAGACTTTGTCAGGGCGCTGAAACCTTCGGGAGCGAAGAAGATATATGTCACCGTCACGGCGGTCATGAACATTGCGGGAATCAAGGTGATGACATACAGCTTTCGGCGTTTGGCCAGCCAGACAGTCAGTGTCCAGAGGGTGAAGACAGCGAGCACCTGGTTGCACCAGGCGAAGTAACGCCAGAGCGCGTCGTAGGGCATCAGCATGATGAGGAAGCAGAGAGCGAAAATCGGCACGGAGACCATCAGGCGGCGTGCTATCTTTTTCTGGCTCATACCCATGAAATCGGCGGCGATGAGTCGGGCCGAACGGAGAGCGGTGTCGCCGGAAGTGATCGGCGCGGCGATCACTCCGAGAATGGCGAGGACGCCGCCGAAAGAACCGAGCCAGCCTGTGGAGATATTATTGACGAGCAGAGCCGGACTTCCGTCGCCCATATACTCCTGCAGCTGGTGATATCCACCGGTGAAGGCCACGGCTGCGGCAGCCCAGATCAGCGCCACGATCCCCTCGGTGACCATAGCTCCATAGAAGACAGGCCGGCCATGTTTCTCGCTCTTGAGGCAGCGGGCCATCATCGGCGACTGGGTTGCGTGGAAGCCCGAAATCGCACCGCAGGCGATAGAGACGAACATCATCGGGAAAATCGGCGTCGCCTCCGGGTCGGCGGTCTGGTTGCTGAAGTTCTCCCACATCTCCGGCATCGAGTCGGCGTGGACATATAGCATCGCCATGATCCCGACAGCCATGAAGAGAAGGGCTATTCCGAAAAGGGGGTAGAGCTTTCCGATCAGTTTGTCGATCGGCAGCAGGGTCGCGAGCATATAATAGGCGAAGATCACCACGATCCAGAACATCTTGTCGAGACTGTCGGGAGTGAGCATTGCCAGCAGGTCGGCGGGGTTATAGACGAAGACGGCGCCGACCAGAATCATGAGCAGGAGGGCGAAGACTCGCATCAGGCGTTTGATGCCTCCGCCGAGCTCTTGGCCCACGAGTTCGGGGAGCGACGCGCCGTCGCGGCGGAGCGACAGCATTCCTGAGAGATAGTCGTGGACGGCCCCGGCGAAGATGGTGCCGAACACGATCCAGAGGAAAGCCGCCGGGCCGAACATCACGCCCATGATTGCGCCGAAGATCGGGCCGAGTCCGGCGATGTTCAGAAACTGGATGAGGAAGATTTTCCATGTGGGGAGAGCCACATAGTCCACGCCGTCGGCGAGACGGTGAACGGGTGTCTGGCGCGCGGGATCCTGTCCGAAAACGCGCGACACGAATTTTCCGTAGGTGAAATAGCCGATGATGAGCACGGCCAAGGCGATGGTGAAAGAGATCATGGTGTCAGGTTGATTCCGGAATAAGGTCGTGATTCCGGGGTAGGGTTAATTCTGTTCGGAGCGGTAGACGTCGCTCAGGAGCTTGCGGAGCTTCAGACGCTGTTGCTCCAGTTCCTGCTCGAGGGTGCGGATGGATTGTCCGAGCGAAGCCGAACGCGAGTCGGCATATTCGCGGCGCATGGTCGAAAGACGGGTCTCCTTATCTTCGAGAAGCATCTTTTCGGCCAGATATCTTTTCATGAGCTGGCTTGCGGTCTGACTTCTGAAATCGGAGAAGTGGGTGTAAATTTTTCCGCCCGGGAGGGGGAGATGGAACTCCGCCTTAGCCTCGTGGCGGCCGGGTTTGATGCTGCGGATCTCGGCGAGAAGTTGGTCATAGTCGGCATCGGGATCCTGAGTGGCGACATAGTCGGATATGCGGGCGAAATCGGTCATCGACAGTGGCCGGGATTCACCCTCCTCATCCTCCTCCTTTTCGAGATCCTCCTCGGTGTAGTTGCGGCGCAGGTCGTTGGGGATGAAGACGTAGACGGTCAGTTCGTCGTCGAGTTGGTTGCGGTCGGTGGCCCACCAGCCTACGTTGTTGAGCTCATCGATCGCGAGCATATAGTCGTCGTAGGGGGAATTGTAGGGGAATCCGAGATTCTGGGGCTGGAGGAAAGAGCCGTCGGCGGCGTCGCGGGTGGCGACCATCAGGTCGTACCCTCCGATCGACTCCTTGCCGTTGGAGGCATAGTAGAGGGTGACGCCGTCAGACATCATGAAGGGGTAAATGGCGTCGCCATCTTCGGAGAGTTCGTCGGCCACCGGAGCCGGCTTGCTCCAGCTGTTGTCGGTGAGGCGCATCGCCTCCACGAGTTGCGAGAAACCGGTGGTGTCGGTTTCGGCCCAGATCTTATAGTCGTCGCCCTCGTTGGTGAAGACATAGTTCACTCCGGGGCGGCGGTAGGGGAGGTCGTCGCCGTTGCCGAGCGTACCCGACGAGACGGGAATGCGGTAATGCTTGAAGAAATCCTCGCGCGGCACGCTGATGCTGTCGATGATCACGATCTTCTCGACGCGTTCGAGAAAATTCCGGGCATTGGTGAGCTGCGAGTTGTAAAGACGGTATTTGTCGAGATTCTCCTCGTCGGATTTCTTGATCTTGCGGAAAGCGGCGGCGTAATCTTTAGCAGCGTCGCTGAAGCGATAGTCGAGATAAGCCTCGCGTCCTCTTTCGAGGAGTTCCACGGCCGACTGCGCCTGAGCCATGAGAGGCGCGGCGAGCAGGAGAGTCAGAATCGATAGTATGCGGGTTGTTGTCATAGGAGCAAAATTACAACTAATAATCGGAAAATCAAAACGGCCGGGAGCATAGAAAGGGGCGCGGGAGGGGAGAAATTTGAAAAATGCGAAAAAAGAGGCGATATAATGACCAAAAAACTGTGCCGGTTTGCACATATTTTATTATATTGAGAAAATTTATTAACTTTGCAATCTTGAATGGAAGGGTTTCGTCGGAACGCGGCCCCTCAGCGAGAAGAAAAAATCTCAATACAACATAAGAATATGGGTTTAAATATCATTGTATTGGCCAAGCAGGTGCCCGACACGCGCAACGTGGGCAAGGACGCCATGAAGGCAGACGGCACGATCAACCGGGCGGCTCTGCCGGCCATTTTTAATCCCGAGGACTTGAATGCCCTCGAGCAGGCACTGAAACTGAAGGAAATGTATCCCGGCACCAAGGTGACACTTCTCACGATGGGACCGGCCCGTGCGGCCGAGATAGTCCGCGAAGGACTTTACCGCGGAGCCGACGGAGGCGTCGTATTGTCCGACCGTGCGTTTGCCGGCGCCGACACTCTCGCCACTTCCTACGCTTTGAGCATGGCCGTTCGCAAGATCGGCGACTACGACCTGATCATCGGCGGCCGCCAGGCCATCGACGGCGATACGGCCCAGGTAGGCCCGCAGGTTGCCGAAAAGCTCGGTCTTCCGCAGGTCACCTACGCCGAGGAGATCATCTCGGCAGAAGATGGCCACGCAGTCATCAAGCGCCGCATCGAGAGCGGAGTCGAGACCGTGAAGGCTCCCATGCCGCTCGTTGTCACCGTTAACGGTTCGGCCGACGCCTGCCGTCCGCGCAACGCCCGCAACGTGCAGAAATACAAATATGCCGCTGTTCCCTCCGAAATAGCCGGCGACGAGAAGAAGAAAGCCTTCTGCGAAGCGCGTCCCTACCTCAACATCGGCGAATGGAACACCGTTACGGTCGACGCCGACTTGCAGCAGTGCGGCCTCGCCGGCTCCCCCACGAAAGTGAAGGGAATCGAGAACGTGGTGTTCACCGCCAAAGATGCCCGTCGCGTTGAAAACACCGACGAGGATATCGAGAACCTCGTGAAGGAACTTATCGCCAACCATACGATCGGCTAACAATCATAAAGATCAAACCATGGCAACAGACAAGAATAATCTTATAGTATATTGCGAATACGAGGACGGCAAGGTGGCCGACGTCTCCCTGGAGCTCCTCACGAAAGGGCGTCAGCTTGCCGACAAGCTCGGAATCAAGCTCGAGGCCGTAGTGGCCGGCGATAACCTGAAAGATATCGAGAAGCAGGTGATGCCCTATGGCGTCGACACTCTTTATAAATTCGAAGACAAGCGACTTTATCCCTACACGTCGCTTCCCCACAGCTCGCTTCTGATCAACCTCTTCAAGGAGAAGCAGCCGCGCATCGCCTTCATGGGCGCGACTTCCATCGGCCGCGACCTCGGTCCGCGCGTGAGCTCTGCGCTCCACAGCGGATTGACGGCCGACTGCACCGCCCTTGAGATCGGCGACCACACCGACACCCGCACAGGCACAGAATATAAAGACCTCCTGCTCCAGATCCGTCCGGCATTCGGCGGAAACATCGTGGCTACGATCGTCAACCCCGAGAACCGTCCGCAGATGGCGACAGTGCGCGAGGGAGTGATGAAGAAAGAGATCCGCGACGCAGCCTACAAGGGTGCTGTGATCGACCTGAAGGCAGATGACTACACCCGCCCCGAGGATTATGTGGTCGAGGTGATCGACCGCCATGTGGAGAAAGCCAAGCATAACCTCAAAGGGAGCCCGATCGTGGTTGCCGGAGGTTACGGCATGGGCAGCAAGGAGGGCTTCGAGCTCCTTCAGCAGCTCGCCGACGTGCTTGGCGCCGAAGTCGGCGCAAGCCGCGCCGCAGTCGACGCAGGATGGGTTGACCACGACCGCCAGATCGGCCAGACAGGCGTCACCGTCCGCCCCAAGCTTTACATCGCATGCGGAATCTCCGGCCAGATCCAGCATATCGCCGGAATGCAGGAGAGCTCCATCATCATTTCCGTCAACAACGATCCCGACGCGCCGATCAACACGATCGCCGACTACGTGATCACCGGAAATGTGGAAGACGTTCTCCCGAAATTAATCAAATACTATAAAAAGAATTCAAAATAAGCCGGAAGCCTGCGGTCGGGTAAATACGGCTGCGGGTCTCGGGTCTAAACCGAATAAGAAACAATGGCTAATTTCTATAATGACAATCCGGCGCTGAAGCATTATCTCACACATCCGCTGATGGAGAAGATCGTCGTCCTGAAGGAGCGCGATTTTGCCGACGCCGAAAAATATGACTACGCACCCCAGGATTACGCCGACGCGCTCGACAGCTACGACCGCGTGCTCGACATCGTGGGCGAGATCTGCGGCGACGTTATCGCGGAGAATGCAGAGGATGTCGACCACACCGGTCCGCGCGTGGAGAACAACCGCGTGATCTATGCCGACGGCACGAAGAAGAACCTCGACGTCTGCCGCAAGGCCGGTCTGATGGGCATGTCGATGCCCCGCCGTCTTGGCGGACTCAACTTCCCGATCACTCCCTATATCATGGCGGCCGACATCGTGAGCCGCGCCGACGCCGGTTTCGAGAACCTCTGGGGGCTCCAGGACTGCGCCGAGACAATCTATGAATTTGCCGACGAGGAGCAGAAACAGAAATATATTCCGCGCGTCTGCGCCGGCGAGACCATGTCGATGGACCTCACCGAGCCCGACGCCGGTTCCGACCTCCAGTCGGTGATGCTCAAAGCCACTCAGAAAGAAGACGGCTCGTGGGTGCTCAACGGCGTGAAGCGCTTCATCACCAACGGCGACAGCGACATTCATCTGGTGCTGGCCCGCTCGGAAGAGGGGACGAAAGATGGCCGCGGCCTGTCGATGTTTATCTACGACAAGCGCAACGGCGGCGTCAACGTGCGCCGCATTGAGAACAAGATGGGTATAAAGGGAAGCCCCACATGCGAGCTCACCTATAAGGACGCTCCCGCCGAACTCGTCGGCTCGCGCCGTCTCGGCCTCATCAAATATGTGATGGCTCTTATGAACGGCGCCCGTCTCGGCATCGCCGCCCAGAGCGTCGGCCTTAGCGAGAACGCATATCGCGAAGCTCTGGCTTACGCCAAAGACCGCCGCCAGTTTGGCAAGGCGATCATCGAGTTCCCCGCAGTGTCGGAGATCCTCTCGGTGATGAAGGCAAAGCTCGACGCCACCCGCGCCCTTCTTTACGCCTGCTCCCGTTTCGTCGACATCTACAAGGCCTACGACGACATCGCCAAAGAGCGCAAGCTTACCGTCGAAGAGAAGAAAGAGGCCAAGGTCTACAGCCGTCTGGCCGACGCCTTCACTCCCATGGCCAAGGGAATGTCGTCGGAATTCTGCAACCAGAACGCCTACGACTGCATCCAGATCCACGGCGGATCGGGCTTCATGAAAGATTATGCCTGCGAGCGCATCTACCGCGACGCCCGCATCACATCGATCTATGAAGGCACCACGCAGCTCCAGGTAGTGGCAGCCATCCGCCACGTCACCACCGGCACATATCTCAACTGGATCAACGAGCAGGCCGCCAAGGAGTGCAAGCCCGAAGACCAGGCCGTAAAGAACTCGCTCGCATTCATGACGCAGCAGTATGCCGCCGCCGTAGAGAGCGTGATGGGAGTGGAAGACACCCGCTATCATGACTTCATGGCCCGTCGCCTCGTGGAGATGGCCGGCTATATCGTGATGGGTTATCTGCTTCTCGACGACGCCACTCGCAACGACGACTTCCGCCGTTCGCTCAACGTCTTCGTCAACCTCGGCAAAGCCGAATGCGCCAAGCATGCAGAATTTATCGAGGCTTTCAAGCCCGACCAGCTCGCCTTCTATCTTGAGGGAGAAAACGCGTAAGGAAGCGTAATCTTTTAAGACTGAGCCGCAAAATATTTGCGCAAGTCGGAAAAAATTAGTAATTTTGCAGCCGGAAATGTGCGAAAAGGAGACTTTTCGGATATTTCCGGCTGATAATTAACAAAATACAACTCAAACAATCATTCATTCACATTATGAATCATTACGAGACCGTTTTCATTTTAACTCCCGTTTTGTCTGACGATCAGATGAAGGAAGCGGTAGAGAAATTCAAGGATGTGCTGAAGCAAAACGACGCCACGCTCGTTAACGAAGAGCTCTGGGGCCTTCGCAAGCTCGCATATCCGATCCAGAAGAAATCCACAGGCTTCTATGTGCTTTTCGAGTTTGAAGGCGAGCCGACGATCGTGAAGCGTCTTGAGACGGCATTCCGCCGCGACGAGCGCGTGATCCGCTTCCTCACATTCCGCCTCGACAAATATGCAGTGGAATATGCCGAGAAGCGTCGCAGACTGAGAGCAAGCAAACCGCAGGAGAAACCCGCCGAGGCCGAGGCTGAGGCAAAAGCAGAAGCAAAGGAGGCATAAATCATGGCAGCAAACAACGAAATCCGTTATCTCACACCTCTCACAGTAGATACGAAGAAGAAAAAATACTGCCGTTTCAAACGCAGCGGTATCAAATATATCGACTATAAGGATCCCGAGTTCCTTAAGAAATTTCTCAACGAGCAGGGCAAGATTCTTCCCCGCCGCATCACGGGCACTTCGCTGAAGTTCCAGCGCCGCGTGGCTCAGGCTGTAAAGCGTGCACGCCATCTCGCGCTCCTTCCCTACGTGACCGACCTGATGAAATAATCATTTTTAAAACCTATTAAACTATCAGACAATGAAAGTAATTCTTAAGGAAAATATCCCCGCTTTAGGTTATAAGGATGATATCGTTGAGGTAAAAGACGGCTACGGCCGCAACTATCTCATTCCTCAGGGAATGGCCATCATCGCATCAGACGCCGCTCTGAAGCGTCTGAAAGAAGACCAGAAGCAGCAGGCTCACAAGGTAGCCAAGATTCACGAGGACGCCGAGGCAGCCGCAGCCGCCGTGAATGGCGTTAAGCTGACAATCACAGCCAAGGCCGGCGCAAATGGCAACGTTTACGGTTCGGTCAACGCCGCCCATATCGCCCAAGCTCTTCAGGAGCTCGGTCACGAAGTTGACCGCAAGCTCATCGAGCTCAAGGACGTGATCAAACAGATCGGCACCTACACCGCAACTGTCCGTTATCTCCGCGACGTGTCCGCCGAGATCGAGGTTGAGGTTGTGGCTGAAGAAGAGGAGAAATAAAATTTACGCGGTAAATTTTCACCGCAAGGGCTGAAGCTTCTTTTTGAGGATTCCGAAAGCCCTTCGGAAAGATAAAGCGGAAAGATAAAGCCGGCGACGATGCTAAAATGCATTGCCGTCGGCTTGCTTTTTTGCCGAAAAATCCTTATATTTGCAGATTGGAGAGCGCCGCGCGGAAGCAAGGGGCTCCCTTTCCGTCACATCGCAAATATAAAACCACCATATACGATGAATTTCAAAGTAGAAGGAAAGACTTTCCAGCAGCAGCTCCAGGCTGTCAGCAAAGTCATCAATTCCAAAAACACCATCTCGATTTTCGACAACTTCCTCATCCGCCTGGAAGGGGACAGAATGAGCATCACCGGCAGCGACCAGGAGAACATGCTCACGGCCTATATGGACGTGCTTGAAAGTTCGGGCGACGGCCTTATCGCCGTCAATGCCCGCCGCCTGCTCGAAATCACCAAGGAAATCGACAACCAGCCGATCGAGTTCGACGTCAACGACGACACCAAGGAGATCAACCTCCGTTTCCTCAATGGCCATTTCACATTTATGGGCGTCGACGGCAACGACTATCCCGATCTCAGGCAGACGGCCGAGAACTGCAATGTGCTGATCATTCCGGTCGACATGGCGCTCAAGGGGATCAACAACACTATCTATGCCGCATCGACCGACAACAACCGTCCCGTGATGGCCGGCATCTACTGGGATATCCACAACGACGACATAACCTTCGTCAGCTCCGACACCCATAAGCTCGCGCGCTATATCAACCGCGAGAAGGCTCCCGGCGTTGAGTCGAGCTTCATCCTCCCGCTCAAGAGCTGCATGATCCTGCGCAGCCTGATCGGCAAAGACGACGCCGACCTGAAAATCACCTACGACGAGAAAGGGGGCGTCTTCGAAGTCGGCGACTATATCCTCTCGACACTCTTCGTCACCGGCCGCTATCCCAATTACAACCGCGTGATCCCGACCGACTCTCCCTTCGAGATGACAATCGACCGCGTATCGCTGATCAACGCAATGCGCCGCGTCACGCTTTTCTCTTCGAAATCATCCAATCTGGTGGTGTTCGAGATCAGCGCCGATTCGCTCCATCTCTCCTCGCAGGATCTCGACTACGGCACTTCGGCAGAGGAAGTCGTGACCTGTTCCTATCAGGGGAATCCCATGACAATCGGCTTCAACGGCGCGTTCATGATCGAAATCCTCTCCAACATCGCCGACGACACTGTGATTTTCCGCTTTAGCGATCCCGCCCGTCCGGCCATCAGTTCGCCGTTCGAGCAGAAGGAGGGTGAGGATCTGGTAATCATCCAAATGCCGATGCAAGTGTTATGAAACTGAATCTGACCCGCCCTCTCATATTTTTCGACCTGGAGACGACCGGCACCAATGTGGTGAACGACCGCATTGTGGAGCTGAGCTACATCAAGGTCTATCCCGACGGCCATGAGGAAAGCAAGACGCGTCGTCTGAATCCGGGAATGCCCATTCCTCCGGCAAGCACGGCAGTGCACCATATCACCGACGAAGACGTGAAGGATTGCCCCACGTTCGCGCAGGTGGCGAAGTCGCTCCATGCGATTTTCGCCGATTGCGACATCGCCGGCTACAACAGCAATAAATTCGACGTTCCCCTTCTGATCGAGGAGTTCGGGCGCGCCGGACTCAATTTTGACGTGGCGGGCCGCAACTTCATCGACGTGCAGAACATCTTCCACAAGATGGAACAGCGCACTCTGATCGCGGCCTATAAATTCTATTGCGGTAAGAATCTCGAGGAGGCGCATTCGGCGCTTGCCGACACCCGCGCCACCTACGAAGTGCTCCTCGGACAGCTCGACCGCTACGGCGAACTGCAGAACGACGTGGCCTTTCTCGCCGATTTCTCCAAGGCGGGAAGGGCAGTCGACCTGGCTGCGCGAGTGGTGCTCGACGACCAGGATCAGCCGGTGTTCAATTTCGGCAAGCATAAGGGAAAGCGCGTGAAGGATGTGTTCCGCCGCGAACCCTCCTTCTATCACTGGATGATGCAGGGGGAATTCCCGAAAAACACGAAAGATGTGATCACCGTGCTCTATCACGAGGCGGTGACAAACCGCTGAAAGGATGAGCAGTCTGAAAGGAAAGCATATAGTGCTTGGCATAAGCGGGGGGATCGCGGCCTATAAGGCGGCGTTCCTCCTCCGTCTTTTAGTGAAGCGCGGCGCCGAGGTGCAGGTAGTGATCACCCCGGCGGGAAAGGAGTTCATCACTCCGGTGACACTGTCGGCGCTGAGCGGGCGGCCGGTGGTTAGCGAGTTTTTCACGGCCAACAGCGGGGAATGGCATAGCCATGTAGACCTCGGGCTCTGGGCCGATCTCATGGTGATAGCTCCGGCCACAGCCTCCACCATCGGAAAGATGGCTGCCGGTGTAGCCGACAACATGCTCGTCACGACCTATCTCTCGGCCAAGGAACATGTGATGGTGGCTCCGGCGATGGACCTTGACATGTGGGCGCATCCGTCGACTCAGCGCAACATCCGCACCCTCGAGGCCGACGGCGTGGAGATCATCATGCCGGCGAGCGGCGAGCTTGCAAGCCATCTTGTGGGGCGCGGCCGCATGGAGGAGCCGGAGGAAATAGTGCGCCGCATGGAGCTCTATTTCGACAAGCAGAGCGACATGAAAGGGCGCAAAGTGCTGATTACGGCCGGCCCCACATACGAACGCATTGACCCGGTACGTTTTATAGGAAACTTTTCAAGCGGGAAGATGGGTTTTGCCATCGCGGAGGAATTCGCGCGTCGCGGCGCCGAGGTCACGCTCGTGGCCGGTCCGGTGTCGCTTCCGACCCCTGCGGGAGTGAAGCGCGTCGACGTGGAGAGTGCCGACGAGATGCTCGCCGCCGCGACAGAAGCCTTTCCCTGTACCGACATCGCGGTTTTTGCCGCAGCGGTGGCCGACTATCGGCCGGAAAGCCGCGCCGAGCGAAAGGTGAAGCGCGAGGGAGTGGAGCAGATGGAGATCAAGCTGGTGAAAAATCCCGACATCTCCGCAGAATGCGCCCGGATGAGCCGCGAGGATCAGATTCTCGCCGGCTTTGCCCTTGAAACCGACCACGAGCTTGACAACGCCGTCGGCAAACTGCGTCGCAAGGGGCTCGACATGATGGTGCTCAATTCACTGCGTGACAAAGGTGCGGGATTTCGCACCGACACCAACAAGGTGACGATCATCACGGCCGACGGCGCGGTGAAGGAATATCCGCTGAAGCCGAAGAGCGAAGTGGCCGCCGATATCGTCGACTGCATCGCCAAACTCGGGAAATGATCCGCCCCTGAACCCTCTCTGATCCGTCCGCCTGAAAAGCCAGAACCGAAAACTATGAGAAAAACCTTTAGAAATATTCTTACGGCTATCCTCCTTTGCTGCGGCGCCGTTCCATCGGCGGCGCAGGAATTCAGATGTGATGTGGAGGTGAACGCCGATCAGGTGGAGGGAACGATCAAGTCGACGTTCGAAACCCTTCAGGAGGCGATCAATTCCTATATGAACGAGACGAAGTTCAGCGACGCCACGTTTTCTCCCGTCGAAAAAATCGAGTGCCGTCTCTTCTTCACCATCAATGAATATGCCGACGACCGGGTGAAAGCCGACCTGCAGCTGCAGCTGTCGCGCCCCGTCTACAACAGCACCTACACCACCACTCTGTTCAACTTCCGCGATTCGCGGGTGGAATTCAATTACCGCGACGGCGACCCGATAGTCTACAACGAGCAGCAGCCTGAAAGCAATCTGACGGCGATACTCGATTTCTACGCCAATCTCTTTCTGGCGATTGATTTCGACAGTTTCTCCCCCAAGGGAGGGCAGCGTTTCTACGACCGGGCGGCGAGCATCGTGCAGCAACAGCAGTCGAGCGGCGAAGTGGGGTGGCGCACGTTTGAAGATACGAAAAACCGGGCAGCCGTGCTCAATTCCTACACCGAGAGCAACACTGCGGCGATGCGCGACCTTCTCTACAACTATCATCGCAAAGGGCTCGACGAGATGGTCACCAGTCCCGACAAAGGGCGCAGCGTGATCACCGACCAGCTCAAGATAGTGAAAGGGATCTATGACAACGCCCCGATGTCGGTGGCGCTCTCTATCTTTCGCGACTCGAAACTCGACGAACTTGTGAACGTCTATTCCAA
The DNA here is from genome assembly GCA_905214735.1 of uncultured bacterium. GTDB lineage: Bacteria > Bacteroidota > Bacteroidia > Bacteroidales > Muribaculaceae > Lepagella. The sequence continues at coordinate 3,647 of CAJMNI010000047.1, read as the reverse complement.
GGCGCCGGAGACCGAGCGCAAGGATGTCTACGACCTGCTGCAACCGATTTATCCCACGGAGTCGCAGAGACTCAACGACATCAAGAATCCTCCTCAGAAATAACATAAGATCCAAGACCGGTTTCTTCTCCGGCCGCAAGAAAAAAGGAAACATTGTTACGCACGCTCCATATATGCAATTACGCGCTGATCGACGAACTCGACCTTGAGTTTGGCGCCGGACTGACGATCATCACCGGCGAGACCGGTGCGGGAAAGTCGATCATGCTCGGCGCTCTGTCGCTTCTGATGGGTGGCAGGGCGGATTCGCGCGTGATCGCCGATTCAAGCCGGCGTTCTATCGTCGAGGCCACTTTCACGGAGGCCGATCCGGCGCTTGCGGAGTTTTTCGCCGACCATGGCCTCGAATGGATGGCCGACGAGAAAGGGCGCGGCGAGATTATCGTCCGCCGCGAGATTGCCGCTTCGGGGCGTTCGAAAGTCTTTATCAACGACTCGGCGGTGACTCTGCAGACCCTCTCGCAATTGGCCCCGAGGCTGATCGACATCCATTCGCAGCATGCCAACGCGAGGGTCAACGATCCGGCGGCGCGGCTGGAAATCATCGACGCTATGGCCGGAAATTCGAAAGAACGCGCCGATTATGCGGCTGCTTTCGCCGACTATGTCGCTCTTCGCCGGCGCATCATGCGCATGAAGGAGGATTTGAAAAGAGCTTCGGAGAGCCGCGACTTCCTGGCGTTCCAGCTCGAAGGACTCGACAAACTGAAACCGCGCCGCGGCGAACTTGCCGAGATTGAGAAGCGATTTGAGATGCTGAGCGATGCCGATGATATCAGGGAGCGCGTGTCGGCTATGATCCGTCTGCTCGGCGATTACGACGGCGGGGCTCTTGCCAATGCCTCCGAGGCAATCGGCGAAGGTCGCAAAGTGGATTTCTCCCTTTTCGCCGGCGCGGGCGACCTGCAGCAGCGTCTGGAGGGGATGACCGTCGAGCTGAAGGATATCTGCGCGATACTCGATTCATGCTATTCGGCCGTTGAGTCCGACCCGGCCACGATGCAGAAACTCTCCGACAGGATGAATCTTTATTATGAGGCTCTGAAACGTTACCGCGTGAAAGAGGCTGACGAGCTCGTGGCTCTTAGAGATGAAATAAAGGGAAAGCTTGATTCGATTGCGATCGGAGGTGAGAAGATTCCGGAGCTTGAGAAGGAGGCCCGCGAACTCGCTGTGGCGCTGAAGCAGAAAGCCGAACGGCTTACCACCTCTCGCCTTGAGGCTGCCGCCCGTTTTTCGGAGATGGTGGAAAACGCCGCCCGTCCGCTCGGGCTTTCCAACATCCGGTTTGAAGCGAAAGTGGAGCGTGTGAAGCTCTCCGCTGCAGGAGAGGATTCTGTCGATTTTCTCTGCTCGTTCAATAAGAACGGCGTTCCCCGCCCTCTGTCAGAGATAGCGTCGGGAGGTGAGATTTCCCGCATGATGCTCTCGATGAAGGGGATTTTGGCCGGAACGATGAATCTCCCAACGATTATCTTTGATGAGGTAGATACCGGTGTGTCGGGAGAAATTGCCGACAAGATGGGCAAGATGATGCATGATATGGGGCGCGGAATGCAGGTGATAGTCATAACTCATCTTCCGCAGGTGGCTGCGAAAGGGGAGGCGCATTTCAAGGTCTACAAGAGAGACGAGGAGCAGCGCACCGTGACGCGCGTGCGTCGTCTTGGTGACGAGGAACGCGTAGACGAGATAGCGGCGATGATTTCCGGTTCGGCCATCACTCCTGAAGCTAAAATGGCTGCGAAGGCCCTTCTCTCGTCCTCGCCTAAAACAGATCGTAGCTGATGAATTACCCATTGTTTCTCGCAAGCAGGCTTTCTCTCGGTGCGTCGGGGAGGAAGAGTTCTCCGGCGGTGAAGGTGGCCGTGGCTGCCGTGGCGCTGTCGGTGACGGTGATGCTTGCAGCGGTGTCGATTGTGCTTGGTTTCAAGCGCGAGATTCGCGGCAAGGTCACCGGTTTCAATTCGCATATCTCCCTTTATGCCGTGCCGACCGAGCCGGGCGACGACAATCTGCTGACTCTTACTCCATCACTCTCCGGCCTGCTCGACAAGCAGCCTTACATCGAGTCGTATTCGCTCGAAGCCTCGATTCCGGCTATATTCAAGACACCCGACAATTTCAAGGGTGTCTATCTTAAGAGCCTTGGCGGAGAGGCGATTCGCCGGTTCATAACCTCGAATCTGGAGGAGGGGGAGGTGCCGGAGTATAAGCCGGGGGAGAAGAGCCTGAAGATAGTTATTTCCCGCATGGCCGCCAACCAGCTCGGGCTGAAAGTCGGCGACAAGGTCGACACCTATTTCATGTCGAACGATATCAGGGTGCGTCCGCTAAAAGTGGCGGGTATCTTCAATTCTCATTTTGACAGTTACGACGATATCTATGTCTACGGCGACCTGTCGCTGATCCAGCATCTCGGGGGAATCTCCGGCGATCAGGGAACGATGCTGTCGATCCATACCGATGACTTCAACCGCGTGACGGAGTATTCCGAGCGGCTTCACAACACTCTTCTCGAGGCCATGGCCAACGGCACGGTCTATCGTTATTATGGTGTTGACAACGCCTATATCCAGGGGCAGGGATATTTCCACTGGCTTGATCTGCTCGACACCAATGTAGTTGTTATCCTGACGCTCATGGCGTTTGTGGCCGTAGTGACGCTGATTTCGGGAATGCTGATCATCATCATCGACAAGAAGCGGTTTATCGGACTGATCCGGTCGCTCGGTGCGTCGGTGAAAGCCACGCGGAAGGTCTTCCTTTATCTGGCCATGCGCGTCGGCTTGCTGGGAATGCTTATCGGCAACGTAGTGGCGCTCGGTGTGTTGATGGCCGAAGATAAATGGCACTTTCTTCCGCTCGACGCCGAAGCTTATTATATAGACTTCGTTCCGGTGGAACTGGGATGGTTGCCCGTGTTGCTGCTGAATGCCGGCGTAGTCCTGCTGATATGGCTCTCGCTGATCCTTCCCTCGCGCTTCGTGGCCAAAATCCCCCCGGCCGAAACCATGCGCACCGAAGAATAACCCCCCCTGCGCGACAGCCTCCTAATCCCGCAGCGTAGAGAAAGGAACAACCCAATTACCGCATTTGGACGGTTTTCATTACCGCATTTGGACGAGTCTGCAAAAAGTTAATTGTATAAAAAGTTACGGCAGTTTTAAATATTTGCCGTAACTTTTCGCTGTTAGCCTTTGCCTCTAAATGCCGTTCATTTCGAGGTCGGTTATGCTGCGGGAGATAACGTAGGCATACATGGTGATCAGGATGTGGACGGCTTCACGGAGTTGGGCGTCGTGGATTTCCGGGGCACTGTGCGCCTCTTCATTGCGGCAGGCGTGTACTCGTTTAAGGTAAGCTAATAACGAGGATAGCCGTATGGGAGTTAAGGAATCTTTACGCTTTCATTAGCGTATTTGGATCCTCCATAATGAAGCAGATTGTCACATATTTACCATTAATCAGCATGAGAAATGTTAAGATGTCAAAAAAATTTCGTAACTTTCCTCTAAAACGTTATTTGATTATGAGAGGTAATATCTCCCATGAACAAACAAGAACTGAGACAAAAGGACATAAAC
>CAJMNI010000046.1 GCA_905214735.1 uncultured bacterium | reverse complement strand
ATAAAAATCTACCAATCTGACAAATAATCAGTTAGCTATTTTCTGAATATCTCTAGAATAGTCCTAAAGATTAATTGGTTGTTATAAGATCGCTTCCAAAGGGTTGAGGCCTCTTGCTCCACACGAGAGCAAGGGGCCTTTTGAATTTCATTGGCGGATTCTTGCATAGGGGTCTGAATCTGAACTTGTCAGTGAACTTGTCAGTGAAATTATTGGCTGTAAAGTTGGAGAAGCGGGATGTTTTTTTATTTTTGTGCAAATTTAAAGTATCACTTTAAAATTGTCAGAAAATGGATGGTCTGTATATTCCTCGCGCTGTCAGCCCTCATATTCTTGAGGTGCAGAAGTATTATTCCGTCATTATCGTCACCGGCCCGCGCCAGTCAGGAAAAACCACGCTCTGCCAACATCTCTTCAGCGACTACAAGTTTGCGACAATGGACGATATAGGCACATGAACCCGAGCCCTGACAGATATGGATTTCTTTATGGATTCCCTCGGGGAAAATGCTGTTATCGACGAGGTGCAAAACTGTCCCGAAGTGCTAACAGCCGTAAAGAACCGGGTGGACAGAAACTCCAACTGTCGTTATATTCTAACGGGAAGCAGCAATTTTTCGCTGTTGCATTCGGTAAGTGAATCTCTTGCCGGAAGATGCGCTCTGTTTGAACTGTTGCCCTTTTCTTTTCCGGAACTCGCGCGGCTTCTGACTGATGTCCCGACCGACGAACTGATGTTTCAATATGACGCATTTGAGATAAAGGCGGGGAAAACCTTCCGCGAAAATTTTCTTGACAATTTGCGCTATTTGGGGAAGCTCCTCAAAGATCGTATCAAGAGCCAGACACTCATTTACGACGGCCCGGACGTGGCGCCCCGCTATCTGAACGTCCGAACAATCTAAGGCATATAGATAGACATCAAAGCGGGAGAGTGTGCCAGAAATTTGGTGCGCTCATTTGCCTGAAGGCAAATGGCATTGGTGCGAGCCGGAAATATCATACACGCGATACGACGCGAACCAAAAAGGCAAAAAAATAACCCGCGTAACCTACACTTGTGAGCTACGCACTTTTCACGAATCAGCCTATATCAGTTCAATAAGGCCTCATTGATTGGTAGAAAAGCGGCCGGTCCGGGCTCCTCGCGGAGCACAGGGCCGGCTTCTGATTATGATAGAAAACTTATAACTGTAACTGCTCTTAACTGTAACAGCTCTCGGGGGTGTCGGCTGTTTATTGCAGGAGCTCTTTGGGGAGGATCGGCATGGCGCCTTTCTGGGTGCAGACAAAGGCGGAGGTGAGCACGGCGCTCGTATGGGCCTCGGCCACCGATTTCCCTTTGAGTATTCCCGAAATGAAGGCGGCGGTGAAGGAGTCGCCGGCGCCAACCGTATCGGCCACGTCGACTTCAGGCGTCGGCTGGAAGGAGACGTTGCCCGGGGTGAAGACGTAGCTGCCGTTGATGCCGCAGGTGAGGATGAGCATCTTCAGATTGTATTTCCCTAAGAGAATCCAGCATTTGTCCTGCAGGTCGATGCCGGGATAGCCGAACATGCGGCTCACGGTCACCAGTTCCTCGTCGTTGATCTTCAGGATGTTGCAGCGCTTCATCGAATCGCAGAGAATCTCCTTGTTGTAGAAACCCTGGCGAAGGTTGACGTCAAACACCACCAGAGTGTCGTCGCCCTTGGGCATGGCGTCGAGAAAACGGCCTATCGTGTCGCGCGACACAACGTTGCGCTGCGCCAGCGAACCGAAGCAGACTGCCTTGGTGTTCTTGGCGAGCTGTTCGAGGCGGGAGGTGTAGGGAATATTGTCCCACGCCACATTCTCCTTGATTTCATACTGCGGAACTCCGGCCTGGTCGATTTCCACCTGCACGGTGCCGGTGGGGTAGGGCACCTCCTCGATGAGATGGTTGAGCCCTTTGGAGGTGAAGTTCTCGATAATTTCCTTCCCGAGCAGATCGGGACCGACGGCGCTGACCACGCAGCTCGGCAGACCGAACTGCGACACATGGTAAGCGAAATTGGCGGGTGCGCCGCCGATCTTTTTTCCATCGCGGAGAACGTCCCAGAGGGCTTCTCCCATTCCTACTACATATTCTTTCATGACAGCCGGATTATTTTATGGTTTTGATTTTAAGGGTATAGAAGAGAAGATAGATGACTCCGAGAGTCATCACGGCGACAGCGCCGTTCTGGCCCATGGTGTCGGCGGCATATCCCATGGCGAGAGGGAAGATGGTGCCTCCGAAAAGTCCCATGATCATCAGTCCCGACACCTCGTTTTTCTCCGAGGGGGAGGAAAGGAGTGCCTGAGAGAAAACGATAGAGAAGATATTCGAATTGCCGAAACCGATCAGAGCGAGGCCGACGTAGATGGCCGAAAGCGAATCGCAGGTGAAGAGGATTCCCATGGCGGCGAGCATCATCACCACGCTGGCTGCGAAGAAGATCTTGGGCGACATTGCGCGGAGGATGAAAGCTCCGAGGAAGCAGCCGGCGGTGCGGAAGATGAAGTAGACGCTTGTGGCGAACCCTGCCTCCTCGAGCGGAAGGCCGAGGCGCTCCATGATGATTTTCGGGGCCGTGGTGTTGGTGCCGACGTCGATTCCCACATGACACATGATGCCGATGAAGCAGAGCAGGATGAAGGGGCGTCCGAGAAGCTTGAGGCATTCGCCGATTCCGGAAGCCTTGTCGGGACGCTCCTCACGGATCGGGGTGGCGGCGAGAGCGGAAATCGAAAGGAAGCTGATCACGGCGTAGATCACGAACAGCGCGCGCCAGCCGAGCCCGAAGGTCGGGAAATAGGTGGTGGCTCCCCAGGCCGCGAGAATCGGGGCGAGGAAAGATGCGATCGCCTTCACAAACTGGCCGAACGTCAGGGTGGAGGCCAGCTTGTCGCCGCTGATCAGGTTGGTCACTAAAGGATTGAGCGAAGTCTGCATCACGGCGTTGCCGATCCCCAAGAGGGAGAAGGCGGCGAGCATAGCGGCGTAGCTGTCGCCGAAAATGGGGATTATCAGAGAAACCGCCGTGATCACGAGGCTTATCAATACGGTCTTCTTGCGGCCGATCTTATTCATCAGCATCCCCGTGGGCACCGAGAATATCAGAAACCAGAAGAAAACGAGAGAGGGGAATAGATTCGCCTCCGAGTCGGTGAGGCCGAGATCTTTCTGCACATAGTTTGACGCCGTGCCCACAAGGTCGACGAAACCCATTGCGAAGAAGCAGAGCATCACCGGGATGATCTGGATCACGAATGATTTGCGGTCGAGCGTTATTGCCTGTTCCATATCGGTGAATTATTTTTTTGACGTTATTTTTTGACGATAAGAGAATAGATTTTCAGATTCTTGATTTTTCCCTTCCCTCCGGCAGCCTCAACCTTCATGGTGGAATAAGGGCTGTTGGGGAAAACGATGTTAGTCATCACGCTGCGGCCGTCGTTGCCGAAACATTCGAAGCTCGAGCGGTCGATGAAAATGCGGAGCGGGAGTTTTCCATCCTTTTCGAAAGTGGGGGCCACGGTCACTGCGGGGAAGTTTTCGCTGAAATCGACCACACCGCTCTTGCCGTCGACAAGCAGATTTATCCGGGCGTCGTCGCTTGATTCCTGCACCGGGAGCAGCAGGAAATTGGCCGTGCTGTCGATTCGCACGAGCGTGTTGTTGATTCCCGGATGTTCGATTCGCATTCCTTTCGGTTGCGCCGCTTCTCCCGGAAGCGATGGGGCTGCTCCGAGAGCTGCCAGGAGAATGCCGGTGGCGGTTTTATTCATGTTAAAGATGGTTTTTGTCATGATTTTCAGCGTCGACTTAACGCTTCTTGTTTCGCTATTGCAAAGCTAATATATTAAGGTGGAGTCTCCTATCAATAATCGTGCATTTGATATCAAAAATGTTGTATGGCCTGAAAAATTACATCTTATGCACTGTTTTTCATAATTTTATGCCTATATTTGTAAAGCCAAACAAAAATCTATCATGAAAAAATTTCTACAAACGATATTGTTGGCCGTCATCTCCGCGCTTCTTGTCGCGACATTGTGGGGCTGCTCGGAAAGCAAGAAATATAAGATCGGAGTCTCGCAATGCAGTCAGGACGACTGGCGCGAGAAGATGAACGACGAGATAGAGCGCGAGATAATGTTTCATGAAGAGGCCGAGGTGGAGATCCGTTCGGCCGACGACAGCAACGAGAAGCAGATCCGCGACATCCGTTATTTTGCAGACAATAACTTCGACATCATAATCGTGTCGCCCAACGAAGCGGCCGCCCTTACGCCCGTGATAAAGGAAATCTATGAAAAGGGGATTCCGGTAATCATTTTCGACCGCAATATAATAGGCGACAGCTACACGGCCCGAATCGGGGTGAACGACGAGGGGATAGGCCGGTCGGCCGCCCATTATGCGCTCAATGTGCTGGGGAAAGGGGCGAATGCGATAGAAATCTACGGTCGTCCCGGTTCGTCGCCGGCCGACGGGCGCCACAAAGGATTTACCGAGGAATTCGCCTTGGGTGGCGGGCATCTGGTGGCGACCGTAACCGGCAACTGGAACAAGGAAGACGCCATGCCGGCTGTCGACTCTCTGCTTCGGGCGCATTCCGACATCGACCTTATCTACGCCCATAACGACCGCATGGCTATCGGCGCTTCGAAAGTGGCCCGCAGGCTGGGCCGCGATGAAATAAAGATAATAGGGATCGACGCGGCGCCCAATATCGGCATAAAGGCTGTGGCCGACAGCGTGATCGACGCCACATTCCTTTATCCCACTGAGGGTTATCGTCTGATCCGCACGGCTTTGTCTATTCTGAAAGGCGAGCCTTACGAGAAGGAGACACTGCTTCCGGTCTCCTCGGCAGTAGACCACAGCAACGCCGACGTGCTTCTTCTCCAGAACGAGACCATGACCGAAGAGACCGGCAAAATGCGGATGCTGAAAACGCAGCTTGACGATTACTGGGCGCGCCATTCCTCGCAGACCTCGCTTTTCTACGCCAGCATAGCAATCATTATCCTGATGGTCGGGATCGTGTTCCTGATCTTGCGGGCCTATTGGCAGCACAAGCGGCATCAGAATCTGCTCCTCAAGCAGAACAAGGTTCTCGAAGAGCAGCGCAACGCCCAGCAGGAACTCAACCGGCAGCTGCAGGAAGCCATCCGGTCGAAGCTTGCGTTTTTCACCAACGTGTCGCACGACCTGCGCACTCCTCTGACGCTGATCGCCGAGCCCGTGGTGCAACTCGCTTCGGCCGATAATCTGACGCGGCAGCAGTCGGCTCTCATCCGCATAGCAGACAAAAACGTCAGGATTCTGCGGCGGCTCATCAACCAGATACTCGACTTCAGAAAGTATGAAAACGGCAAGCTCTCGCTCCATCTTTCGGAAATTGACCTCTGCAAAGCGATCGGAGAATGGAGCGGATCGTTTGAGGAACTTGCCCGCAAAAGGGGGATGAAGCTGACAGTGAGGTGCGCGGAAGAATGCCGGGGGACGACCCTGGCTGTCGACGCCGAAAAAATAGAGAGGGTCTTTTTCAATCTGCTCTCCAACGCCTTCAAGTATACTCCCGACGGCGGCGAGATCGACGTGATTTGCAGCATCAGCCCTGACGGCATGTTCCTTTTCAGCGTGGCCGACACCGGCGAGGGAATCAGCGAGCGCGACCTCGGCAACATTTTCGAAAGGTTTTATCAGGTGGACCGCGTGCATCCCAACGGCTCGGGCATCGGATTGTCGCTCTGCAAGGCTTTCGCCGAACTTCATGAAGGAAAAATCAGCGTGGAAAGCACCCTGAAGAAGGGTTCGGTGTTCACCGTATATCTCCCCGTGCGCCATGTGGAGGAAACGGCCGGAGAGGCGAATCCCACGATCTCGCGTCAGGATGTCGAGGCGGAACTCGGCGACGTCGAGACGGAGGTGACCATCGACGAAAAGAAGCCGGTGGTTCTGGTGATCGACGACAACCGCGACATTCAGGAGCTGATCACCGAGCTTATGGGCGACACATATAATATAATCACGGCCTCCAACGGCAGCGAAGGGATCCGCAAGGGAGTGCGCTATGTTCCCGACCTGATCATCTGCGACGTGATGATGCCCGTGATGGACGGACTGGAATGCTGCCGTCGCCTGAAGGAAGAGGTCGCCACCTCGCATATTCCGGTGCTTATGCTGACGGCCTGCTCCATGGACGAGCAGCGGGTGCAGGGATATGAGAGCGGAGCCGACGGCTATCTGTCGAAACCATTCAACGCGGAGGTGCTCCTTTCGCGTTGCAAATCGCTGATCGACAACCGCAAACGCATTCGCGAGCTTTGGCTTGACAATTCAGCCGCTGCCGGGCGTCAGCAAAAGGCCGCCGCGGAAGATATAAAGAAAGCGCGGGATATAGACAACGATTTCTACAACCGCTTTCTCGAGATTTTCGAAGCGGAGATCGGCAACTCCGAACTGGGAATAGAGGAGATAGCCTCGCGGATGGGCCTCGAGCGCACGCAGTTCTACCGCAAGATAAAGGCGATCACCAACTTCGCCCCCGTGGAACTGATGCGGAAAATCAGGCTGAAGCATGCATGCAGGCTGATAAAGTCAACCGACAAGAGCATGAGCGAGATCGCCTACGAAGTCGGGTTCTCCTCCCCGGCCTATTTCACGCGCTGCTATCGCGAAGCCTACGGCGAAACCCCGACCGAAACCAGAAACAAGCTGAAAGGATAGCGAAAGCCCCGCGTCAATACCACTGTTTTTACATACTATGGCGACACACCCGGAACTACAAGTTGCGGATGTGCCGCCTGTTTTTTTGACTGACAGCCGGGAGATATGATAAAAATGTTGCGGATAGTATTAAAAATCGTGTAATGCCGAAAAATTGATAGCATACGCAAGAATCTTGATAACCATCATTATATAAGAGCGATAAATTTGCGGTAAAAATTAACCTGATTTTACTTACATGAAAAGAACGATTCTCAGTGCAATATTGCTACTTGTGGTAGCGGTATTATCGCAAGCGCAGAACATCACTGTGCATGGGACTGTTGTTTCGGCCGTTGACGACGAGCCTCTGATCGGGGCGAGCGTCATTTGCGGAGTCGAAGGCCCGACAAAAGGGGTGGCCACCGATCTTGACGGCAATTTCGAGATTACTGTTCCCGAGGGAGCCAACCTCATCGTATCCTATCTCGGCTACACGACACAGACCGTGGCAGCGCAGCCGAAAATGACTATCAAACTTGAAGAAGACAACGCACTGCTCGACGAGGTTGTGGTGGTCGGCTACAGCACACAGCGCAAAGTCGACGTGACCGGGGCAATCTCGTCGGTCGACGTCAAGGAGATGGCCAAACAGAACGAGAACAACCCCATGAAAGCTCTTCAGGGCCGCGTGCCCGGCATGAACATTTCAGCCGACGGCGGCCCGAGCGGCTCGGCCACGGTGCGCATCCGAGGCATCGGCACGCTCAACAACAACGACCCTCTATATATCATCGACGGCGTCCCGACCAAAGGGGGAATGCATGAGCTCAACCCCAACGACATAGAATCGATCCAGATCCTCAAGGACGCGGCCTCGGCTTCAATCTACGGATCGCGGGCCGCCAACGGCGTGATCATCGTCACCACGAAGAAGGGAAGCGATCTCAAGATCACTCTCGACGCTTCTATAGCAGCCCAGTTCTATACCAACAGAATGAAAGTGCTCAACGCCGAAGGCTACGGCCGGGCAATGTGGCAGGCTTATGTCAACGGCGGCGAAGACCCCAACACCAACGGTCTCGGCTACCGCTACAACTGGGGCTATGACGCTAACGGATATCCGGTGCTCAACTCCATTTCGATGAACAAATATCTCGACTCGGGATGCACCACTCCGGCCGCCGACACCGACTGGTTTGACGAAACCACGCGCACCGGCATGATCCAGAACTACAATCTGACAGTTAGCGGAAGCAACGACAAGTTCAGCGCCTTCTTCTCCTTCGGATATTACAAAAACCTCGGCATTATCAAATATACCGACTTCGAGCGCTTCTCGGCGCGTGTCAACACCGAATACAAACCTTTCAAAAACGTGCTGACCATAGGCGAGCATTTCACCCTCAACCGCACCGACGAGGTCCAGACCCCCGGCGGATTCCTGCAGAATGTGCTCCAGGCGAATCCCTCGCTTCCGGTCTACACTGAGGATGGCGAATTCGCCGGCCCGGTCGGCGGCTATCCCGACCGCGAGAACCCGCTGGCCCGCCTGAAACGCAACAAAGACAACCGCTACAACTACTGGCGTCTTTTCGGCGACGTATATGTAAACCTCAATCCCTTCAAGGGATTCAACCTCCGCACCACCTTCGGCCTCGACTATTCCCAGAAGCAGCAGAGGATCTTCACCTATCCCATCACCGAGGGGAACGTGGCCAATTCGCTCAATGCCGTCGAGGCAAAGCAGGAGCACTGGACCCGCTGGATGTGGAACCTCGTGGCCAATTACAACATTGATTTCGGCAAGAACCATCTCGACGCTCTGGTCGGAATGGAGCTCAACCGCGAGACCAACAATTGGTTCTCAGGCTATAAGATGGATTTCTCGGTGCTTGATCCCGACTTCATGTGGCCCAATGCCGGAGTAGGCCAGGCCCAGGCTTACGGTTCGGGCGACGGCTTCTCCCTGGTCTCCTTCTTCGGAAAAGCCAACTATTCCTTCGACGACCGCTATCTGCTCGGTCTCACGCTCCGTTATGACGGCTCGTCGCGCTTCGGTCCCAACAACCGTTACGCCACCTTCCCCTCCGTTTCGGCCGGATGGCGCATCAACAACGAATCATTCCTCCGCGACGCCACATGGCTCAACGACCTGAAACTGCGCCTCTCGTGGGGTCAGACCGGTAACCAGGAGATCAGCAATCTCGCCCGCTATTACGTCTATGTCCCCAACTACGGCGTCAGCGAATCGGGCGGCCAGAGCTTCGGTACGTCCTACGACATCACCGGCTCCAACGGAGGCTCCATCCTCCAGTCGGGTTTCAAACGCAACCAGATCGGCAACTCCGACATCAAATGGGAGACCACCACGCAATATAACGTCGGTCTCGACTGGTCAATGTTCAATTCCCGCTTCTACGGTTCGCTCGATCTTTATTTCAAGAAGACCACCGACATCCTGGTGGAGATGGTCGGCATAGCTGCCATGGGCGAAGGCTCCACCCAGTGGATCAACGCCGGAGAAATGGAAAACAAGGGCATCGAGCTCAACCTCGGCTACAGAAACGACACCTCCTACGGACTTCATTATGAAGTGAGCGGCAACATCTCCTCCTATCGCAACAAGATCACGGCCATTCCCGCCACAGTGGCGGCCAACGGCACCTTCGGCGGCAACGGCGTCTACAGCGTGGTCGGCCATACTTTTGGAGCTCAGGCCGGATATGTGGCCGACGGAATCTTCCGCGACCAGGCTGAAGTCGACAACCATGCCATCCAGGAGGGAGCCGCCCCGGGCCGTATCCGCTGGAAAGACCTCGACGGCAGCGGCGTGATCGATGAGAAAGACCAGAAGTGGATCTACGACCCGACGCCCGATTTCACCTACGGCCTCAATGTCTATCTCCAGTATAAGGATTTCGACTTCTCCATGTTCTGGCAGGGAGCGCAGGGACAGGATGTGATCTCCGACCTGAAAAAGGAGACCGACCTCTGGAGCGGACTCAACATCGGCTTCCTCAACAAGGGAGAGCGCCTGCTCCACTCCTGGACTCCGCAGAATCCCGATTCGTCGATCCCGGCCCTCAGCCGCTCCGACATCAACAACGAGAAGCGCGTGTCGACCTTCTATGTCGAAAACGGATCCTATCTGAAACTGCGCAACATCCAGTTCGGTTACAATCTCCCGGCGAAAATTTCCGCCAAGCTGAAACTGCAGAAGCTCCGTTTCTATGTCAGCTCGCAGAATCTCCTGACGATCAAGAGCAAAAGCTTCACCGGAGTGGATCCCGAGAATCCCAACTACGGATATCCTATCCCCACCAATGTGACATTCGGAATCAATGCCACCTTCTAAAACAACAGCAGCAATGAAGAAAACAGTATATATCGCAGCCCTTGCACTCGCGTCGGTCTTTGCAAGCTGCAACGATTTCCTCGACGAGCAGAAGCCCCAGGGCACTCTTGACCAGGACCAGGTGCTCGATCCTGAATATATCGACAATCTCGTGATCTCGGCCTATGCGGGCTGGATTTCGATCGAAGACATCAACTCGTCGTTCTCCATGTGGAACTACGACGTCCGCTCCGACGACGCCTACAAAGGGGGCAACGGAACCGAAGACGGCGACGTGTTCCATGCTCTCGAGATCTCCCAGGGCATCATGACGACCAACTGGAACATCTCCGACATGTGGAACCGCCTCTACCAGGCCATCTCGCGCGCCAACACCGCCCTCGCGGTGCTCGACGACATGGACCCCGACACCTATCCGCTGCGCGACCGCCGCATCGCCGAGATGAAATTCCTCCGCGCCCACGGGCACTTCCTCCTCAAGCGCCTCTACAAGAACATCCCGTTTGCCATCGACGAGAAGATGTCGCCCGAGGATTACAACAATCTCGAGAACACCAAATATACCAACGACGAGGGGTGGCAGCTAATCATCGACGACCTGAAGTTCGCCTTCGACAATCTTCCCGATTATCAGGACGAAGTGGGACGTCCCAACCGCGCCGCAGCCTCCGCTTATCTCGCCAAGGTCTATCTCTACAAGGCTTACCGTCAGGACGACCCCGCGAGCAACCAGGTGACCTCTGTCGACAGCGGCGATCTGGAGAAGGTGGTGGAATATACCGATCCTTCCATAATGGCCGCTTCGGGATGCGCTCTCGAACCTGATTTCCACAACAACTTCCGTCCCGAGCCGATATTCGAGAACGGTCCCGAATCGATCTGGGCGATGCAGTATTCATTCAACGACGGCACCAACCACGGAAACTGCAACTGGTCTTACGGCCTTATCGTCCCCAACATTCCGGGCGTTACCGACGGTGGATGCGACTTCTACAAGCCGAGCCAGAACCTTGTCAACGCCTTCAAGACAGATGAGAACGGCCATCCGATGTTCGACGACTTCAATGTCAAGGATTATGACATGACGGCAGATTACGCTGATCCACGCCTCTTCCTGACAGTCGGCATGCCCGGCACTCCCTATATGTTCAACAAAGACTTCATCATGGACAAAACGGCCACCTGGAGCCGCAGCAACGGTCTTTACGGCTATTACGTCACCCTGAAGCAGAATGTAGATCCGGAGGGGGAATATCTCGTGAAAGGCGGCTGGTGGGGCTCGCCGATGAACCGCATCGTGCTCCGTTACGCCGACATCCTTCTGATGCGCGCCGAAGCGCTCGTGCAGCTCGGCCGCAACATTCCGGAGGCCATCTCGATAGTCAATTCGCTGAGAAACCGCGCGGCGAAGAGCCTTGGCATGATCGGCGACTATGAGAAGCTTTACGGCGTGCGCATCAATGTCCGTCCCTACAACGGCTCCTACGGCCGCGACGAAGCTCTGAAGATCGTGAAGTTCGAGCGCCGCCTCGAGATGGCGATGGAAAGCGAGCGCTTCTTCGACCTCGTGCGCTGGGGAGAGGCCGACAAGGTGATCAATAAATATTACGCCGACGAAGCCGACAATTGCGCCATCTATTCCACGGCCAATTTCACGCCCAACAAGAATGAGTATCTTCCGATTCCCTTCTCGCAGCTGAGCGCTTCCAACGGCCACTACAAACAAAATATCGGTAACTGGTAATATCTGACAAAAATGAAAACTCTTTTCAATGCAATATACGCCCTGATCTTGGGAGCGATCCTTTTCGCCTTCGGCTCCTGCAGCGACGACAATGGTTCCGACCTGCTCCTCGACGGGAGCACCCGGATCGAATCGATTACTGTCAACGGCTTTTCCGGAGTGATCGACAACAAAGCGGCCGCAGTGAGCGTCAACGTCTCGACCGACGTCGATCTTGCTCATCTCCGTGTCGACGAGATCAAGCTCAGCGAAGGGGCGGCGTGCGATTATCCCGCAGGAACGGAATTCGACGGCACTGTGCCGAGAGCAATTACGGTGATCAACGGAAACGTCGAATCGGTCTACACTCTGATGGTGAAACACGACAATGTAGAGTTCCTCACCTTTGAGCTCGACGGCAAATATTCAGGCACAATTGACAACAATGCCCGCACGATCCAGTGTTTCGTGCCCAAAGACGCCGACGTGACTGCCATGCGGGTTGTCTATACAGTCAACGAGGGAACCGAAGTCTCTCCGGAATCGGGCTCGGTGATCGATTTCTCGCAGCCGGTGAAGTTCACCGCCAAGCAGCGCACCGCCCGCTTCGAATATACGGTGACCGTGATCCAGGACGACATGTCGCAGGAGCCTAAGGCCTTCATCGGCAACGCTTCGGCAGTGGAGGGTCTCGGCGAGGAGGCGAAAGCCGCCTGCAAGTGGATGCTGGAGAACGTGCCCAACACCCGTTATGTCTCGATCCAGGACATCATCGACGGCCGCGTGAAACTTGATGACTTCAAGATGGTGTGGTGCCACTTCGACTGGACCGACTGGCCCGGACAGCTCTGGGATTCCCGCGACTATTTCAACGGCTACTGGCTGAGAGGAGGCGCGATCCTCGCCACCCGCGACGGCGCCCGCTACATCAACGACGTCTGGCGCATTGCCCGTGACCAGCAGAGCCCCAACAACATGTTTGGCGGCGACAGCTATCAGACGCTCGAGGATAATCTCGGATTCACCATCACCGGCCATGAGTCGCATCCGCTCTACGAGGGGATTCCGACCGACGGCAACAACCGCATCCTGCTGCTTTCGAAAGGCTGCTCCAACAGCAACCGCACCCTGCAATGGGGCGTGGACTGGGATCCCTACGGATCTATGGCAGGCTGGGAAGAGCGCACCGGCGCCAAAGCCCTCGCATCGGGCCACGACTATGACATCAACCGGGTCACCATCGCCGAGTTCGAACCTTACGAGGCTCTGAAAGGATTCATTTCCGGAAGAGTCATCACCATCGGCACGCCGGCCTACGAATGGTATGACCGCAACGGAGTTGACAACCCCTATCGTCAGAATATGATTCAGATGACCAGAAACGCTATCAACTATCTTTGCAAATAACCTCAATCCACACGCAATCACAAAATGAAACATAATATGATATTCACGATTCCGGCAATTGCCGCCCTGCTGATGTCGTTTGCAAGCTGCAGCGACGACGAGCCGGTAAGGGAAGACCGCGATCTGGCCAATAGCGACGTCTATCTCGACACCGCCGAGGGTATGAGCCAGAACATATACTATAAGCCCTACGTGGGCTATGTAGGCGACCCGATGCCCTTTTACGATCCCGTGTCGGGGGATTTCAAGATCATGTATCTTCAGGACTATCGCCCGAACCAGGCCGTGACCTATCACCCGATCTGGGGAGTGTCGACCAAAGACGGCGCGTCATATCAGTCGCTCGGCGAGCTCATTCCATGCGGAGCGGCCACGGAACTCGATGCCGCCCTCGGCACCGGCTCAACCATCTATAACGACGGAGTATATTATACCTTCTATACGGCCCATTCCCCCAATCCCGCTTCCACGAGCGGCATTAACGAGGCGGTGATGCTCGCCACCTCGAAAGATTTCAAAACGTGGGAAAAGAACCGCGAGCTGCTAATCACCGGCGGCGACACCTACAGCAACACCGATTTCCGCGATCCTTTCGTGTTCAAGGGTGACGACAATCTTTTCCACATGCTTGTGTCAACGCGGCAGAGCGGAAAAGGAGTGCTCGCCGAATACACCTCCACCGACCTTCTCGACTGGAAGTCGGCCGGCGTCTTCATGACCATGATGTGGGACCGCTTCTATGAGTGCCCCGACCTGTTCAAGATGGGCGACTGGTGGTATCTGATCTATTCGGAGCAGCACGACGCGGTGCGCAGGGTGCAATATTTCAAAGGACGCACTCTCGAAGAGCTGAAGGCCTGCACTGCCAATGATGCCGGAATCTGGCCCGATTCGAAGGAGGGTTTCCTCGATTCGCGCGGTTTCTATGCCGGAAAGACTGCCTCCAACGGCACCGACCGATATATCTGGGGATGGTGCGCCACGCGCGCCGGCAGCGACAACACGGGCAACGCCGACTGGGCCGGCAATCTTGTGGCCCACAAGCTGATCCAGCATCCCGACGGAACGCTTTCGCTCGGCGAGGTGCCAGCCATCGCGTCGCTCCTCTCCAAATATGAGGCCCAGGCCGATTTCACCCTTTCGGGAAATGAAAGCAAGCTCATGTCGCGCCTTGGCACGGAAAACCGCATCTCCTTCACGCTGACCACTTCCTCGCCATGGGATAAGTTCGGCGTCTCGTTTGCCCGAGGCGGCGATTCGAGCAAGTTCTATTCCATCATCGTCAACCCCGAAAGCGAGACTGTAAGGAAAATCAACTATGAGGAGGAAGGGGGCGTCGGTTTCATCGCCAATACCGACGGTTATAACTTCAACACTCCTTCCGACGGCGTCTACAACATAACCATAATAACCGACAATTCGGTGATGACAATGTATATCAACGAGACCGTGGCCTATACCACTCGCGTCTACGGCACGGCCCGCAACTGCTGGTCGATCAACAGCTACGGAGGCAACATCGCCATCACCGACCTGAAAGTAGCCAAACAATAAACCAAGGGGAGTTCCGCCATGCTCTCGCGGCATGGCGGAACCCGCTCCTCAAAATATCGACCTTATACACTTAACATAACACCAAAATTCCTGAACCGTTTTTTTTACAACACTCTCAGTTGCAGCTGTAGCATTTCTTACCGTTAACGCGCAGGAAACAGTAAAGACACTCTATTCGGGAGACCCCAAAGAGGTGACATGGGAATCGACTCTCTCGATCCCGGCCGCAGATTTCGCAGAAGGTGTGAATGTCGGCAATTACATCTATATTACGTTTTCCAAGACCGACGGCGCAGTCGAAATAAAGGCCAACGGCACCTGGCTTCCGGGAAGCCGCAAGACTGATCTCGGCACCGACGGCACCGAGTTCAAGGCCTATATCACTCAGGGAATGCTCGACACTCTCAAAGAATATGGTCTTGAGATCTGCGGCAACTTTACCGTGACTGGAGTGAGCGTTTGCAACGATGGTTTCACAATGCCCGAGGGCGCCATCTGGGGCGGCTACTGCTGGATTGACCAATGGAGCACGCTCGAAATCTTCAAGACGGCGTTCGACAACTACGAAGGCCAGCGCTACATGGATATCTATCTTTCTGACGACAAGGGTGATTACACCGGCTATCTGCTCAGCGTGCTGACAAGCTTCAACCCGAGGACGGCATGGGCCGAGAACGACAAGATTCTCCACACTGCCCGCGTCGCCACGGTTGATCTGCAGAATGTCAACGTGAAGGAATCGCTCGCCAATGTCGACGCTCTGATCATCCAGGGTAACAAGGAGGAAGGAAATCCCTTCAACATCACAGCCGTAGCACTGACCAACCAGAGCGTAACCACAGGCGCGAGTGAAATTGAAGTGGAAGATGCAGTTGAAACCAACGTTGACGTCTACAACATGCAGGGCGTGAAAGTCCGCTCGAACGTATCGGCTGAAACGGCAGTCGAAGGCCTTCCCGCCGGCTTATACATAGCAGGAGGCAAAAAGATCTACGTGAAATAAGAATCTATTCCAGACAAGATTATAATAGTTCAGATAAGATTTTTTACAGGTCTAAGTAAAAGCAATATTAGGGTAGAGGCAGACCGGGAGCGATCCCGGCCTGCCTTTTTTGATATTCGGGGCTGGCTGAACCGGCAATTTTCCGTGGTGTTTTTCAGGCGAAAAGGTCGGTTAGGATGGCGGGGGATTTCAGGTTGGCGAGGCCGGGGAAGTGGACGGTGTAGTAGTGGAGGAGGAGCGCGAGCAGGCGGCGGCGCTGCACGGCGGAGAAGCGGAAGGCCCGGCAGTTGGCCGGAGTCATGCGTGCGAGCAGGGGAATGTATGCCGCCTCTTCGGGCCGGATTGAGTCGCGGTGGAGCGGCGCGTAGCGGGAGAAGGTGCCTCCCTGCATGTCAAACCAATAGCCCGGTCCGTAGCCTCTGACGTCGGGGACGATTCCGGCCATGCGTAGAAATCCGATGAGAAAGGCGAGATGCAGGTTGGCCATTCCCCGGCCGCCCTTGTCGAGCGTCTCTATGGCATTGAAAATATAATTCCATTCGCGGCTGTCGGCTTCGGAATAGCGGAGATAGGCGTTGAGAAACTCCGACATGAAGATGGCCACCGATGATTTCACGGGATTGAAATAGATGTCATGCCACACTACGGCTCGCTGCGGCGTGGGGAGCGTCTGCAGTTCGCGCGTCGGATTGATGCTGACGTCGGCCGTCACCACCGAGAGAGGCATGAGCCGGGCGTTGCGCGCCGCTGCCGAACGTCCCTTCCCCGCCGGCGAAAGGAAACTCATCCGGCCATGCTCGCGCGTGAAAAGCGTCACGATGTTGAAGCGGTCGGAGTGCTTCACCGTGTCGATGACTATTCCCGTGATTTTTTCAATCATAACTGTTATGACCGGTCAGATTTGACCGGCGGCTGCAAAGTTAATGAAAATGCGCGTAAAGGAAAAACGGAATCACCGGCTTTGATACCGGGATTCCGTTTATACTCTTTTTGATATTTCGGTGGCGGATCAGAAGTTCTGCTCCTCGCGCTCGAAGTGCTGATAGGGGTGGAAACATGCCGGGCATTTTGTCGGCGGCTCTGTCCCTTCGAAAATATATCCGCACACGAGGCACTGCCATTTGATCGGAGTGTCGGATTTCCAGACTGTGCCATCCTCGATGTGCTTGGCCATCTTGAGGAAACGTTCGCGGTGATGGTTCTCGATAGTGGCGATAGCTTCGAAGCGGCCGGCGATCTCGTCGAAACCCTCCTCGGCGGCTACCTTGGCGGCGTTGGTGTAGAGTTCAACGCCTTCGACCTCCTCCTCGTGGGCTGCGACCTTGAGGTTGTCGAGCGTCGGGGCAAGCACTCCGGCATCGACTCCGACGGGAGCCTCCGTCACCGCGTTGGCCTCCTGAAGATATTTCAGGAAGATCTTGGCATGGTGAAGTTCGTTGGCCGCTGTCTCGTTGAAAATATTGGCGTATTGGAAATATTGTTCCTTCTGCGCCGTCTGGGCGAAAAATGTGTAGCGTGAATATGCGCACGACTCGGCGATGTAGGCCAGAGCCAGATTTTTCTGCGTCTTAGTTCCGATAAGTGATTTGGGTGTACTCATAGTAATATCTGAAGATTTAGTACATGACAAAAATTGAAATTATGCTGTTAAACATCTAAATTTCAGACG
>CAJMNI010000045.1 GCA_905214735.1 uncultured bacterium | reverse complement strand
CAAAATTACATATCAGTCACAACCTCCAAAAGGTGCAGTTGAATTAATGCTTACGGTCAAAATTTGGCTGGTCCTTTTTTAGTGCCCTCTCTCAGACACACTCAAAGAAACAGTATCTACACTCTCCTGCATTAATAAAAGAGCTCAAGAATAGGTCTTGAGTTATGTGATCAGGGGAAAAGAATAAGGGTCCGGACGGATGGTCCGGGCCCTTTGGCTTTTTCATCAGAGTTCTGGTATTAATTTTAAAGCTGCGATGCTGACCGGCTGATCAGTTAAGCATCATTGTTCCGAGGGCGCAACCCTGAATCGTTACGCATGTGCGTGCAAACTGACGGATAAAATTGAGGGTGCTTGATTTTGGCTTGCTCATTCCCTTTACCTTAAAATTAAAGTCTGATGACACAGATGAGGAATCATTTGTCATAGGCAGATTCGATTAATTGGCCGCTTCCTTTCCGGGAGCCGAGGTCGTGTTAATAATAAAGTCGTAATTCCATTGAGGATTACGACTTAATAACGCTAACTCTGCAAGATATATTACCTTGCGGGTCAAAAAAATCTGCTTATACCTTAAATTGTAAGGATAATGTCTTTGTCGTGGGCTATGCGCCGGAGATTGAGGATGGCATAGCGCATTCGGCCGAGGGCGGTGTTGATGCTCACTCCGGTAGTCTCGGCGATTTCCTTGAAGGAGAGGTTCTGGTAATAGCGCATTTTGAGCACCTCCTTCTGCAGTTCGGGAAGCTCTTCGATGAGAAGCTTCACGTCGTTGCGGATCTGATTGGAGATAAGGATGTCTTCAATCGTATCCTCGCAGAGCTCCTTGCGGTTGAGGATGTCGTTGTCGGTGAGGTCGGCGCTCTGATGATTCTCCGATTTCTCCTGACGGTAATAGTCTATGATAAGGTTGTGGGCAATACGTGAGATCCAGGCGGGAAATTTGCCGTTTTCCGTATATCTTCCCTGGCGAATCGTCTGGATGGCCTTGACAAAGGTCTCCTGAAAGATATCGTTGGCGATATCTTCGTTTTTGATGATCCGGAGGATATAGTTGAATATCCTGTCCTGATGACGCCGCAGAAGAGTGTCGAATGCTTCGTTATTGCCTTCCGCGTATGCCCTGACCAGCTGTTCGTCGGTCAGAGTAGTGTAATTTGCCATTCTTGTGATGTTAGTTGATGATGTAAAAATTTTTCGATAGGCAGTCTTTTTGATAAGCCGGACGTTTCCTTCCGGGAAGTGAAAGTTGTGTTGTTTAAAGAATGGTTAGTAATTCCAGTGTGTTTTGCAAAATTCGCCGGAGAGAGGCGGATTCTGTAGGGGAGTTTCATATTTGTATAGAAATCCCGTTAAACGATTGCAAAGATATAATAGATTTGAGTGAAATCCAAACCAAAAGTATAAAATTTTGACTAAAAACCGTTAAAATCCACAATAAAACGCCAATTGCAATGTAACGCTTAGTTTTCTTCTGCCCCAATTTCAATAAGATAATCGTCGGCAATATAGAGGTCGCCATAGAGATACAATCCGGTCTTTCGATTGTGGAGATTGAGGCATGTCTGACTTCGGTAGAAATCTTTCAGAGCCTGAATGGGGGGAATCCCCAGTTTTTTTGCGATATGGCAGACGATGGCTCCGATACGATGCCAGAGCACTATGTCGTTGACTGTTTTATCATAATAGTCCATTGTCAGATGGCGTTATGCGTTTGGTAAATTTCAAATATCGATCAAGAAGTTCCTGATTTATTAAGCAAATCTGATTATTCGGCTTGAAATATTTAATTCTGCGCAACACCTCATCTCTACTAAGGAATCCTTGGGTATAAAGAGAAACGGCATTGATTACGCGATCGTCGGCAACTCCTCCTTCCACATAATCATATTTCTTCCATACATCTTTGCCCGATCGACACGCCACAATGAAGTCAAGCCATTTGCCATCGTATTCATCAAAAATCAAGCTCTTGGCCTCCTTCAGCATTTCGATCTTGTTGAGGAGATAGACATTGATCACGGGTGGAAGATTGCGATAAACCGATTTTAATCTTGCAAAATTAATTGCTTGATCATATATGTCGGTAATATAGAAACCCTGACCAAAATCAAGATTTTTTCTACCGCGTTTGCAATCGGGAGCTTTGACTATATCTGTCCCGGCATGGTAAACTTCTAATATTCCGTTTTCAGTTGCCATGTTCCCACAGGGTTAGAGTCTCGATTAAAGAGGAAGTCAGATTCTCTCGGCTTTCGGTGTGCAGAGCCTCGTAACAAGGATAAATAAGCTTGTCGATTAACCCTACACGATCCATGCGTTTAAACATCTCCAAATAAGGCACTCCCAGACGGTTGGCGGCATCTTCAATACATGATGCGACAAACGCCATTATTATTTCATCCTGAGAGGGTTCTATATATGTTTCCATTGCCGCGGGGGGGGTACTGATTGATGGTGGTCTTACTGTTTGATGAGGCGGAGGGCTGTCCAGCGGTTGCTTACGAGGCGTTCTTCTTCCCTGAGACCGTAGCGGGCGGCTGCCTCCCCGATCATCGGGATGTCCTCTTCGTAAAAACCGCTCAGAAACATTTTGCCACCCTTTTTCAGGCGGGATGCGTAGCGGTCGATGTCGCCGAGAATGATGTTGCGGTTGATGTTGGCGAAGAGATAGTCGGCCTCCTGAAGCGGCTCCAGGGCTGAGGCATCGCCTAAAACCATCTCGGCTTTTACGCCGTTGAGCTTCACGTTTTCCACTGCGTTTGCCCAGGCCGGCGGGTCGATCTCAATGCCTGTGACAGGCGTCGCTCCACGCATGGCGGCGAGTATGGCGAGGATGCCGGTGCCGGTGCCCATGTCAATCACGCTCTTTCCCTCCATTGGTTCGTGAAGGATATGCTTCACCATCTGCGAGGTGGTGTCATGATGGCCGGTGCCGAATGCCATTTTCGGGTCGATCACGATGTCGTATTCCGCTTCGGGCACATCCTTATGGAATGATGAATGGATCACGCAACGGGAGTCAATCACTATCGGCTGGAAGTAATGTTTTTCCCATTCTTCGTTCCAGTCTTTGCCCTCCACGAGCTCAGAGGTGATGGCGAACTCGGTTTCAAACGGGAAGTCGGCGAGAGCCTTTTGGGCAATTTCCCGCCCATTGCCGAGCCTTGCGCTGATGTAAGCTGTAAGTCCGGTCGAGTCGGGTTCAAACGATTCGAACCCGGCGTCGGCCAGAAAAGCCGCCGCGAGGTCGGTGATGTCTTCGTTGCAGGGGGTTGCGTCGATGCGTACGCTGTAATAATCGTTCATTAATGTAGTGGAAGGAGAGGGAAAAATTTAGGTCAGAAGTCAGAGGTCAGAGGTCAGAGGTAAAAAGCTGACAAAATAGGGGAGAGGGTTATTTTTTGCGGCGGAGGGATGCTATTTTTTTATAGATCTTTTTGCCGGTTCCGAAGAGGGATACTCCCATAAGGGCGTAGTCCACCACGTTCATGCCGCTGAGGAATCTGGCGGCTATTCCGCCGGCAATGTTCAAGGCCGATGCCGGACGCGATTCGTCGCGGCCGCCGGTTCGGAAGTTATTCCATGTTTTCTGCATCTTTGTCTTGCTGAATTCCTTGCGCAGCGCGATAAGGGCACGCTGGTAGCGGAGCTCTTCCATGGTGTAGCCACGGAATTCCTCATTCTTCTGATTGGTGAGCGCGGTTATCTCTTTATTGTCGTTCATCGCTTATGAAAATTAAGGGTTAAGCATTCCTGTTGCCGAGGAGGATCTTTGTTAGCATCCTCGCGATGGGGTTGAGAAGGAGCGGTTTGCGGAGGAGATAGAGCAAAAACACAAGGAGGCAGAGCACACCGCCGGTGGCCAGATATGCGAGCGCGGGACTCATGATCATTTTCCACACTTCGGTGAGGGCAAAGGCGAGCATTATGATCACGACGGTGCCGAGCAGGAGGCATACGAAACCGATGATGAGGGTGGAGAGAAGCATGGTTAGCTTCTCGGCCAGGGTGAGTTTGGCATATTCGATCTCAAGCTCCACCCAGTTTTTAGATTCCTGGATAAGGCCTCTGATTTCGTCGACAAATTTAAATCTCATAAGCAAAAATTTTATGACGCGGAGTCTATTGACACGAGTAATGACGCGGAGTCTAATGACACGGGTCTTAAAAATGCGGGAACTGCCGAAAGGATTCGTCGGCAGAACCCGCATTTATGATGTGGTTCAGAAGCCGGAAATTACTCTTCGGCGGCGGCGAGTTCTGCCACGAGGGCGTCAACTTCCTTGTCGCTGATGGCGATGCCGCGTTTGCGAAGGATTTCGGCAATTTTAGATCTGAGTTCGCTTCCTTTGGCGGGGGCGAAAAGCAATGCGGATGCGCAGCCAACGATTGCGCCGCCGAGGAATGCAGAGATTAATGTCAGTGCTCTCATTTTTCTATTGTTTTAACGGTTGCTTTGTGATATCAGATGTGTTTCTCCACCTGATCTTCGATTTCGTCAACGAGTTCCTCAAGTTTGTCTTTCTTCATGCAGATACCCTTGTCTTTGAGGACTTTGGCGATTTTTTTACGAGTGTCGGCACCTTTGTCGGGAGCCATGAGAAGACCGATGGCTGCGCCGGCAACAGCACCGCCGATCACTGATAAGATAACATGTAACGGTTTCATAACTATTCCTTTTTATTGAAGTTTTCTATGATATTAACAAAAATGCATCCAAAAAGTTAGAGTGAAGGCAAATTTTGCAGGTCAGATTCGGCTGAAGTTTCCTTGGCCGCTCTTATCTGTTGGCCATCAGAGTGGATGAGGCAGCGTCGCGATAAGCGAGAACACCCTGCTCGGAAAGTTCCACCTGCTCCCAGCTTCCGTCGGGGGCGAGCATTTTGACATGGTTGTCATCCATGAATGTCATGAACGGCACGTTTTCGCCATTCTTGTCTTCAAAAGCCCATGTCTGAGTCTCTTCGATGAAGTTGAGGCGGGTTTTTTGGCCCGTGGGTTCGAAGGTGATGGTATATCCTTTTCCGTCGCAGTCGATCAGGTAGCGGCCCTGCTCGGTGTCGACGGCCTTAGTCGAAGCCGAAAGGGGATTGCTTCCGCTCCAGAATTCTATGGAGTTGATCACGAGCACGTCGGCAAGGGCCGTGACCTCATAGACGGGGAGGATCCAGAAGCAGAAAAACACGAGTTCGTTGACAAACTTGTTGCCGATGCTCCGGTTCCAGGCGAGCATTTTGTTGGTGAGGGAGAAGGAACCGATGCATGAGCTGAAAGTCAGCGAAGCGCCTGCGATGAGGATGGCGCCGACAGCGATCTTGTATTTTTTCATATAGCGGAGGTTATGATGATTTCAGAGTGAATGAATGCCCGGAAAGAAAGCCTGCCCGGAGGAAAGAGGAGCGGCAGTCCATGCGGCGGCCGCAAAGGAAACCGCTGAGGCAGCGATAAGACCGGCATTATCTGCGAAGTTACAAAAATTTTCCAAACCAACCCCCGATATTCTTAATTTTTTTCAAAAATAACTGCTATTTGGGAGTTGACGGGTCGGCTTTCGGGGCGCCGAAGGATGATGAATAGCCGTCGTTGTGGCCCGGATGGCCGGAGGTGAGTTCGGAGGCGAGCTTGAGCACGTGCTGGCCAACCCCGGTGTTGAGCGAGTCGATGGCCTGCATGAGCGATTTCGATTTTCGCATTGCTTCTATGTCGGTCGATCCTTCATCGAATAGCGACGGGGCGACAATTCCCCCTTTTCTGATCCGGGAGAGCACCACACCGCCACGTTTGTATTTGAATTCGGGCCGGAAAATCTGCCGGAGCAACGCGATTGCCGCCCCGGTGATCACGGCCGAATCACTCGTCGGAGGATTGAGTTCGGCTCCGGCGCATGGGGAATAAACCCCTTTTTCAAGATGAAAACGGTTGGTGCGCAGAAAGACCTGAATCTCTCCTGCCTCGCCGCCCATGGCGCGCAGGCGTTTGGTGATGTGACCGCAATAGATAGCCATTCTCGAGCGCAGATAGTCGAAGTCGTCGATGTCTTCCGGGAAGGTCCGGGTCTCGCTGATGGAATCCTGAAGCGTGCGGTCTACATGGCTCAGTTCTATGCATGGCTCGCCGTGGAGTTCGCGCCACGACCGTTCGCCCACCACACCCAACCGCGCGCGAACCCACGAAAGCGGCTTGCGTGCAAAATCCCCCACAGAGTAAACTCCCCAGAGATACATCTTCTTGCAGAGCCGGCGCCCGATTCCCCATAGATCTCCGATAGGCATGGCGTCGAGCAGCCGCCAAATCTCCTCCTTCTCGTTAAGCACCACCACGCTCCGGCCCGCTTTCTTTCCGCTCTCAGTCGCCACTTTGGCAAGAGTCTTCGAAGGCGCGAAGCCGATCGTGACCGGAATCCCGGCTTCGCGCTGGCACGCCTTGCGTATCTCCTCGCCGATCTCCGGCAACACGCCGTCGGGGATACCATCCATAATGAGAAACGCCTCGTCGACGCTATAGTCGATGGTGGAGGGGGCGTAGCGCCGGAAAATGTCGTGGACCTGAAGGGAAATCTCCCGATAAAGCAGATGATTGCCTGAAAGGGCAGTGACTTGTCCTTTTAGTATCATATCCTTGATTTCGAAGGCCGGCTGGCCCATCTTTATTCCCAATCGTTTAGCTTCGTTGCTGCGCGCCACTACGCAACCGTCGTTGTTGCTGAGCACCACCACCGGAATCCCTTCGAGCGAGGGATTGATGCTGCGTTCGCAACTCACGAAAAAATTATTGCAATCGGCAAGTCCTGTCATAAGTTTGTAAGTTTTTATTGATCTTATAGTGATATAGCGATATTATTTTTCAGCCTGTTGCCAGACATATACACCCTGCTCAATGCCGACGAATCCTTCGGCGTGGAGAAACGACAGCGCTGCGTCTATCATTCCGGCCGGGGCGTTGATTCGACGCTCGATAACCCGGACGTCGGCAGAGAGGTTGGCTTTCAGATATTCCGTGACAAGCCGGAGCACATCGGCCTGGGAAAGTTTCGCCGGCCGTCGGCCGCGACAAGTGTCGCAATGGCCGCAGGGTCCCGCAGCCTTTTCTCCGAAATAGGCGAGCATGGCGTTTTCACGACATATCGCAGGGTTGAAGGCATAATCGATCATAGCCTCCACCCGGCGGCTCATCACTCGGCGCCGGTCTTCGTAGATGCTTTTCCCTATCTGCAGATAGCGGGGTTCCTCGCGTGCCGTGGGAAGATAGACGGTAGGGGTGTCGCTGCGGGGCACAAAACCTATCACCTTCGCCCGCGAGAGTTCGAGAAACGCTTCGTAGACCTGCTTCTCCATGCAGCCCGCCGCCCGGGCGATGTTCCCTTCGCTCACATAGACATAGTCGGCGAAAAGGCCGGTGTAGAGCCTCAACACAACCTGCAGAATCTTTTCGGCCTGCGGCGAGAGACCGCGGACATCGTAAAGTTCCTCGCGTGTCAGCTTGATGACGATCCGGCTCCGGCGGTCGGTTTCCTCCAGAAAGTCAAGATATCCGGCCTGCCCGAGGAGATGAAGCGCCGCGCGGGCCTGACGGTCCTGATAATGGAAAGTCTCGCAAAACCGGTCGAAGTCAAACTCATGGATGGTATCGAAGCCTTCATACAGCGCAATGTGCATGAAATTGCACGCCCGCTCATAAATTTTCTTAATGGTCTCGCGGTCGGGAAAGTTCTCGGCCACGCGCCGGCGAAGCACTCCCTTGTCGGTTTCCTTGGTAAGGAGCACGGCGTATGACGGAAGTCCGTCGCGTCCGGCACGTCCGGCCTCCTGATAATACTCCTCGAGCGACGGAGGAAGATCGTAATGGATCACGACGCGCACATCGGGCTTGTCGATGCCCATTCCGAAGGCGTTGGTGGCGACAATGACGCGGACCGCACCCTGCTGCCATGCGTTCTGACGTTTCTCCTTCTCCTCATAATCGAGTCCGGCGTGATAATGGGTGGCGGAGATTCCGCATGAAGAGAGGAATTCGGCGATTTCCCTGGTGCGCTTGCGGCTTCTCACGTAAACGATCGACGAACCTGACGTTCGGCTCAGGATATGGAACACTTCGTGGATCTTCGTGTCGGCCGGGCGGACGATATAGCTGATGTTGGAGCGCACGAAGCTCATGCGGAGCATGGCCGGCTCCTTCATTTCGAGCTGTCGGCAGATGTCGTCGGCCACTTCGGGAGTGGCGGTGGCAGTCAGGGCGAGCACGGGCGCCGCCGGAATCAGCTTGCGCAGTTTCTTGATCTGAAGGTAAGCCGGGCGGAAATCATATCCCCATTGCGAGATGCAGTGGGCTTCGTCGACCACGATGAGGCTGACCGGGAGGGTGCGCAGGTCGGAGAGGAAAGTTTCGTTGCGCAGGCGTTCGGGGGAGACGTATAGAAATTTTGCGCCGCCGTTGCGGAGTTTTTCGCGCGCGGCCCTCGACTCCGACAATTTCATTCCGGCATGAAGTAAGACCGCCTTTATGCGGCGGCGCTTAAGGTTGTCGACCTGGTCTTTCATCAGCGAGATCAGAGGGGTCACCACGAGAGTGAGGCCCGGGAGCATCATTCCCGGCACCTGAAACGTGATCGACTTGCCGCCGCCGGTCGGCATGAGGCCGAGAGTGTCGCGGCCCGACAGAACCGAGCCTATGATCTCCTCCTGCAGGGGGCGGAAGGAGTCGTAGCCCCAGTATTTCTTAAGAGTTTGAAGCATTCGAAAGACGTATGTCGCGGATCATGAGCTGGATAGTGTCATGGCTCCCGGCGCGTTTCGACTGCTCGATGGTGTAGCAGATGTCGATCGGTTTGTGAGAGTGGATGTGCTCGAAATATTTCGACATGTTGAACGCGATGGCGTTGATCACATGGCTCGTGCTGTTGTCTTCGAGCTCGAGCTTGATATGCTCGAGGTTTTTGCCCACGAGTTTCGACGTGCCGAAGTCAAACACGTTTTTAGAACGGAACACCGGTTTCTGGTTTCCCGGCCCGTAGGGGTTGAATTTTTTCAGATACTGTATCAGCTCCGGGGTGATGTCAGCGAACTCGATCTCGGCGTCGATGTCGAGATGGGGCTCGAGCTGGTTGGGCTGGATATGCTCGGCCACATACTCCTCGAAACGGCGGGAGAATTCCGGGATGTTCTCCTCGCGGAGGGTGAGGCCGACGGCATAGGTGTGACCGCCGAAATTTTCGAGCAGGTCGCGCGCCGAATTGACGGCTGCGTAAATGTCGAAACCCTGCACCGACCTCGACGAACCGGTGGCCATCCCGTTGGAATATGTCAGCACCACGGCCGGCTTGTAGTAAAGCTCGGTGAGGCGGGAGGCAACGATGCCGATGATTCCCTTGTGCCAGTTCTTGTTGTAGATCACTATGGTGCGCTTGCCGTTGACAATCTCCACGTTTTTCTCGATCAGGGCGTTGGCCTCCTCGGTGATTTTCTTGTCGAGCTCCTTGCGGTCTTTGTTGTGCTGGTCGATGTCCTTCCCTTTCTCGAAAGCATCGTGAAGGTCGCGGCAGACGAGCAGGTCGACGGCTTCCATGCCGCTCTGCATTCGGCCGGAGGCGTTGATGCGGGGGCCGATCTTGAAGATCACCTCGCTGATGGTGATGTCTTTGTTGGTGAGCTTGCAGAGGCGGATGATGCTTCGCAGCCCGAGGTTGGGGTTGGAATTGAGGCGCCGCAGGCCGTGATAGGCCATGATGCGGTTTTCTCCGACGATGGGGACGATGTCGGCGGCAATCGAGACGGCCACGAGGTCAAGGAGGGATTCGAGTTCGTTGTGGTTGCTCAGTCCGTTGCTGCGTGCGAAAGCCTGCATGAACTTGAAACCGACTCCGCAGCCGCTCAGATAGGGGCAGGGATAGGTGGAGTCGGGCATCTTCGGGTTGAGGATTGCCACAGCCGGCGGAAGAGTCTCGTCGGGCATGTGGTGGTCGCAGATTATGAAATCGATCCCTTTCTTTTTGGCGTAGGAAATCTCGTCGATGGCCTTGATTCCGCAGTCGAGCACGATGATCAGCTTCACGTCGTTTTCAGCGGCGTAGTCGATGCTCTTGAGTGAAATACCGTAACCTTCGTCGTCGCGGGTCGGGATGTAATATTCAATGTTTGAATAATAGTTCTGAAGATATTTGTAGACGAGTGCCACGGCGGTTGTGCCGTCGACGTCATAGTCTCCGTATATCATGATCCGTTCCTTTGCGCCCATGGCTTTGTTGAGCCGGTTGACGGCCTTGTCCATGTCGTTCATCAGGAAGGGGTCGCAGAGGTCGGAGATCGACGGGGCGAAGAAGGCGTCGGCCTCCTCCGGGGTCGAGACACCGCGCCTCACGAGGAGCTCGGCTATAGCCGGGATCCCTCCGCAGCGGCTCAGAAGCTTCTCAGCCTCCTGCTTCTGCTGATGCGTGAGCGGTTGGTAGTTCCATTTGCTGACCATATGTTGTTTCTTTTTATTCTGCCTTTTTTCGCGGTCCTGACGATGAGATGCCGGAGATGCGGATGTTGAGTAATTCCTGAAAGAGCGCAGGCCTTCGAGGATGCCCTGAAGACTTTCTGAAATCTGCTGCGCCTGCGGGTCGTTGCCTGTGTTCATATAAATCCCTTCTGCCCCAATTAACGTGCAAATATAATAAAAATCGGCGAGAGGACAAAAAAGAATGCGCTCCGGCGATCTTTTTGCCGGCGTTTGGCCGGAAAAGAGCCGGAGCGTGAGGTCGTTTTATGGGTTAGTGTCAGAATTGGAGCTGACTGCGAGAGATCTATTTGAGGCGGTCGTGGCCGAGCTTGAGCTTGTCGGTGCAGACAAGGCCGCCGATGATCAGCGCGCATCCAATGTATCCGAGCAGATAGATCTGTTCGTGAAGGATGAAGAATGCCGCCACCATCGTGACCAGAGGCTGGAGGTAGAGATAGTTGTTGGTTACTACCGGGCCGAGATATTTCATCACTTCGTTCCAGAGCAGATAGGCCACTATGGAGCAGAACACCACGAGGAAGAGCAGGTTGAGCATCATCTGCGGCTGCGAGAAGTTGAAAATCACCGAGAGATGGAGCGGCTCTTTCTGGAGGATCAGGAATGGCAAGGCTGTGATGACGCCGTAGAGGAACAGCTTGCGGGTGATGAACATCGAATTATAGCGCGGCAGCAGAGGCTTGATGGCCACAGAGTAGATGGCCCAGGACATGGCCGACGAGAGGGCGAGCAGGTCGCCGGCGGGGTTGAATTCAAGCGATTCTCCGTGGCTGAAGATGATGAGTGCGGCTCCTCCGAAGGCTATCACCGACCCGACGAGCACTCCGAGCTGGATGCGTTGTCGGAAAATCAGGGCCATGATGAAGGTGGTGAATATCGGGGAGAGGCACGACAGCAGCGAGACGTTGCCGGTCGAGGTGAGCCTCAGGGCGTAATTTTCGGTGATGAAGTAAAGCGATCCGCAGCAGATGCCGCATAAGAGGAACGTCAGCTCGTCGCGCCAGGACTGCGAGCGGATTTTTTTGAAAGTGAAAGCGAGGAGGATGAGATATGCGAGGATGAAACGGTAGAGGTAGACCTCCACGGGGGTGAGGCCTCCGTCGGTCATCAGCACTTTTGTGCTCAGGAAGCTCGTGCCCCAGGCTGCAACCGTGATAAAGGCTCCGATGTGAGCGATTCCTTTTATATATTTGTTTTTCGGTGTTGCGAAATTCATGGCGATAGATATGGCCGGAGGCGGGAGAGAACCCTCCGCTTGTGTTTCCAATGCAAATATACAAAAAGAAGACGAATTGAAAAAATCTCCTTTTGATTTTTTGTCAGCGGTCAATGCGCCTTTGCCTTCTATGTCTGCGCCGGATATAAATAAGAAGGCGCTTCCCGCAGACGGGAGGCGCCTTCAGCGATGGCAATTATATTCTTTTTATAAGTCGGGTTCTACTTCAAAGTCTTCTTTGTTATAAGTCGGGTTCTACTTCAAAGTCTTCTTTGCCGACTCCGCAGACGGGGCATACCCAGTCATCGGGAATATCTTCGAAAGCTGTGCCGGGAGCCACTCCGTTGTCGGGGTCGCCAACTGCGGGATCATAGATCCAGTCGCAAACTGTGCATCTGTATTTTTTCATAACCGATGATTTTTAAATTTAAAAGTTATTTTTTGATATTAACGCGGCTGAGGCCGGAAAGTTTTGCCACGGCCCCTATAAAATTAAAAAAACGCATCTCGATAAAAGAAAAAAGGTCTGAAAAAAGGATGGTCCTTTGGAAAATTCGCGGCAGATGATTAACTTTGTAAAGCGATAAAACAAAAGCGGCGTCCCGAGGGATGCCCGAAGTTCACCTTAAATCAATATTACCAGACATGGCAAAAGTAAAACCGTTCAAAGGCGTTCGTCCTCCCCGCGAGCTTGTGGAGGAAGTAGCATCCCGTCCCTACGACGTTCTGAATTCAGAAGAGGCCCGCAAAGAGGCCGAGGGGAATCCGAAGAGCCTGTATCATATCATCAAGCCGGAGATCGATTTCGAGCCCGGTTTCGACGAGCACGATCCTGCAGTCTACGACAAGGCTGTGGAGAATTTCCGCAAATTCCAGAAAGAGGGATGGCTCGTGCAGGATCCGAAAGAATGCTATTACATCTATGCCCAGACCATGGACGGCCGCACGCAATATGGCTTCGTGGTCGGCGCCTGGGTCAACGACTATATGGAGGGGCGCATCAAAAAGCATGAGCTCACCCGCCGCGACAAGGAGGAAGACCGCATGAAACACGTGCGCTGCAACAACGCCAACATCGAGCCGGTGTTTTTCGCCTTCCCCGACAACGAGGAGCTTGAGGCAATAATCCGCCGCGTCACAGCCGGCAAGCCGGAATATGACTTCGTGGCTCCCGACGGTTTCGGCCATACATTCTGGGTGATCGACGACGATGCGACCATCGCCAAGATCACCGAGGAATTTGCCAAGATTCCCTCTCTCTACATCGCCGACGGCCACCATCGTTCGGCGGCAGCCGCCCTCGTAGGCGCTGAAAAAGCCAAAAACAATCCCTCCCACAAGGGGGATGAGGAATATAATTACTTCATGGCCGTGGCTTTCCCGGCATCTCATCTCAAGATCATCGACTACAACCGCGTGGTCCGCGACCTCAACGGTCTGACACCGGCCGAATTCCTCGACCGTCTGGCCCGCAACTTCACAGTCGAGAAGAAGGGTAAAGAGATCTATCATCCTTCGGGACTCCACAATTTCTCCCTTTATCTCGACGGCGAATGGTATTCGCTCACGGCCAAGGAGGGAACATATAACGACGCTGACCCGATCGGCGTGCTCGACGTCACGGTGTCGAGCGACCTGATTCTTCGCGACATCCTCAACATCACCGACCTCCGCTCCGACAAGCGCATCGACTTCGTAGGCGGCATCCGCGGTCTCGAGGAGCTTAAACGCCGCGTGGATTCCGGCGAGATGGCAATGGCCCTGGCTCTTTATCCGGTCACGATGAAGCAGCTCATCGACATCGCCGACACCGACAACATCATGCCGCCCAAGACGACATGGTTCGAGCCCAAGCTCCGCTCGGGTCTCGTGATTCACAAACTTGACTGATGAATAAATTCAAAACGACTCTCATAATGGTCGCGGCCGGATTCTTTCCGGTCGCGGCCTTTCCTTGCACGTCGGCCATCATCGGCGCCGACGTCAATCCGTCGGGACGCCCGATACTCTGGAAACACCGCGACACGAGCACCATCGACAACAAGGTGGAATATGTAGCCGCTTCCGACGGCCATTTCGCCTACACCGCTCTCTTCAATGCCGCCGACACAGGGCTTCGCGAAGCCTGGATGGGTATGAACGAAGCCGGATTCGCAGTGATGAACACCGCCTCTTATAATATAAAAGACGACAAGGTGCCGGCGAAGAAGATGGATAAGGAAGGCATCCTGATGACCCGGGCGCTGCAGACATGCCGCACGGTCGACGACTTCGCCCGGCTGCTCGACACATATCCGCGCCCGATGGGAGTGGAGGCCAATTTCGGAGTGATCGACGCCACGGGCAACGGCGCTTATTTCGAAACCAACAATCATTCCTATCGCCGTTTCGACCTCAAGGATGCCCCCGACCATGTGCTTATACGCACAAATTATTCGCATTCCGGCCGCCCCGACGAGGGGTATGGCTTTGTGCGCGAAGCCAACGCCGAATGCATCCTCCAGCCATATATCGACGAGAAAAGCGTGACTCCGGAGGTGCTGACCGAGGTGGTGAGCCGCACGTTTTATCACGATCTGAAGAAACGCGACTATACGCTCGGCGACGACCGCTGGGTAATCGACCAGGACTTCATTCCGCGTTATAAATCGACAGCTACGGTTGCGATCGAAGGCTGCAAGCCTGTAGAATCGGCCGATTCCGTCGACCGGGATCTCGTGGCGCGGCAATATATAATGTGGACGGGCCTGGGCTATCCGCCGGCCGCCGAGATCAGGGCGGCACGCTGCGCCGCCGATGGCGTCGACAACGACCTGCGCGGCTCGCTCCCGAATCATCATTCGCCGCTCGCCGACCAGGCGAAGGCCGTGCGCGACAAGGCTTTCCCGATGCGCAAGGGAAACGGCGACAAATATATCGACATGCGTGTGCTCTATAACGAGGAGGGCACCGGCTACACCCAGCAGATGATTATCCGCAATCTCGAAACCTACAAGCGGGAAAAAGCCGTGCGCGACGCAGAGAGCGATAACCATACAAAATGACACAAGGTCTATGGAAAAGTCCGATACCGACAAACCTCGTTTGCAGACCAATCTTTTCCGTATGGGAGGGATGCGGTTTGCCCGCGAGCTGATTTTCAGATATGCGGCTGCATGGCTGCTCGCCCTCTCCATGCTCGCCGTGGTCGGACTGGCCTTCGGCGTGGCAGTCGATTTGCGCTGGATGGTGGTGGCCCTGATGCTGGTGTTTGTGGTGATTCCGATGGTGCTTGCCGTCTGCTACTATTATTTCGGCCTTCGCCGGGAATGCTATGTCAATGCCTTTCCCCATACACTCGAGATCACTCCCGAAGGAATAACAGCCACTATGCATTTCAAATCGAGACGGCCGGCCGGAGAAAATCCTGCAGATGAAATGGAAACCGAACCGGAGGAGAAAATCGTGACAGAGTTTTTCCCGAGTGAGATGCTCGGCGACATCAGGCTGGGGCCTTCGTCGTTTACCTTGCCCGTGACTTCTCGAGGGGAAAAAGCAGAAGGTAAGGGAAAACATCGTTCGACCGGCTTTATTTGGATACCTGTTGAGGCTTTCGACTGCGAGGAGGATTACGCCGCCGCCGTCGACATGCTCAATAAAAAATTAAGGAAATAGAGTAAAGGGGAACAAGAGATAATCGATTAAGGAATGAGAATACTAAAAGACACCAACAAGAAATATTGCTTCATCATGGACATGGAGGTTCGCGATTATGAGCTCGACTGCGAGCAGATTGTGAACAATGCCAACTATCTGCACTATATGGAGCATACGCGGCATAAATTCTGCAAGGATGCGGGCCTGTCGTTTATCGAGATGCACAACCAGGGGATTGACGCTGTGGTGCGTAAGATAGAGATTGAATACAAGACTTCGCTCCGCGGGGGCGACAGCTTCATAAGCTGTCTGCGACTGGAGCGGAAGGGACCGCGGTTTATATTCCATCAGGACATCATCAAGTCGAACGGCGAGGTCTGTGTGGAAGGTATCGTGACAGTCGTGGTCCTGAAAGACGGTCGGCTGTCGCGGGGCGACGAACTCGCCGCCGTTTTCAGCCGCTATATAAATTAGTTTTAACTTTGTCGCTTGGTTTCGATGAATATTGAGAGAGAGGAATTGATCAGAAAAGTGGGGTTATGCTTCGTCAGCGGCATGACGGCCGAAGTTGTGCGCGCCATGCTCGACCGCGGCTTTCCGCTTGAGGATTTCTACAATCTCGACATGCAGAAACTATCCGACCGACTCGGGCTCAACCCCGGTTGCCATCGCTTCGAGCAACTTAACAGGCAGGAGGCTCTTTTCCGGGCGCGCCGGGAGGTGGAGTTTATGGAAGCCCACCAGATCGCTGCCTATACGCTTTTCGACGATGACTATCCGCTGCTGCTGCGCGAGATTCCAGATGCTCCGGTGACGCTTTTCAAGGTGGGCCGGGCCTCTCTCGACGGGGAGCATGTGCTGAATCTTGTTGGGTCGCGGCGCCCCACCTCCTACGGCTGCGATTTCTGCAAGAGCTTCGTGAGCGACATGCATGATTATTTCTCCGACCTGATAGTTGTGAGCGGGCTTGCCTACGGCATCGATTCGATGGCGCATCAGGCGGCACTCGACAACGGGCTGGTGACGGTGGCTGTGGTGGCCCACGGGCTCGACGTGATTTATCCGGCGGCCAACCGGGGGCTGGCGGCTTCGATAGTGCGCAGCGGCGGGGCCATAGTTTCGGAATATCCTACGGGCACTCGCCCTTTCCCCGGCAATTTTCTGGAGCGCAACAGGATCATCGCCGGGCTGAGCCATCTTACCATCGTGGTGGAATCGGAGGTGAAAGGGGGAGCGATGAACACCGCCAACACCGCCAACAGTTATTCGCGCGACGTGATGGCTGTGCCGGGAAGGATCAACGACAGGATGTCGGCTGGCACGAATCTGCTCATTCGCCGGAACAAAGCCCATCTGCTCACTGCGGCGGCCGACGTGATCGAACTGCTCGGCTGGCGGCCGCTCGGAGTGCATGTCGACGCCCGGCAGCGCAACCTTTTCCCCGAATTGACGGGCGACAACGCCATGATTTATGAAACGCTTCGCCGCCATGCGGAGCCGATTTCGATCGACACCCTTCATCAGCTCACGCGCCTTGCGATGCCTGCGCTGATGTCAGCGCTGACCGAGATGGAGTTTGACGGCATGATCGTGAAGCTGCCCGGCGCCCGCTATTCCATATCCTGAAAAAATTTCTGAAAAAGCTAAAAAATCAGGCGCCCTTGTCGGGGCGCCTTTAGGCTTTGATTATCGTTGGATCCAATTTTCAATTGGATTACCTTAAGTGGCTTCGCATTGACTGCTAATACACTTCCGTGTAGTTATTCTTCTTCCGGGGAGTTATTTCGCTTCGGCGAAACGCTTCACTACAGTGGCGAGCACGCGGTCGACGCTTGGCTTATAGTCGGTCTTGGCGGTTTCGGAACGGCGCTCGGCGATTATGCAGCAGACTGTCATTGCCCGGTGTCCGAGCATTTTCGCCATTCCCTGCAGACAGGCCGATTCCATCTCGAAGTTGGTGATTGGGCGGCCGTTGTAACGGAAACTTTCGATTTTCTCGTTGAGGCGCGGATCCTTGAGCTGCAGTCTCACTTCGCGGCCCTGCGGAGCGTAGAAGCCTACTGCGGCGACCGTGTAACCTCTGATCATGTCGTCGCGGCCGATCTGGCGGATAAGTTCGGGGTCGGCGTCAACCACATAGGGGGCTGCCCAGGACGGATCCCACCGGCAATGTTCCATCAGTTCGCGCTGGAAATCGAGGTCGCAGACGCGGTCGCGGTCGGCATAGAAATTAAGGATGCCGTCGGTGCCGATCCCCTTTTCGGCCATCACAAAATCGCCGATGTGGAGGTCTTCCTGCAGCGAACCCGACGTGCCTACGCGCACGATGGAGAGAATGCGGCGGTTGGGCTTGATTTCGCGGGTCTCGAAATCAACGTTTGCAAGGGCGTCGAGTTCGGTCATTACGATCTCGATATTGTCGGCACCGATGCCGTGGGAGATAGCCATCATCGGTTCGCCGTTGACCCGGCCGCCGATGGCATGGAACTCGCGCGACTGCACGTCATAATCGATAGAGTCGAAATGCTTGGCGATGAGACTTACGCGACCCGGATCTCCGACAAAAATGATTTTGTCGCGGAGCTGGTCGGGACGCAGATGGATATGGAAGGCTGAGCCGTCGCTGTTGATTATAAGTTGCGAGGGAGG
The DNA here is from genome assembly GCA_905214735.1 of uncultured bacterium. Classification (GTDB taxonomy): domain Bacteria; phylum Bacteroidota; class Bacteroidia; order Bacteroidales; family Muribaculaceae; genus Lepagella. The sequence continues at coordinate 480 of CAJMNI010000045.1, read as the reverse complement.
GATTATTCTTTCGTTGGCCATGGTGGTAGAAATTTAGAGGTTATCCGCCGGCGGAAGCTTGCCTGGCGGTTGGGTCTATACTGATATAACGCCAATGCGGCTTTTAGGTTTCGGCATTGACGGAATACAAATATAATCAAAATAAAGGGAAAATGGGAGATAAATGAAGAGAAAAATAGGGTAAAAAGGGAGAAAAAGTAAAAAAGTTGCCAAAAAATTTGGCGGGAATGAGAAAAAGCACTAATTTTGTTCCCGCTATCAAAAACGACCAAGGAGAGATGCCGGAGTGGTCGATCGGGGCGGTCTCGAAAACCGTTGTGCCTTTTGGTACCCAGGGTTCGAATCCCTGTCTCTCCGCAACAAACGCTGAAAATCAGCAAATTGCAAAACAAACACCCAGTTTTACACCCAAGAATGCAAAGTCGGGTGTTTTTGTTTTATTTAAGATAATACAACCACTACATAATAAAAGAGTAGCGA
>CAJMNI010000044.1 GCA_905214735.1 uncultured bacterium | reverse complement strand
CACTTGGCTCCTCGGAGCCGTTAACAAATTCTCAAAAAATAACCGAAGTATTGTTATAGCAGATGCAGAAAGAAAGAAAAGAAGATAAGGGCGCGGATCCTGTGATATCCGTGCTCATAGTGACATATCGGCAGGCCGACACTCTCGGCCGGGCCATTGAAAGCGTGCTGGAGCAGAAGGTCGACGTGCCGTTCGAGATAATCGTGGCTGATGACGCTTCGGGCGACGGCACTGCGGAAGTAGGGCGCCGTTACGCTGAGAAATATCCCGGCAAGGTGCGCCTTATAGTCAACGAGCGCAACCTCGGCGTGCAAGGGAATTATTTCAACGCCCTCCTCGGCGCGAAAGGGGAGTATATGGCCGATTGCGCCGGCGACGATTTTTGGTGCGACCCGCTGAAGCTGCAGAAGGAGCTCGACGTGATGCGCGACAATCCCGGAGTGACGCTGGTCCACACCGGCTTCGAGTATTACCATCCCGACGGGAGCCGGACGCTTTATAAGCCGAAGCATGATTCCCGCCGCCCGGTGACTCCGGGCAAGAAGGTGCTCCGCCGGCTTGTGGCCGCAGACGAAGGACCGCTGATCCATCTCTGCACGTCGCTCTATCGGCGCGACTGCGTGGCTGCCGCCATCAAGGCCGACCGGGAATTTTTCTATAATCCCGAATGGGGTCTCGAAGACCTTCAGGTTGCCGCCGCCTGCGCCGCCGCCGGTGATATCGCCTTTATCCCGGATACGACTCTATGCTACAGCGTGGGTCACGATTCGATATCGTCGGAAGGATCGATGCGCAAGAATTTCGATTTCTATTACGGCACTCTCGCCCTGCGTCTCCGCATGGTGGAGAAATTTGGACTGGAAGGGGAGGATATCGACCGGGGAATTGCCCGCCGCCACGATTTTGTCACCTCGCAGGCCCGCCATGCACGCTACCGGGAGGGCTTCCGCAAATTGAAATTGCTCCGGAAACAGTATGAGATGGGCATTCCGTTGAAATCGAGAGTGCATCAGCTGCTCTTTAACCTCGGTATCTGAAATATCAGCGGCAATCATTCGGTCAGAAACATATAATGTCGGCAGAGAATAATAAGGAAACGGAGAAACGGAGGGAAAACAGCTACCGCAGCATACTGAAAGGCACATCGTTTTTCGGCGGCGTGCAGGTGTTTCAGGTGCTCGTCAATCTGGTGAGAGGGAAGTTTGTGGCCATGTTCCTTGGCCCGGAGGGGATGGGCGTGTCGTCGCTTTTCTCTTCATCTGCCAACACCATCTCGCAGTTCTCCACCCTCGGCATGAATCTCGCGCTCACCAAAGAGGTGGCCGCAAGCCGCGACGATCCGTCGGCTCTCGCCCTGATAGGAAGAGTGGCGAGGGAGTTGCTGATGGCCGGTGCCACCTTGGGAGCGCTCTTCACCATCATCTTCGCCCCCTGGCTGAGCCGGGTTACTTTCGGCTCCGATGCCTACTCATGGCAGTTTGTGGCGCTCTCGCTCGTGGTGTGGCTCACAGTTGCGGGAAGCGGCAAAATGGCTCTTCTCCAGGGACTTCATAAGGTGAAGATCCTGTCGAAGACTTCTGTTATCGGGGCTGTGGTCGGTCTGGTGGTCGGAGTGCCGCTCTACTATTTCTTCGGCGTCGGAGGAATCGTGCCGGCGATGATAGTGCTTGCCCTCTCCACTTTCGCTTTCTATTCCTGGGGGGTGAGGAAGTCTATGCCCCGCCCGACGGATAAATCCTGCTTCCGCAGCCGACTGCCGATGATGAAAAAGATCCTGTCGCTCGGACTGGTGCTAATGCTCACCACCTTTCTTGCCACAGCCTCCATCTATTTGATGAACACGTTCATACGTCTCTTTGGCGACATGGATGCGGTGGGTCTTTACTCTGCGGCCAATTCGCTCACCAACCAATATGCCGGAGTCGTTTTCATGGCGATGTCGATGGATTATTTTCCGAGGCTTGCGGCCGTGGGCGACGACAAGCGGATGTTCGACAGCGTTGTCAACCGCCAGATAGAGATAGTCGCGCTCATCGCCGCTCCGGCAGTGATTCTGATGATTGCCACTTCGCCGCTGATAATCAAGCTTCTGCTCACCGATGAATTCCTTGTCGTGACGCCGCTTATGCGCTGGATGGGGCTCGGCATACTGCTCAAGGCGCTTGCCTTCCCGCTGGGCTACATCACATTCGCCAAAAACAACCGCAAGGCTTATCTCTGGCTCGAGGGAGTGGGTTGCAACGTGCTCTATCTCGCCATGGGAATGACGTTTTATTCCTTTTTCGGCCTGATAGGGCTGGGTTACGCCATGGTGGCGGAATATGCAGGATGCATCCTGCTGTATTATATAGTCAACCGCCGGCTCTACCGCTATCAATTCTCCGGCAAAGCGTTGCGTCAGATGGGGATAGCCACAGTGTTGGCAGTCGCCTGCTTCCTTGGCGCCGCAGTATCGGACGCCACGCTGTCGGTGACCGTCATGGCCTTGACCTTCACGATCTCAGCCGCATTCAGCTTCCTGCGCCTCCGCAAGCTAATCCGCACCAAAGAATAACACTCCTCTTCTTTCCAACATTAAACTTGTTTCCTTCTCCATGACGGTATGAATTCGCGGAGTTGGCGCATGACTTTAGCAACTTGAGCCTCATCTTCAGCGGAAAGAGCCGGTGATGGATTTTGGGCTCTTTTAAGACATGCTACACTCGTGCCGGAGGGCACCACGGTGCAAATTATTGCGCCACTATCTGCAAAAATATTAGTCAGACCGACATTGGTAGTGTGCGATATCGTTAGATATCGATATCGATGGCAGTGCGCTGGCCTGCCGCAAGCCAAGCCCGGGCGCAATGTATTGCCGCCCCTTCTGCTGTGTGCGTGTATCTGCTACAAATGACCGAACGAAATCGCCACAAATGACCGAACGAAAACGCCACAAATGACCGAACGAAATCGCCACAAATAACCGAAAAGTAAATTTTTTTTTATTATCTTTGCGGTCAAAGTATTAGTTATGACCACTAAAGGAATCTATAGACCGCGTATCGCTGACGAGCTTATAGAACGAAAGCTTAGAGGAAAAGGAGCCGTGCTGTTGGAGGGCGCCAAATGGTGTGGCAAGACCACGACTGCCGAACAGATATGCAATAGCGTGATATATATGACGGAACCGGGCAAAAGAGCGCAAAATGAGCAACTTGCACGTCTGAATCCCGCATTATTGCTAAAGGGGGAGAACCCTCGCCTGATAGATGAATGGCAAATTGCGCCGCAAATCTGGGATGCCGTCCGGTTTGAAGCCGATCACAGCGACCGTCTCGGACTATTCGTTCTGACCGGCTCAAGTGTGCCGCCGGATATGAGTGAGGTCGTGCATAGCGGCACTGGCAGGTTCGCATGGCTTAAAATGAGGCCGATGACATTGTGGGAATCCGGTGATTCCACCGGAGACGTTTCTCTGGGCAGCCTTTTTGAGGGCAATCTTGAAATTGCCGGTTTGTCAAATCTTAACCTTGAACGTGTTGCATTTCTCACTTGTCGAGGAGGATGGCCACTTTCTGTGGGAATGGATGATGATGTGGCGCTCGATCAGGCGTTCGATTATGTAAAGGCCGTGGAAACTCGTGACATACAGCTCGCTGACGGTGTTGAACGCGACCCGAACAGAGTCCATCGGCTTCTTCGCTCCTACGCCCGCTATCAGGGAACGCAAACCAGCAATACCAAATTAAAAGCTGATTTGCAAGAAAATGAAGAAAGCACTTTCGATACTGACACAATTGCCTCATACATAAAGGCTCTTAAGAGGATATTTGTTGTAGAAGAGATGGCTGCCTGGAATCCCAACCTGCGTTCAAAGACTGCCATTCGCACTTCTGAGACCCGCTACTTCTCCGACCCGTCGATTGCAACGGCTTCGCTTGGTTTAGGTCCTGAAGACCTTATAGGAGATCTTGAAACGTTTGGGCTGATATTCGAGACCCTCTGTATGAGAGATCTAAGAGTATACGCTGAAGCATTGAATGGTGATGTATACCATTATCGCGACGCCAACGGTCTTGAGTGTGATGCAGTTATCCATCTGCGCAACGGCAGGTACGGTCTTGTCGAAATAAAACTCGGTGGAGACCAAAACATTGAGAAAGGTGCATCAACGCTCAAAATGCTTAGCGAACAGATTGACACTACAAAAATGAAGAAGCCGTCATTCCTTATGGTACTTACGGCTGTCGGCGATTATGCCTACCGCAGGGAAGATGGAGTACTGGTAGTCCCCATAGGCTCCTTGAAAAATTAAACTCCCCGACAAAATTTTGTCGGAATAATACTGCTTGCTAAATCTATCAGGAATCTAACAGGATCTTGCGGGAATCTGCAGGAATCAGGCGGGATTTTCACTGTTTGGTAAAATCTTTTTGAATAATTGCGGATTATCATTAATTTTGCAAGTTGATTCAAAGATACACTCTCCAGATATGAGCAAGAGATCTAAACGTTGGAATTTCTGGCTTCGGCGCCGTTCTCACCTTGGCGTGCTGATCGTTGGAGGCATCGTGATAATGATGCTCTTCTTCAACGACGACGCTTCATGGGAGAACAATATGAAGTATGAGGCCGAGATACGCGAGCTCAACCGCCAGATAAAGGTGGCCAACGACTCGGCGCAGTATTACCGCGACCAGCGCGCTCGCCTTCTTGCCGGGCAAGAGGAGCTCGAGCGCCTTGCCCGCGAGGAATATCACATGCAGAAACCGACTGAAGATGTCTATATAATCAAATGATCAGATGAAATCTGAAAAAAGAAAAAAATCGCCCGCAGAGATACTTAAGCTCCGCCGCCGGATGGAAAGCATCTCCACGCTCGGGCTTATCCTCGTGCTGATTGCCCTGGTGGCCGCTGTGTTCGCCCCCGATTCGGTGAAGTGGCTGCTGGTCTATAAAATCCTTTATGCTGTCGGTGCGGTGGGCTACACTGCCGCCCGTATGGTCAACGTCAACGATCCCGACGATTCGGTGCGCGTTCGTCGCATCCGCCGCATGGAGGTCTGGGCCGGTCTGGCTCTCGTGGCCGGAGCATTCTTCTGGTTCTATAATACCTGGGGGCTTCCCAACCCGATGCAGATGACCGTCTACGCCATGCGCGACACAATCCTTTTCACCTTCGCCGGCGCCATCATCCAGATTGTGGCTTCGGTGCTTCTGACCGTGCAGGCCAACAAGAAGTCGAAAAAGGGGAAGGAGCCGAATAAGGGAAAGACTTCGAAGCAGGATAACAAGAAAGAGGGTAAATAAGAAGGGCCTGTCAACATGGCTTCTGCGAGGAAAATAATGGCCGTCGACCTCGGCAACACTATGCTTAAGGCAAGTGTCTTCGAGGGAGAACGCGAGCTGGAGACCGCGCTCAACCGCAATGACTCTCCGGAGGCGGTGAAGCGTCTGCTGTCGCGCCATCCCGATGTGGAGGGGGTTATCTTCTGCAGTGTGGGCGCCGAGGAGTATGCCGTGGCTAATGAACTGGCCTCGGTCTGCGGCTCTCTCCCTGTGAGCTGGCTCAAGCCGGGGACACTGCTCCCGATAGAAGTGGCCTACGGCAGCCGTTCCACTCTCGGAGCCGACCGCGTGGCCGCCGCCACGGGCGTGGCCGCCGATGGACGGTCGGTGCTCCTTGTCGACGCCGGTACTGCCGTGACGCTCGACCTCGTCGACGGAATGCGCTTCTGGGGCGGCAACATCTCGCCGGGCCTCAGGCTGAGGTTCGCCTCCCTGGCCCGATACACGTCGCGCCTTCCTCTGGTCGACATCGGCGGAGAAGTGCCCGACTTCGGCCATGACACGGTGACAGCCATCCGCAGCGGTGTGGTGGAAGGGCTCGTCGGCGAAATCATCTTCGCCCTCGAGCGGGCCAAAAAACGTTTCCCCCGCGCCCAGCTGGTGCTCACCGGGGGTGACGCCGACTATCTGGCCGCTTTCCTGAAACGCGCCGGAATCCCGGTCTCGACCGACCATTCGGCCGTGGCCCGTGGACTGGTCAGGATCTATAATTATAATGAAAGAAAATGAACTTCAATGAATAAGTTAAAGTTTTTGATCGCCTGCGTGCTCATGACCGCAGGAATGGCAGTGGCCCAGAATGTCACTCCTTATTCTATGTATGGTTACGGCATCCTCGGCGACCGCGCCACTTCGATGCAGCGCCAGATGGGCTATGTCGGCTACGCCATGAGTTCCGGACGTCAGATCAATGTGATGAACCCGGCCTCTTACGCCGCTATCGACTCGCTGACATTCCTCTTCGACATGGGCGCCAATATGTCGATTCTCTGGAGCGAGGAGGGTGATAAGAAAGACCGCAGCTATGGCGGCGGCCTCGACTATGTCACCATGCAGTTCCCGCTTTCGAAGCATATCGGCATGTCGGTCGGTCTGCTCCCTTATAGCTCGGTGGGCTATGCCTTCGGCAACGAGATCGAGCATGGTGCTTCGGAAAACCAGGGCTCGGGCGGCATCAACGAGATCTATCTCGGCATCGCCGGAGAGATCAAGGGCTTTTCGCTTGGCGTCAACGTGAGCTATGATTTCGGAAACATCGTAAACGATGTCTTCGCTTCGCCCGAAAATTCGGGCCGCACCAAGTTCGAACACGTGATGAAGATCCGCGACTGGAACATCGTGGTCGGCGCCCAGTATTCGAAGAAGCTCACTCGCTTCGACAAGATCACGGCCGGCGTGACATATAGCCCGAAGAAGACTCTGCTCGGAAAGTCGTGGGCCACGATCCAGGAGACCACCCAGGACACATATCCCGATACTGTGGCCAGCATGCGCCTCAAAAACCACTATTACCTTCCACACACCGTCGGCGCGGGCATAAGCTATTCGCATGAGAAGACATCGCGCTGGATGGTGGAATTCGACTATACCTGGCAGGGCTGGAAAGATTGCAAATATTCTCCGCTCTATCGCGAGGGAAGCGACAAGAACATAGTGTTCCAGGGAATGGAGTTCAACGACCGCATGAAGTTCGCGCTCGGAGGGGAATATACACCCAAGCTGCGCGGAAACTACGGCGAGCGGATGACTTACCGTCTCGGCGCTTATTACACAAAGGATTATCTAAAGATAATGGGCAACTCGCTTAAGGAATATGGCTTGACGTGCGGCTTCGGATTTCCGGCCCCCGAAGGGAAGACTATGGTCAACCTCGGGTTTGAGTGGAAACACCGCGAGGCTTCGCCCCGGTCGCTGATCACGGAAAACTACCTGATGTTCAATCTCGGCATCAACTTCAACGAGGTCTGGTTCTTCAAGCGTAAGATCCGCTGATCTTATCCTGATAAATGGCACTGTTTGATCTTCGGCATTCACGATGGGCTGTGGTGGCGGCGTTGGCCGGCACTCTGCTGCTTTGCGCCTGCGAGGAGGAGAAGAAGCTCGACATAGCCTCCAAAATCAACCCCGCGAAGATGGCCACCATGACCACCAAGAATGTCTCGACGCTCATCTCCGATTCGGGTGTGGTGCAATATAAGATCGTCTCGCCGCTCTGGACCATCTACGATGCCGTCGACACTCCATATTGGGAATTTCCCAAAGGGCTATACCTCCAGAAATATGACCCCTATTTCCATGTGGTGGCGACGGTGGCGGCCGACTCGGCGGTCTATCTGAAGAACGCCCGGCTGTGGGAACTCCACGGCCATGTGGAGCTGACCAAGGCGCCGCAGGATCTTTTTCAGTCAGAGCGTCTGTTCTGGGACCAGCGCCAGGGAAAAATCTACAGTGATACGTTTATACATATAGAGACGACCACCCACGTGCTCGAAGGCATCGGTTTCGAGAGCGACGAGAGGTTGTCGAGCTATCGTGTGCTCAAGCCGCAGGGCATCTTCCCGATCAACCGCGAGAACCTCCGCGGTGGCTCGGCCGCTCCGGGCGCCCCTCAGGCCCCGCAATCCGGTCCGGCTCCCTCCTCCGGTCCGGCTCCCTCCTCCGGTCCGGCCGCAGCCCCGACCGCCCCATAAAAACCTCATAACTCTGACCTCTGACTTCTGACTTAATTACCTCTCTGACCTCTGACTTAAAACAATGGATCTTCCTTTATCGCTTGCCATAATAATCACCATCGTAGCCATTATCTTCTCCGGCCTCTTCTCAGGCACGGAGATTGCTTTCGTGCAGTCGAGCAAGGTGCGTATGGAGATAAACGCCGCCTCGGGCGGAATTGTCGACCGTATAATCCGCGGATTCTCGCGCCATGAAGACATGTTCATATCGACGCTCCTTGTCGGCAACAATGTGGTGCTCGTGATCTATGGTATCTCTCTTTCGGCCATCATCAATCCTCTCCTCGAACAATGGTTGCCCAATGACGCGATGGTGCTGATAGTCAACACTGTATTCTCTACCGGTATCATCCTTCTGACAGGAGAGTTCCTGCCGAAAACTACTTTCCGCATCAACCCCAACTTCATGATGCGCCTGCTCGCTCTCCCGCTCTATCTGATCTATCTGACGCTTTATCCGATATCGTGGTTTGTGTCGGTGATCTCCAAAGGTCTCATGAAGCTTTTCGGCCTCGACACCGCCGCCCAGCCCGACGCCAAACTGACGATCGACGAGCTCGACACATATCTCCAGCAGTCGGTTCACGACAATCCGGGCAATTCCGACGCCATGGAGAACGAGGTGAAGATCTTCCGCCGCGCCGTTGACTTCAAGGATACGGAGATAGTGGAATGCATGACTCCGCGCAACGAGATAGTGTCGGTGCCGCTCGAAGGCACCACGCTCGAGCAGCTTCGCCAGGTGTTTGTCGACACGGGGCTCTCTAAGGTGGTGGTCTATTCCGACGATATCGACGATGTGGTGGGGTATATTCATGTTTCGGAGCTCCTTAACGCCGACACCGACTGGCGCCGGCATATCAAGCCGGTGATATTCACTCCCGAGACCATGCTCGCCAACAAGATGATGCGCCGCATGATGGCTGAAAAGAAAAGCATGGCCATCATCGTCGACGAGTTCGGAGGCACGTCGGGGCTCGCCACCCTCGAGGATATCGTGGAGGAGATTTTCGGCGAGATCGAGGATGAGCACGACCGCACGCGGATCGTGGCGCGCCGCATCGGCGTCGGGTCGTTTATCTTCTCCGGGCGCGCCGAGATCTCGATGATCAACGAGGAGTTCGGCCTCTCCATCCGTGAGAATGAAGAGGAGTATCACACCCTCGCCGGCTACATCCTCGTCAACCTCGAGGCCCTCCCCAAGCAGGGCGACGAGTTCACCATCGGCAACCTGAAATTCAACATCAAGAAGATGTCGACCACCCGCATCGAGCTTGTGAAAGTGACTCTCGTTTCGGAATAACCGGCGGCGCAAAACGGCTCAGCAACCAAAAAACAGACTTCATTTCGGGAAAAATTAGGCTAATTCTCTGAAAAATGGAGAATTTTGCCGATTATAAAAAAGATTCCTGAAAATTTGTGATAAATAATTGTGAAGTTCCGAAAAAAAGATTACCTTTGCGGTGTTATCAAAAGGAAACAGAACCTCTCTGTTGAATCGAGGAGGCTGCCCTTCCGGCAGACTCCAAAAAGATGAAAACTCCGGTGTAAAAAGTTGCAGTTAATTCTTGAAACAATAGGTGAGCATCCGTATCCGGTGCATTAACAGAAACTAACGCCAATGAGTAAAAGTGAAACTTTCAAAACGTCGGTGGTAGGGATGCAGGGAGCCTTGCTCTCGTTTGCAATGAAGCTGACTCTCGACAAAGACGAAGCCGATGACCTCGTTCAGGACACGATGCTGAAAGCCCTGAACAATGAATCGAAATTCGAGTCCGGCACCAACATGAAGGGTTGGATGATGACGATCATGCGCAATATCTTCATCAACAACTGCCGGAAAAACTCCCAGGGTTACACCATGGTCGACGTCACGGATGAGGCGATGCATTTCTCCCTCCCCGTCAGTTCGGCCGCCGAGGCCCCCGACGGCGCGATCGCTGTCAAGGAGATCAACGCGGCGCTTGCCGTCTTTCCCGCCGAATATCGCAGGCCGTTCTCCATGTTTGTGGCCGGCTACAAATATGAGGAAATCTCTGAAATCCTCAAGATGCCTATGGGCACGGTGAAGAGCCACATCTTCCTTACCCGCAAGCGTCTCCGCGAGCTCCTGAAAGACTACCGCTGACCGCCGGCATCGTTGCAAGGCCGGTAGGCAGACTGTTAACAAGGTTGTTATTTTTTTGTTTTATTCTTTTTTATTCCAATAACAATTTTTTTATAAGTGCAATTTTGGTTTAAGGGGATGAATCATCTGATTCATCCCCTGTTGGTGTTTTCTCAGTGTCAGCGCACCATCACCTTGAAGCTACGGTTTCCGATACGGATAATATAGACTCCTTTGCTAATGTTGAACTCAGCCCGGTTTGCATCTGTGAGCTGCGCTGCTGTCCGGCCGTCGACCGTATAGAGCCTGATGTCTGAATTGCTGTCAAGTGTGACTGATATATGGTTTTGCGTCACATTGATTACAATTCCCTCATCTTCAATAGCGTCAACTGCCGATTCTTTTTCTACTGTCACCGGTTTGGAGGGCAGCGACACCCCTTCATCGTAAACCGCCCGAACGGAATAGGTCACGTCTTTCTGCAGGTCGCGGTCAGCGTATGTCAGCGTCTCTGCGCCGGTAGTGTCGATCAGCGTGTCGTCGCGGTAGATTTCATAGCCGGTGAGATTCGCTTTGCATGGAGTGGGCGTATAAGATATGTCGTCGATGAAGAGGGTCATGACAATCTTGGAAACGCATCTGATTGCGAAGTGACGTGTGCCTTCCGGCAGATCCACGCTTATTTCGGTCCATTCTCCATTAGTAATCTTTGTCGCATTGAGAATGCAGGTGAATGACTCCGGGGCCTGAAGATGGTCGGAACAATAGACCTCCAGCTCTTCCTCGCCCCAGGCTTCGTCACCTCCAGAGCGGGCAAAGAATGTCACGGTCTGGGCTTCTCCGGAAAGTTCGGGAGAGATGAGCCAGTCGTTGTTCTGATTCTTTACCGCAGCGAATGAGGCAAACATTTGCCGCCCGCTATGACACATTCCTTCGGCCAATGAGGAGTTTGCGAGGAAAGGATTGAACACCATAAACGCCATCTCCTCTCCGGCATTGGGATATTCAAGCGTTACCTGTCCGATTTGCCCGGTTTCCTCATCGATCACCGGTTCGATTATCTTATAGGTGATCTGCCTGTCGCGGTCGATCGTGATCCAGTCGCCGAAATCCGAGATCAGGAATGCATCGTAATCTTCCGCGTCGTCGGTGATGCGCCCTTCAAGATCCGGAGCGTTCCATTCGAGCACAACATCGCTGTCCTCTTTCTTTGCGCTTAACCCGGTAGGCTTGGGGAGTCGACCGGCTCGAAGTTCCACGACTTTGCGGTCGGTGTCGTTGGTAAAGTTAATGTCGGCGTCCCAGATTGTGGAGACAATGTATGCGCCATTGGAAAGACCCGGCGAGACATGGAAGGGAAGATTGAATTCGAACTCCTTCTCCATGCCGATTGGAACAGACTCGCAGTGGATCTCATCTACGGTCCCGAGGTTCTCATGCGTAAGCCGCACTGTGAAGTCAGTGGCGTCGGCAGCACCTTCGTTGCGCACCTTGGCCACCATCATTATCGGCTGGTTTTCCGCAGCCTTTGCCGGCGCAGAAAGGGTAACCGACAGATCGGCCGAGGCTACGTCGAGCAGGTCGATTGCGTCGAGAGCGGTGACGGTCTGTATCATGCCGGCGGTGGCTTTCCACCCCATCAGCACATATTCGGCGTCGGTGAAATCAGAGAGCAGAACGGCTCCTTTCTTCCATCCTGCGGGATCGCTGTCGTCGGCAAAATCAAATGTACGGACGGTCTCGAATTCCCCGTTTTCTCTGGAAACCTGCACCTCAAGGATCATGTCGGAATTTTTCACATGCCAGTAATAGAAGGTGAGAAGAGGGTTTTGCGTGCCTCTCAGATCAATCCGCGACGTATAGAAGAGGGAGTTCTCTCCCATATTGGCAGGCGCGAATTTGGCCGCGCCTTCGTCGTTGTCGTAGACGAGACTCCCGTCAAGGTTCCAGCGTTCGCCTTCGTTGATCGAGTGCCAGTAGTGGCCGTCGTCGTAATTTTGTCTCGCGAAGGATTCAGAGAAAGGTATCTGCAGAGCGTCTCCGGTGATATATCTGTTGGAATCGCCTGAATAGAGAGATTTTCCTCCTTTGCTGATTGCCCGCACGCAATAGAAGAGCTGGCGCGGACGCAAGTTTATGTTGTCGGGCAAAACGTCGACATATTCTGTGCCGGAGAAGGCTTCTTCGACAAACTGGAAGTCGGAGCGCCTCTGAATCTCATAGGTCAGTGTGGAAGGATCGATAAAGCCTCCGTTCTCGCCCTGCAGGGGAGCTTCCCATGTGAGATATGCCTTGCCGTCGCGTACTTCCATCTTTACGTTGGTGGGAGGAAGGGGCACGTCGTCACCGGTAAAGAGAGAGCAGGAAGCCGGCTCTCCGGCCCCTTCGGAGTTGACGGCCACGACCTCGATGCTGTTGACACCCTGTTGCGTCGGAATATCCGCACTGTAATCCTCTCCGGGAACTGCAGGGTTGATTTCATGCGCAGCTTCGCCGTTGACATATATGACGATCTTGTCGATTTCGGAGAGTTGGTCGCCGTTCACAGTCTTGTCGGGGGCGGTGAAGCTGACTCTTGCGGTCAGCTCTCCGGCCGTGATGATTTCGGCTTTGCAATTGGCTGCCGAACCGGGACGGTAGGCCGACATCGGAGAATCGACGAGAATGTCGTCGACCGCGAGCCTGAAAGCCCCTTTGGCAGAAATGGCGTGAAATCCTATACGGTAAATGCCGTCTTCGGGCACTGTGACGGTGACCCCGAGATTTTCAGAGTCAATCACGTCGCGGGCCGGAATAAGCACGGTTTTCATCGCATCCGGATCGGCCTCTTTCCCGGCTCCGAGACATACCTCAAGCCGCTCGGTATACATCGAATATACGGCGCGGGCCTTGAACGTAAGCCTGTAGGATTTGCTGCGCTCCATCCACATGGGCGGAAGCATAAGCCAGTCGTCGGCGTCGACCTCCTCGCTGGCACGGTTGCGGATGTCGAAAACTATATCGGAGTAATACCAGGTGCGCCCGTCGTTGTTGGCATCGACGATGTCGAGATATTCCACAGATTGCTCGTCGGAGAAATCCTCGGAGTATGGCAGAATTGCCATCCCTTCCGGATCAAGCGCCGGAGCTGCAAAAGATGTCGCCGCCAGCTGCATCGCAAAAAGCAGCGACATGATCGGCTTGAAATGTTTCATCTTCTATTCTTTATTTCACTATTAATTTTGTGTGTTTCTCCGCTGCCTTTATTATATAAGAACCCGGAAGAAGCAGAATGCTTTCGGATGCTTTGGCAGTGGCTATTCTGACACCGCTCAGGTCGTATATCTCTAAGTTGACGCGGGCGGTAATGATATTGTTGTCAATCCTCCATCCCTCTTCCGATTCCATGTTGTCTACTCCAAGGGTCGGATCGTATGCGGCGAGGAGCATTCCCTCGGGTTCGACAACCTCTTTGTCGGGATCATAGATGCAGGAGAGGTGGTAGCGGTGGTCTGTTTTTGGATCGACGGTCGCGTCGGTCCATTCCGATTCTTCGGCATTGAGCGTGGCAACCGGTTTGCGGTCTCTCCATATCCGGAAGTTTTTCAGAGTCGGGGGCACTGTGAGTTTGACAAAGTTGAAGTCGTCGAAAGCCGCACCATAATCCGACACGTCGGCCACATGGATTGCAAAACGGCTTGCTTCGGCAGGCATGGTTTCTGTGAATGTCTCCCAGGAATATCCTGAAGTTTCCATGTCGGAAATTTTAACGAAATCGGCACTGTTTTCCGATCCGGCGGGGAGATAGCCGAATTCAAACGAAGTGGCTGCCGCGCCGCGGAATCCGAGGCCGGTGGCCTGGAACGATACTTCGGAACCTGCTCCTATTTCAGGAGAAATGAGCCAGACATCTGTAGAGGAATAGTCGGCTGCCCTCGAAGTGACGAGAGCTTTCTCTCCGTCGGCGGCCGTGAGAGTGGCGACTGCGGAAGATGAGAATTTGTCGGCCACGAAGAAGGCATATTCTTTATCTTCGTTAACGCCTGCGAGCCCATATTTCGCTTTGCCGTCGGCGTCTACGAATATCCATCCGTCGCGGGCCGAGGTGTCGCCGACTGTCCAGCTTTCGAAACTCTCCGAAACCGGAACTGCCGCCGGTTGGTCGTCTGTCTCGGGCGCTGCCCATCTGATGACGGCGCCATCCTTGGTATGCTCGGCGGATACGATGCTCCCGCAATTCAGCGAATGAGAGCCGACGCTGATGTTTTCAGATATGGAATTGTTGGTTTCGTCAAGGTCTCCCTCGGCGTTGACCTTTACAGTCATTCCATGCTCGGCCTCCGCCATAAACGGCGTGATGTAAACGCTCAATGTCAGCTCTTTCTTTTCCCCGGGTTGGAGGCTGAAATATTCCGAACGAGCCGCTTCCTCGGAATCCATTTCGACGGCCACGCAGACATTGTCGAGCGGCAGAGCTCCCTGATTGCAAACCTTTGCCGTTACATCGATTGTCTGGCCCGGCATTGATTCTTTGGCGATGCTCACTGATTCAAGGGCAGCGTCGGTGGCCTTAATGTCGCGGATCACGATGTTGTCAACAATTGCTTTATAGGCGACACCGTCAACTTTATTTCCGGCAAATAGAATTCTGAAAGTCCCCGTTTTGACAGCATCGGGGAGAAGGAAGTCGAGTGATGTCCATCCGTCGGCATCGGCATGAAAATTTATTTCGCCGTTTTCAACGGGAGTGCGGGTGCCGTCGGCTTCCGCCCAGAGAGTGACGAGCGTGGCGTCGGGAGCTGCTGAATAGCGGTAGACGTCGAGAGAGAGGTGAGGATTCGTGCTCCCCGACATGTCGATCACCGGCGAAAGGTATTCAATTCCGTCGGTATATGATGGATTGAAGAGCAGAAAGCCGCCTGTCGAGTCGCTGTCGTCGTGACATGAAGGATTGGAATAGCTTGATGTCGACGGCGACCATGCGCTGTTGGATGCGCCGGCGGGGCCGAACGACCAGATGGAAGTCGTGCTGTCGCCGTTGTCGAACGATTCGGCCAGTCCGCCGCGATATGCATCGCCTAAAATTATTTCTTCTGTTTCGGTTGAAGCTGAATAGTAAGACTGGCTGTCGGGATATGCATAGACTGTATAGGAGAACGCGGCCTGCCCCTGTTCGGGGAGTTCGGGAGTGTCGGTTATTGATGTTTCGCTGATTTTAGTGGCTACGTATGTGCGGTCGCTGCGCATCACGCTGTAAACCACAGTGGCGGGATTGAACAATCCTCCGGTGGCTCCGGTGGTGACGGGATCCCATTCGACAGTTACTGTGCTTTTCCCTTCTTGTGAGATCTTCACGTTTTGAGGCGCTGACGGACGGTCATATTCCGGCGTGCATGTGGCCGACACTGATTTGCCGGTCTCCTCTGAAGTGAAGACAAATGCGGTATATGTCTCGCCGGAGGGATTGCAAGCGTTGTCGGTCAGGTCTATGCTTTCACCGGGCATAATCTCTCCGGTGACGTCATATCGGCCGTCGGCGTTCGATATTTTGTAGTTGAGTTTCCCGCTGAGATCCGCTCCTCCGATTGTTTTGGCCGGAGCGATGAGGGAAATGTTCATCTGCAGGGCTCCTTGGGAAATAGAGGGTGTGACTGTCAGCACAGGTTCAGCCGGCGCATTGGCCGAAACCCCGGCGCCTATGTTGATGGAGTAGATATAGAATGAGCCGGATCCCTGAGCCTCTCCGGCTGTGAAAAGGGCGTCGATCGTGTAGATGCCATCTTCCGACACTGAAAAATTCAGCGAATGCGATTCGGCGTCGTAACTGCTTGTGAAAGTCACGGCCTCCCCTAAGTCTGTGCGTGCGGCATTGGCGTCGTCGGTGCGGGCGATCTCCCATTTCAGGGTCGGATCCCAGTCGAATCGATACCATGAGGCATTCGCAGAATAGGTGAGCTCGTAGTTTTTGCCTGCTGCAAGAGCAATCGGTGGCAGAACGATCATGTCGGAAACCGCGGAGTCTCCGTATGAAGCGTCATAACCCATGCATCTCTTCCAGCTGACATACTCAAAGGTGGGCGTGCCATCTTCATTGTTCACGATGGTGATGTCGTCGGGAGCGGTCTGGAAATCCCAGGAAGCCGGCGGATTTGCGGGCTCGGCAGCCGTGGCTGCGAAGTGCTGACCCGAAATAATTGAGCCGATACACAAGATGGTAAGAATCTTTTTCATAAGCAGGGATTGTTAGGATAGATAAGTTGCATCATAAAGGCGACTGAAGACTGAATGATTGCCGTTTTATCTATTGTTATTATGATTTGCCACAAATTTATTGTTATGGATAACTTTTGACAAATATTTGGCCGTCTAAATCGTAAATTGTAAATTTAACATGTCGATTTGACGATTCAGAATAATAAATTGGTTGATTTTGACGCTTGTCGGCTTGGAAAATTATCTGGATTTTTTAGATGAAATGTTTCGTGCGTTTTCACGGAACACCGACGGCGCCATACCCACTTTCTTCCGGAACAGAGTGTAGAAATTAGACGGGGAAGCGAATCCTACTGATAGGCCGATGGCTTTGAGAGAGTCGGTTGAATCGGGATCTGAGAGAATTTCAATCGCCTCCTTGATGCGGAACTGGTTGACGTAGGATGTGAATGAATCGCCATATTCGTTGATCACCTGAGAAAGATATGTGCGGTTGGTTCCAAGCAGTTTTGCCGTCTTTTCAAGCGAGAGATCGCATTGTCGGTATATATGTTCGTCGATCATCAGCTTTTCGAGGCGACTGAACAGGTCGGATGCCTTGTCGTCGGTAAGACCGCTGCTTTTTTCATTGTTGCGCTCGGCGAGGAGTTTCTCGTAATGCTCTTTCATGCGGCGCCCTGATTCGGCGTTTTCCAGATGGCTGCTCACAATAGCCCGCAATGAGGCCATGCGTTTCTTATAATATATAATGGAGACGATGCAGCCTGCGAGCAATAGAAAGATGATTGCAGCAATTATCGCGTCATATTGTTTGCGTTTCAGGAGGTCGAGGCTTTGTATGGCGTTTTTCCGCTTTTCTTCCGAAACCTTATATCGGAGGTCGAGAAGAGCAAACTCCCGTTGCTGGTCTTCCGACAATAGCTCCTTTTGCTCGGCCATTGACTTTTTTTGATATTCGAGAGCTCCCCGGAAATCGCCCAAAGCCTCCCTGCACTCAGCGATAAGAGAGTAGACCTGGGTACGGAAGGTGCGGAGATGGAGTTTCGACATGGAATCCTCGACTTCTGCGAGAAGTCGGTCGGCCTCGCTGAAGCGTTTCTCCGACATCAGAAATGAGGCGTATTTTATCTTTGCATATAATATGTCGTAGTTTGTGGTCAGCTGATTGCTGCTTTTGATAGCGTCCCGATAGTTCTGCTCGGCCAGCGATTTCTTCCCGAGATTTTCATAGATTGAGGCCCTGAATGTGTTGAGATAGGTGTTTTCCATGTCGTAGTGCATGTCTGCGGCAATGGTTTCTGCCTCCCGGATATATTTCAAAGCTTCGGTATATTTCCGGTCGTTTAAAAGGAAGTTGCCGAGATTCGTGGCGGTGATATAGCGCGAGGGATTGTGGCCGATCCGTTTTGCTTCGTCGTAAGCTGTTACGGCATATTCCCAGCCTGCGTTGTCTCCGAGATGGAGGTTGATCACGGCAATGGCGGAGATGTCGGCGATCCGGCCTATGTCGTCACCGGCTGTCCTGTGATTTTCGACAGCCGCAAGATAATATTGCAGTGACGTGGAGTAGGCGTTCAGAATGAAATGGTTGTATTTGCCGAGTATGTAGGCGGTGGCGGCGGCCATGTCGGCCTCACCGGCCGATTTATAGCGCCGGTATCTTTCAGTGAGGAGATTTATGTCGGATTTGTAGTCGGTGGAGTCATGGATCATTATCATGGCGTTGAGGATGGCGCAGATCCCCAGAGTCTCCTCTTTCTCATTATGCTCTATTTCTCCGAGACGGCGCAGCTTGATGCCCGCCTGTTTCTGAAGATCGTATCGGCGAGCGTCTAAAGCAAGCCTGCATTCCGTCTGAAGACCTTTCCCTTTTTCTGAAAGTTGCTCCCCGGCCGCATGCGACGACACTGCATGAGCCATTGTTAGTATCACGCTTATGAGAAGTGCCGGTATGTGCCTGATGTGTCGGTTCATCAATAGTTTAAACGAATAAAAGTGGCCCTTATTTCGTTGTGAGTTGCCTGTGCCTTTATTTTCACCATAGCGACCCGGTGTCGAAATTCTCGCTATAATATAGCCTATAATATAAAGGAGCGATCCATTGAATATGAATCGCCCCTGATCTGAATTTGCTTGTGATTGTTTTTTTAGTCGTCGATGCGGAGGAAGCGGCCCGAGCGGTCGAACTCGAGGTCGATGCCGTTGCTCAGCTCGATGTCGTAGCTGTTGTCGTTCTTCTCGATCTGCACGATTTTCGCCCCTTTATAGTTGGAGGAAATGTATTGGCGGATCTGTTTCATCACAAAGACGTCAGGCACCGCCTGATGACCGCAGTCAACCTCTTTCCATTCCCCCTTGCTGTTGAACTCGATTTCGGCTCCGTTGGATAGCACTACCTCGTAGTCGCATTTGCCGAAAACGCCCTTGTCTACCTTAACACGGTTCACCTTCGCCTTCGGGAAGGCCTTTGTAAGGGTGGCGCGGGCTGCTGCCGGCAAAACTGAGGAGTCACGATATACTTTGTCGCGGGCTGCTACGGGAAGCACCGCCATCAATAGCGCGATAAGCGCCAATGCAATTTTCTTCATCTTGTATTCTTTTTTGTGAGTATTCCTATATAAAAGACAACCGAAATCCGTAAAAGTTAACGGGCCTTTTTTGCGGGTCTCCTTATCGCATTACGAGGGCTCGCTGAATTAACAGAATGAAAGATAATTTAACATTTATTGATTTTGTTGATTTGCAATGGTTTGGCGCGAAAACATGCCAAAAAACATGATTTTGGGGCTGAAAAACTTGCACAGCGGCGAATTTTGCTATAATTTTGCAATCGCGTTTCGGGAACGACGCCACTGAAAAAGGGGCAGAAACGGAAGATAAAACGCAAGAGAACATTGACATAATGCTACCAAGACAAAGCAGCTAAAAGTTGTTTGAAGAGTACAAGGGACATCAGTCCCGTCA
>CAJMNI010000043.1 GCA_905214735.1 uncultured bacterium | reverse complement strand
CCTGAGCGACTTTAGCTGACCTCCGGCACCGCCATTAACTGAATATCCCTAATTAAGGGGATACATGTTGCCGTCCGGTTCGTCGGGAGTTCCTGCCGACCATTTGCTGAAATCCTCGTAAAGGAGAGTCTCATAGTGGTTTTCATCGGCATCTTCTGTTTTGGCCGAAACCGACGCATGAGAGGCAGAGAAAAGTCGTGCCGGAATTGTTGCTGTAGTTGCTGCCGTAGAGCTTGCTGCAATTGCCAGCATTAAGGCCGACATGCAGATCTTGGTTAGTTTGTCATTGTGTGCCATATATAAGTGGTTTGGTGCATTCGATGTTGTTATCGCATAGCAAAAATAACCACTTGATTAAATTGATGCAAACGCAAGCCGGTTAAAGCAGTCCAATATTCGCAATTACCGACAATTTAAGTGCGTATGACAAAATTTCCGACAACGGAATGCAAATTTCCGACAGTTTTCAGGGCAATTTCCCGGCTCGTTTGGCTGAATGCAGGTATTCAGTAGGTGTCAGTCCGGTATGTTTTTTAAAAACTTCGCTAAAATAAGTGCGGCTTTTGAAACCCAATTTTGCGGCAATCCCCGCCATGTTAAGCGTTCCGGCCATTGCAGGAGATTCAAGCATCCGACATGCCTCCTTTATACGGAGTTCCTGAAGAAGGGTGTTGAAATTTTTCTTATATGCGGAAATGAGCACTTTGGAAATTCTGCGTGAATGAATGCCTGTGAGCATCGCCGCCTTCTCGATTGAGAAGCCGGCTTCGAATATTTCAGGAGAGTTCGAGAGCACCTCTATAATGCGGTGGCTTTCTTCTTCCTCTTCGGTTGTCGGCTGCGGAGGTGTGGTCTGCTGCGATGATATGATTTCCTTATTTTTGAGAAAGAGCTGATCTTGACTTTTGCGTAGACGCTTTCGCGAGCGCACCACCAGAATCAAAGCAGCCCCGAGAACCACTGCCGATAACAGACAGACCAGAGCTATAGTAACCCATGCATTGCGTCTGGCATCGAGTCGCGCCACTTCCATAGTCATATTGTTAAGGGCAAACTGCGATTCTTCGGCTTTCAACTGCTTGTCGGATGCAAGAAGTGCGAGAGAATCAGCTATTTCGTAGTAACGAAGTTTGTAGCGGTCGGCGTTTCCGGTTTCTCCAATGCCGTCGTAATGTCTCGACAGCAGGAGACATGCGGATGCCTTCTGGTCATCCTTGAAATCCTTATAGTTGGCAAGCAGTTCCTTAATGGCGAGATCGGGTTCCCCCTTGATTTGCAAGAGACGGCTGCGCAGAAAAACCGACATGGCATGGCTGCGGTCGGGCGTAAGTTCGGCATCGTTGAGAGAATCCGCTTTGAGAAATGATTCGTAGGCGTCATCCCATCGTTTTTCAAGCATGGCTTTGCCGCCGTAATACAGGCACCGGGAGAATCCGCGCATGTTGGCTTCCGGAATTTTCAACGATCCGAATCTGTCGAGATCTCCTTTGATTGCAGACACGTCGCTATCGATTATCGCCTGAAAAGTCAGATTGCAGAATGCCGTAATATATGTTCGCCATGCCTTGCTCTTCAGTGCGAGTTGTGAAGCATGTCTGTTGAGGTCGATAACACGCTCGTAGTTCTCGGTATATGCGTAAACATTGGCCATATTGAGATAGATCAGCGGAAGCCAGGTACTGTCGCCGACCTCTTTCTCTATCTGTTCGGCTTTCATGAACGATTGGAGTGCGGTTCCTATATTGTGTTGTCCGAATAGCTCGACATATCCTTTGCTATTGTATGCCTTCGCACACGTAATTTTGTCGGCTCTCGGCATAGACTCATTATATTGAGCAATAACTACACCAAAATAAGCAAGAGCGCTATCAGGTTTGTTATCATAGACATAATCGATGCCCTTTTCGACCACAGAATCCAATGGCTGAACAAGCAGGGGACTGTAAAATTCCTTGGGGAATTTATCGTCTCCTTTCATGTATACGACAATACAGGAACAGATTATGATGATTGCCGATAATACAGCGAAAAATCGTTTCATAAATATAAATTAATCATTATGAATGGCGGCATAAGATGTCACATTCGTTTGCAAAGTTAACAAAAAAGAGTAAAAAGTAGGGACAAAAAGGAAATTTGGATGGTAATTGGTGCTATTTCGTGTGATTTTAACAAGTTTTTTGCGAATTAATTCGTAAAAGTTTGCACCGCATGATTTGTTAAAACTTGATTTTAAGAGGGGAGTGGCGCAGGGAATGCGAATCTATCTGAAGGCTGTCGGCTTCTGCCAACAGCCTTTTTTCACGCTTTGGAAAAACTGATCTATGGATCACTATGGTTTGCGGATTGAATCTGTCGGTGATGTCAGATAATTTTCCCTTGAAACCTTTGGAAATGATCAGATAATCGCATTTTATCAATGAGTCAGGATTGAAGCCGGAGGCATCGCAGTCGAGCGCAATCAGCGTTTTTCCCAATACGTTTTGGCGGCTTACTGCCCCGGGTATAAATTTCAGTTCCGATTCCAATCCTCCGTCGCTTACAAGCATACGGATGTCATAATAGTCGGAACAGATCAGCATCTCGCGCCGATTGGCCTCAGAACTAAAGGGTATCAGAACTATAGCGCCGATAAGTAAAAGCGCGCCCGACAGATGGAAAAGCATCTTGCGGCGGCTTGAATGGAGTGCGATGGCAATCATTACTACCCCTCCGAGCCAGAGCCACACCGTCCAGTGGGAGATGACAAATGTCAATGCGGAAGCGCCTCCGTCGGTGATCCACTCGAGCATTCTGTAAAGAAGCGAGAGCGATCCGTCGAGCGCGTTTCCCAAAAACGTGGCGTTGATTCCGACACCATAAAGTGCAAGATAGAGAATGGCCGCTGAAATATAGAACGG
Organism: uncultured bacterium; assembly: GCA_905214735.1. GTDB lineage: Bacteria > Bacteroidota > Bacteroidia > Bacteroidales > Muribaculaceae > Lepagella. The sequence continues at coordinate 16,913 of CAJMNI010000043.1, read as the reverse complement.
CAGCAAGGGGAGCACCAAGAGATTGGCCGGAATGAATAGAAGCGGGAATGTATGGAAATAATAGGCAGTGATAGCCCATGAACCCGCCGTAGCGATAAGCGTCGAGAGCAACGCAGCCATGATTTTATAAAGAGTGTTATGACGATGTTCGTCGACGGGATTCAGCGGCTGCATAAAAAGAATCAGCGACGCGACGCACACGAAGCTCAGCTGCAATCCGACATCATAGATTGCAGAAGGAGTGAAGAGAAGGATGATGAACACGGCAAGCAGCAGTGCGTTCATAGCTGAGTTTTTGCGTTCCAACAAGATTCCGGCGGCAACGCAAGCGGCCATCACGCAAGCCCTCACCGTGGAGGGTGCAGCGCCGGTGACAAAAGCATATCCGAAAACCATTAGCGTTGCAATCAGAATGCGTTGCTTATACCATCCCCGGAAATTCAGCGGAAACAACAGAGCCATGAAAATCGCTGCAATGATCATAATATGCATTCCGCTCAGGGCGAGAATGTGGGAAACGCCGGCATCGGCAAAAAGAGAGCGCACGTTCTCGTCGAGATATGCTCTGTCGCCGAGCAGCACGGTGATAAGGAAGTGCTGGGTTTGTTTGGCGATAGGAGTCTTTTCGATAAATTCTTCGATGTCATAGCGGCATTCCGTGGCCAATCCGGAAAGAGTGGTGGAATGACCCACAGGATGAATATCGCGGTCTTCAGCCCACATGCTGTAAAGGATTCCCTTGCGCTCCATCTGCAGTGCGTATCCGCCGGAAAGAGAATTGGGGGAATCGCTTATCCGTGAAAACGAACCCGGAAACGTCACCACATCATCTATATCCTTTGTGAGCACATCGCTCTGCAGGATAGCCCGGAAGTTCGTGCAGTCGTAGACATTTCCGTCGTTGCCGAAAAGCTTGAGAACTTCCACCTCACATCGGTCTCCCCACGACTTGTGGGAGACAGAAACAATCCTTCCCTCAGCGGCTTTTATCCCCGAAAAATTATCTGAAGGCATCCGGAACGGACGGCTGAAATCGGCTGTGACAGTTCCGAGCCCCAAGAACAACAGACCTATCCAGACGCAGTGAAATTTCTGCATTCTGAAACTCTCGAGCGGATCGCGGCTTTTGAATATCAGAAGGAGATAGATAGCGGCACCAAGCAACAGTTCAGCTGCTCCGAACCAGTAATCGGCACCAAAGCCGGCGGAAAGGATTCCGGCGGCAAGCGCGAGGAGAGGAAGAAGCATCTGAAGTTGCATGGATTCCTTTTTTGTGACACAAGGACTAAGAATTCCAGATTTTCCAGGCAAGTTCGGCCTGCCCGTGGAGCATGGCAAGACCGTTTTTAACGGAAGCTCCCCTCGAGGCGCATCGACGCATAAACTCGGTAACTTCCGGATTGTAGACTATGTCATAGCAAAAGTGGTCGCCGCCGACATGCTCATACGGTATTTCAGGCGCATTCCCGATTTCCGGCCACATCCCGAGGGGAGTGGTATTGACTATCAGCTTATGCTCATCCATGATTGCGGCGTTCAAATCCTGATATGCGATAATCCCTTCGCGTCTTCTTCTTGAAACGGGGGTAACATCGACTTGAAGCGATTGCAAAGCATAAACCACAGCCTTAGCAGCACCGCCTGTGCCGAGCACAAGAGCCTTACGGATTCCTCCGGCAATTACCGGCTTTACCGAATCGCGAAACGCCTGCCAGTCAGTGTTATATCCATGCAGACTGATCTCTCCGCCGGAATGCCTTGAAACTCTCACAGTATTCACAGCCCCGATGGCAGCGGCATCTTCCGACAATGAATCGCACAAAGCCGCGATTTTCTCTTTATATGGCACTGTGACATTGAAGCCGACAAGATCCGGCTTTTCCGCTAATAACCTGTAAAGTGTATCTCTGTCAAGATCCGGAATAGCAAAAAGCTCATAACCGGCTTCAATCCCTTCTTTACAGAATTTCTCAGAGAAATATTTTTTTGAGAAAGAGTGTCCGAGCGGATACCCAATCAAACCGAATTCTCTCATAGCTGCTACCAGATTATAACTCTCTCCTTCTCGAGACGGAACATCTTGTCGCCCTCCTTTATGTCAAACGCCTCAAAGAAGGGAGCTATGTTTCGGAGGGTGACGTTAACGCGGTTTTTGGCCAGCGAATGAGGATCGGTTTTTGTCAGCACGAGAATCTCTTCGGGTCGGATGTTGCTGGCCCAGACGGCGGCATAACCGAGATAGAAACGTTGCATCGGGGTGAAACCATCGATGTCGGTTGCCTGATTGCCGCTTTGCTCCACTGCATGGAGATAGGCCGTGCGGGCAATTCTCAATCCTCCCTGGTCGGCTATGTTTTCACCGAGAGTGAACTTGCCGTTGGCGTGCACGCCCGGAGCCACTTCCACCTCGTTGAACTGCTCTTCAAGGCCCGCGGTGAGTTTATTGAATTTCTCCTCGTCTTCGGCAATCCACCAGTTGGAGAGATTTCCGTGAAGGTCAAACTGGCGTCCCTGATCGTCGAAACCGTGGGTCATTTCATGGCCGATAACCACTCCGATCGCACCATAATTGATGGCATCGTCGGCGGTCACATCGAAATAGGGGGGCTGGAGGATTCCGGCCGGGAAGCATATCTCATTGACCACAGGAGAATAATAGGCGTTGACAGTCTGTGGAGTCATGTGCCATTCATCGCGGTCAACAGGCTTATTTAGCTTTGAATAGTTGTCTTCGGTAAACCAGACAGCGGCTGCAAGCACATTCTCCTGGTAGCTCTTTCCGGGGTCGATGTTTATCTCGGAATAATCCTTCCATTTGTCGGGATAACCGATTTTCACACGCATTGCCGAGAGTTTTTCAATAGCCTTCTCCTTTGTCGCTTCCGACATCCATGGGAGAGCTGATATATGTTCGCCGAGAGATATGCGGAGATTTTCCACAAGGGCAAGCATGTAATCCTTGTTTTTCTGAGGGAAAAATTTCTCTACATAAAGCTGACCGATTGCCTCTCCAAACATTGCGTTGGTCATGCCCATCGCCCGTTTCCACAGTGGTCTTTTCTCTTCCGTTCCCGACATCACGCGGTCGTAAAGCTCGAAGTCGGCGTCATAGAAATCCTCGCTGAGAACGCCTGTTGAATCGGCCACGATCCCGAAACGGATAAGATCGCGCCGTTCGATATCGCTGAGCTGCGGGAGATAGTCGTTGATGAACTCCAGAAATTTCAGCGAACCGACATTCACGCGTTCCACATCCTTCAGACCGGAAGCCTCGAAGAGCCGGGCAAAGGGAAGATTCGGATAGTCGGCGGTTATCTCTTCCATGGTGCGGATATTATAGCTCAGGTTGGGATCGCGCCGCTCTTCGCGTGTTTTCTTATGAAGGGCGAATTGTTTCTCAATCTTGATGACGGTGTCCCAGACTCGCTGCTGAGTCTCCTTATCGTAACCGCATAATTCCATCAGCCGCTTCACATAGATTTCGTAGGCAGCCATAATCTTCCGGTTATCTTCCGTTTCCTCGAGATAATAATCGCGGTCGCCCAGACCGAGACCCGCTTCTCCGATATGCAGGATATGCTTGTCGGAATCGCCGGGATCAGCGCCGACGCCGAAACTGAAGAAGGGGGAATCTATACCCTTATGGATCTTCGCGAGAAATCCCACGAAATTCTCGTCGGTAAATGAATCGGTTTCATCGAGAAGATTGCGGATTGGTTCGGCGCCGAGCTTGTTCCGGCGCTTAATGTCAAGACCGAGAGCGTAGAGGTCGCTAACTTTTTGCGCGATGGAGCCTTTTGTCTTTGCTTCAGGATGAGATCCGAGTCCGTTGACGAGATCCCGAAGCTGATTGCGGGTCTGCTCGGAAATAGCCGAGAATGTGCCGTATCTTGAAAGCTCGGCCGGAATAGGATTGGCCTCTTGCCATCCGCCGCAAGCGTAGTGATAGAAATCGTCGCGGGGATTCACACTTTTGTCAAGGTTGCTTTCGACTATGCCATGCTTTTGCGCAGACTGTCCGGATTCAGCAGTCTCAGTATCATTGACAGCAGCGGCGCTGCCATTGCTCTTTATGTCGTTTTCCAATTTTTCCATTTTTGTGACTCAAGGTCTTAAGAATTCATTTTCTCTTTAAGCTCTTCAAGTTCGGTCTGAGCGAGTTCCCAATGCGACATGGCGTTTTCCATATCTTTTCCTACTTTAGCATAAGCGTCGAGCGTCTCAGTCGATGAATCGCCGTTGGCAATTTTTTCTTCAAGCGATTTCTGCAGCTCTTCGAGCGTCTCGATGTCGGCTTCAGCCTGTTTCACCCGTTTTTCAGCTTTGCTCAGGAGTTTGGCCTGCTCCTTCTGCTCGAAATAGGAGAGCTTTCTGCTTTTCGGAGCTTCGGCTTGTTGAGGATTGGGTGTCTCCTCCGTAGCCGCGGATTGAGACGAATCCGATTTTTGAGGGGCCGGAGCTTTCTGAGAGGGTGACTTTGAAAGTTCAAGCTGATTCAGCGACTCGATATTCTTCTTGCGCAGGAAATCGTAGATGCCGCCAAGATTCTCGCGCACCTTGCCTCCGCCGAATTCGTAGACTTTCTCGACGAGTCCGTCAAGGAAATAGCGGTCGTGACTCACGACAATCACCGTGCCGTTGAAATCGCGGATAGCCTCCTTCAAGATATCCTTGGTGGTCATGTCGAGATGGTTGGTCGGTTCGTCGAGAATAAGGAAATTCACGGGCTGAAGCAGAAGCTTGATCATCGCCAGTCGTGTCTTTTCCCCGCCCGAGAGCACTTTCACCTTCTTGTCGATTGCTTCGCCGCCAAACATGAAAGCTCCCAAAATATCGCGGACTTTCGTGCGCATGTCGCCGGTGGCGACATTGTCAATAGTCTCGAACACTGTCAGCTCTCCATCGAGAAGCTGGGCCTGGTTTTGCGCGAAATATCCGATCTTAACATTGTGTCCGACCTTGAGATTTCCATCAAAGGGTATTTCACCCATGATGCATTTCACGAGAGTTGACTTACCTTCACCGTTCTTGCCAACGAAGGCCACTTTCTCGCCGCGGCGGATTGTGAATTCAGCATGTTCGAACACCTGATGGTCACCATATCTTTTACCGACATCCTCAAGGATAAGCGGGTAATCGCCGCTCCGTTCCGCCGGTGGAAACTTGAGCCGCAGACGGGCCGTGTCGACTTCGTCGACCTCGATGGGGACAATCTTTTCAAGCTGTTTTATCCGGCTCTGAACCTGCACGGCCTTGGTGGCTTTATAGCGGAAGCGTTCGATAAAGTCCTTGATGTCGGCAATCTGTTTCTGCTGGTTTTCGTAAGCCCTCATCTGCTGTTCGACACGCTCTTTGCGCAGTTCCACAAAGTGGGAATAGTTCACCTTGTAGTCGTAAGCCTTGCCGCAGGAAATCTCGATGGTGCGTTTGGTGACATTGTCGAGGAAGGCGCGGTCGTGGCTTACGAGCACCACGGCGCGGGCTTTTGTGAGCATGAAGTTCTCAAGCCATTGGATCGATTCTATGTCAAGATGATTGGTCGGCTCGTCGAGCAGAAGCACGTCGGGACGGCGCAACAGTATTTTTGCGAGTTCGACTCTCATTCGCCAACCGCCGGAAAACTCGGATGTCGGCCGATTGAAATCCTCCCGGCTGAACCCGAGACCTGTGAGGGTCGATTCGATTTCGGCATCCATGTTGGCTAACCCCTCGATTTCGAGTCGTTCGTTGAGGAATGTCATGCGGTCGATGAGCCGTTGGTATTCATCTGATTCATAGTCAGTGCGGTCGGCAAGCTGGCGGGTGGTTTCTTCCGATTCGCGGCGCAGAAGGAGCAGGTCGTCAAAAGCCTTTTTCGCCTCGTCGATCACCGTGGTGTCGTCGGCTATCTTCATCTGCTGCGGAAGATAGCCTATAGTGATGTCAGACGGCTGACCGATGCTTCCCGAGGTGGGGTGCTCGATTCCGGCCAATATTTTGAGAAGCGTGGATTTTCCTGCGCCGTTCTTGCCTGTAAGACCGATTTTGTCGGTCTTGTTGATCACAAAACTGATGTCGTTGAAGAGGGGCCTGGAGGAAAACTCCATGCAGAGGTTGTTAATGGAAATCATAACTGCAAAATTACCAAATTCGGCGCATACGGCCAAATCAGACTCTTGCGTCAATTTTTATGACGCAATGTCTAAGCGCCGTAAACTCGGCTGTGGAGATTGCGGATTGTTGCGTCGGCGTCTTTGATCGGGGCAGTTGTCATGAGCATTAGCCTGACTGATGGAAGGCCCTCGGAGTAGGGTGGCTGCTCATAGAAAATATCTTTATGAGCGATAAAGCCGTTGCGTCGGTAGAAGTTTATGCGGCGGCTTGCCATTTCTCCCGTTTCCGGCATTTCCACTTCAAGCAGAAGAGGTTTGGGACTTTCTTCGATTTCCCGGCGGATGATCTTCGCTCCAAGTCCGTTGCCTCTCATTTCGGGAGCGGTGGCGAGATATTCGGCATATCGGAAATCGTCGAGATCCCACAGAGTGATGAAGCCGGCGAGTCGCTTTTCGGGCGTTAGATATGCATGGAGAGAGAATCCGCCCTCCTGCATTTCCATTTTCCTGATGAAATCATCCCACGGACGACGTTCCTCCTCGGGGAATGATTCAAAAAAAAGGCGCTTCACATCGTCGATGAGCGGATGCGAGGCGCTTTCTATAATAATCTGTTCGTTTTTCAACATTACTAAATAAGTTTGTCTGTCATATTAGTTTGAACGGATCGGCATCTCGCCATGCGGGGAATTTCATTCTGAAGGCATCGAGCTTTTCCCGGCTCAGTTGGGCATACAGCAGTCCGGATTCCTCCTGACATACTGAAATGTTGCGCCCTTTGAAATCAAAGACTCCCGACGAACCGTCGTATTCGAATCCGTTGTCGTCGACGCCCCGGCAGTCTACGGCGCAGACGTAAGCCTCGTTTTCAATCGCACGGGCCGGAAGCAAGGCGTTCCATGCACCGACGCGGACTTTCGGCCAGTTGGCCACCACGATCAGAGCATCGTATGTATTGTCGACATTTCGGCACCACACCGGAAAGCGGATGTCGTAGCATATCACCATCGCCAGGTTCCATCCGCGATACCTCACAGCCATGCGGTCATAGCCTCTGGAAAAGACCTTGTCCTCGCCGGCCATGCCGAAAAGATGATGTTTGTCTTCAAAATATTCATCGCCCGACGGTTCGATGAAGAAGGCCCGGTTATAGAGCGATCCTCCGGAGTCGGCGATATAGCTTCCGCAAATCGCAATCTTATGACGGGCCGCGATCTTCTTGACGAAGTCGATGGTCTCACCGGTGTTGCGTTCGGCGAGCGGACGGACGTCATCCTTCTCCTTTGCCGACGGAAAACCGGTGGAGAAAGTTTCGGGGAGAATGAGAAGGTCGGTGTCGGGATGCACCTGTGCGGCTATCTTTTCGAGAGCGGAGAGATTTGCCTCCTTGTTGCCCCATTTGATATCGAGAGGGCAGAGGCAAACCCTGAGGTCAGACCAAACCATAGAAGTGGTGGATTATGGTATTAAACGATCGGTGTTAAACTGAGAATTTTTCCGGCTTGAGGGCAGCGTCTGCCTTGTCGGAATAATAATCTTTCACAAATTTCATGTCGTGCTCTATGTTGCCGGTCGGCATGAATTCCTCGCGAATGACTACCGTTTTAGTCGAATAGTCGATCACGCCGAGCTGCACGGGCACTTTAGCGCCGTATGCTATATGGAGAAACCCCGACCGCCATTGCGGCTGGCGGCTTCGGGTGCCCTCCGGCGTAATCGCGAGATTCATATATTTGCGCGATTTGAAGTCGCGGATCACCTGCTCGGTGAGCGAAGTGCCGGAACTCCTTTTCGGTGGGACCGGAATCCCACCGAGGCTTCGTAAAAGATATTTCAAGGGGAAGAAAAACCAAAATTTCTTCATCAGAAAATTGGCTTCCCTTCCCAGTGATTTATAAGCGAGAAGGCCGAGTATAAAGTCCCAGTTGGAAGTGTGGGGCGCGACGCAGATCACGCACTTGTCGCGGCGCGGCGCCGTGATGTCCACTTTCCAGTGAAATAGTTTCAATAACCGGCCCCAGACGTTCATATTTTATTTTGCCATTGCGGCTTTTGCATATTCCTTGTTGCGGGCTTTCTCCTCTGCGGGAAGAGCCTCGTTGAAGAGCTTGAGAGCGGCATTTGTCTCCTCTTCAAACTCTGTATCGATCTTGTTGAAGAGCGAACGGAAGAAGGCTCTTTTTGCCTTGGCATATTCCTTCATGTCGGCGAATCCGCTTGCTCCTCTGCTGAAATATACATTGGAATTGTTGCGGGCTTTTGCCATGGCGCCCATCACTGTTTCCATAGCTTTTGCGATCTTGTCCTGATCCGCACCTTTCACATTATAGTAGGCTGCAATCATTTCGTCGATCATAGCGGCGGAAAGTGCTTCTACATATTTCTTGTAATCTCTCTTGTTTGCCATAATTCTGGGTTTTATGATAATCTTGATATTATGTTCGGGAAATTTAGGTTCCTATTATATTTAACGCATATCGGGGCATGTTTATCGCAGTAAGATGAAAATTTTTAATCCATCCTCTCCTTTCGCGAAGAGTCGAGCCTAAGAAGAATGAAGAGCAAGATCGTGAATCCCCATAGAGATGACCCTCCATAACTGAAGAAGGGGAGCGGGATGCCGATCACCGGGCATAGCCCTATCACCATGCCGACATTGATTGCGAGGTGGAATATCAGAATCGACACCACGCAATAGGCATAGACGCGTTCGAAGGGGGTGCGTTGTCGTTCGGCGATATGTATGAGCCGGAGAATGAGGGCGAGATATACCGCAAGCACGGCGGTTGTTCCGATGAAACCCTCCTCTTCGCCGATGGTGCAGAAGATAAAGTCGGTGTGCTGTTCGGGCACATATTTGAGCTTTGTCTGAGTGCCGTTGAGAAATCCTTTTCCGGTGACGCCGCCAGAACCGATGGCAATCTTCGATTGGTTGACGTTATAGCCGGCTCCTCGGATGTTTTCCTCGATTCCGAGCGCCACCTTGATACGCATCTGCTGATGAGGCTCGAGAATGTTGTTGAAAACATAGTTAACAGAGAAAAGGAAAAGCACTGAGGTGGCGACGAAGCCGATGGTGATCATAAACCGCTTGATCCTGTGGCGGAACATAGCGAAAGCCGTGTAGATGAGGCAAATCGACAGAATCGAAATGAAATATATCGTGCCGTTTACGGGCACTCCGCATAGCGAGAGGATTCCGGCTATGGTTCCTCCGCCCGCCAGAGCTATCACCACATTGCGAGCTATTATGATGTCTTTGCAATAGAAAATCAGCATCAGCGCGTAGATGAGCTGAATGAGGATAAACACCGTGAATTCGCCAAGAGGCATTCCCAGGACGGGGGGATCGACAAATTTCACCGCCACGACGAAGAATGTTATGGCGCAGAGCACTGAGAAGAGCACCAGTCCGCTCATCCCTTCGCGATAAAGCACGAAGATCAGGGATATATAAACCAGGGCGCTTCCGGTCTCGTTCTGAAGCAGAATGAGAATGATCGGGAGGAATATGATTATCAGAGCCCTGAAGTAATTGCTGATCTTGGCGTTAAGAGTGAAATTATATGAGTCGAAGAGTTTGGCGAGGGCGAGGGCTGTGGCGAATTTTCCGAGTTCAGCGGGCTGGAGGCTCACCGGACCGAACACAAGCCATGAATGGGAGCCTTTGATATTGGGCGCCACAAATATAGTGACCAGCAGAAGAAGAAGAACTCCGATATAGATGGGGTAGGCGTAGGTCTTCCAGATGCGGTAGTCGGTGAGGAGAATAACTCCGCCGAGCACGAGCGAAAGACCGATCCACATTATCTGCTTGCCGGAAAATTCATTGAGGTCAAACAGCGATGCATTGTCGAAATCATAGCTGGCGGCGTATATGCTCACCGCTCCTGCCGTGACGAGCAGAAGATAAAGAAGGATTGTGATCCAGTCGATGCTCCTGAACACCGATCCGCCGGTGTCAGTGTTTCTTGACTCCACTATAGATGATTGTGTTAGAGTTCATCATTCTTTCCTCGAGACCCTTATGCTCGGGGCTGATTTCGCGTTTGAGATATTTCTCGATCATAAGCGTACCTATCGGCACTCCGAAAGTCGCGCCGAATCCGGCGTTCTCGACATAGACGCAGATGGCGATCTTGGGATTGTTGAAGGGTGCGAAGCCCATGAAAGCCGAATGGTCTTTTCCATGAGGGTTCTGCGCCGTACCGGTCTTTCCGGCAACTTCCACGTATGAGAGGTTGGCAGTGCGGCATGTTCCACCCGTGACCGCCATCCTCATTCCCTGGGCCACATCTTTGTAATACTCCTGTTTGATCTTTGGCCGGTGTCTGACGCGATATTTCTTGTCGATCGTGCTGTCGGTGATCTCTTTCACCACATGGGGAGTGATGAAGTAACCACGGTTGGCGATTGTGGCGCAGAGGTTGGCGATCTGGATGGGGGTGGCGAGCACCTCTCCCTGGCCGATGGATACGGAGACGATGGAGTTAGCCTTCCAGTTTGCACCCCGGAACGATTTGCTATAATACTCCGGGTTAGGAATGAATCCGCGGCTTTCCGAAGGGAGATCGACGCCGAGCTTATAGCCATACCCCATCTGAACCATATAATTCTTCCATTTCTCGAACTGTTCAGAGGGTGATTTCCCTCTATGGTCGATCATGTGCCAGAATCCCCAGCAGAAATATCCGTTGCAGGATGTCTGGAGGGCGGGCAGCAGAGAGATGGGGGAGCCGTGTCCGTGGCATCCGACATGGAGGCCGTTGTTATAGCCGTGATTGCATGAATAGCGCGTGTTGAGATCGATCACTCCCTCCTGGAGGAAGATAAGGGCCTGGGTGGGCTTGAAGGTCGACCCCGGAGGATATGCTCCCTGGATGGCGCGGTCATAAAGAGGCTTTTGCGGATCGTTGACGAGCATCGAATAGTTTTTCCCTCGTTCGCGGCCGACGAGAAGCGACGGGTCATAGTTGGGCGAGCTGACGAGCGCGAGAATCTCTCCGGTCGACGGCTCTATCGCCACGATGGCGCCGATCTTGTTGGCCATAAGCTGCTCGCCATATTGCTGAAGCTCTATGTCGAGCGAAAGGGTGAGGTTGTGACCGGCTGTCGGCGCTTCGTCATACATTCCGTTCTCATATTTCCCTTTGATGCGTCCGAAAGCATCCTTCATGAGGATTTCCACTCCCTTGACGCCGCGCAATGCCTGCTCGTAGCTTTTCTCCACGCCGAGGTCGCCCGTGTAGTCGCCTCGGCGGTAGTAGGAATCGCGTTCGATATCGTCGGCAGAAACCTCGCGGATGTTGCCGAGCACATTGGCTGCACACGGATAGGCGTACTCCCTGACGGTGCGCTTCTGGATGAAGAATCCGGGGAAAAGATAGAGTTTCTCCTGCAGACGCCCGTAATCCTCCTGCGAGAGATGGGAGATGAGTTTCTGAGGGGAATATGCCGAATAGCCCGGGTTTTTGCGCGTGTCTTTCATGTCGCGCCATCTTTCGAGAAGCTGCTCTTTAGTGATGTTGAGAGCGTTGCAGAGTCCGACGGTGTCAAACTCCCCGACGTCTTTTGGGATTATCATCACGTCGTAGGCAGGCTTGTTGAACACCACAAGCTTGTTGAAGCGGTCGTACATGAGGCCGCGAGCCGGATATATGGTGCGTTTCAGGAAGGCGTTGCTGTCGGCGTTCTCTTTATATTTGGTGTCGGCCACCTGCAGATTGAAGAGCCTCACCACATAAATCAGGACAATAAGCGTGATAAACCCGCCTATCACATATTTTCGTTTTTCAAGATTGTAGTCTTTTCTCACTTCTTTACAATCAAGCTGTCGACTCCGAGGAGCACAAGGAAAGTCAGTGCGGCGCTCGAAGCTGACATTATAACTATTTCCTTAACGTCGGCGAAATTGAAATATTCTATTGTGAATGCAAGCAGACAATAGATTGCCGACATGGTGAGCAGATATTTTCCATAGACGGAAAAGCCGAGTTCTTTAAGCGACGGAGTGATGTTCTTGGTCCGGTCGTCGCGGGGAACATAGGCGAAGAGCATTGGCTTTTTTATGATGGCAAGCAATGTGCATGCCAATGCGTTGACGCCGGGAGTGTCGGAGAATATGTCGACCACGAGTCCGCTGAAGAATGCCCATGTGAGCAGCCAGTCGGTCTTGAGGTCGACCGGAAGACGGATTATCATGTAGATGAAGATGAAGGCCATCGCCACATTGAAAAGCATGATATGGTTGCAGATCAATACCTGAATGATGATCAGCACCGCTGTAATAGCAAAATTTAAAAAGAAATTCTTTCCCATGCTTTGGCTGTAATCTCCTTTATCTCTAATTTATCTTCTTAAAATCACTTGCTTCCGTTTCCCATAGTTCTCTGACTTCGATTCAAGGTCAGTGGGTCACCGGCACCGATGTGGTGTTGTCGGTGGGGATGTCGAATTGCGACAGCGAGTCGATCTCCTGCTTGTATATGTCGCGGATTACCCTGACGGCGCTGAGCGTGCGGAAATCGGTGGTTAGTTTCACCTTGAACGTGAAGAAACTGTCGTCGCTGCTTCTGACCTGGTTGAGTATCACTCCGACCGGAATCCCTTCGGGGAAGGAGGTCGAATAGCCGCTCGTCACGATAGTGTCGCCTGTTTTGTAGACAGTGTGCCGCGGCATTTCCTCCACGTAGGCGATATTTGCATCGCCACCTTTCCATGTGAGCGAGCCGGCGAACCCTGTGCCTTTCACCTTCACCGAGAAATGCTGGGTTTCATTGAGCAGCGAGATCACGCGGGAAATATGGTCGCCGGTCACGTTGACAATGCCTGCCACACCGTTCTGGTCAACCACTCCCATGCCGGGGCGGACGCCATCGAGCTTGCCCCGGTTGATGGTAAAATAGTTTCTGGGGTGGCGGGTGTTGTTGTTGATCACGCTTGCCGAAACATATCCGAAACGCTCGGCGTAGCCTTTGGGCATCAGCGTGTCCATCAGCAGGGCGTTTTTCTCGGCGAGTTGTTGCCGGAGGTTGAGCACTTCGTTCTGCAGGGCGGCGTTGCGGACCTGCAGGCTCTCGTTGATCGATCGGAGATGGAAATATCCTGTCACGCTCGACCATGAGTCATACACTCCTCCGGTGACGGCTCCGGCCGAGGTAAGATACACCGATTGCCGGTAGCTGTTACCGGCCACCAGCAATACAATGCTTGCCACCACATAGGCTGTGAAGACAAACCATTTGGAATATCTCAGAAGGAAGCTTAAGAGGTTGTGCATGAAGCCACCCTTATTGACCCGAGGTCTTTTTTACCTGATGAGGAACGAGAACCGGTTTATGTTCTTGAGAGCCACGCCCGTTCCTTTAGCCACTGCGTGCAGAGGATCTTCGGGAATTTTGAATTCGATGCGCATCTTGTCGGTGAATCTCTTAGCCAGACCGCGGAGCAAAGCGCCGCCGCCGGCCAGATAGATGCCGTTTTTCACGATGTCGGCATAGAGCTCCGGGGGAGTCTGCTCGAGGGCTGCAAGGATGGCCTCCTCCATCTTGGAGATCGACTTGTCGATGCAGTGGGAGATCTCCTCGTGGGTTACAGGCACTTCCATCGGGAGAGATGTCATTTTGTTGGGGCCGCAAACCACGAAAGGTTCCGGGGGATCCTGAAGAGTCGGAAGAGCCGAACCAACGTTGATCTTGATTTTCTCGGCCATTGTGGCGCCGACTTTAAGGTTATGCACACGTCCCATGTGCTCCTGAATGTCGGCGGTCAGGGCGTTTCCGGCGAGACGGATGCTCTTGTTGCTGACGATGCCTCCGAGCGAAATCACTGCGATTTCAGTTGAACCGCCGCCTATGTCGACAATCATGTTGCCTTCCGGAGCTTCGACGTCAAGGCCGATGCCGAGGGCTGCTGCCATAGGTTCATAGATCATATAGACGTCGCGACCTCCGGCGTGTTCGCTTGAGTCGCGCACGGCGCGGATCTCGACTTCTGTCGATCCCGAAGGAATGCAGACCACCATGCGAAGGGCAGGGGAGAACCAGCGGCGTTTCGAGCTCACCATCTTCACCATGCCTCGGATCATTTGCTCCGCCGCGTTGAAGTCGGCGATCACACCGTCGCGAAGCGGACGGATTGTCCGGATTCCCGGAGATTCTTTCCCCTCCATCTGGTGGGCCATTGTGCCGACGGCAAGAAGCTTGTCGGTCTTGTTCTCGATGGCGACTACGCTCGGCTCATCGACCACTATCTTGTCATTATGAATGATGATGGAGTTGGCTGTGCCAAGATCCATCGCGATTTCCTGTGTGAATGAAAATAATCCCATCTATCAGTTTCGGTTTATTGGGTGTATTTCCGGCAATGTTCCTGCGCGGATCAATGCCGTGGAAGGGTAATCTGATTAGTATCCCCTCAATCAGACTGCAAAGTTAATGAAATTTTCACTATTAGACAATTGAGATTTCCAAACTTTTCAAAATTTGCGTATTTTTTTGATTTTTGCCGTTCATTATGCCAACCTCGGCTTTGCGGAGGTAATATGCCGCGGAGGAATTTCGTTAATAATGTATGGAATTCAGCTACACTCCGAAGCTCAATCTGTTCAGAAAACTCTGCATCCTGTTTGTCAGCTTCTTCACGTTGCTCTGCTTCGCAGGCCTTCTTCAGGGGGGATTGCTCACGACATCCCTGTCTCAGCGCACGGTCCTGTTGATTGGCAGCGTAATGCAGAATCTGATGGCGTTTATTCTTCCTGCTGTCATAGTGGCCTGGCTGTCAAAACCCTTCGCGCCGATGCGCTATCTCGGAGCCACTACTGCCGTTTCGTGGAAATGGATTGCAGCTGCAATCGTTTTGTTTATTCTGATGCTTCCGGCGCTGAATCAGATAATTTTCTGGAACGCTCACTTCACTTTCCCTTCGTCGATGTCGGGGATCGAGAACACCATGCGCGAATGGGAGCAGAACGCCGAGGAGATGACCGATGTGATTCTCGCTGGAAATTCATGGTCGACGCTCATATCGGGCGTTCTTATAGTCGGAGTCATTACAGGAATCGCTGAGGAGACCTTCTTCCGTGCCGGACTTCAGAAAGCCTTCACCTCGGCCGGCGTCAATCCTCATGTAGCTGTCTGGGGTGCCGCCTTTATTTTCAGTGCGGTGCATTTCCAGTTCTTCGGTTTTATTCCCCGACTGCTTCTCGGAACGATGTTCGGATATCTCTATTACTACTCCGGTTCGCTGTGGACTGCCGCCTTTGCCCATGCTCTTAACAATAGTATAGTGGTGGTTTGCAGCTGGTTGTCGGCCCGGGGCATCGGCGATGTCAATCCTGAGCAGATCGGAGTGACATCCTCCGGTATATCCTGGATGTTTGTTGTGAGTTGCCTCGCGACAGCCCTCTACATAATTATGTTAATACGCAAATTCAAACATCATGGCGCAAAAGAGCTATAGAGACATTATCGCTGATATCAAGAAAGGAACCCCCGCCCCGGTCTATATTCTTATGGGGGAGGAGGCATATTATATCGATCTGATAGTGCGTCATCTCGAGCAGGATCTTATCGCGGAGGAGGATCGCGATTTCAACTTTAACCTGTTTTATGGAAACGACGCCGACATGGAAGCGGTGATCGCCTGTGCGCAGCAGTTTCCGGTAATGTCCGATAGAAAACTCGTGCTCTTGAAAGAGGGCCAATCGGCTCAACAGGCGAAGAATGTGCTTGAAAAGCTCGCACCCTATGTCGCAAACTGCAATCCCACAACAGTTTTTGCATTGGTGTTCAAGGGTGATAATCTCAACGCCACTTCGAAACTAATGAAGGCGGCCTCGGCCAATAAGGGTGCAGTCGTTTTCAAATCGGCTGCAGTGAAAGATTGGCAGCTTCCATCGGCTGTGAAGGATTATTGCAGCGGAGCGAAGGTGTCGATCGAGGAGAAGGCAGTCCAGCTTTTATGCGAATATATCGGATCGCCGCTTTCCAAACTTTTTGGCGAGCTCAATAAACTGATCCTGATCAAAGGTGGACAGAAGGGGATCAGAATCACATGTGAAGATATCGAACGAAACATCGGTATATCGAAAGACTTCAACAATTTTGAACTTTCCAAGGCCATATCACAGCGCAACTATCCCCAGGCCATAAAGATTATCAAATATTTCCAAAAGAATCCGAAGCAGAATCCTTATGTGATGGCGGCGTCGGCCATTTTCAATCTTTTCAGCAGAGTGGTGATCTGCCAATATACGGCCGACAAGTCTGATCAGGGGCTCATGTCGGCGTGCGGTCTGAAAAACTCATACGCATTGCGCGAGATACGCGATGCGATGAGAAACTACAATCCTCGCCAAGCGGTGAATGCAGTGCATTATATCCGTGAATATGATGCCAAATCGAAAGGAGTAGGTTCCTTGCAAGATCCGTTCGACCTCCTTGGTGAAGCCGTATTCAAAATCATGACATAAGGGAAATTAGGCAAAAAAGAGAAATATTCACCGCAAAAATGCGGTGAATAAGATAAATTCTCTGCCTTTTTATCATTTTCCCTCGAGAAGCAATATTTTATGGGAATGGCCGGTGTGTTATTTCTGGTCTAAGAGATTGTTCAGTTCGGCGATGGTCATATTGTTGATAGCTGCAACCTGATCTTTCGGCATGCCGAAATTTAACATGTTCCTGACAACTTTAATGATTCCTTTGGCCAAGCCTTGCGCCTCGCCTTCAGCTCTACCTTCAGCTCTACCTTCAGCCCTGCCTTCAGCCCTGCCTTCGGCTCTACCTTCTGCTTTTCCTTTGTTAGCCGCATATGCCACTG
>CAJMNI010000042.1 GCA_905214735.1 uncultured bacterium | reverse complement strand
ATCTACCAATCTGACAAATAATCAGTTAGCTATTTTCTGAATATCTCTAATTATTTTGAGGATTACGACAATACGCTTCCCTCCGACATGTTTCTTAACGAAGGGAATTATATCGGAACGGGATGCTACCAGGCCGGCGGATGCATAGCCCTGAACTATCCCAATATGGGAGGCGTTCTGAATTTCCCGGCGTCTGTCATGAGCGGCAAACTCGTGCTCACTGCGCGCGTAAAAGCCCTTGGAGAAAAGACCACCATGTTTTCGATTAATATCCTCACAGGCGCGACTGACAATCCACAGTCGGTTGAAAACGACGGTGGCATGGCAGGAATGATGTACGTGACAAACGCCGACGGATGGATTGAAATCCGCCGCGAGATTATCAATTCTTACAGCTCGCCCTGCTGGCTTCAGATCAATGCCATGATGTATAACGCCACCGGCATTGTAGTAGACTATGTTAAGATAGAGCGAGACCTGACATATCTGACTGCTCCCGCATCGACAAGCGTCGGACAATTCACCAATGACGGTTTCTCTGCCCGGTGGCAGGAAAATCCTAATGCTGACACATATCTCCTATCGCTTTATGAAAAAACTCCCCTTAGCGGACAGGACAATCAGGCCTACGAGGATTTCGAAAATGCAAAGATGGATGATATGACCGGTGAAATCTCACTCGGGAATGGTTGGAGCGGAACGTTCGGTTTCTCAATTAACGGCAATATCGCCACATCCGCTGAAACTCCCGACGATGTGTTCGAAGGAGAGCAGTCGATCCGGTTGCACAACAACGACCGTCTCTCCCTCTTTATCGACAATACCATTATCAAGGATATCTCAATGGCATTCTATACGAATGCCTCCGACAAGACAGCCCCCGACCTGAAAATTATCCCTTACACAAAATATAATCCCGGCGACAACGACTATGACTATTATCTGATGCTCCGTCCCTCCAAGCTTGACGAAGGTTGGAACTGGGTACAGTTTTCGGAATTTTTCGAAGATTTCCAGGGTGGATATACCCGTGTGGATCTCGTTCCCGAAGGTCTCAAAATGGGCGAGTACATGATTATCGACAATCTTTGCGGCATAACCGAACCGCTTGCCGAAACCGTCTGCGTAATCGAAGACAAGCCCGTTGCCGAAACTTCCTATGCATTCGAAGGCCTCGACATGTCGAAGACCTATTACTTTACGGTGAAACAGAAAAACAGCCAATGCACGTCGGAGGCATCCGAACCCACTTACGCCATCGGAGTGGGCGCCCCCGTTGTAAAGGAGGCAACCGACCTTGATAAGCGTGGCGCGTTCACCGCCAACTGGGAGCCGGCAGTCAATGCAACTTCCTATACACTCAATTGCTATGAGAGCAATGTTGTAACCGAAACTCAACCCGACCATCAGGTTTTCGTCGAGAATTTCAGCAAAGCCGAAGGTGGCACTGACGGCGCATACATTTTCCTGGAAAACATAGATTACGTCTATCTTGACACATATGCCGATAACGAAGGTTGGATTGGCTCCGGCACATTGGTGGGCGACAACATGGTGGGCTGTTATTCAATGACGGCTGAGGGCCACGCGATTCCTTTCGATATGCTTACCCCGAGCATCGATCTTTCGCAAGATAACGGCAATTTTAAGGTAAACCTCGATTTCATACTGCAGGACGAAGGTGAAATTCTTGTGGTTCAGTGCGATGAGTCAAGCTATATAGGCATTCAGGGCTCCGAGCCCAATAAACTCACCCACGCAACCGTAGAACTCGAAGGAGGCACACCAACATCCAAGCTCATGTTCTATGCCTACAACAACTCCCCGTTCATTCTCGACAAAGTGGAGATTACGCAGAATTTTAAGGCAGGCGACGAGATTCTCACCCTCGCCGACTCTCAAGAGATTGAGGACGGAACATCCGCTTCCGGCCGTGTTTCGGGTCTTGAGCGCAAAGACGGCATCACTTATGTTTACGAACTCATCTCGCATCGAAACCGCTACGGTGTTACTTACAATTCCGAACCCAGCGAGAAAATGCGTGTCGATCTGTACGGCGTGTCAGGTATAAATGATCTTGAGAGCGAGGGGAATGGCGAGCTCCGGATTTTCGATATTCAAGGTCGTCAGATCAAGAGCAATCCTGCTCCCGGCGTATACATCGTCCGCAAGAATGGCAAATCATATAAAACTATTGTTAAATGATCAGCAATATAAATTCATTAATTATCGGTTGCATCGCTTTGGCGGTGCAACCGATATTTGCTCGGGAAGCATTGTCAATTGATTTCTTCGACGGCATTCCCGAGAGTTTCTCACTGGAAGACCGCGACGGCAACACCCTCTCGGACGATGTAAAGAAATATGGCTTCGAACAAGGGGATGCCTGGGTGGCATATTTCATACCCGGCGAAAAGGATATGGTGGCTGCGTCGACTTCATGGTATGCCGTGCCGGGAACATCCGACGACCGCATGATTCTTCCGGCATGGAAAGTGGCTGCCGGCGACATGCTGCAGTGGTGGGGACGTTCAGCTGACAAATACGTTCCGAATGCCTACAAGGTCCTCGCTCTTTGCGACGGCATTGAGACGATTCTGTTCTCATCCGAGGGAGAAAAGGCGGAATGGGCCTTTCATCAGGTTGCTCTCGATGATTTCGTCGGCAAACCTATTAGCCTCGCATTCGTCGATTGCAGCACCGATGCCTCTCTCCTTTACATTGACGACATTCGTCTGGGCGCTTCGGAGAAACTGTTTGCAGAACTTGATGTCCCGGTTTATGTGACAGAGTCCGCACCTTTCTATATTTCCGGACTCCTCTCAACCGACCTTCCTTCGGGCATTGAGGGGCAGGTTATGGTAAGGACAAGCGTAAACGGGAAGGAGCAGACTCTCGACCTCGGACGTGTTAGACTCACTCCCGGCTCTGTCATCGAGTTCAAGATGCCGGAAGCTGCCGTGGCCGGTAGTGTCGGCATTCCGATGGCGATGAGCTACGAGGTAAACCTTGACGGCTCAAAAGTCTATGGCGGAGAGAAGACTCTCATCCCGGCTGTCAACTATGCCGTATGCGAGGAAATCACCGGCACCTGGTGCGCCTGGTGCGTAGAAGGAATCGCTACATTCGAGAAACTCGACTCACTCTATCCCGAATCCTTTATTGGCATTGCGATTCATGATTCCGACGTTATGTCGGAAGGCGTCACGAAATATCAGAATATGATCTATTCTTATGGCAAGGCAAGCGGGCTACCGTTCGCTTTCATGATGAGGAATTCGGAATATACATCAGATTTCAGCAAATATGAGGAAGTGGTGAAACAAATCAACGCAAAGCCTCTTTCCGCCTTCATCGAGACTACTGTAGGAGCTCTCGAGGGAAATAGCTATCCTCTCTCCACATCCGTAACTCTTACGGAAGATATGGTTGACGACAACTATCGCCTTGCATACGTATTGATTGAAAACGATGTCTTTGACCCGGAGAATCCCGAAGAGTATACACAGAATAACGCCTATGCAGACGGAGAACACGGTGAGTGCGGAGGGTTTGAGAGTAAACCCTCTCCAATTGAAAACGTGCACTTCGAGCATGTAGCGCGTGCCTATGTGGGCGATTACAAGGGTATATTCGCTTCATTGCCCGAACGCATGCAACGAGACAACACTTATGTAAGCAACAATACTCTTGAAGTGTCAGACAACATTCTCAAAACTGAGAATTGCGAGCTTATAACGCTTCTTATCGACACTGATTCGGCCTGTATAGTTGCCGCCGACAAACTGCCGCTTATTGGAGGTAGCAATGCAGTCGGCAACATAAGCGTAACCAATGATATGGACCTTAACGGCAGAATTGCAAATGTTCCCGCAGGATGCGCACATGTTTCAGTTGTAGATATAACCGGAAGGATAATGATTGAAAGCGAAGGTGACAATCCCGTGGACCTCTCATCCTTGTGCAAAGGAATATATGTTGTGTCAGCCGTCACGGCAAACGGCATAATTAGCCGCGTATTTGCAATCAACTAATAACTAATTTAAGTTCCGCAAGTAATGATTTTTTGAGATGCAACTGTGGAACCGAATACACATGCTCCGATCATAAGGCGGAAGACGTATGTCTATGCAATACTTGGATTCAAGTGTCTCTCCATGGCAGACATCGCTTCTAAATTCAACCCGCAAACTGTAGTGATTCATAGATCAGTTTTTCCTAAGCGTGAAAAAAGGCTGTTGGCAGAAGCCGACAGCCTTCAACTCGATTCGCATTCCCTGCGACACTCCCCTCTCCGCATCAAGCTATAGCCTAAGCTACTTTAAAGCTCCGCTTAGTGCTTTGTTCGCTTTTCTCACGCGGTCTTCGTCAATTTTGATTGGCACGTTCGCCGTCCATAAGCTTTATTGCGGGTTCGGGATAATGGTGAATGTCGAGGATATCGCCTACGTGATAATGAAGTGTAATTCTGCCACTCCGGCCCGCGGTCGCCGCTCGGCATATCCTGCCATACGAGAAGTCCTTTCCGGTCACAGTAGGCATACCATGTTTGCGGTTCGACTTTCACGTGCTTGCGTATCATGTTGAATCACCAGTCTTTGGTCTTGTCGACATCATAGACCATAGCCTCATAGGTCGGCGCGGTATAGAGGCCGTCGGGCGTATAATGCTTAAAAACAGATTTCTCATGATAATGTTTAATATACGGCGAATTCATAAATGCGAGTGTCGAGTCCTTTAGCCGTCTGCTCGGGCTGAACGACAAGCAGACGGAGATAACGCGTGTCAACGGGTTTCTCAAGTTTTCTTTTGACCACATTGCGGTTGTTGCCCAACATAGTGTCGATGGTCTTCCATTCTTCGCTCTCATCGTTCCTTGCCTGAAGGAGGCAGGAAGTGGTCACATAGCTCTGGTCTTCATTTCCGGCTGAAACGAGAGTCCATCCGCTGATAGTCTGTGGTTTCTGGAGGTCGAATGTAACATAGCTGGGGATTCTCTTCACGTCACACCATTTGGTCGTGTTGTCGCCATCGAGCATCATGGCCGGAGACTCCTTTTCATTTACGAATCCCGACCAACCTGTCAGATATTCTTTCTTAAGAATGTTTTTGTTTTCACAGATCTGCATTGAAGTCTGCTTGCTGTCGATAGATGTGCGGTAGAGCTTGCTGAGGACTTCTCCCTCCTTATTCTCTCCGCTCGCGAGAGTCGCTGCGAAAATGACTAAATCGGGGTTGTCGGGCAGTATTATTTCTTTAGCGTTTGCAGGTATGTCGACTGCATATTTGAACATGTAAGTAAATTCATAAGGCTGGTCGCCTTGCGAGTTATGTCGGTGTGTTCCTACGAATGCCACATCAGCATCACTAAGGTAGCCCTCAGTGTGGCCTTTATGCCCCCACTGGCCAATGAAACCTGTGTAGGACGGAACTTTCAAGACAGTCGATCTCTTGCCGGCTCGTAACACTCCTTCTGCGGGCTTTTCCTCAGTTGCGGCAGCAGCAAGGATATACAGTCGATTGTATTTGCCGGCAGGAATTGTGATTTTATCACCTTTGCAAACTTTTCCATTGAAAAGCTCCTTATTCTCAAGCTTGAATGGCACTCCATCCGAAACAATCTTGTCAGGAACGAGTTCTGCCGCGTATGCATATCCGGCGCTGAAATCAGCATCACCGGCGAATGCATTCCATGAGAAGCACTTCTTGTCGTAGTTAAGGGGAACCTGAGCAAATTCGGATTTGTTCACACTTTCAACCGGAGCAAATTTCACTTTGTAAGTGCGCAAGCCGTTTGGAGCGACTTTAACATTAAGCATATTCCCCGAGAATGAAGCTGCGCCAATTGTTTTCTCTGTGCCGTCGGCTTCCACAGCAGCCACAACGGGGAGAGCAAATTCAATCCGGCCGTCGGCGCCTTTTCCCGAAACATCGTATACGCGCACAACATATTCGTCACCGTTTTCAGCCTTCTTGAAAGCTTTGATTGCAAGGTCATTGTTATTAATTGCAGCCGCAGAATAACTCTTGCCGAGCTTACCGGCATGTTTGTCGGCAGAGAAGGCTTTTATTCGCTGGTTGAGCACGTCGGCCCTACTGTTTGCCTCTGATTTGTCGAGGTCGCCGTTATGTCCGCAGAGCGAGTAAGTGAAAGTGTGGTGACCGAAATCCTGACGGTTCTGGTATTCGTATCTTTGTTTTGTGCCCGGTGTGTGAAGCAGTGTTAGACGGATCACATTGTCGGAGGGTTTATCCCATCCATATTTGCAATCGTTCATCACCGTGACACCATAATCTTTACCGCTATCGGTAAGATCGGCCCATCGCTGAGAATAAACCTCATAAGCAATATCGGTGTTGTTGCCGCGCTCTATCGTGCCGAGTCCAAGATCATAAGTGGCTTTAGGATTGGATACCGTAAGGGGGAACTCGGCCTTTACAAGTGCGTTGGTGGTTGCCCAGTCGACATCATTATAGAAATCGATGCGGTCGGCAAGTGCTCCTTCGTATAGACGTATGTATTGACGGAATTTCGAGTCACCATGTTTTTTCTCTACACAGAGAGTCGTGCGGAGAGGACCGTTTTCAACCACCGAAATCCTGACATCTTCATTGATCGATTGAGGCTCGCCATCTATTGTCTCTTTCATAACTTCCCAAGCAGGCCACTCGAACGATTCGTTTTTGGTGAATATGGCCAGACGGATAGCCTTTCCTTTTTCTACGAGTTCCTTATTGGCTTTCTTGTCGAAAAGGGATATTATGTCGCCGTTGTTGTCAAAAGTGAGTTTATAAACGGAATTCTCGACAGTATCGACGGTGTTGGAAGTAGTCGTAGCTTTTCCTTTGGAGGAACCGGAAAGGCGGATGTCGTATACTGCATAACCGTTGGCGGGGACGGTTGCTTCTACAAGCACATTGGCTTTGCCGTCGCTGATTCCGAGGAGCTGAGCTGCCACCGGCTTTCCTTCCGGATCGTAAGCAGCGACATTGCCCGGTTTGCCTTTGACGGGAATCTGAAGTTCGACTACATCGGTAGCTTCGGAGCCGAGTGCGTTGTAAAACACGACGGGGGTGCCTTTTACCCTGGTGTCGAGTTGCGAGGCCACTGCATTGACGCTGTGGCCGAGAATGCCTGCGAACTGTTTGAGGGTAAGAAGTTCGTCATTCCAAGAGAACTCGTATGCACGAGGGATGGAAGTTCCGGTGAGATCGTCGTGGAACTGGTGCCAGATGAAGCGGCGCCAGCCTTCGGTGAGAGCCTCGCCGGGATAATTTTCCACACCGAGCATTTCGGCTGCAACGGCGGCTCGTTCGGCGGCGTCACCAAGGAGTTCGTTCTGACGGTTGTATAACTTCATGGCGGCCTGCGAAGTGTAGCATCCTGTGCCATGAATATCCATGAGGAGCTCGCCGTCATATTTGGGAAGCTCGGGATGCGACGAATAGGGCATGAAATCCTTGAAGAGCTGATCGCTGGTGGCGCTGATCACTTCAATTTCGCCCTCTTTTTTGTTTACGGCGCGCTCTACTGCGTCAACAGAGGTGATTGTGGGCGATCCCCCCATGTCTCCGGTGCCGTAATAATTGTATACCATACCGAGATCGTTTTCTGCAAGATGATCTTTAAGCAGTTTGCTCTCCGTGAGATCTTCGTGATCCCAGCGGTGTTCGTAAGCATAACCGTGAGTCATCATGATTTCCGAACCGTCAATACCTTTCCAGATACCGACATTGTAGGGATAGCGTCCGTGGGGATGGAAATTGCCGTGACGCCAGCCGAGTTTCTGAGAGGAGAAACCTATAAGACCGCAGTGCGACGCAATTGTTGGGAGTGTCCAGCCGAAGCCGAAGCAGTCGGGCAGGAAAATGTCGGTGCCTTCGGCTCCGAATTCCTTGCGGTAGAAATCCTGACCGAGCATGATGTTGCGGATCGCGGATTCAACCGATGGCACAATGGCGTCGGTAGCGTCCCAGCTCGAACCGCAGATATGCCAGCGGCCTGAATCTATATGTTTTTGAAGCATGGCATATTCGCGGGGATAATACTCTTTCATCCACGCGTATTTCACTGCGCCTTCGAAGTTGAAAACGTAGTTTGGATACATCTCAAGAAGCTTGAGATTCTGATTGATTGTGTTCCACACATAATCTTTGATTGTGGTTTGCACATCCCAGTTCCACTGGGTGTCGAGGTGGGCGTCAGCCACAAGATAGGCCTTGGGCTTGGCTGCCTGCGAAGGATCGGCCGCGTATGCTCCTGCTGTGCCTGCGAGAAGCGACAGGGCAAGATGGCCTGTTTTAGATAATTTCATGACCGTAAATTTTAGGTTTTACCGAAAGATTTTTTAAGGCTTATAAATGTATATGTAATGGAGTTTCCCGCGGAGTAGAAAGTTCTGCGGGATGCGTAGATTCAAGGTAGACAAACACTGTAATACACCGTCTTCAGACGCCGTTACTACAGTTACGCAAAATTATCAAATATTTTCGATATTACGACACTTTCTGTTCTAAAACAGTATATGAGCAATCATCTACAGATACATTTTTGTAGATTCGCATTCCCTGCGCTCTCCCCTCTCCGCATCAAGCTATACAAGGTCTCTGCTCAAAGCATTGCAGCTATCTGCTTTTCAACGGCAGAACGGATAAATGAATTGATCGACATTCCTGTTTGCTTGGCAAGGTATGCAACGCGAGAATGAATTTCGGGTGTCAGGCGCACATTCAAAGACCCGGAATAACTTTTGTGAGGCTCGATTCCTTCTTCCTTACTATCGGGCGAGAGTTTGGGAGCACCCGGAGCATACATTCGTTGTATTCACGAAAACTTTCCTCTATCGAAAAGGCCGGGGGACGCTATCGGAACTATCCTTTACAATTGTTCGGTATCGCCTGCGACATACACTAACTTTGCAACTGTTTTTAGAAGTAAAGAATTTTCACTATGTCACAGCAAATTATTATCTGGAGTGTCATTGCATTCGTTGCTACACTCGCGGTCATCATTGGCGCATTAGAGAAGTCCATTTTCTCTGCCCATTCGCATCCTACAGACAAACCTAATCATATTGTAGAAATAGGGAAAGAACGGGAAATGTTTTATCTTCCCGGTGATATCCTTAATCCTGACGAAGAGGATGATTATGAAGACTTCCCCGAAGAATTCTGATAAAGAGCGATCGGATGTATGTTGCTTCATTTCCGAATATGCCGCGAGATTACTCGGATGCGGAGCAACATGCATACGCATAGAAAAGAATGTCAGGCGAATAGCCGCTTCTTATGGGTTCGACACCAATGTGACGGTTCTCCCCTCGCATATAATTGCAACTGTCAGCGATCCTCGGTCGGGTGAACAGTTATCCCTTGTTCGCCCCATTGCGAAATCAGGCATCAACTTTGCGATGAACACCAGTCTCAGCAGATTAAGCTGGGAAATTGCCGACAAGAAAATTCCGCTCGCAGAAGCGAGAAAGAAATTCGCGGCAATTCTTTCTCGCAAGCTGACTTCATCTGTTGAGGTTCTTGTGCTGACATCATTTGCAAACGCCTCATTTTGCCGTCTGTTTGGTGGCGACATCATGGCTATGATTGTGGTCTTTACAGTAACATTTATAGGATTTCGAATCAAGCAAATGATGCTTGAAGCCCATAGAGATGTAAGACTTACTTTCCTTGTCGCGGCATTTGTATCGGCCTCATTAAGCGCGGCCTGTCAACTCTTCCACATCGGCAACACCCCCGATATAGCTGTTGGCACCAGCATATTGTATCTTATTCCGGGAGTGCCATATATAAACGTGGTGAGCGACATGCTCGACCATCACTATTTATGCGCTTTCAGTCGCTTTATAGATGCCTGCATTCTTACGGCATGCCTTTCGCTCGGCCTATGCTTCGGAATGCTAATTCTTAACATTGAATGGTTTTGACAGAAATGGAATCGGGAATTTTTCTAAATGTTTTTGAAGATGGATTGTTTGCTGCGATTGCCGCCATCGGTTTTTCCAGCATTAGCAACACGCCTCGTCGAGCCTACCTGACTTGTGGCATATTTGCCGCCGTAGGCCATGCGGTCAGATTCATACTCATGTCTTGTCTTGACATGCAAATCATACTCGCCAGCACAATAGCTGCATTCTGCGTAGGCCTCATTGCCGTTCTGGCCGCCCCACGTATTAAATGCCCTGCGGAAGTTTGTTTTTTTCCGGCCCTGCTCCCCATGATACCGGGCATGTACGCCTACCGAACTGTAGAATCCATTGTAATGTGTCTTGCCAATCAACAGGAGTCAGTGTTCAACCACTGGCTATATATGCTGACATACAACGGCTTGACCTGCTCACTTATAATAACGGGAATGGTCATCGGCGCAACCGCACCGATATTCATTTTCAAACATATATCCTTTCAAGCCACCAGATAGCAACAAAAAATTCGTATATTTGCATTCTCTTATGGAACTCCGACAACTAAGATATTTCGTAAAAGCCGCCGAGACCCTGAACTTTTCAGAGGCCGCCAAGGCCTTGTTTATAGCCCAAAGCACCTTATCCCAGCAAATCAAGCAGCTTGAAGATGAATTTGGAGTGCTGCTTTTTTACCGTTCAAACCATGCTTTGTCTCTTACAGAAGCTGGAGAAGAATTGCTTTCTTATGCGGTGCAGACCATTTGTTCGGCCGAAACCTGCGTCAGCCGCATCAATGATCTGAAACAAGTTTTTACCGGCAAGCTCAACATCGGCGTGACTTATTCATTCAGTCCGATTCTCACCGAGACGCTCGTCGACTTCATGAAAGCCCATCCGCAAGTTTCGCTTAACATCAGTTATAAACCGATGGCTGAATTAATGGATATGCTTGAACGTCGCGAAGTGGATTTTGTTTTGGCATTCCGTCCATTGCAAAGAAAGGAGGAGATAGAGTCCCACGTATTATTCGACAATTATCTTGCGGCTATCGTGAAAGACTCCCATCCTCTTGCCGCCAAAGATAGCATAACACTCTCCGATCTTTCTAAATTTGACCTTGCATTGCCGACCAAAGGCCTTCAGGCCCGCAATGCCTTCGACTGGCATCTTCAGCATAACAATGCCCGAATGGAGGCTAAAGTGGAACTTAACGAGGTCAACATATTGCTTGAGCTAATTCGTAAGAGCAACCTCGTAACCATATTGGCTGAAGCGACAATCCATAATGCCTCTGGCGTAAAGGCAATTCGCATCGACGTTCCTTCTAACGAGATGGACGGCTGCGTTCACATGTTGAAAAACACTTACCGCAAACACTCTGCCCTTGAGTTTATCAGAATGCTCAAAGAGTCTCAAGCAATCAAGGAAAGAATAAAGGGATGGTTCGAATAGTTTGTCGAAATTTGTAAATCCAATACGATTGCGCAGAATATTTCTTGCTATTCATAGTAGGGACAATCGGCACTGACACTGAGGCTTAGTCGAGGGTGAGGGGCGGTTCGGGTTTTACTGCGGTGTCGGGATGAAACACTGCGTCGGGTCCCCAGTCCCACACTCCGGGAACTGCCATGGCAACATTCGCCTTAGCTATGCCAAGATCAACCATCGAGAATTTGTCATCGCTTGTAACAAATGCCGCTATCATCGGTACATCAGGCGTTCCACCCGCAACTTCCTCGCGTGCAGGATTCTGCAACGTGAGTCTCACAGGCTGATGATTCAGAGCCGAAGGTGCGCATGCCACCGCCTCAAGAGCCGTCGTCAGCCAGGGATACATCTTCATCGCATCGGAATAATGAATCTCGTCGTCGTCAAAAAAATCTTTCGGATTCCTGACTTTTCTATGGGCAAATTTTGAAGATAACCGCGCCGCAAGGGAGACCTTATCCGAAGGATAACCTATAGTGACCAGAAACGGCACTTCCTCATAAACCTCTTTTCTGACATTGACATGTTTGGCCGAGAACGTGCCGCCAACGAAACATGTGCCGAGACCAAGTTCCACGGCCTTCATCACAAACTGTTCGGCATAATATCCAGCCTGTTCCATGGCATCCGGTATTGCCGGGTCTATCACGGCCGCAAGGTAATTTCGCACACCCCGGAACATTCCATAACTGCGAGAAAAACCGGCGAACGGTTCGTCATCGTCATATATCAACTGGAAGTTCAAGCCGCCTGCATGAGTATTGATCATTGTCACTTCCGCACCGAGCGTGGTTCTGAGAGATGACGGTATCTCCCTGTTATCGTAAGAGCGCACCGAGTGGCGCTTCCTGAGTTCATCTATAGTCAGCATGATTATATATTTTATTATAACAACAATATGCCCCTCGACATAGTTGACGAAGGGCATATCGTAAAATACTGCTGATTTAATCTTTTTTCGGGCAGTGAACCTCGAAATGGTCGAGGAATGCCATTGTCTTGGCAATATAATTGGCCATGACGACATCATCTTCCACGAAAGGAACTTCCTTGCGATAAGCGGCGAGAAGATCCTCAATCACAGGTGACGACTTGAGAGGACGTCTGAATTCAATTGCCTGGGCGGCGTTCATAAGCTCGATGCCGGCGATATATTTCAGGTTTGCAACAAGTTTATGCAGCTTCGTCGCGGCGTTGGCGCCCATCGAAACAAGGTCTTCCTGACCATTCGAACTTACGATAGAATCGCAGGAAGCAGGCCATGCATACATCTTGTTCTGGCTTACCATAGAAGCGGCGGCATACTGCGGAATCATGAAGCCCGAGTTGAGGCCCGGTTTGGCAACGAGGAACTCCGGAAGACCGCGCAGACCAAGAATAAGCTGGGCCACACGGCGTTCGGATATGTTACCGAGCTCGGCAAGAGCCACACCCATATAGTCGAATGCGAGTGCGAGTGGTTCGCCATGGAAATTGCCTCCCGAAACCACGAGGTCCTCGTCAGGATAAACCGTCGGGTTGTCGGTGACCGAGTTGATCTCGATGTGAAGCACGTTGGTGACATGGATCATTGCGTCTTTCACGGCGCCGTGGACCTGCGGGATGCATCTGAAGGAATAAGGATCCTGAACATGCTCCTTCTTCTGCTTGATGATCTCGCTGCCTTCAAGAATTGCACGGAACACGCGACCCGTTTCAATCTGGCCTGCGTGAGGACGCACCTGCTGGATGCAATCCCAGAAAGGCTCGATGCGACCGTCGAAAGCCTCGAGGCTCATCGCTCCGAAGAGGTCGAAGCAATTCACCAGATGCCAGCCGTCGATCAAAGCCTTGATTCCGTTGGCGCTCATGAACTGGGTTCCGTTGAGCAGAGCGAGACCCTCTTTCGATTTAAGCTTGATGGGGCTCCAGCCCATCTCGTTGAGCATCTCGAAACTGCGCACGCGACGTCCGCGGAAGAAAACCTCACCCTCGCCAATCAGCGGCAGGAAGAGGTTTGCAAGAGGTGCAAGGTCGCCCGACGCACCGAGCGATCCTCGGTCGTTGACCACCGGAATCACATCATTGTTATAGAAATCGAGAATTCTCTCTACGGTCTGAACCTGCACGCCGCTGAAACCCTTGGAGAGGGCGTGGGCCTTAAGCAGAAGCATCAGCTTCACGATAACCTTGTCGACAGGTACGCCGACGCTGCAGCTGTGGCTCTTCACGAGATTCTCCTGAAGGGTGGAGAGCTGGTCGGCCGATATATGCTTGTTGCAAAGCGATCCGAAACCTGTGGTCACGCCATAAATTGGCACAGTATTTTCATCTGTTTTGCGATCGAGATATTCGCGGCAATGTTCGATTTTTTTGCGTGCTTCGTCGCCGAGCACAAGTTTGGTGCCGTCGTTGAGAATGCGTTCGATCAGATCATAAGTCAGATCCGACGAACCGATGGCATATTCTTTCAGTTTATCCATGATTGATGTTGTTTTGTTCTTAAGGTTAGTCATTTTACAAGTCTGCCGCGGCTCACGACATTGCGCACGCAGTTCATTCCCACATAATACGGAAGATAGTTGATGTTGTCAAATTCGAGAATGGCGACATCTCCCCTTTTTCCCTCCTCGAGCGAGCCGGTCTCGTCGGCGAGGCCGACTGCGGCGGCTCCGTTGAGGGTGAGCGCTGTGATTGTCTCTTCAATGCTCATGTGCATGTAAATGCAAGCAAGCGCTATTGTGAGAGGAATAGAGCCCGAGAAGCAGCTTCCGGGATTGAGGTCGGTGGCAAGCGCCACGGCCGCACCAGCCTCGATAAACTTTCTGGCCGGAGCGTAAGGTTCGTTGAGGGCGAAAGCTGTGAGCGGAAGCAGAGTGGCAACCACACCGGCTTCGGCCATACGGACAACACCCTCGTCGCTCACATGCAGAAGATGGTCGGCCGAAACGGCTCCGAGTTCGGCGGCGAGTTCCGCACCGCCGAGAGTAACTATCTCGTCGGCATGCAACTTCAGTTCGAAACCGGCCTCTTTTGCAGCCTTCAGGAAACGTCGCGACTCTTCAATCTCAAACACATTCTTTTCAGTGAATATGTCGCAGAAACGCGCCTTCCCCTTAGCGGCGGGAAGCATCTCGCGGATCATCAGATCGATATATTCATCCGTGCGCCCCTTATACTCTTTGGGAACGGCATGCGCTCCGAGAAATGTGGCCACAACCTGCAGAGGGGTCTTTTCATCTGATGCTATCGAGTCAATCACGTCAAGCATCTTCATCTCCGACTCAGTGTCGAGGCCGTAGCCGCTTTTGGCTTCCACGGTGGTGACTCCCATATCAACCATGCGGTCGATAAACCAGAGAGCCTTCCGGCGAAGATCCTCGGCCGATTCCACGCGCGTGGCGTTGACAGTTGACTGTATTCCGCCGCCGCGCTCCATGATGCTCATATAGGAATCCCCTTTCAGACGCCATTCGAACTCGTCGGGACGGTAGCCTCCGAAAATCAGATGTGTATGCGAATCGACAAACCCGGGAAGCGAAACCCTTCCCTCTGCATCGAGAATGCGATGCGTGCCGCTGTAGTTTTCCGAATTGATTTCCGACATCGGGGCGATCTTATCGATCTTTCCGTCGGTGATCAGGATAGCGGCATTATCAATTGTCGTGAGCTGCGCCATAGCCCTTCCCTTCTTGGCCGTCCGGCCAAGAGGGGTGACTACGCGCGTATTGGTTATAAGAATGTTGTTCTCCATTACTTGTCGATTATGGCATTGACGGCGGAGAGCACCTTCTTTTCACGCTCCTCTGCATCAGCGGCAATTTTTGCAGCTTCGGCAAGAATTGCATCGGCTTTCTCACGATCCTTCAGACCGGCGGCGTTGATCTTCACGTTGAGATGCGCGCCAAGCACTGCTGAACGGGCCGCAAGCGCACCGACGCCAACATCGCTTATCGAAGCGGGGTTGCCGTTGGCTGCCATCTGATCAAGAAGGTCGAATGCCTCAAAAGAGGTCTTCATTGTGCGCAGAGGAACCTGCGTGGCATAAAGCGTTGCCTCCTGCAGCGCCGCCGAACGGGCTGCTTTCTCCTCGGGTGAGGATTTGGGCATAGCGAAAACAGCCATTATGCGGTTGAAAGCCTCCGTGTCTTCATCGACAAGGGCAATCAGTCGGTCGAGAATGCCGCGGCCTTTAACGGCAGCATCGGAAAACTCTTCCCAACGGTCGTCCCAGCCTGCCTTGTGAGCGGAAAGATTGGCCACCATTGCACCGAGCGCCGCACCGAGCGCACCCATGTAGGCGGCAATCGAACCACCGCCGGGAGCAGGCGATTCGGATGCCGTCTCGTCGGCGAAGGCCGTGAGAGTCATGTCGGTCAGCTTTTTCCCTTTCTCTTTTCCCTTCTCAATCATAAACTCCACGACTTTCTCTTCCGGTACGAAAGGCTTGAGTTCGTCAAGACCCATGGAGCGCACGGCCATCTTGATGATATCTGCCTCGGGAATGCCTAGCGAGCGCTGCTGCATGCGCAGATAATGTTTGCCGGCCTCTATAAGAGCCGATTTCGGAACCAGTCCAACGATCTCTGTACCGGTGACGCGCAGTCCGCGGGCTGCGGCAGCACGACACACTTCATCGAAGGCTTTGTGAAGCGGAGTCTCCCGCATGTCGGTGATGTTCATCGAAACCTGGGCGATTCCATATTCGTCGATAAACCATCCGATAGCCTTGGTGCCTTTCAGAGTGCCGGGGATCATGATAGGTTTGCCATTCTCGTCTTTCATCGGTTTCCCGGTCACTTTTCCTCCTTCGCGCATCGGACGACCCTTCTCGCGAACGTCAAATGCAATGGCATTGGCGCGACGGGTGGAAGTCGTGTTGAGATTGAAGTTGACGGCGATCAGGAAGTCGCGGGCACCGATTGTCGTTGCGCCGGTGCGGGCGGCAGCCTCGTCGAAGGGACGGTCGCCGAAGTCGGGACCTTTCCCCTCATGGTTCATCTTTTCGGGAAGAGCCTCATACTCTCCGGCGCGGCAAACGGCGAGGTTCTTGCGCTCGGGAGTGAAGGCGGCCGCCTCGTAGCAGTATGTCGGCACGCCCAATTCGTCGGCGACACGCTTTGCGAGTCCCCGGGCCAGTTCGGCGCATTCCTCGAGGGTGATGCCGCTGACCGGAATAAGCGGGCAGACATCTGTCGCACCCATGCGGGGATGGGCTCCGTGATGCTGACGCATGTCGATGACCTCGGCTGCCTTCTTTATCCCCTGAAAAGCGGCCTCTACAACAGCCTCGGGTTCTCCGACGAATGTTACCACCGTCCTGTTGGTAGCTTCGCCGGGATCGACGTCAAGCAGGCTGACATCAGCGGCCGACGTGATGGCATCTGTGATTTCCTTTATTATCTCTTTGTTGCGGCCCTCGCTGAAATTGGGCACGCACTCAATAATCTGTTTCATCTCTTGATAATCGGGTTGTGTTATTTTTTCAGGAGTTCGCGAAGTTTATCTTCATCGGCAAGGAAGGGCTCCGTGATGCAGAAACCGTTTTCCATCTGCGTGTCGTTCCATTCCTTGACAGTCGACATGGCGTTTTCGTTGCGTGCCCAGCTTCTTCTGGCCACACCGCCCATCACATCCCAGAGCATAGCCTTGCGGAGGATATCGTCGACGCGGTCGCTGCCGTCGCAAACCATGCCGAAGCCGCCGTTGATGGCTTTGCCGATTCCGACGCCGCCGCCATTATGAAGCGCCACGAGGCTCATGCCTCTTGCGCAGTTGCCGGCGAAACACTGCACAGCCATATCGGCCATGACGTTCGAACCGTCTTTGATATTGGAGGTCTCGCGGAAAGGTGAGTCAGTACCGCTGACATCGTGATGGTCGCGGCCGAGCATGATCGGGCCGACCTCTCCCTTTCTTACCATATCGTTGAACTTCAGGGCTATGTTGAGACGTCCCATGGCGTCCTGATAGAGGATGCGGGCCTGGGTGCCGACCACGAGGGCGTTCTTTTCAGCGTCGCGGATCCAGATCCAGTTGTCGCGGTCCTGGCCGCGGCGGTTGGGATCGATGCATTCCATTGCGGCATGGTCGGTCTTAACGAGGTCTTCATGCTTGCCGCTGAGGCATACCCAACGGAAGGGGCCATAACCATAGTCAAACAGAAGCGGACCCATGATATCCTCCACGTATGAAGGCCAGATGAAACCATCTTTCTCATCGATGCCGTTCTTTGAGATTTCCTTTACTCCGGCGTCGTAAATCGCTTTCATGAAGGAGTTGCCGTAGTCGAAGAAATATGTGCCGCGTGCCACGAGTGTCTTGATGGCATTGTAGTGGCGGCGGAGTGTCTCGTCGACGAGGTGACGGAATTTTTCGGGATCGTTATGGAGCAGACGCGTGCGCTCTTCGAAGGAGATGCCGGCGGGGCAATAGCCACCTTCATAGACAGCGTGGCAGCTTGTCTGGTCGCTGAGGAGTTCGATCTTCTCGTTCTTCTCAACGGCATATTCGAGCAGGTCGACGATGTTGCCGTGATATGCTATGGAGATCGGCTCCTTTTTTTTCATGGCTTCGTGAGCGAGGCGGAAAGCTTCGGCGATGTCATCTGTCTTGACGCTTACCCATCCCTGGTCCATGCGGGTTTTTATGCGCGATTCGTCGACTTCGGCAATGATAGCAGCCGCTCCGGCGATTTCAGCAGCCTTAGGCTGAGCGCCACTCATTCCTCCGAGACCGGAAGAAACGAAGATATGGCCGCGGAGGTCACCGTCGGCGGGCACGCCGAGGCGCATGCGGCCGGCGTTGAGAATCGTATTGAATGTTCCGTGAACAATGCCCTGCGGGCCGATATACATCCAGCCGCCGGCCGTCATCTGACCATAGTTGGCAACACCCATCTGCATGGCTTCATGCCAGTCGTGAAGATTGTCGAACATGCCGACCATCATGGCGTTGGTGATAATTACGCGGGGCGCATCGGGGCGAGAGGGGAAAAGGCCGAGAGGATGACCCGATTCCATTACGAGAGTCTGGTCTTCGGTGAGCTCTTCCAGATATTTCTTGATCAGGCGATATTGCAGCCAGTTCTGGCAAACCTGTCCCGTTTCTCCGTATGTCACGAGTTCGTAAGGATAGAGAGCGACGTCGAAGCTGAGGTTATTGTCGATCATCACCTGGAAAGCTTTTCCGGCGAGACATTTTCCTTTATATTCATCAACCGGTTTTGCCTTCAGGTCGCCTTCCGGACGGAAACGATAGGCGTAGATACGTCCGCGTGTGCGCAATTCCTCTAAGAATTCGGGAGCTGCTTTCTCATGAAGTTCTTCCGGAAGATAACGGAGCGCGTTTTTCAGGGCGGTCACTGTTTTCTGATCATTGAGAGTATAACCGCGGTCGGGAGCGCGGCGGATTCCCTCTTTAAACTCAGGCATCTCAGGCCAGACTGCGTCAAGCGTGATTCTTTTTGTGCTCATGATATTGGTTTGTGTGGTTTGTTCTCAAAAAAATATCCAAAAAAATATCCAAAAAATATCCAAAACGACAAAATGCTATATTTGCAGTTGTCGCCGGGACGTTTCTTCCCACAAAAATAATAAAAATTCTTCAATCCAAAGCGTGCCGGAATGAAAATAAATATGAATTTAAAGAAATTGAATTGTAGATAAAGTGGCAATTATAGAGCATTTTAATTCATTTCGGGTGTAAAAAGTAATCGCTAAATGTAAATTCATTGTAAAAGTTATTGCATTAAAGCAAATAGTTGGAAATTTTTGATTAATTTTGCGCTAATAAATTCTTGTCAACAAGAAAATGAGCGACGCACTTGTTATTATACCGACCTATAACGAGATTGAAAACATCTCAAGCATCATCGACGCCGTAATGCAGCTCGAAGACGAATTTGATGTGCTGGTGATCGACGATGCCTCCCCCGACGGCACTCAAGACGCCGTGCGCACAAAAATAGAGCAGTACCCCTACAGGGTGTATATGGAAACGCGCACAGGCAAGCTCGGACTCGGCACTGCATATATCCACGGTTTCAAATGGGCCATAGAGAGAGGATATGACTATGTGATTGAGATGGACGCCGATTTCTCCCACAATCCCAAAGATCTGCCGAAGCTCTATCACGAATGCCGCGACCGGGGCGCCGACGTGGCTGTCGGATCACGTTATGTGTCTGGAGTAAACGTCGTGAACTGGCCTATGGGACGCGTGCTCATGTCTTATTTCGCATCTGTTTATGTGCGGCTCGTCACCCGGATGCCCCTACGCGATGCCACCGCAGGTTTCGTATGCTATCGCCGCAACGTGCTGACCATGCTCAATCTCGACAACATCCGGTTCAAGGGATATGCCTTCCAGATCGAAATGAAATTCAAGTCTTATTTCAAGGAATGCAAGATTGTGGAGATTCCGATCATTTTTGTCAACCGTCAGCTTGGAACTTCCAAGATGAATTCAAGCATCTTCGGCGAGGCTATCTTCGGAGTCATTTCGCTTAAACTCAGAAGCATCTTCTGCAAGAAAAATTTCGTCTGATTGCGCCATCCTCCATTGGTTAACAAAGAAATAATGACAGGCAAACCGCTATATCCGGTTTGCCTGTCATTATTTTCGTTGAAATGGTTAAATATATCCGTAAAAGGGGTAACAGAATTTGATTCGTTTCGTTTAACTTTGCAATCAGAAACCACCAAACAATACTTCGGTTATTTTTTTAGCGGCTCCGAGGAGCCGAGTGTTTAATCCGTT
>CAJMNI010000041.1 GCA_905214735.1 uncultured bacterium | reverse complement strand
GCAAAGTTAGAACTTATAAAGGCAGGCTTCAATACGCTATCGCGGACGGTTGTACTCACGGGCTAAATCGGGGGTAAACGTTACAAAAAATATACCGTGAAGTTACGAAAAATAATCGAGATCAGCCCTATTCTGCCGTTCACAGAGTTCGATTTGATGCAAAAATATCGCAAGGGCTTTGAATCGAGCGAACTCGGTCGCCTCCATGCCATGCTTCCCCTGAAGGAGATGGCAGAACAACTCGCATCGGCATTCCCGAAAAAGCATCCTCAGGGCAATACCCCGATGTTTCCTCCAGAGGGGGAAATCGCGCTGATGTTCCTCAAATCCTACACCGGCCAGTCTGATGACGGACTGGTCTTTATACAACAATGAAACGACCGCGCGTCGGGTCTAATGGCTCAGGCCATTGAACCCGACGCGCATTCATTGTGTTGAATTCATGAGGAGCGGTCGGCCGAAAGGAGCTTTTTCCGAGGCGCATTCCCGCTCCATTTTTCTCCTATGAACAGAAAAAGCATGGACGGTTGCACGGCAGCCGCATATATAGCCTACGCCTTCAGCGACGTGGCCACCATCTATCCCATCACCCCGATAGCCTCGATGGGCGAGACGGCCGACAAATGGAATATCGCCGGCCTGCGCAACCTCTACGGCCGGCCCATGCAGGTGAAGGAAATGGAGTCGGAACTCGGGGCGGCCGGAGCCACCCACGGGGCACTCGCCGCCGGCGCTCTGGCCACCACGTTCACGGCGTCGCAGGGGCTGATGCTCATGATTCCCAACATGTATAAAATTTCGGGCGAGCTGCTCCCGGCTGTGTTTCATGTGGGATGCCGTTCGCTTGCCGCCCAGGCGCTCAGCATCTTCGGCGACCATCAGGACGTGATGGCCTGCCGGGCCACCGGGTTCGCCATGCTCGCCTCAGCCTCGGTGCAGGAAGCCCACGACCTCGCCATAGTGGCCCACCTGGCCGCCATAGAAGGGTCGATTCCGGTGCTCCATTTCTTCGACGGCTGGCGGACCTCAAACGAAACCGCCACCATCGACGTCACCCCCTACGAGGATCTGGCTCCCCTTCTGCCGCTCGACAAGATCGAGGCTTTCCGCCGGCGCGGCTTCAACCCGGAACATCCACAGCTCCGCGGATCGGCGCAGAACAGCGACGTCTACTTCCAGAACCGCGAGGCCGCCAACAAATATTACGACGCCTTCCCGGCGATTGTGCAGCAGACCATGGAGAAGGTGGGCGCCGTCACCGGCCGCAGCTACCACCTCGTCGACTATCACGGAGCTCCTGACGCCGAGACAGTGGCGGTGGCGATCGGTTCGTCGACCGAAGTGCTCGACATGACCGTCGACCATCTGAACTCGCTCGGCAAGAAATATGGAGTTGCGAAGGTCCGCCTTTACAGGCCCTTCCCGGTCGACGCCTTCCTTGCCGCCCTGCCGCAGAGCGTGACGCGGATCGCCGTTCTCGACCGCACCAAAGAACCCGGCTCGCAGGGAGAGCCCCTCTTCCTCGACGTGGCGGCGGCAGTGCTCCGTTCGGGACGCGACATCCGGGTCATAGGCGGCCGCTACGGCCTCTCATCGAAATCGTTCGACCCGGCGATGGCCAAGGCCGTCTTCGAGAATGCCGAGGCGGAGAAGCCGATAACCGACTTCACCGTCGGCATAACCGACGACGTCACCGGCCGCTCGCTCGCCGTGGGCCCGCGCCTGCTGATTCCGCAGAAACAGGTCACCGCAGCCATATTCTACGGCATGGGTTCCGACGGCACGGTCGGCGCCTCGCGCACTGCCACCCACATCATCAGCGAAAAGGGAGGACTATACGCCCAGGCCTATTTCCAGTATTCGGCCAAGAAATCGGGGGGCTACACCATCAGCCAGCTCCGTTTCGGTCCCGACCCGATCAGGCAGGAATACGACATAGAATATGCCGACTATGTGGGCTGCAACAAGGATATCTACGTGGGCCGTTTCCCGCTGCTCGACAACATAGCCGACGGGGGGACGTTCATGCTCAACACGTCGCTCACGGGCGATGCGCTCGAGCGTTATATCCCGGCCTCTCTGAAACGGGCTATGGTCCGGCACAAGGTGCGCTTCTACACACTTGACGCACGCGCAATAGCCCGCGCCAACAACTTAGGCGTGAGGATCAACATGATTATGCTCGCCGCCTTCTTCCGCCTCCGCGCCATCATCCCCTACGAGGAGGCTCTGACGGCACTGGAAAAATATATCACCGCGCTCTATTCCCACGAAGGGCAGGCGATGGTGAAAAACAACATCGCGGCTCTTCAATCGGTAGAGTCGGCAATCAGGGAGATTCCTGTGCCGGAGACATGGGCCGACGCCACCGACGCTCCGGCCGACGTGAAGTGGCTGCCGGAATTCGTGGTGAGAGTGGCGCAACCTTGCGACGAGCTTCGCGGCAATGAGTTGCCCGTGTCGCGCTTCACTCCCGACGGCTCGCTGCCAATGGGGACCACGGCCTATGAGAAGCGCACCATCGCCGATATGATTCCGCAATGGGACCGGACGAAATGCGTGGAATGCACCGAGTGCTCGCTTGTCTGCGCCCACGCCGCAATCCGGCCCTGGCTGCTCGACGAGAAGGAGGCGGCCGATGCTCCCGAAGGGTTCGACACCGTGCCGGCACGCGGGAAGGGGATCGCGCAGTATCGCTGGCGCATCCAGATGTCACCGCGCGACTGCACCGGTTGCGGATCGTGCGTCACCGTCTGCCCCGGAAAAGCCCTTTCGATGCAGCCTATCGGCGAACGGCTCCCGATCGAGGAACCTCTCTGGGATTACGCCTGGAACCATGTGACCTATAAAGAGGGTGCCGAACCCCGCGCATCTATCCGGGGCTCGCAGCTTTATCAGCCTCTGCTGCAATTCTCGGGGGCATGCGCCGGCTGCGGAGAGACTCCCTACGTCAAGCTGCTGACCCAGCTGCTCGGCGAACGGCTGATCATAGCCAACGCCACCGGCTGCTCCTCGATATGGGGCGCCAACTATCCCTCCAACGCATATTGCACCAATAGCCGCGGACAGGGGCCTGCATGGGGAAATTCGCTCTTCGAAGACAATGCCGAGTATGGCTACGGGATGGCGGTGGCAGTGGCGCAGCGCCGCGAACGCCTCGCCGAACTTGTCGGAGAGGCCGTGGCCGACAGCGCGACGCCGGCGGAGGTGAAGGAAGCCCTGCAGGCATGGCTCGACGGCCGCTCCGACGCCGCCAAATCTGCGGCGGTCGCTCAGGCCGCGATTGCAGCGCTCCGGAATGCCCCCAAGGTGAAAGGTGCCGACGAGATGCTTCGGATGGCCGACATGTTTGTCAAGAAAAGCGTCTGGGCAATCGGCGGCGACGGCTGGGCCTATGACATCGGGTTCGCCGGCCTCGACCATGTGCTTGCCCGCAATGTCGACCTAAACATTCTGGTTATGGACACCGAATGCTATTCCAATACCGGAGGCCAGATGTCGAAAGCCACTCCGCTCGGAGCTGTGGCGAAATATGCCGCCGACGGCAAACGCACGGTGAAGAAGGATCTCGGCCGGATGATGACAGCCTACCCCGACCTTTATGTGGCCTCCGTGGCCCTCGGGGCCAACTATCAGCAGACCATCAACGCCATAATTGAGGCGGATTCCTACGCCGGACCGTCGATAGTGATAGCCTACTGCCCCTGCATCAACCATGGAATCAGGCGCGGAATGGGATATTCGATATTCGAGGAACGTGACGCCGTGCGTGCCGGATACTGGCAGATCTATCGTCGCGACCCGCGCAAGTCTCCTGAGCTCGTGATCGACAGCGCCCGCCCCGACGGCTCCCTCGTGACATTTAT
This sequence comes from uncultured bacterium, assembly GCA_905214735.1. Lineage (GTDB taxonomy): Bacteria > Bacteroidota > Bacteroidia > Bacteroidales > Muribaculaceae > Lepagella. The sequence goes on along the minus strand of CAJMNI010000041.1, from coordinate 17,922 downwards.
CAACGGCGAAGACCGCTATGCCGATCTCCGCATGGCCGACGCCGCGGAGGCGGCTGTGCTCCAGCCCGAACTCGAGGAGCGCTGCAACGACATATACGACATCCTCACCTACAATGCCGCCTATGTCAAGCCCGCCGGGCGAGCTGGGGGGAACAACACTCCCGCAAAGTGATAAATTTTAAAGAAACAAGGTTTTAATCTTTTCCGGGCTTAATCTTTTGCGGGAATGGATTGTCTTAATAAAAAAGTCTCTGCATGATGAAAAAGATAATGCTAACAATGGTGGCGGCGCTCGGATTGTCGGCGGCCGCCTCCGCCGCAGTTGTCCCCGCATCTTTCCCCGGCGGGAAGGCAGCGCAGGATGAATATATCGCCAAAAACCTCAAATATCCCGAAAGAGCAAAGGAAAACGGCATAGAAGGTGTGGTCGGCGTGGTGTTTGTGGTGAATCCCGACGGAAGCGTCGGCAACATCAAGATCAAGCGCATGGTCGACCCCGATCTCGAATCGGAGGCCATCAGGCTCGTGAAGAGCATGCCGAAATGGCAGCCGGCCACCGACAACGGCACTCCGACAGAAAGCACCGCCGAGGTCAACGTGAACTTCTCGCTCGAATGATCTGACAAAGCCTGCCTGAAAAAATAAAAGGTCCCGTTCCGGAGGAATTTCTCTGCGGAACGGGGCCTTCCTTTATATTTTGACTTTTCGATCAGACATTGGCCGTCTGACCGGATCTGTTTGATCAGAAGCTATAGGAGAAACCGGCCTGGATGAGACCCTGGTTTCCGAAACCGAGTTCGCCGAAGATGCTGAAGCCGTTGGCGAGACGGGCGTTTATGCCGATGGGAGATACCTGATAGCCGAAATAGGCTTCGGTGTAGTTGTCGTCCCATTTCGGATCGAACTGAGTGATCTCGACGCCGAGGCCGAGATGGCCGTAAAGCGTCAGAATCCCTTTCTGGAAATAGTTGTATTTACCGTTGAAGAGGATAGTGTGGTAGAAGAGGCTGGAGTGGTTGCTGCCCCCTTTTGTCACGGCCGAAGAGAAGGTGTAGGAGGGGCCGATGGAGAATTTTTTGGCCACGGGGACATAAAGCGAAGCGGTGAGAGCTCCCCATGCGGTCTTCACTCCCTTCCAGTCATCCTGGTAGTAGCCGCCGGTGTCGGATGCGGTGTATCCGCCGTAGCTCACGGCGATTTCCAGGGCGTTGGCCTGATTGGAGCAGAAAAGGAGCGACAGAGCGACGAGGAATGCAGATAAGATTTTCTTCATAATCGTTTAGTTAAATGTTTAATTAAGACGTATAAGTGTAATCACTATGATGCAAGAGTTTATATTAAAGTAACGGAAAGGATTTCAATATGTTTTATCAATCGCAGAATCTAAGGCTGATTATGGGACTGCGGGGATGGCGGGGTTGCACCCCGCATACCATAAGTGGTTTCACCTTTCGCGGCTGATAATCCTTTCGCGGCTGAAGAATCTTGCGTACTGCAGACTCCTGCGAGACTGCGGGGACATGATACATTATTGGCAGATAGTTTGCCGTTGCCGACATTTGAGGCGAAATGTCAGTTTTTGATATTATCTTTGTTATGACGATTCCGGCCATGACCCTGCAATATGAATATTGACGCCGGGGCTTCGCGCAAGCGATCGGCCCGCTTCAGGCAGGGTTGTCCTGATTTCATGAACCTAACCTTCTTACTCCAGATGAAACTCATATCTAAATCACTTATCCTGTCAGCCGCTTTGGCGGCATTTCCGGCGCTGACAGCCGCCGCCGACTCCCCGCTGAGCGGAACGGCATTGCTCTCGCCGGGCGATTCGGGGGATTCCGCAGCCGCTTTCGACGGCAACACTTCAACAATCTTCAGCACCGGCTCCGGCCAATTCAAATATGTAGGGCTCGACCTCGGCGACACTTATGTGGTGACGAGCATCGGCTTCGTGCCTGAGTCGGGCAGAGAATCCGACATGACGCTCGGCATGTTTGAAGGTGCCAACAGCGCCGACTTCAAAAACGCGGTGCCTATCCAGATGATCAAATCAAAGCCGGCTTCGGGATGGAATCATCTCACGGTGCAGTGCTCGCGGGCCTTCCGCTATCTGCGCTATGTCGGCCCGAAAGATGGCAACTGCCGCGTGGCCGAGATTGAATTCCGGGGCAACCGGGGCACCGGCGACGACTCCTTCCTATGGCAGATAACCAATCTCCCCACGATGGTGATCAGCGTGCAGGACGAATCGGGGAAAGCGATCGTGCCTCCCGACAAGAGCCAGGACGACGCCACCGGAGTCTATTACACCGTCATCGCCAACCATAAAATAGACACTTACGACACCGCCGGAGCTATCCGCATACGTGGAAACGCCTCCGCCGGCTGGGAGAAAAAGCCCTGGAAAGTCAAATTCGGCTCAAAGCAGAATCCCCTCTCCCTCAACCCCGAAGGAAAGAAAAACAAGAAATGGGCACTGCTCAGCAACCACAGCGACAAATCGCTGATGCGCAACATGGTGGCATTCGACGTGGCCCGCAAAATCTCGAAGGTGTGGGTGCCGGGAATCGCGGCGGTCGACGTGGTGCTCAACGGTGAATATCAGGGATGCTACCAGCTGGCCGAAGCCGAGAACGTGCAGAAAGGGCGCGTAGACATCGAGGAATTCAACATCGACGCTTTCGAAGGCACTGACAAAGCGGGCGTGCATTACAACTCTGTCGAAGAGGCATTCGCAGCCGGAGGCTTCATGATCGAAGCCGACGGATATGCCCATCAGGAGGATGAGGGATGCTATTTCGACACCGATACTTATGGCGTGGGCTACAGCTTCGAAAGCCCCGATCCGGCAGACTTCACCGACAGCGGCAAACGCGCCGAGATGGTCGGCTATGTGAAAAACGCAATCCACGAGATAGAGAATCTCGCCAAGCAGAGCGGCAGCTATGAGGCCCTCCGCGGGAAAATGCATGTCGACGACCTTCTCAGATATCTGATAATCAACGATCTCTGCGCCAATCCCGACGCATTGTGGTCGGTAAAGATGTATCGCGAGGGAACGGCTGTGACCAACAAGCAGGGTGAACTGAAAGACTCGCTTCTGCACATTGGTCCGGTCTGAGACTTCGACCTCGGGTTCGGCAACGACGAATATTCCAGAAACCCCGAGTCGCACAACGGATTCATCTGGGACTGGGACGCCACTTCTGCCGCCGACAAGGATGCCGGCTGGTATGACGGCAACCACAACTGGCAGTGGGGATCCGACAAGACGGCCATGAGATATTTCGTCCACGACATCTTCTATGGCAACGAATCCACAATGAAGGAGCTGATGCGCAACATCTATGCGGAAGCCGCTGCGGGAGGCCTCAGCGGGGATTATGTGGAGGAGCTGATCGACAACATCGCCGCCGAAATCGACGAATCGCAGAAGCTGAACTTCATGCGCTGGCCTGTGCTCAATACAAAAATCCACCGCGAACCCCAGACATTCGGCACCTACAAGGAGTATGTCAGCAGTCTCAAGAGCTTCGTCAGCGCCGAATTCCCCCACTTCGAGCAGCTTATCGGCTATTCCGCCGCCGAGCCTGACTATCTCGAACCGGTCAATGTAGCATTCACCGGCAACGACAAGACGGGATGGGATCACAGATACACTGTCTCCGCCGACACCTTCAAAGAGCTGAAAATCTCAAAAGGAGGAAAGCTTTATATGAAGATGTCGTCGAACGGCGGCCAATGGGACGACCATTACGACAAGAAAGACTCCGGATACGACCACAACAAAAACGGCTCGGACCACATCTTCACTGATCCGGGACGCGGAGGATACTGGTATGAGAATCTCAACGGAACCAGAGAAGCTACAAAAAACTTAACCTCTGATCAGGTTGCGAATCTCCTTACCTACGGACACTGCTTCGAAGCCAACAACTGCATTCTTGAGGCCCTTGTCTATGCCGGACTGGCCAATCAGGAAGATGAAGGGGGCGACGACAACACCGAGGATAAGCAGACCGGCGACCGCTGGACGATCTATAATCTCTGGAACTGCAATATGGATGAGGCCGAGGTCTACATTCCGGCATCTTTTTTCAAGAATTTCACCGAGAAATATGGCATCCTCGTGACGCGCACAATCGAACAGGCTCCCTCCGCCGCTCCGCGCCGTGAGGCTGGAGTCACAACGCCGACTGTGGATCTCTACACGAGAGACACCGACTATAACCGCACAGACCTCGCGACCGCAAAGGAATTCAAGGCCCTCGAAGGGACGGCATATTTCCATGAGAATCTGACCGCCGATGAAATTGCGCTCCTTAAAGAACGCGGTCTGTTTGTCGGAGGCTCGGGCTATAAGCTCGACAATGTCTCCGCGCTTGTGCCCGAGGGCCTCAACACCGGAGTCGACGGAATCGCCGCCGACTGCGGGAATGGCGAAACGGAATGGTTCACCCTCCAGGGCATAAGGGTAACGGCGCCGGCGGAACCGGGCGTATACATTCGCAGGCAGAACGGCCGCGCGCTGAAAATCAGAGTGCGCTGATAAATCGACAGCTGAAGGAATACAGCGATAAGACAAGAAGAAACTTCATGTTTATATCCGAGGGTGGCGGGTTGAGTAAATCCCGCCGCCCTCACTTTTTAATCGCCCCGGAATATTTTTAAAGTGACTCCGGGATATGAATTTGCTATCTTTGTTTTTAGGATAAGAATTGTTAACTTTGCAGTGTCCGCGATGCGGACAGCCGGAATCTCCCGGCACGGCATAACGATAGATACATTACAGATGAAAGAAAAAATTTGCAGACTCCTCATAGCCATCCTCCTTATGGCCGGCGGAGTCAACACTGCATCGGCCCAGCTCGACTGGGGACGCCTGCTCAACGCCGGCATCAAAGGGATCCAGGCCCTCACGCTCTCCAACGAGCAAGTGGCCGAGATGGTGGCGGCCTCAGTCGCCCAGATGGACAAGCAGAACACCGTGGCAGGCCCTTCCGATCCTTACACGATACGGCTGAAAAAAGTGGTGAACGGCATCAATTCGGTCGATGGCATCCCGCTCAACTTCAAGGTCTACAAAGTAAAAGAGATGAATGCCTTTGCCTGCCCCGACGGAAGCGTAAGGGTCTTTTCGGCGCTGATGGACAAGATGGACGACGACGAGCTTCTCGGCGTGATCGGCCATGAGATCGGCCACGTTGCGCTCCATCATTCGCGCAACGCGCTGAAAAAGCAGCTCGAGACCGGCGCACTGAAAGATGTGCTCGCATCAACGAGCACCACCATAGCAGCGCTCACCGACTCTCAGCTCGGCCAGATCGGGGAAGCGCTGATCAGCGCCAAATATTCGCGCAAGCAGGAGAGCGAAGCCGACGATTACGGCTATGACTTCCTTGTGGCCCACGGACGCAATCCATGGGCGATGGCCGAAGCTTTCGAGCAGCTTGAGGCCGGGTCGGGAGCGCAGATGAGCGGCGGACTCGCCAACATGTTCAGCGACCATCCCGACACCCAATCGAGAATCAAACATATCGAAAAACGCTGCAAGAAAGACGGCTACACCTGTCCGGCAGAAGGATCCTCTTCCGTTTCCACGACCGGATCATCGACAACGAAAACTTCGACTTCAACCTCGAAATCGGGCAAAAAGAAATCGGGCAAGAATACTTTCTCGAAAAGATCCAAAAAGAAGAAAAAATAACCGGGACTTCCGGCATAATTGCATAAAAACCATCGGGCGGAAAGGTTGACCTTTTCCGCCCGATGGTTTTTATGTCATGCCGATCGACTATTGTCGTCAATTATTGTCGGTGCCTGCGAACTCCATGAGATAAGCCTTGATAAACTCGTCGATCTCGCCATCCATCACTCCGTTGACGTCGGAGGTCTGATAGTTAGTGCGGTGGTCTTTCACGCGGCGGTCGTCGAAGACATAGCTCCTGATCTGGCTTCCCCACTCGATTTTCTTCTTTCCGGCCTCGACCTTGGCCTGCTCCTCGAGGCGGTGCTGCAGCTCCTTGTCGTAGAGGATCGACCGCAGCTGACGCATGGCGTTTTCCTTATTTTTCGGCTGGTCGCGGGTCTCGGTGTTCTCGATGAGGATCTCCTCCTCCTCGCCTGTGTAGGGATCCTTATACTGATAGCGCAGGCGCACTCCTGATTCCACCTTGTTGACGTTCTGGCCGCCGGCGCCGCCGCTTCGGAAAGTATCCCAGCTGATCCGCGCCGTCTCCACATTGACCTCGATCGTGTCATCGACAAGTGGGGTGACAAACACCGATGCGAAAGATGTCATGCGCTTTCCCTGGGCGTTATAGGGAGAAACGCGCACCAGACGGTGCACGCCGTTCTCGCTCTTCAGGAAACCGTAGGCATAATCACCTTCAATATTGATCGTCACCGACTTGATGCCGGCCTCGTCGCCGTCGAGAAGCTGGGCGATGGAGGTCTTGTAGCCATGGCGCTCGGCATATCGCAGATAGAGGCGCATGAGCATCGAGGCCCAGTCCTGGCTCTCCGTGCCTCCGGCGCCGGAATTGATCTTCAGCACGACCCCGAGCTTGTCTTCCTCGCGGCGGAGCATGTTGCGAAGCTCCAGCTTCTCCAGCTCCTTCTCCACTTCGGCATACTGGGCGTCGATGTCATCTTCAGTCACCAGTCCCTCCTTCAGGAAGTCCATAGCGAGCTGGAGTTCCTCCACCTGCTTCTCGAGAGCCGTGTAGGAATCGATCCAGAAATGAAGCCCCTTGATCTTGCGCATCTGGGCCTCCGCCTTCTCGCGGTCGTCCCAGAAATCGGCAACATGCGTGCGCAGCTCCTCTTCCTCTACTTCTATCTTTTTAGAATCTATATCGAGATAACGTTTAAGGGCTTCGGTGCGTGCCTCGGCCTCTTTAAGCTGTTCGGATGTAATCATGATGCAAAATTACTAAATATTCCTCATACGCGCCTCCAATTTAGCGAAAAAAACGCCGAACCAGCAACAATACAATAACATACCGTCCTCAACGTTATAAAAGATAGCGATTTCTTACGCAAACCTGACAAAGCAAACCTGACAACAGCATGCAATTCTATAGAACAATCAAAACGCTTGTGGCCTGCGCCACGCTGCTCTGCGCAGCGCAGACTTATGCGGCCGATCCGGAAGTCCAGCAGTTCGGAAACTATCCCAACTGGAAATACCACACGGCATTTTTCCGCAATCCCCGCCGGATAATGGACACGGCCGACAAGACCTACGTCTTTATTCACCAGCATCTTGCCCTCAAAGATTACACCAACCTTTACGTGAATCCCTCGGGAGGATTGCTCTGGTTTGACAAGAATGCCCCGGAAAAGGGGTTTATGGATCTGCGCCAGAGCGTCGATTTCCACAGCAGCCGGATGAAATATGCCGACCTCAACCCGCGCACCGGGCAAATGGTGGTGCAGTATGTCGACAATGGCCTCGACATCATGAACAACGACGGCTCGGTGACATATATCGACAATCTGACAGCGAACACCCTTCCCAACGCCAACAATATCACAAGCATCAATTTCGACCTCACCGACAGCGACATCTGGATCGGCACGGAGTCGGGCTACCTTCTGATCGACGGAACTACGCGCACCGTGAAGAAGCATGCCACGCTCGGGCAGCCGGTGAACAATATCTTCCGCATGGGGGAGAAAGTGATCGCCTCCATCAACGGCAGCTTCTATGAAGCCTCCGGCGCTCCCTCCACCATGGCCGACCTCACCGACCTCGGCTTCGGCGCCGCCAACGCGCCTCTCTCGGTAGTGCCACTCAACGACAACTCTTTCATATATATCGGGAAAAACGGCAATACTCAGGGAGCGGCCATCTGGCGCGCACGCTGCCAGGACGGGACCTGGAGCCAGGCCGCAGACATCGTCGACACCAACTCCTTTTTCTTGCTTCAGAAGGATACTGAGATTACCTCAAAAACGGAAAACAACATGGTTCCGAACAGAGACGGCTATCTCCTTTTCTCAAAGAAATATGTCTACCAGATCTACACCACGCCCAATGAAGACGGCTCGCTGAAATATGCAAAGCGGAAATCGGCCTCCAACATCTCGACAGTGTTCGGAAGCTGGGATTTCGAGAAGGTTTGGGATTTCTTCCAGCCCGGAAATTTCAGATATTTCTCCGGCAGCGGGGAAGACGACACCGTAAGCTGGCGCCACATCGGAGATTACACCTACGACGGCCCCACCGCCTACGAATATGCCAATCTGCTCTATGATCCTCGATATGGCATGATTGTCACTGACAAAGGGACATATTTCAACATGGGTACGAGTAGCACCTACGACCCCCTGCTCCTTAGCGCATACAAAAACGGGAAATGGGAAAATTACACTCCCAGTTATGATAAAAACAAGCCGCTGTTTACAGAGGAGAGCACAGAACTTGACACAGAATTTAAGAAGAAAAAATTCATATATCCTATATGCGGCCCCCGCGCGCCAATGATTGATCCGGCTTTCACCGACTATATGATTATGGGATCTATGTGGAACGGCGTCGTAGCATTCAACATTGCAAATCCGAGAGCAACTGCACTTCGCTATGTGGCGCAAGGCGCGGATTGTGCCAATCTTCCGGGCCAAGTTGTTACTTTTCCTAAATCCTCATGGGCTACTTACTGCGCCATTACGCCAGCAGGATTTGACGATGACAATAACTACTGGTTTATCTCAGATCACGCACATTCTCCTTCATTCCCCGACAATAACTATCTAAGGCTGAGATATTGGACAGTAGATAGCCGCCGCGACGCACTTGAAAAGGGGCAGGCCGACCTTTCCAAAGGATTCGGAGAAATCAAGCTCAATTTTGCCAATCCATACAGCCAGAACAGCGTGGCCCTCACACTTCATCATCCCGATAACAAAAACAAGATAGTGATCTATATGGCCGGAGGTCCGAGAGTCCTGGCGATTTACGACCACAATGGCACGCCCGAAGACACTTCCGATGACACTATGTCGGTCGGCAGCAATTTCATGCTCGACGGAGGATGCCTTGCATTCCCTTATCAAGTGTGCGATATGGCTGAAGATCCCAAGACAGGCGATGTCTACGTTGCCCATAAATACGGCCTCTATGTTTTCAAGCCCTCCGACCCCATTAAGTCCAACACGATCGTGGGACGCTCGTTCAAAATTCGCGCCGGAGAAGTTGAAAACGACGTGATCGGAGCAAGCCCCGTCAACCTGGTCCGCTTCGACGAATATGGCCGCCTCTGGATAGCCACCCAAAACCAGGGAGTCTTCGGAATTTCCGCCGACCGCTCGAAAGTGATCGCCCACTACAATATGGAAAACTCGCCGATTCCCTCCGACAATGTTTATGCTGTGGAATGGAATCCCGACACCAAGACCCTTTTCATGTCGACCGCCTATGGTATGGCTGAAGTCGATCCCGGATATACTCCCGAGGCAGATCCAATCACCACAGCGCGCCTCACCGCCGTGCCTGAAATCGTCACCCACGATTTCGCCGGAACAGTGGCGATCTACAACGTGGCTCCGACTTCGCCGCTCATCGTGACCGACAGCAACGGGAAAACGGTAGCATCGCTCCCCGGCGCCAAAGACAGCATGACCCACTGGAATCTCCTCGACAATGACGGCCGCAAAGTTCCTTCGGGCATCTACAAGATTATCGATCTTTCAGAGCAATCCGAAGAGATTGAAATCATCGTGACCCGCTGACACAAGGTTTAAATTCTCCCTTTCAATTAGGGAAAGCCTGACAGATAAGGAAAATTTTCACCCAATTGGGTGAAAATTTTTCCTTTTAGAACATTTTTTGCTATCTTTGCCACATGTTAATATTCCAACCGGACTTCTATTACGGGGTCATCATCGCCATGGGAATAATGGCCGTGATTGTGTTTTTTGCCTTGCAGCGCATCACTGCGGGCTACGGAATCATGTACACCCGCGCCTGGGGCCCGGCCCTTTCCAACCGCATCGGCTGGGTTCTCATGGAAGCTCCGTCGTTTGTGGCCATGCTTCTTTTCTGGCTTCTCTCTTCCCGGCGAACCGACGCTGCGCCGGCGGTCATGGCCTCGCTTTTCCTCCTCCATTATTTCCAGCGCTCGTTCATTTTTCCGCTGCTGATCAGAGGTAAAGGGCACATGCCGCTCTCCATCATCCTGATGGGAGTGGTATTCAATCTGATCAACTGCTATATGATCGGTGGCTGGCTCTTTTACGTGGCTCCCGAGGGTTATTACACTCCGGAATGGCTGCTGACGCCGCAGTTTATCATCGGCGTCCTGATTTTCTTCGCCGGAATGGCTATCAATCTCCAGTCTGACTATATCATCCGCCATCTGCGCCGTCCCGGCGACACAGGCCACTACATACCGCGCGGCGGAATGTTCCGTTATGTCACGTCGGCCAATTATTTCGGAGAATTCACCGAATGGACCGGATATGCGATTCTGACATGGTCGGCCGGAGGAGCAATGTTCGCCATCTGGACATTCGCCAACCTCGCCCCGCGAGCAGTAAAACTCCATCGTCGTTATGAAAAGGAATTCGGCAGCGAATACACCTCTCTTCACCGTCGCTATATGATTCCTTATATATATTGAGATCATGAAACTATTCACTCCCTCCAAGATAGGACCGGTCGAACTGCGCAACCGCACGATCCGCAGCGCGGCGTTCGAAGGTATGGGCAAAGACAACGGCCCAACAGAGATGCTGCGCGATTATCACTGGAGCGTGGCCGAAGGGGGCGTGGGGATGACCACCCTCGCCTATGCCGGCATCTGCCGTTCGGCGCTCTCTTTCGACACCCAGCTATGGCTCCGGCCCGAAATAGTGCCCGACCTGCGGGAAATCACCGACGGCATCCATGCCCGGGGGGCCAAAGCCTCCATCCAGATCGGACACTGCGGCAATATGACCCACCGTTCCACAGCCGGAGGCACGCCCGTCGGCGCCTCGACCGGATTCAATTTATATTCCCCTACTTTCGTCAGGGGGCTGCGCGAAGATGAACTCAAAGAGATCGCCCGTAACTTCGGCGACGCCGTGCGCACCGCCCGCGACGCCGGATTCGACTGCGTCGAGGTCCATGCCGGCCATGGTTACCTCATCTCCCAGTTCCTCTCGCCCTATACCAACCATCGCCGCGACCGCTTCGGTGGTTCGCTCGATAACCGGATGACCTTCATGCGGATGTGTATGGATGAAGTGATGAAGGCCGCCGGATCAGACATGGGTGTCCTCGTAAAGACCAACATGCGCGACGGTTTCAAGGGGGGACTCGAAATCGACGATTGCGTCACAGTGGCCAAGGAGCTTCATCAACTCGGTGCCCACGCCCTCGTGCTTTCGGGAGGGTTCGTGAGCAAGGCTCCGATGTATGTGATGCGCGGCGAGATGCCCATCTACTCGATGACCTATTATATGAAGCAGCTCTGGCTGAAATATGGCGTGCGCTGGTTCGGGCGCTTCATGATTCCGACAGAACCTTTCCGTCCCCTTTATTTCCTTGAAGACGCCCGCCGTTTCCGCGAGGAAATCCCCGGAACGCTCGTTTATGTCGGAGGAGTTGTAGACCGCGAAGGGGCCGACAAGGTGCTCGACGACGAAGGCTTCGATTTCATCCAGATGGGCCGCGCGCTGCTCACCGAACCCGATTTCGTCAACAAAATGCGCGACTCAGAAGGAAACCACTGCTGCGGCTGTGACCATGTTAACTATTGCATCGCCAGAATGTATTCCCGCGAGATGGCCTGCCACAAGCATTGCGACAACCTTCCGCCGAAAATTTTAAAAGAGATTGAAAAAATCAAGGAAAGGGCTTCAAGATGAAAGATGATCCGAGGGGAAAAACAGCGGTTGTGACCGGGGCGAGCAGCGGCATCGGCCTCTGCTTCTGCCGCGATCTCGCATCAAGAGGCTGCAACCTCGTGATGGTCAGCAACGAGCGGGAAGCTCTTGAAAAATGCGCTGCCGAAATCTCCGGTGAATTCGGCGTCAAGGCAATCCCTTTCTATTGCGATCTCACGGCGCCCGACTGCGCCTCGCAGATTCTCGGCTTCACCGACTCCGAGAACATCACCCCCGACTATCTCATCAACGACGCCGGCATATTCTCCTTCCGGCCCGTCACCGAGACGCCTGAACGTAAGATCGACTGCTTTATCGACCTTCATGTCAGAGCTGTCACTTCTCTCACCCGCGAATTCGCCATCCGCTTCATGAAGCGCGGCTCCGGACGCATCCTCAACATGTCGTCGATGTCATGCTGGATGCCTATGCCGGGAATTGCGATGTATTCTGCCACAAAGGCTTATATCCGCGTTTTCTCGCGCGCCATCCATTACGAACTCCGCGATTCGGGAGTGTCCTGCACCGCGGCCTGTCCCGGAGGTATAGCCACCTCCCTCTTCGGTCTCCCCGACAACCTAATGAAGCTTGCGGTGAGGATTCATGCCGTGCAGACCCCCGAAAGGTTCACCCGCAAAGCAGTCGACAAAATGCTCGGCGGCCACAAGCAATATATCAACGGCTTCATCAACCGTCTGGCCATCTTCTTCATCGGCATCACCCCGACGCCACTGAGAATGATGGTTAAACACCGCATGCTCGACAAAAACATCACCCGCCCATGAGCAGCACGACCGAATATGACCTCGGCCGGCTTCCGGAAGGTTTGCCGGTGATCGTGACCGGCGCCACGGGCGCTATCGGCACGGCGATCACCCGGCGCCTCGCCGACGAAGGCGTCAAGGTGATTCTCGCCGTGAGGTCGGAAGAGAAATTCCGCACCCTTGCCGACATGCTCAAAAAGCGCAATCCGGAGGCCAATGTGGAATTTCTGCACCTCGACCTCAACGACTCGCGTTCGGTGACGGAAGCCGTCAACGCCCTCCACGGCCGGCATCTTGCCGGAGTGATAAACAATGCCGGAGTGATGATGCGCGATTTCACCCTCAGCCCCGACGGCCCTGAAACGACTCTCAATGTCAATTTCTTCAACACCCGGCTCTTCAATCTGCTGTTGCTTCCGCAAGTGGCGCAAGGGGGCGGAATGGTCTTCACCACCTCGCTGACGCGTCTTGCCGGACGCCGCCACAATCTTCCCACTTCGGTCAGCGCCGAAACATTCGGCCAGCTGAAGACTTACGCCCTCTCCAAAAAGCTTATCACCCGCTTCGCCGCCGAGTTCGCCCCGGTGGCGGCCCGCGAAGGCGTCAATGTAAATTGCGCCGACCCCGGCGTGGTCGATTCCGACATGATTTCGATGCACCGATGGTATGACCCTCTGGCCAATATCTTTTTCCGCCCCTTCATCAGGCGTCCTGCCAAAGGGGCGATTCCTGCGCTCCGGGCTCTTGCTTCCGACCGCCGCGGCCTGATCTTCACCCTCCGCCGTTCATTCCCCATCAACGACTTCGGAGAATAAAACATTCCCCTCAATCCTCACGTTAGTTTATAAAGCGCCTCAATCTCCCTCGAGCTTACCGAGGCGCTTGAAAAGCACACCAAGCTTATGGCAAACCGTTTAGTTGAAATAATATCCCGGCAGGCAGAAAAATTCGGAGACCGCGAAGCCTACCGCTTCTGTTGGCGCAAAGACGGCGAATGGCTGTCGACTTCCTGGAATGAATTTGCTGTGCAGGTCAGAGTGGCCGCCAACGCCCTCGCCTCGCTCGGCCTTATCGAGAAAGACAAGATCGCCATCTGTTCGCCCAATACGCCCCAGATACTCATCACAGAGTTCGGCGCCTTCCGCAACCGTATGGCAGTGATTCCGATATATTCGAGCAGCGTGCAGAATCAGTTTGATTTTATTGTCAGCGACGGCGGCGCCCGCGTGATTTTTGTGGGCGACAAGCATCAGTATCCGCTCGCCTACAACTATTGGAAACGCCATGGGAAAGTGGAGAAAATCATTATCTTCAAGAACGAAGGTCTCGAGCTTGAGGCCGACGACACGGTTTCCATCTTCTGGGACGATTTCGTGAGACTCGGCATGGAGGTCAGAGCCGACATCGACGCCGAGGTCAAAGCTCGTTCGGAGCGAGGTCTCCCCGACGACATGGCCACGCTGATCTACACCTCGGGCACCACCGGGGAATCAAAGGGTGTGGTGATTTCCCACGCCAATTACGACACTCAGATCGAGGCCCACATCAGAATGCTCACCTCAATCTCCGACCGAGACCTCTCCATGGCTTTCCTCCCCATGAGCCATATTCTCGAGAAAGCCTGGTGTTATTTCCTTATCAGCCGCGGAGTGCCGATCGCCATCAATTATGATCCGCGTCTTATCGCCGACACAATCCATGAGGTCCATCCCAACGTGATGTGCGCTGTGCCACGATTCTGGGAGAAAGTATATGCCGGCGTAAAAGATAAAATCGCCTCAATGTCTAAATTTCAGCAGTTTATGGTGAGACGCGCTCTGAAGACAGGCCGTCGCCGCAACCTCGATTATATCCGCAACGGGAAGCGGGTGCCCTGGCTGCTCGAGAAACGTTACGGCTTCTGGGACAAGCGCCTTTTCAGCCGACTGCGTCTGGCCATAGGAATCCCCAACCCCAACTTCTTCCCTACGGCCGGAGCTCCGCTCAGCGACAAGATCTGCGAATTCATGAAGTCTGTGGGTATCGACATCATCATAGGCTACGGTCTGAGCGAGACCACCGCTACCGTGAGCTGCTTCCCCGCCGTCGGCTATGAGATCGGCACTGTCGGAGTGCCTCTTCCCGGACTGAAAGTAAAGATAGACAAAAACGGCGAGATTCTCGTGAAAGGAGGCTCGGTCACTCCCGGATATTACAACAATCCCGATGCCAACGCCGCCGCCTTTACCGACGACGGATATTTCCGCACCGGCGACGCCGGGCATTTCACCCCCACAGGCGCATTGGTACTGACCGAGCGCGTGAAAGATCTTTTCAAGACCTCCAACGGCAAATATATCGCTCCGCAGATGATGGAGAGCCGCCTGGCCGAAAACAAATATATCGACGAAGTGGCCGTGATCGGCGACCGGCGGAAATATGTCGGCGCCCTCGTGGTGCCCAATCTCTCGCAACTGCGGCGCTTGGCCGGCGAAATGGGCATCGATTCCGACGATTCGCACACTCTCTGCAAAGATCCGCGAATCGTGAAATTCATCCTTTCAGAAATCGCAAAATATCAGACAGACATCGCCGAATTTGAAAAAATCAAGCGCATCGTGCTGCTCCCCAACCATTTCTCGATAATGACCGGAGAAGTCACCAACACGATGAAAGTGCGCCGTCCGATCGTGAACCGCAATTATGCGGAGCAGATCGAATTTATGTATTCCGACGCTTACGCTGAAAAATATCCGAGTCTCTGACCCCTGAAAGGTCATTCCCTCACATAGTGGGGCAACTCATCGGGAAGCACTATCGACACTTCCACCAGTCCGGCCACTTTGCCGTCGCGGGTCCATGCCGACTGATAGATCATCTTGTGCACGCCCTTCTTTTCGATGGTATAGCAGTTCTGGCCTCCTTCGGCAAGCAGCCGGCGGATAATTGCCTGTGCCCTCTCCGGGTGACAGTCGAGGAGATTATAACCTATGAGGTCGCCATGTTTCTTATAAGTCTCGCGCGAGCGGGCGTTCATATAGATGATGCGGCAATCTGCGTCGCAGACCGTTATGGCGCAATTCATTCCCCATGCCCAGTCGGGAATGCTGTTTTCGAATTCTTTCATGCGGATTTCTGATTTATAATGTTCTGATTTATGAAGTTCTGATTTTTTGGAAGTTTATCGATATATCTCGGATTATTCACTATTAATCAGCTATTTGCGCTTCACTTCGTCGACACCCTCTATGCCCGATATATGCCGGATAATCGATTGCAGTTCGTCGAAGGAATGGACAGAGAAGGAGATGCGCAACGTCACGATGGAGTCTTTGGTCTCGGTGTTGAAAGACTCCATGGAGAGATTGAGATGGTTGGTGATCGCATCGACCACGTCGATAAAAAGATGGAATCGGTCGACGGCGCGGATCTCTATCGTCACGGGGAAGAGAGTGCCGTCGGGCTCATATTCCACTGAAACGATGCTGTCGCCATATTGGGAGGCGAGCCTTATAGCTATCGGGCAGTCACGCTTATGCATCATTATCCGGCCGTCGTGGCTTCGGAAACCGACCACCTCTTCTCCGGGAATCGGATTGCAGTCGGGGCAGCGCAGATAGTCGGGAGCGGGAATCCTCGAAAGATAGGCATGGATGGCGCGTTTGGCTTTGAAAGTCACCACCGAGTCGAGCCAGTCGGGCTGCGGCACGGAGGCCGGATCGGTGAAGATCTCCACAACGTCTCCGCGGCGCAACGGAGCTTTCACCGAGGCGAGAAAACCATTGATGCGCGCATACTTGGCATGCTCGCCAAGATCGGAATGCACCTCATAAGCGAAGTCAAGCACCGTGGCCTTCTGCGGGAGAACCACCTCTTTTCCTTTCGGAGTGAACGTCATGATGTCGTCGTTATAGAAGGCCGACACCACGTTTTCTATGAAATTCTGACCGTTGCCCTGGTTGGATATATCTTTCAGCACCTTGCGGAACTTGTCGATCCAGCGGCGGATATTGTCTTCCGTTCGTTCGGCCACACAACCGAGCTGCGAATCACGCACCATCCTGCGGCTGCAGATGTGCACCTCCTGCCATCGACCGAAGTCGGCCAGGAGTTTCATGTGAAAACTCTGATAACCGTTCTCTTTCGGAGTGTCGATATAGTTGGAAATTCCTCCGGGTTTCTCCTTGAAGCGGTTGGTAAGCACGGAATAGATGCGCAGAGCCATGTCTTTTTCCGAGACATCATCGGGACAGTCGAAAACTATTTCGGTGAAATGTCGGTATTTCAGATGGTTGAAATCGTCGCCATATTTACGCATCTTTCTCCAGATGGAATAAGGTCGGCGATATTCGATATAAACATCGACATTGATTCCGGCCACGGCGAGTGTCGATTTGATCTCACGGCAGAAGGTGGCGAGGCGTTCTTTTTGCGCCTCTTTGTCGCGGGCGATGAGCATCTCCATCTCCTCGAATTCATGCGGACAACGGAAGCGGAGGCTGAGGTTTTCGAGCTCGGTCTTGACGTTGTAGAGCCCGAGACGGTTGGCGAGCGGAGCATAGAAATAGTCGGTCTCCCCGGCTATTTTCATTTGCTTGTCGGGGCGCATCGACGATAGGGTCCGCATGTTGTGGAGGCGGTCGGCGAGTTTGACAAGAAGTGCCCGAATGTCATATTGCACGGAGTTGAGCATCTGCCGATAGTTGGCCACCTGTTTGGATTCCTGCCCATGCCGCTCCTTTTTGCTTTTCGTCACCACTCTCACGAGAAAAGCCACGTCATCGCCGAAACGCTCGCGAATATCATCGTTGGTATAGTCGGTGTCTTCAACCACATCATGAAGGAATGCGGCGATAACCGGAGCGGCGTCGAGCCACAATTCTTCTGCAGCGATTGTGGCGACCGCTATGGGATGAAGTATATATGGTTCGCCCGAACGGCGAAACTGATGCGAGTGCGCTTCGTAAGCCAGTTGGAAAGCTTCATGAAGCTTCGCCATCTCGCCGGGAGTGCATCTCGGAGCCATCACTTCAAACACATGGTCGGCTTTTTCCTCTATTACACCGGCATATTCCGCCATCTTTCTGCGGCAAGCATCATCGTCCATAACCAATTTTATTTCCGGAACAATTTCCGGCAAAGATAATTAAAAGAATCGACTTTTAGAAACTATGTCAAAATTATCTGAGCGATAAGGTTTATGATAATTATAAGACTTATAAGACTTATATGATTCATAAGACTTATATAATTCTGAGATTTCCTTGAAAAAGTAACTAAAAATCTGTTTTTTCTTGAAAAATAA
>CAJMNI010000040.1 GCA_905214735.1 uncultured bacterium | reverse complement strand
ACCCGCGACCCCGACCTTGGCAAGGTCGTGCTCTACCAACTGAGCTATTTTCGCAAATTTCAACCCGGTTATGGTCGTTTTCCCGAATTGCGTTGCAAAGTTAGTACATTTCCGCGAACTGTGCAAATTTTTGCGCATAAAAAATCGCAAAATCTACCGCAGTCAGCGGTCCGCAGGCTTCTCCCAAACCCACGCCTGGGGGAAATTCTCGCGGAATCTCTTTTCATTGAGTGTGGCTGTCAGTGCATTGCGGTCGTCGCCCCTGAGAGCCGACACGCGGCACATCGTTTTCGTCTCGTCGATCTGCAGGTCATAGCCGCTCTCCTTATAAAGCGCGATGAAATTTTCAGCCTCTTTGCGGGTGTGGAAGGCGGCTACTATTATCTGATAGCGGTCAGCCGGAGATTCGATTTTTGCGGGAGCTTTTTCCGCAGCAGCTTCGGAGGTGACGCTTTTCTTTGCCACCCGGGCCACCTGAGCGGCGCTGTCGACGATCTTTTCGACGGGAACCACCGACGCCCGGTCTTCCTTGCGGTTGTTGCTTGCCGGCACAATCACCGACAACGCCACGACCAGGAGGAAGATGAGGCAGGCTGCCGTACGGGCGAATATCTTGTTGACCGGGATATAATAGTTGCGGCGGGTGTCAAACCTGCGGCCGCTGCCATTCTCCTCACGTTGATCTTTTGCATCGGAAGACTCTTGAAGCATATCCGAACCCTTTGCTGCGGAAACCGGCCGGTTCACTTCCATTGCGGCTGCCGGCTTAGAGTGTTCTTTCCTGACCGCCACATAACCCAATTCGCGCATCATGCCGGCGGCCGACTGCATAGGGGAGAAGGATATTCCACCCTCTTCGTTGGAGCGCAATATGCCGATTCGGCCTATCGTGGCCTCTCCCTCTTCGGCGAGAGCATCGCGCAGTGACGAGATCTCATGGCGCAGAAGTTCGCGCCCTTCCTGGAAGTTTACCTGATATTTGCGGGAGAAAGAGCTTGCGAGAAGTCCGTCGTCGTGTGTGAGCGCGGAATTGAACCTCACTTCCCTCTCCATCGGATGGTACAACCCGGTGGCTTCGTCATAGCGGGCCGGATGCCACACATTGAGGAAGGCCCCGAATCCCGGTATGACCACACACTCGTTGCGCAGCAGCAGATACTCGATATGAAGTGAAAGGTTGTCCAATTTTATCTAAGTTTTCTTTCTCAACAGGTTATGAAAATACTTCGGAATGGTTACGCTTCCGAAGGCGCGAAAAAGTTCACAAAATTAATAAAAATCGGGGAGATCCCCAACAGATTGTCCCCGAAAAATTCTTAAAAGAGCGAATGTCGCGGCTCAGTGCTATGGCACTATCCGGTCGGCCAGGGCAGGGTCCGCTCCATATTCGAGAGCGAGGCGTTTGTCGAGTTTGGCCTCTTCGGGCTGGTAGCGTTCTTTGTGGAGAGCGGCCCTCATGAGATAAAGCGTGCCCGACCGCGGATATTTCTGAATTGCCTCCCGCAAATCTTCCTCCACGTCGGTGAGCATGTTGAAATAATAGGCGGTGAGGAATTTATTGACGGCATAGAGTTCGTCGGGGTCGAGCTTGTAGGCCTCGTCATAAAAAGCGATGGCCTCCTTAGGCTTGTTGCGCAATGTGGCGATCTGGGCCCTTCCTGTTTTTATCACGGCGTTGTTAGCCCCGTGCAGTCTTTCGTAAGTGTCGAAATCCTTCTCGGCCCCCTCCACGTCGCGTTTGCGAAGGCAGAGCATTCCTCTCATCTGCCGCGGCCATTGCAGAGTGCTGTCAACTTCGAGGGCTTTGTCGAAAGCTTCGAGGGCTTTCTCATTGTGGCCGAACGTCAGTTCGGTGCGCCCTTTCTGGGTGAGGAGCACAGTAGATTTTGGCGCCTGCGCCAGACCGATCTCTATCGCCTCCGACGCTCCCGGATAGTCGTTGAGCTGAGTGCGCACGTAGCCGAGATTCGACCAGATGAGATAATTCGACTTGTTGGCCGGATCGGAGCGCAGGGCAGCCACGAGTGTGCGCTCGGCGTCGTTCCAGCGTTCATGCTTGATATAATTGTCGGCCGAATCGGCCAATTCTATATAGCGATGGGTGAGGTTTTGCGCCGATGCTCCGGTGCTAAAGCAGGAGAACGCTGCCGGCATTATTATTAAAGCGGGGACGACTGTGCGTCGGATAATCTTTGTCAAATAAACTGTCATAATAACGAAACGTAACTGCATCCCGATTTTGTCTATCCAGATATCTGTTTATTGGGGCAGTCTCCGAAGCTACAAAAAATCGACTGCCCGGAAGATCGGCTCCGGGCAGTCGGTTATAATGGTTTTAAGGCGTCGGTTATTTTGCTTTCTTATAGTTGTCGAGACCTGTTTTCAGGAATTTCTTGTATTTGTCGACATCCTCATCGTAGGGATAGGAGTTGTTGAGCGGTTTTCCGTTCTGGTCGAGAATTACGTAATAAGGCTGGGCGTTTGCGCCAAACTTGCTGCGCTGTAGATAGCTCCACTTGTCGCCGTAGGTGCGGAGCGTTCTTGTCACGCCGTTCGATTCCGTCACCTTGATGGGCTGGGGAAGGGGTTTCTTGTCGTCGACCATAAGGGTTACGAGCACGAAATCCTCGTCGACGCTCTTCTTGATGTCGGCGTTGGTGAGCACTGCGGCTTCCATCTTGCGGCAGTTCACGCAGCCGTAGCCGGAGAAGTCGATGAGCACCGGTTTGTTGAGTTTCGCGCCGAGTTCCATACCCTCCTCGTAGGAGTCAACCTGAGCGTGGACGTCGCCTTCATAGAGGTTGAAGTCCTGGGTATAGATCGGGGGAGCGAAAGCGGAGATGCTCTTGAGGGGAGCTCCCCAGAGGCCCGGAAGCATATAGACGGCGAAGGCGAGGGAGATGAGGGCGAGCATGAAGCGGGTGATACCGATCTTTTCAAGCTTGTCGTCGTGGGGAAGGGTGATCTTGCCGAGCAGATAGAAGCCGAGCAGGGCGAAGATCACGATCCAGAGGGCTACGAATACCTCGCGGTCCATCAGGCGCCAGCCATAGGCGAGGTCGGCCACCGAGAGGAACTTGAGGGCGAGGGCGAGCTCAAGGAAACCGAGCACTACCTTGACCGTATTCATCCATCCGCCGCTCTTGGGCATCGACTTGAGCCATGTCGGGAAGATGGCGAAGAGAGTGAATGGAAGGGCGAGGGCCAGGGCGAAGCCGAACATTCCGATAGCCGGAGAGATGAAGTTGGAGCTTGCAGCCGCCTCAACGAGGAGCGTGCCGATGATCGGGCCCGTGCAGGAGAAGGAGACGAGGCAGAGGGTGAAGGCCATAAAGAAGAGGCTCAGATACCCCGTGGTGCTGTCGACCTTCGAGTCCATTTTGTTGGTCCACTTCGAGGGGAGGGTCAGCTCGAAACCTCCCATGAAGGAGAATGCGAAAATCACGAGCAGAATGAAGAAGGCTATGTTGAAGCCCGCGCTCGTGGCCAGTTCGTTGAGCGCCGAGGCTCCGAATATGGCGGTGACTATCAGTCCGAGCGCAACATAGATCACGATAATCGAGGCGCCATATACCATAGCCGACTTGATTCCCTTGCTCTTATCCTTGTTCTGTTTCAGGAAGAAGGAGACGGTCATAGGAATCATGGGCCAAACGCAGGGGGTGACCAGCGCGATGAGTCCGCCGATGAATCCGGCGATGAATATATACCATAAGGAGCGCTCGCTCTGTTCGGGGGTGTCTTCGAAGGCTTTCATCTCGGCCTCCACGTTGTTCCACCACTGGGAGTGGTCGCCGTCGCCGATAGCAGCGGGAGCCGCTGCTGCGACGGAATCGGCCGGAATCGAATCGGAAGCGGCGGCTTCCTGTTCGAGAAGGGCGGCCTCTTTCTTCATCTCTTCAGTTACAGGAGCGGTCCCTTTGTAGGCGTGTCCCTCGACGATGCGGAAGCAACCGGAGTCGTCGCATACCTGGCCGCCGATCTCAACGCTGGCATTCCATTTCTCGGCGGTCGGTTTCAGTTTCTGACGGAAGGTGACTGTGCCCGTGTAGAAATGCACGTCGGTCTCCATGATGTCGTCATACTCCTTGGTGTAGTTCTTGCTGGCTTTCGTCTTGCCGTCGAGCACGCAGCCCTTGAGGTCGAAGTTGAAAGTCAGCGGGACTCCTCCGGCTTCGGGGTTGTCCTGCGAATACATGTGGAAGCCCGGTTTGACGGTGGCCGTCATCTCGAGCACCGGGTTGGGGGTGTTGTCGCCCGTGATCTTGTAAGTCCAGCTCACTTCGTTGGAAGCCATGCCCACAAGAGTCGTCAGCATCACCAGTAAGGTCAATGCAAGTCGTTTCATAGGTAAGGTTCGTTTTAAATTTTTTGCTAATTTACGAAATTATCATTATATTTGCAACATCAGACTCAAACTTCGGCAATTTATAAACCATTTATAATTGCTGCATACCAAAAACTCACAACTTTTTTATAAAGTTGCAAAAAACTTACCGATTCCAAATGCTTGGACCGGTTAACCTTAAATCTAACGGCACCCATGAAAAGTAAACAGCTTTTGCTCGGTGACGAGGCGTTGGCTCTTGGAGCGATCAACGCAGGTCTTTCGGGGGCGTATGCCTATCCGGGAACACCGTCGACCGAAATTCTCGAGTTCGTACAGAAAAATCCGACAGCCCGCGAGCGCGGAATCCATTCCCACTGGTCGAGCAATGAAAAGACGGCCATGGAGGAGGCTCTCGGCATGTCGTTCTGCGGGCGCAGGGCGATGACGTCGATGAAGCATGTCGGCCTGAACGTTGCCGCCGACCCCTTTATCAATTCGGGCATGACGGGAGCCAACGGAGGTCTTCTTGTGATAGCGGCCGACGACCCGTCGATGCATTCTTCTCAGAATGAGCAGGATTCCCGTTTTTACGCCGACTTCGCCATGGTGCCGGCTCTCGAGCCGTCGAACCAGCAGGAGGCTTACGACATGGCGCGCTATGGCTTCGAGCTCTCGGAGCGTTGCGGCATCCCGGTGCTCGTTCGCCTCGTGACCCGTCTCAGCCATTCCCGTTCGGTTGTCGAGACCGAATGCGAGCCTTCCCCCGAAAACGACCTTCATTATCCGCGCAATCCCCGCCAGTGGGTGCTCATGCCGGCTATGTCGAAGGTGCGCAACCGCCAGCTCATCAAAGACCAGGAGGGATTTGTGAAAGCCTCCGAGACATCCCCCTTCAACCGCTACGAGGAGGGTCGCGACCATCGCCTCGGCATTGTGGCCAGCGGAATCGCCTATAATTATCTGAAGGAATGCTTCAGCGGCGAATGCCCCTTCCCGGTGGTGAAGGTCAGCCAGTATCCTCTTCCCGAGAAAATGATCCGCCGTCTCTATGACTCCTGCGACGAACTTCTCGTGATCGAGGAGGGTCAGCCCTTCATCGAGCGTCGCATCGCAGGATTGGTTCGCGAGGGGAAACGCATCTACGGCAAACTTGCCGGGCAGGTGGTGCGCGATGGCGAACTCAACCCCGATCTGGTGAAAGAGGCTGTCAAGCGCGTGGTGCCTGACTGCGACGCTTTGATCCACCGCGAGCAACACGCCGCTTCTGAAGTTGTGGCTCCCCGTCCGCCGATGCTCTGCCCCGGTTGCGGACACCGCGACGTCTATTCGGCTCTCAACGACGCTTTGGCCGCTTATGAATCGCCTAAGGTCTTCGGCGACATCGGTTGCTACACGTTGGGCTTCCTCAAACCGTTCAACGCAATCGACACCTGCGTCGACATGGGCGCCTCGATCACAATGGCCAAAGGGGCGGCCGACGCCGGACAATTCCCCTCGGTGGCCATCATCGGTGACTCGACGTTTACCCACAGCGGCATGACCGGCCTGCTCGACGCCATCAATGAGAACACTCCGATGCTGGTGATCATCTCCGACAACCTTACCACGGGCATGACCGGAGGTCAGGATTCACAGGGAACCGGCAAACTCGAAGACATCTGCCGCGGACTCGGCGCCGACCCGGCTCATGTGCGCACAATCGATTCCTTGCCGAAGAACCACGACGAGATGATGGCCCTCTTCCGCGAGGAGATCGAATACAAGGGCCTCTCTGTCGTGATTTCGCGCCGCGAATGCATCCAGACCGCCCGCCGCCACGCTTCCCAGAAAGCGAAAAAAGCCTGAAGCGAGTTTCAATGAGAGTCAGAAAGGCCAGGCGCGATTCAATCCCAAGGCCTGAAAACTCCTTTATCTTATCACAAAACGAACCCAAATGAAATCAGATATCGTATTAGCAGGCGTCGGAGGTCAGGGTATTCTCACGATCGCCACAATTTTAGGTGCGGCGGCTCTCGCCGAAAACCTTTATCTCAAGCAGGCCGAAGTCCACGGCATGAGCCAGCGCGGCGGCGACGTGCAGTCGAATCTCCGCATCAGCTCCGATCCGATCAATTCGGACCTGATTCCCCTCGGCGGCGCCGACCTCATCGTCAGCCTCGAACCGATGGAGGCTCTCCGTTACCTTCCTTTCCTTTCGAAGAAGGGCTGGATTGTGACCAATACCGAGCCTTTTGTCAACATCGACAATTATCCCGAGATGGAAGCCGTGATGAATGAGCTGGGGAACTGCCCCAACGTGGTGGCTTTCAATATGGACGAACTCGCCAAAGAGGTGGCAACTGCCAGAAGCTCCAACCTTGTGCTCCTTGGCGCAGCCTCCCCCTTTATCGACATCGAGCCCTCCAAGATCGAAGACGCCATCAGAACCGTTTTCGGCCCAAAGGGCGACAAAATAGTGGAATCGAACATCGGCGCATTCCGCGCCGGCCGGGAAAAAGCTGCTTCTTCCCTTTCATAATCATGCCCCGGGCATGAACGTCAACAATTCATAATCCGCATTTTTACAAATTAAACTGATATTTGTTTAAGCAGCCAATTCCCGATTCTGCCTCCCTCCTCGATTCTCCTCCTATTGCTCTCCTCTCTCCTCAATCTTTTATATCTGCACAGAAATTCATCTTAAAATGTATCCAATCACCGACTCAATGTTCCGGCAGGCTGTAGAAAATGTCGGAATCATAGATATAGAAACCGCCACGATCCGCCAGATATGCTCTCTGGCCGCTGAAGTCGAGAGCATGGCCGATGAAAAGATGGTGCATCTCGAAATCGGCAATCCCGGACTTCCCGCCGAAACGATCGGTGTGGAGGCTGAGATCACAGCTCTCAGCTCGGGAATAGCCAACAAGTATCCTCCCATCCAGGGAATCCCCGAGCTTAAGAAGGCCGGTTCGGCGTTTCTTAAAGCTTTCCTCGACGTCGACGTTCCGGCCCGGTGCGTGATCCCGACGGTCGGATCGATGCAAGGATGCTTCACGATCCAGCTCCTTCTCTCGCAGCGTCTCAAGGAGAAAGACACGATTCTCTTCATCAACCCCGGTTTCCCGGCCAACCGCAACCAGGCAAAGCTTCTCGGCATCAAAGACGAGGCTTTCGACATCTATCGCTATCGCGGCGCCAAGCTCGAGGAAAAACTGGAATCGATCCTTTCCAAGGGCAACATCACGGCCCTGCTTTATAGCAATCCCAACAATCCGGCTTGGACAAACCTCACCGAGGAGGAGCTTGAGATAATCGGGCGACTCGCCACGAAATATGATTGCATCGTGCTTGAAGACCTGGCATATTTCGGAATGGATTTCCGCAAAGACGTGAGCCATCCCGGCGTGCCTCCTTTCGGGTCGACCGTGGCCAAATATACCGACAATTATATCCTCCTTCTTTCCGGTTCGAAGATTTTCAGCTATGCCGGCCAGCGTATCGCTCTTGTCTGCATGAGCCAGGCTGTCTACGACCGCAAGTATGAATTCTGCGAGAAATTTTACGAGATGCCGCGTTTCGGCGATTCGTATGTCTACGGTGTGCTCTACTGCTCTTCGTCGGGCACGGCCCATTCGGCGCAGTTCGGATTGGCCGCCATGCTCAACGCAGCTGTTGAAGGACGTCTCGATTTCGTGGACCATTGCCGCGATTACGGCCGCCGCGCCGCCGCTATCAAGCCCCTGTTCGAGCAGAACGGTTTCCACATTGTCTACGACATGGACGGCGACCAGCCGATAGCCGACGGCTTTTTCTTCACGATCGGATATCCCGGTCTTGGCGGCGAGGAGCTGCAGCAGGAGCTGATCCGTTACGGCGTTTCGTCGATCGGACTGAAATCGACCGGTTCGGAGCAACCCGGCATACGCGCCTGCGTGTCGATGATCAGCGACGAGGATACGTTCCGTCTGCTCGGTCAGCGGCTGCACCGTTTCCAGCAGGATCATCCGGTGGCCGACGTCAGAGTTAAGGAAATGCCGGTGGAAGAGGCAGTGTGCTAATCGATAAGACTTTGTGTCACAATCAAGAGAAAAAATGTCTGAAATAGCGATGAACTATATGTCGGCGGCCGAGGCCGTGAAGCTCATTGAGAGCGGCGACCATGTCTATCTGCAGGCGTCGACGTCAATTCCGATGGCACTGACGCAGGCTCTTGCCGACCGTGGCCATGAATTGCGCGACGTGACTGTGTATTTCGGTTTCGGAATAGGGAAGGGGCCTCTCCCTCTCTGCCGCCCGGAATTCAAGGATACGTTCCTTATCAATTCATTTTTCGTCAATAACACCGTGCGCCAGTGGATAGCCGAGGGTTACGGCACTATGACTCCCCGTTTTCTCGGGGAGGTGCCGGAGCTTATCCGAGATGGCACGTGGCGTGTGGATGTGGCTGTGCTCAATTGCTCGCTGCCTAATGAAGATGGATATGTGAGCTTCGGCGTTTCGGGCGATGTGGCTTGTTCGGCTGTGGAGCAGGCCGACCGTGTGATAGCCCAGATCAATCCCCACATGCCTTTCAGCTATGGCGACCCGACTGTCCATGTCTCGAAACTGGCCGCCTGCGTGAAAGTCGACGAACCGCTTATCGAGGTGCCGACGGCCGACCCGACGCCCGAGGAGATAAAGATCGGCGAGGCTATCGCCGCTCTGATTCCCGACGGGGCAACTCTCCAGATCGGAGTGGGTGGCATTCCCAACGCCGTGATCCGTGCCCTTGCCGGACACAAGCATCTCGGACTCCACACCGAGGCTATGACCGACGGAGTGCTTCCCCTGCTCGAGAAGGGGATTATCGACAACTCGCAGAAGAAAGTGTTGCCGGGCAAGTCGGTGGCTTCGCTCGCCCTCGGCTCCCGCCGCCTTTATGACTATATGGACGGTAACCCCGACATCATTTTCCGCGATGTGGCCTGGACCAATAATCCTTACGTGATAGCCCAGAACCCGAAGGTGATGTCGATCAACTCCTGTCTGGAGATCGATCTTACGGGGCAGGTCTGCGCCGATTCGATCGGACGCAAGATCTTCTCCGGCGTCGGAGGGCAGCATGATTTTGTCTACGGATCGTCGCTCAGTGAAGGGGGAATTTCATTCCTTGCCATGCTTTCCACCACCAACAAGGGGTTGAACAAGATCAAGCCCGTACTCACCGAGGGGGCAGGGGTAGTGACCACTCGGTTCCAGACCAACTATGTTGTGACGGAATATGGGGCAGTGAATCTGCGGGGCAAATCGCTTGCCGAGCGTGCGAAACTGATGATTTCGATAGCGGCTCCTCAATTCCGCGAAGAGCTCGAGAAGGAAGCCGCCGAAAGATTCGGCTACTCCTTCCTCCGCCTCAAATAGATCGATAATCACGTTTAGATCGATAATCACGAAGCGTATAATAAAAGGCGTCTCCTCGGAGGCGCCTTTTTGCTATAGGATGAGTTTTAAGCGTGATTACATTCGGCTTTTATTGTCTTCAGTGCTTGATGAACTTGCGGGTTTTGCCGTGGTCGCGCTCGATGTATATGCCGGGAGCGAGCCGGTCGGGATCGCTGCCGGCCGGAATGCCGTCGATAGTGAAGTATTCTGCTGATGCTGAGCCGACGTAATCCGGCATCCCTCCCTGTTCTGTTGGATCGACTGCCGGAAGTTCAACGCCCGCGACATCGGGATCTATGACAGTCAGTTTGATTTCGTGCGATTCGAAGGTGCCGCTGCTTGTCTCGATGACGCGTTTCATGGTTGTCTTTCCCGGGGCCAACGCCGTGAAGATGTCGCCGTCGATAGAAACTATTTCAGGATCATAGACCCATTTGTCGCTCAAGATGTCGACGCCTGCATAATTGACAACGTCGGAGCGGAGGTAGTCTCTGTTGCCGGGGCCTTTCACATACTCTTCGCGCCCCGTGACAATAAACAGGTCGGGGATTGGTCTGAAATCATGGAAGAACGTCCATGAGGTGTCGGTTGATGTCGGTTCGAAAGGAGGACTCATCATCTTCCCTTCTGCATTTTGCGGCTGGTTTACGGGATATTTGTCAAGTGCCTCTTTGGGAACATATATGATTGCGTCGGGCGAATAGCAGTGCCAGAAGGGATACCTTGCGAGCGTCGGCGGCTCCGGACACATGACGTACATTTCCCGAAGCGTCCTGACATCGCGGAATGCAAAACTCTTAATTTCCTTGGTGTTTCTGCCCAGCACAACAGTATGAAGGTTGCGCTGGCTATCAAATAAACCATCTATTATTTCAACTTTGTCTGGGATGATAAGTGAAAAATAGTAGCTATCTGCGAGACAGCAATACCCCATAGTAGAAACATTTTCGGGGATTGTAATGTATTCCAGATTTAAGATACAATATAATCCAAGTGATCCTATATTTTCAAGTGTGGGTGGTAGCTTCAGTTTACGCGTGTGATGGAAATAAAGTGCTTCAGTTCCGATGCTGACGACAGTGTAGTCGTTGCCGTTAATATTGACTTTGCTCGGGATGTCGATGTTGGTCAATGTCCTTTCTGCGGCGGAAACTTCGACACAGTGGTCTCGGTCGGGCAGAATGGTATAACTTATTCCGTCTTCCACCAGATCGTATGCATAAAGAGAAAACGATGCAGCGAGAGCCATGCAAGATGCGGCGGCTCGCTTTACGTTATTTTTGTTAAATATGTTGACTTTCATCTTGTTCTTGGTTTTAGATGTTAATGTATGATGTTAATAGTAAGGATTTTCGTAGAATTGATGCTGTCAGCGTTCAAGTGAATCCGGAATCTGGTAAATGATATATTGAGAGGGTTTCAGACTCACTTGTCGTGTGACGGATCCATGTGACCAGATGCTGTCCTTTAGGGCGACATGGTGAATCCCAAGATTTGTAGTGTCTCGATATATCGGTCCAGCGATAGAATCAGCGGCTTCGAAAGGATCGTGTTTCCGATAATATGTAAATGCAATTGTAGATGATTTCAGAGGATCCTGATTGACAATTGCGATATAGTTTTTACCTTTGTTGGATAGCCTTGAAACCAGGGCGCCTTTGCCGAATCTTCTGGATATTTGGCATTTCTGCCACGGTAAGGGAGCCGGTATAAAGAAAACCTCGGATGGTCGTTTGTACTGGTCCCCGACAAACATGTAACCCTCGAGGGTGGCACCGAGAAAAACATCGGAATGCTCTCTGATTTCTCGGTTTATCTTCGTGACTGCATCCCATGCAAGGGAGTGGTTGCCGTTTTTGTCCACGACTGCCGACCTGTAATATCCGTCTTCGTTTGGATCCTGCATCGCGTAAGCCCAGTAGACAATTCCCTGGGCACCGAGTGCGAGTGCGTTGAAGGCCTCGAAGCGCAGATATTCCTCTGTGGCCACCGGCCGTTGCGGATACAGTTCCGGACTTTTCGGATTCTGGGATATGTAGTTAGCTGTTTCGCAGAAAGCCCAGAAGGGGATTCCGCGGGCTTTTGCAGTGTGGGCGAAAAGTGCGAGATCATAGTAGAAATCCTTGAAATTAATCTCGATGCTGTCGGCAGACTTCTGCATAATCGGATAGAAGTCGTATGAGAGCATAGAAGGATTGACAACATCACAGAATCTGGAGAGATATTCCTTGAATTTTTCTCTTAATTCAGGAGAGTCAGAATATCCTTTCCTAACACCGTTTTCGGTCATGAATGCATCCGCCGGCTCGCCGACGAGATTGACCCATGGGAGTGGTGCCGGATCTGCGGCAGTAACAGTATCAAGAAATGCTTTGACATTAGGGATTTCACCCATACGTGGCTCGTCAGTAAGCAGGTAGCCTCCGATAAGTCCCGGACGAGCTTCCTTATTGACGTAATTTCTTAGTTGTTTTAAGACCTGAGAGCATAAAGTATCCTTATGATTGGTGAAAAACCAGTCTAAGTTAACAATAAGGGAAACGTCCAGATCCTTGATTAGGGGTGCAAGCGGGTATAACTTGTCGAAAGTGTCACTTATTAAGGCGCTGTTGAATCCGCAGTTTACCAGCTGTTGGAAGTCATTTCTTGTGGGCGTACGCCTGATATAGTATGGATTCCAGGCGATAATGGGGAACTTTCCCGGCGTAGGGGAGATGTAGTCTGGTGGAGGTAGAGTCGCCGGAGAAGTCTTGCTCTCCGCGCGGACTGTGCCGTTTCTTCCGAAGTCGGAGAAAACGGATACGGCTATTAGCAGCATCAGCAAATATGGAAGTTTCCTCATAGTGGTTTTGGTTTTAGAGGTTTAATAATAAAATTATGGAAACAGGCGTTGCGAATCCCCTTGTGGAATAGGACCGTCAATTTTCATGTCGCAAATATAATGATTTAAATGTTAAAATGCAAGAAAGAGAGAAAATATTTCTAAAATAATGGGATAAAGAAGGAAACAACTTATAAAATTGGCTAAAATATTAGTAAAAATCCTGGGAAATTGCTCTGAAGGTTGCAATCTGCTTGATTTATCTGCTTGATTTATGGTAGGGTGTTGGGGAGTCTCGGTTTTTTGTGTTAATTTTGCGGGTTGGAAAGGTTCATCCTCTCGGTCGGAAACTATTCCGGACGGAGAGACGTTTCAATTTTGTCATGTCGAAGCATATTTTTAATCATATCCACCACGACCATTCGCATCATAATGGTCTGTTCTCACTGCTGGCTTCTTCGTCGACTTCGGCGTCGGCCAGACGAATCCGCAATGTCGTGATGATCGGCTGCGCGGTCAATTTCCTGCTGATGGCCCTGAAGCTTACCGTGGGTTCCCTCGGCCACAGCGACGCTCTTTTTGCCGACGGTTTCCATTCGCTCAACGATGTGACCGCCGATCTGATAATGTTGATTTTCGTCGGTATCTCTTACAAGGCCGCCGATGAACGGTACGCCTATGGTTATGGCAAGTTCGAGACTTTCTCCTCATTCCTGATATCGGCGTTTCTGATAGTCGTCGCCATCATGATCGGCATAGAGGCCATAGAGTCAATCGTAAGCTACGCCCACGGCGAAATTCTGCCTCAGCCCGACATCTGGACAGTGATAGTGATTCTTTTCGCCATTGCGGCCAAGGAGTCGCTCTTCCGGTTCTATTATCATGAAGCGAAGAGGGCAGACAGTCCGGCATTGGCTGGCAACGCCTGGCATCACCGCAGCGACGCCATGTCGTCGGTGGCCACTCTGATCGGAGTTGCCTGCGCCCACTTCTTCGGCCCCGCGTTCCGCATATTCGACCCGATTGCATCGACTCTCATTGTGATATTCATTCTTGTGCCGGCAGTGAGGATGATCCGTCCGGCCTTCTCCGAACTGATGGAGAAATCCATCCCGGTGAAGAGGCTTGCGGAGGTGCGCCGCGCCGTGGAGAATGTCGACGGGGTGAGAGAAGTGAAATATCTGCGGGTGCGTCGCAACGGCCATTATGTCATTCCCGACGTAGGAATCGCAGTCGACCGCAGTCTCACCGTGGAGCAAGCGGCGCCGATAGCCGCGAAAGTAGAGGAGAGGCTTGCCGAAACGCTCGGCGAACCGATCCTCCCGAGCATCGCCGTGCTTCCCTGACCTGAGAATGAACTTCTCCGCGGAAGCAAGACCAAAACTAAAATGACTAAAATGAACTGACCGACATTTCATAATGTCGGTTTTTTTGCGTAATTTTGCGCTTTAATATGCGCATGTCCGTATTACTAACCCTGCGGACATAGAATTAACGAAGCAATGAAGACAAACGTAGCAGTATTTTTTGGAGGTCGTTCGGTGGAACATGAGATCTCCGTGATTTCGGCCCTTCAGGCAATCAATGCATTCGACAAGGAGAAATATAACATAGTCCCCATTTACATTTCGAAGCAGGGACGCTGGTATACGGGCCAGAACCTTCTCGACATCCGCAACTATCGCGACATGAAGAGGGTGACCGAAGAGGCCGAAGAGGTCTTCATGCGTCCGGAATATGGCGACTTCAATCTCTACAAGGTCAACACAGGTCTCTTCTCGAAGAAGAATCCCGTGGCCGCCGAGCTGCATGTGGCCATTCCAGTGCTCCACGGCACCAACGGTGAGGACGGCGTGTTCGAGGGCCTTCTCGAGACGATCGGCATTCCGTTCGCCGGCTGCAACACTCTTTCGAGCGCCAACGGCATGGACAAGATCACGATGAAGATGATTCTCCGCGAAGAGGGGATTCCGGTGGTCGACTACGTTTGGTTTACCGACCGCCAGTGGAACTCCGGTCGCGACGCCCTGGTCGAGAAAATCGAGAAGAAGCTCGGCTATCCGGTGATCGTTAAGCCGGCCAACCTCGGATCGTCGGTCGGCATCGGCACCGCGGCCAACCGTCAGGAACTGATCGCGAAGATCGACAACGCCGAGAAATTCTCGCAGCGCATCATCGTGGAGCACATGATCGAGCAGCTCAAGGAGATCAACTGTTCGGTTCTCGGCGACGCCGATGACCATCAGAGCTCCGTCTGCGAAGAGCCGATCAAGACCGGCAAGTTCCTCTCATACGAAGACAAATATATGGGAGGCACGAAGACCAACGCCGGAATGCAGAGCAGCGACAAGCGCATCCCCGCCGACCTTCCCGAAAGCGTGAGCGAAGAGATCCGCCGCATAGCCGGCGAGACATTCCGCGTGCTCTCCTGCCACGGCGTGAGCCGCATCGATGTGATGATCGACGAGAAAGACGGCCAAATCTACGTCAACGAGATCAACACCATCCCCGGATCGCTTTCCTTCTATCTCTGGGAGGCCTCGGGCATAACGTTCACTCAGCTGATGGACAAGCTCGTGTCGCTCGCCCTGAGCCGCAAGCGCGCCATCGAACGCAAGACGTTTACCTACGACCATAACATCTTCGCCCTCGGCGGAGGCACCAAAGGGGCCAAGGGAGCCAAAGGGGGCAAATTTTAACCCTGTTCGAGAAATAAACAGCAAACAATCCAACCGACATATATGAGCAAGAAATTTCAGGAATACAGCAAACAGCTCTCCTTGTCAGACATCAACAAGGAGATGCTGCGCGTATGGGACGACCACACCCTTTTCGAGCGGAGCATGAGCGAGCGCGAAGGGTGTCCGACATTCGTTTTCTTCGAGGGGCCGCCGTCGGCCAACGGCATGCCCGGCATCCATCATGTGATGGCGCGTACGATCAAAGACATCATCTGCCGCTACAAGACGATGCGCGGCTTCCACGTGAAGCGCAAGGCCGGCTGGGACACCCACGGCCTTCCCGTGGAACTCGGCGTGGAGAAAACCCTCGGTATCACCAAAGAGGATATCGGCAAGAAAATTTCTGTCGACCAATATAACGACGCCTGCCGCCGCGAGGTGATGAAATACACCAAGGAATGGACCGACCTCACCCACAAGATGGGTTACTGGGTCGATCTCGACAACCCTTACATCACCTACGACAACCGTTACATCGAGTCGGTGTGGTGGCTTCTGAAACAGCTCTACGACAAAGGTTATCTCTACAAGGGATATACCATCCAGCCCTATTCTCCGGGAGCCGGCACCGGACTAAGCTCGCATGAGCTCAACCAGCCCGGTTGCTACCGCGACGTGAAGGACCTCACGGCCACGGTGCTTTTCGAAGTGGCCGACCCCAAGCCTGAGATGACCGGATGGGGCACCCCCTCCTTCATAGCCTGGACAACTACTCCCTGGACCCTCCCCTCGAACACGGCGCTCTGCGTCGGCCCGAAATTCGACTATGTGGCCGTGCGCACCTACAATCCCTACACTGCGGAGAAGATCACCGTGATCATGGCCGAGGAACTCGTCGGCTCATATTTCAAGAAAGATGGCGCCAAGCTGCCGCTCGACGGCTACAAGGCCGGCGACAAGGTAGCGCCTTATCAGATTGTTGGCCGCTGGAAAGGCTCCGAACTTGTGGGCATGCACTATAAGCAGCTGATGCCCTGGGTGAAGCCGACCATGAAAGTCGACGACATCGCTCCCGATTATGTCAGGGAGTATGCCGATGCTCATCCCGAGAAATGCTACGAATCGGGCACCGACCGCTTCGTGGAGATCTCCGAATGCGCATTCCGTGTGATCCCCGGAGACTACGTATCGACCGACGACGGTACGGGAATCGTGCATATCGCGCCGACATTCGGTGCCGACGACGCCAAGGTGGCCAAAGACGCCGGCATCCCGTCGCTCTTCATGATCAACCGCCGCGGCGAGACCCGTCCGATGGTCGACCTGAAGGGAAGATTCTATGTGGTCGACGAGTTAGCTCCCGAATTTGTGGAGAAATGCGTCGATCTCCCTCTCTATGAGCAGCATGCCGGCGAATATGTGAAAAACGCCTACGATCCGAAATATAATCCCGGCGGAAAATATGATGAAAAGGCAGCCAACGCCGCCGAAGACCTCAACGTGGCGCTCTGCATGGAACTCAAGAAGGCAGGCCTGGCATTCCGCACTGAGAAGCATGTGCACAATTATCCGCACTGCTGGCGCACCGACAAGCCGATTCTCTATTACCCGCTCGACAGCTGGTTTATCCGCACTCCGAAAGCGCGCGAGCGCCTGCTCGAGCTCAACGAGACCATCAAATGGAAACCGGCCTCGACCGGCACCGGACGTTTCGGCAAATGGCTCGAGAACGTTCAGGACTGGAACCTCTCGCGTTCGCGCTACTGGGGCACCCCGCTCCCGATCTGGCGCACCGAAGATGGCCGCGAGGAGATGATCATCGGTTCGTATAAGGAGCTCTACAATAAGATCGAGGAAGCTGTGGCAGCCGGAGTGATGAAGAGCAATCCTCTGAAAGAGAAAGGATTCGAGCCCGGAGTGATGACGGCCGAGAACTATGACCGTTTCGACATCCACCGTCCCTATGTCGACGAGATCATGCTCGTCAGCCCCACAGGGCGTCCGATGAAGCGCGAGACCGACCTGATCGACGTCTGGTTCGACTCCGGTTCGATGCCCTATGCCCAGATCCACTATCCCTTCGAGAACAAAGAGCTTCTCGACTCGGGCGAGGTCTATCCCGCCGACTTCATCGCCGAAGGCGTCGACCAGACGCGCGGCTGGTTCTTCACGCTCCATGCCATCGCCGGCATGGTGTTCGACTCCGTGGCCTACAAGGCAGTGATCTCCAACGGTCTGGTGCTCGACAAGAACGGCAACAAGATGTCGAAGCGCCTCGGCAACGCCGTCGATCCCTTCGGCAACATCGAGAAATTCGGTTCCGACCCGGTGCGCTGGTATATGATCTCCAACTCCTCGCCCTGGGACAACCTCAAATATGACGAAGAGGGTGTGGCGGAAGTGAGCCGCAAGCTGTTCTCCACACTCTACAACACTTATAAATTCTTCGCCCTCTATGCGAACGTCGACGGTTTCACCGGCGCCGAGAAAGAGGTGCCCGTGAAGGATCGTCCGGAAATCGACCGCTGGATACTCTCGCTTCTCAACTCGCTTGTGAAGGAAGTTCGCGCCGATCTCGACGACTACGAGCCCACGAAGGCCGCCCGCGCGATCGACGAATTTGTCGGCTCATATCTCTCCAACTGGTATGTGCGCCTCAACCGCAAACGTTTCTGGAGCGGAGAGATGGACACCGACAAGCTCGCCGCTTACCAGACGCTCTACGAGTGCCTGAAAAAGATCGCGCTGATGATGGCGCCCTTCGCGCCTTTCTACAGCGACCGCCTCTACAGCGACCTGATGGCTCCCGTGCTCGAAGGAGACACCTACGCCTCCGTTCACCTTGCCGATTTCCCGACGCCCGACGAGAGCGCGATCGACAGCGATCTCGAGGAACGGATGCGTCTGGCTCAGGATGTGACTTCCAATGTGCTCGCCCTTCGCCGCAAGGTCAACCTCAAGGTGCGCCAGCCGCTCCGCACGCTGCTCATCCCCGTAGTGGACGACGCCCAGCGCCGCAAGCTCGAGGCCGTGGAGAGGATCATCCTCGACGAGGTCAACGTGAAAGAGCTGAAGCTTGTTGACAACGAGGAGAGCGGTCTGGTGAAGCGTGTGAAAGCCGACTTCAAGAAGCTCGGCCCGCGCTATGGCAAGATCATGAAAGACCTCGGCAAGGCCATCACCTCGATGAGCCAGAAGGATATAGCTCAGCTGGAGAAAAACGGAAGCTTCACATTCGAGGCTCTCGCCGGAGCACCGGTGGTTACGGTCGACGACGTCGAGATCATCCCCGAGGATGTGCCGGGCTGGCAGGTGGCCAACGACGGCAACATCACCGTGGCTCTCGACGTGACGGTCACTCCCGAGCTTCGCAACGAGGGTATGGCCCGCGAACTGATCAACCGCATCCAGAACATCCGCAAGGCTTCCGAATTCGACATCACCGACAAGGTCGACGTGGTTCTTTCGGGCAACGAAGGGGTGAAGGAGGCATTGGCCGCATTCGGCGACTATATCTCCGCCCAGGTACTCGCATCCTCCATCAGGCTTGAGGATGAGCTCGAGGGAGCAGACATCACCGAACTCGACATCGACGGAACCAAGGTTCTGGCACGGGTGAACAAAATCTAAGACCTTGTGTCGTAAAAAATGAATCATGACTGAGAGTAATAAAAACCTTGTCGCCGGACCGCTCGGGCCCGACGGCAAGGTCTCGTTTTTCCACCGCCATTCCCTGCTGCTCGCCATGGCGATCGTGGCGCTGGTGGTGATAGCCGACCAGGCGCTGAAAATCTGGGTGAAGACCCATTTCGCGTGGGGAGAGGATGTGGAGATCACTCCCTGGTGGCATCTGAAGTTTATCGAGAACAACGGCATGGCCTTCGGTATAGAGCTCTGGAGCAAACTCTTCCTGACGTTCGGCCGCATAGCGGCGGTGGCGTTGCTGATAATGTTCCTGGTGAGGATGAGGCGTGTCGCGTCGCTCCGCACCGGCTTCATAGTGTCGGTAGCGCTGATAGCCGCCGGAGCCGCCGGAAATATCTTCGACTGCGTCTTCTACGGCGTGATCTTCGACGACCCGATGCCGCCGGCCGTGGCGCAGCTTTTCCCACCCGACGGAGGATATTCCACCTGGTTCGAGGGGCGCGTTGTCGACATGCTCTATTTCCCCCTCTTCGACTTCTACTGGCCTGAATGGATGCCCTTCTGCGGAGGGCAATATTTCGAATTCTTCGCCTTCATTTTCAATATCGCCGACGCCTCGATATGCGTCGGGGTCGGAATGCTCATATTCATTTATTCGCGCGATGTCTCGATTGCCTTCAATTCTCTCGGCAACAAGAAGAAAGAGGAGGGCGCCGGGACAGGCGGCGACAACGGAAACTCTCACGACGGAAAAGAATGAAACGCGGTTGGATAATAGCCCTGGCAATCCCACTTCTCCTTGCGTCGGCGGCATGTACGCGGCGCCCTAAGGGAGTCCTATCCGACAAGGAGATGGCTCCCGTCGTGGCCGATCTCGAGCTCGCCGAGGCTTATCTGCAGGCAAATCCGGCATATATCGACAATCCGGATAAAAAGGAGGCGATGATCGCTTACGTGCTCAAGAAGCACGGAGTGAAGCGCAAGGAGTTCGACGCCACGATGGATTATTACGGGCGGAATGTCGATGAATATCGCGAGATGTATGCCCGGGTGGAGAAACTGATCGCCGAGGAGCGCCGGGAGATGACCGGCGTGGCGGCCGCCGACAATTCCACGGGCGACCTCTGGCCATATTCGCGCCATTCGCTGATTTCCGACCGTTCGGGCGAAAACGGGCTCTCCTTCTCGATCCCGGCCGGTGACCTCAAGCCGGGCGAAAGGATCGCCTGGAAGATGCGCCTGCGCAATTCCACCAATACGCAGGCAGTTCTCGGAGTGGAGTATGACAACGGGGTGAGATCTTATCTTTACCGCAAGATCGGCGGTTCGCGGCGCATCGAGCTGACCCTGCAGACCGACACCGGCCGCACGGTGAAGAACGTGTTCGGCTATATGACGGTCGACGACAGCTGGAGCCTTCCTTTATGGGTCGACTCGCTTTCGCTGCGCACCCTTCCGCTCGACACGATGGAATATTACAACATCAATTCGCAGCGCACGTGGAGGCGTCCTGCCCGCGCGAAGATCGAGAAGGTGGAATCTGACACGACCGATAACCTTTGAAATTACCCCTTTGGGAAACTGCACTGTGATATGGCCCGGATAAAGCTGATGACACTGCGGCTCGCCGTCCATGATGCCGCAAACGGTGGTTGCAGGAATTATGTCAGGCCGATCCTGACGTTCGATTTCTCAGAGAGTGCAGGGGAGGTCTATTCCCGGCTGAGAAGGGGAGAGATCGTGGAAGTCAGCGACTATGAGATCAGGAGTTGCGAAGGGGAGGAGGCCGGAGTGCTTCTGACCGATTTTCCCCTTCGGCTGACGCTGACCCCATCCGGCAACCGGCTTGCCGCCGATGAATTTCAGAACGGTTAACGATAATTGAATTGCAGGCGCTGCATAAACGGCGCAGGAAAAGATAGAGAAAGCGGGCGGAACTTCCTGATGGTTGTTCCGCCCGCTTTTGGGGATTTATGTAGGATTACTGTTTCTTCATCTCTTTGGCCCACGTGTCGCGCAGGCCGATGGTCTTGTTGAACACCGGGTGGTCGGGAGTAGTGTCGGGATCGACCACGTAATAGCCGAGGCGTTGGAACTGATAGTGGTCGCCGGCCTTCAGACGGGCGGCGAGCCAGGGTTCGATCATCGCGTTGTCGCGGATCTTCAGCGAATCGGGATTGAGCAGGTCGCGGAAGTCGCCCTCCTCGGCCGAAGGATTCTCCACGGCGAAGAGTCGGTCGTAGTCGCGGATTTCGGCGCGGGTGGCAGTCGGAACAGACACCCAGTGGAGCGTGCCCTTCACCTTGCGGTCGCTGCCGGGAAGACCGCTGCGGGTCTCCGGATCATATTCTGCATGAATCTCGGTGATGTTCCCCTCTGCATCCTTCACAACACCGGTGCACTTGATGATGTATGCACCCTTGAGGCGCACCTCCTTGTCGGGCGAGAGACGGAAGAATTTCTTCGGGGGATTCTCCATGAAATCCTCGCGCTCGATCCAGAGTTCGCGGGTGAACGGCATTTCATGGCTACCTTCCGAAGGATTCTCCGGGTTGTTCTCCATCTGCATCATCTCCGTCTTGCCCTCGGGATAGTTGTCGAGGATAAGTTTCACAGGGTTCTGCACCACGCTCACCCTCGTGGCGGTGGCGTTGAGGTCGTCGCGCACGCTGTGCTCGAGAAGCTCGATATGGTTGAGGGCCTCATATTTGGTATAGCCGATGCTGCGCACGAAGTTCTTGATCGACTGCGGGGTGTAGCCGCGGCGGCGCAGACCGCGCAGGGTCGGCATTCGGGGATCGTCCCAGCCGTTGACCAGACCCTCCTTCACGAGCTGCAGCAGCTTTCGCTTGCTCATCACGGTGTAGGTGAGGTTGAGGCGGTTGAACTCTATCTGGCGGGGGCAATAGCTCTCGTCGGCGAGTTCCTTCACGAAATATTCGTAGAGCGGACGGTGGGGCACGAACTCGAGCGTGCAGATCGAATGGGTCACGCCCTCGAAATAGTCGCTCTGGCCGTGGGCGAAGTCATACATGGGATAGACCTTCCAGGTGTCGCCGGTGCGCCAGTGGGGCGTCTTGATGATGCGATACATGATCGGGTCGCGGAAGTGCATGTTGTCGCTGGCCATGTCGATCTTTGCGCGGAGCACCATCGAACCCTCGTCGAACTCACCCTTGTTCATTCTCTCGAAGAGGTCGAGGTTTTCCTCGACGGGGCGGTCGCGGAAAGGGGAGTTCTGACCAGGCTGCGTCGGAGTTCCCTTCTGGCGGGCGATCTCCTCGCTGCTCTGCTCGTCGACATAAGCCTTACCCTCCTTGATCATGCGCACGGCCAGATCCCAGAGCTTCGGGAAATAGTCGCTGGCGTAATAGAGGCGGTCGCCCCAGTCGTAGCCGAGCCAGTGGATGTCTTCCATGATGGCGTCGCGATATTCGGTGTCCTCCTTCTGGGGGTTGGTGTCGTCGAAGCGGAGATTGCAAGTGCCTCCGAACTTCTCGGCCGCACCGAAATCCATGATGAAAGCCTTGGCGTGGCCGATGTGAAGATAGCCGTTGGGTTCGGGCGGGAAACGGGTGTTGAGTCGTCCGCCGTTCTTACCGGCGGCGAGATCGGCGGCGATCTCCTGTTCGACAAAACTCAATCCCCCCTCAGCTGCGGGGTTCTCGCTGCCTGCAGCGGCAGCCCCCTCTTTTGCGATGGTGTCCATAAACTATAATAACTGCTTGAATATAATCTTAACCTTAGGTTTTTCTCAAACTGCAAAAATAGGTAAAAATCCGTAAAAACCGAAACGCTCTTCCGATTTTTTAGCGAAATAGCCTGAATAGGCGCGAATAGGCCCCTTAAAGCTATTAGTGCCAATGCGCAGGAAGAGGCCCGATCCGTG
Organism: uncultured bacterium; assembly: GCA_905214735.1. Lineage (GTDB taxonomy): Bacteria > Bacteroidota > Bacteroidia > Bacteroidales > Muribaculaceae > Lepagella. Next base: position 234 of record CAJMNI010000040.1, on the reverse strand, counting down.
CGTTAAGACGCCCAGCCCCGAAGGTGGCTGCATCTCGGAAACCCCGGGTTAGCGAGGCCGGGCGTAGACCGGCCGAGTCAACCCGGGGCCCGCCAACCAGTCAGCATGAACCCCAAAGCGGGTTCCCCGTCCAAAAATTGTGATTAGTGATGTGTCGTGTGCTACGTCAATAATAGGTCAACCTGTTGGATGAATTAAATTAAAGCGTATTTCACTTGACCGATTTTTCGATGA
>CAJMNI010000039.1 GCA_905214735.1 uncultured bacterium | reverse complement strand
CTTGTTTTTTTATGTTGCCGGTGTAGAAATCTCAAAATTTTTATCTAAATTTGCAGTAAGAATGGGAAGACGTGTTTATGTTTAGTCTCTGACGCAACAGCCGACATGCACTAAACAGCTTCATCATTACCGCTTGTTCCTGCGATACAAGAACATTTTCCCCGGCAGATCTTACTCCCGGTAGAAATGCTCGGAAATCGGGGGAACATATCGCACGGATAAGAATTAGAACAACAGAGAAGAAAATATTATCTCAAGATGGCAAAAGAATTAAAGAACTTCACGAAAAGATCAGACGATTATTCGAAATGGTATAACGAGCTTGTTATCAAGGCAGACCTCGCCGAGCAGTCGGCAGTCAGAGGTTGCATGGTAATCAAGCCCTATGGATATGCAATTTGGGAAAAGATGCAGCATGAACTCGACCGGATGTTTAAGGAAACCGGTCATCAGAACGCCTATTTCCCGCTTCTTATCCCGAAATCGTTCCTCAGCCGCGAGGCAGATCACGTGGAGGGATTTGCCAAAGAATGTGCCGTTGTTACCCATTACCGTCTTAAGAACGATCCGGAAGGCAACGGCGTGGTGGTTGACCCCGAGGCCCGTCTCGAAGAGGAGCTCGTGATCCGTCCCACGTCAGAAACTATCATCTGGAACACATATAAGAACTGGATCCACAGTTACCGCGATCTTCCGCTGCTGATCAACCAGTGGGCCAACGTGTTCCGCTGGGAGATGCGCACGCGCATGTTCCTTCGCACGGCGGAATTCCTCTGGCAGGAGGGACACACTGCCCACGCCACCAAAGAGGAAGCTGAAAAGGAGGCCCGCAAGATGCTCGACGTCTACGCCGATTTCGCGGAAAACTATATGGCTGTGCCTGTGATAAAAGGCGTCAAGTCGGCCAACGAACGTTTCGCCGGTGCGCTCGACACTTTCACCATCGAGGCAATGATGCAGGACGGAAAAGCCCTCCAGTCGGGAACATCCCATTTCCTCGGCCAGAACTTCGCCAAAGCATTCGACGTGACTTTCATGAACAAGGAGAACAAGCCTGAATATGTATGGGCCACGTCATGGGGAGTATCTACCCGACTGATGGGCGCTCTCATCATGACCCACAGCGATGACAACGGCCTTGTGCTTCCTCCTAAGCTTGCCCCGATTCAAGTTGTGATCGTTCCTATCTATAAAAACGAAGAAGGTCTGAAGAGAATATCTGAACATGTCGAGCCGCTCGTAAAAGAGCTCCGGTCGAAGGGCGTCAGCGTGAAATATGACGACGCCGACAACAAACGCCCCGGATTCAAGTTTGCCGACTATGAGGTGAAGGGTGTTCCGGTAAGACTTGCGATAGGGGAGCGCGATCTCGAAAACGGCACCGTCGAACTCATGCGCCGCGACACTCTCGAGAAAGAGACCCTCCCCCTCGAAGGGATCGCCGACCATATTGTCAAGGAGCTCGACGACATCCAGACGGCACTCTTCAACCGCGCCCTCGAACTCCGCAAAAGCCGCACGATTGAGGTCGATAGCTACGACGAGTTCAAGAAACGCATAGAGGATGGCGTATTTATCCTGGCCCACTGGGACGGCACACCTGAAACTGAAGAGAAAATCAAAGAGGAGACGAAGGCCACCATCCGTTGCATTCCGTTTGAAGGCGACGAGACTCCTGGTGTCTGCATGGTGACCGGAAAGCCCTCGGCACGCCGGGTGCTCTTCGCAAGATCTTATTGATACCGATCGGTCAGGAGGAAATATCCATGTTCCTCCTGACTGATTCGTTCAACCTTAAATCATAAATCCACTAAACGACTTACAACAGATGAAACCGATAAAGCAGATATTGATGGCCGCTCTGGCCGGAGGAAGCATAGCTTTCGGAGCCAATGCGCAGGCACTTACTCCCGACGACTATTGTTCCCCTTCAATCACATCGCCCGAGGGAGTTAAGAAGATGACTCCGCTCAACGATGGAGTCACCTATGCCGCCATTTCTGAAGACGGAAGATCGATAGAGGTCTTCAGTTATAAGACCGGCCAGAAAATATCCACGCTCTTTTCGTTAGACGGAGTCAAAGGCGACGTAAAGATCGATGATTTTGAAGGATACACTTTGAGCCCCAACGAAAAGAAGATTCTGCTTTGGAACAATTCGACTAAAATATACCGTAGGTCTTTCACAGCCGAATATTATGTCTACGATGTGATGCGTTCCACTCTCCAGCGGGTTTCCACCGGTGGCGCGCAGCGAGGGGCTGTCATTTCTCACGACGGCCGCAGTGTCGCTTACGTGCGCGGTAACAACATCTTCATCTCCAATCTTGATTACGGCACAGACAAAGCCATCACATCCGACGGCGAAATCAACAAAGTCATCAACGGCATACCCGACTGGGCATACGAAGAGGAATTCGGCATGGACTTTGCCATGGCATGGAGCGCCGACGACAATACTCTGGCATATATCCGCTTCGACGAGAGCGATGTGCCTGTCTATTCGTTCGACCAATACAAAAGCTATTGCGAGGAAAATCCGCTGAGCGACGAATACCCCGCCGCATATTCTTATAAATATCCTCTTGCGGGATATCCGAATTCCGCAGTCGAAATGTATGCCTACAACATCGACAACCGCACCACCAAGAAGATGGATCTACCTCTGAGCGGCAACTACATCCCGACATTCTCATTCGACGGAGCAGGCCGCGACCTGATGGTGATGGTGCTCAACAGAGACCAGAACGATTTGCGCCTTTACAAGGTGAATCCCGGTTCGACGGTTGCGCACCTCGTGCTCCAGGAAAAGAGCGAGGCATGGCTGAATCCTACGGCTTATCAGATGGTGGATTATGGCGAGACATCGTTTGTGATCGGAAGCGAACGCAGCGGTTACCGCCATCTTTATGAATACGACTACAGCGGCAATCTGCTGCGCACAGTGACAAAAGGGAACTGGAACGTGACGGCTTATTACGGTCGCGATCCGAAAAACGGATGCCGCTACATCCAGACCACCCAGAACGGCGCGATCAACCGCAATGTAAGCTGCGTGGATCGCAACGGCAACGTCACGATGCTCAATCCCGGGGAAGGGACGGAATCGGCATCGTTCAGCAAGAATTTCTCATACTATCTCCGCAACTACAGCAACGCGACCACTCCCAACCAATATTCCATCTGCAACAACAAGGGGAAAACAGTAGTAAAGCTTGAGCAGAATGAGGAATATGCCGCCAAATATGCATCTGCACCCCGCAAGGAATTTCTGAAAGTGAAGAACGCTGCCGGCGAGGAGATGGACGCCTACATTATCAAGCCGACTGATTTTGACGCCTCCAAGCGTTATCCTCTGCTGATGACTCAATACAACGGACCCGACTCCCAGGAGGTAGCCAACCGCTGGCGCATGGAAGGAGTTTACTATATCGCTTCCCAAGGATTCATAGTAGCGGCAGTCGACGGACGGGGCACAGGCAACCGCAACCGCGAATGGGCCACTTCGGTTTATCGCCGTCTGGGCCAGTATGAGACCGCCGACCAGCTTGCCGGAGCCGCTTATTTCTCGTCGCTACCATATATCGACGCCGACCGCACGGCATGCTTCGGGTGGAGCTATGGCGGATATATGACCCTTATGGAGCTCACCGACCCGAATTGCCGTTTCAAAGCCGGAATCGCCATGGCGCCCGTAACCGACTGGCGTTTCTACGACTCGATTTATACGGAGCGCTACATGACAACTCCCCAGCAGAACGAGCAGGGTTATACGGCAGCTTCGACACTCAACCGCACTGACAATCTCAAGGCCCGCCTTCTTATCATGTCGGGCACAAGCGATGACAATGTGCATTTCTACAACACGTTGAAATTCACCTCGAAGCTCAACTACGAAGGAAAGATATTCGACATGATGGCGCTTACAGGTTTCGAGCACAGCCTCGGAATGTGCAACGCCCGCACAATGCTTTTCCGTAAAATAATGGATTTCCTTGAGAAAGAGGTGAAATAAGGAAGAAGGATAGAGATAGAAAAAGATATAAGCTTATAACAGCATGAAAGAACTGGAAAAAGTAAACGGTCAGCAGTTGATTGCGATATATAAGAATTTCGCGATCGGTCTGCTTGTCTTGATGGGAAGTCTTTTCCTGTCGAGGCTTCTGCCGTTCTACTTTTCTCCGATTGTAGGCCTGATTTCCGCTGCTGTGCTTTACACGTTTGTCTACAACAACAAGCTGAGCAAGCAGTCGTCGTGCATGATGGTGCCTTACTCTCTCTTCTTCTGCATGATATCCTATTCTTTCATCTCTATTATCCTGAATGTTCTAAACATCTGGAACTTAATAAAGATTCCGCAGGAACTATCCTTTTTTGCCGACCCATATATTCCGGCCTTACTGCTCGACCCGATTTGCTTCGTGACACTTCTGATCGTCTATCTGCGCCGAAGCAACCTGACAATCTGCACCGACTGCAAACTGACGAAAGGACTGGCAATCGAGCGCGGCAAACTCGGTGAGATCCTCGCCTCTGAATCAAAATATCAGCTTGTCAACCTGATCTGGTTTTCAGGCATCCTGTCGGTTTTGGTTTGGGCTTATTATATCGGAGTCTATGCCAACATCAATATCAACAGCCGCGACTGGTATGTTTTCCTATGGCTCAATCTGATATTCTGTTTGCTCGATCTTCTGTATTTCGCATCCAGATATTATAACATCTACCTTGAACTGAAGGAAAACGGAGAGATCATCACTGAGGAAGAACTTTCCGATATGACCTCCAAGACATATCTTCGTTTCTACATAATCTGCGGCAACAAGATATTTCTCAACGCGCAAACCGCCGACCCGTCGACACCTAATAACCAAATAACAGACACTCCGTTTGTCACAAAGCGAAATGCGAACGGTATCACCACCCAGGAGGTGCGCGACATAGCGGTGCGTATGAGCGGGATCCACGATGGAGAACTCCGTTTCCTCTTCGGACGCCGCTCGCAAGACATTATGAAGCACCGTCTTCTCCGGTATGCCTATTTCGTGAATCCGGAAGATGGAGTGTGCCCGGTGATGAAGCTCAACGGCGAATGGCTTGACTTCGATTTCGTGAAAATGGTCTATAACGAATGTCCCACGGGGCTTTCGAAGACGTTACTGTCAGACATCACGCGCATCACTACCATCATCATAACCCAGAAACTTTTTGACGAACGAGGCTATCGGAAGATAAAAGCAAAATCCTACACCCCGACTTATGACCTCGTTGACATCCGGAAGAACAACTACGATTTCCAGGACGACAAATGGATAAGGATCTCGATGTTCAATTCCGACACGCGAGGATTCCATATCCGCCGATGGTGGCATAAACGCTTCGGCAAGAAAAACAACGGAGAATGGGAAAGTCGTCAGTAGCAATCGTCGGGCCGACCGCATCGGGCAAGACACGCCGCGCGGTAATGCTCGCTCGGGAAATCGGCGGCGAAATAATCTCTGCCGATTCGCGACAGGTCTACCGCGGCATGAATATAGGCACCGGCAAGGATATCGAGGAATATTGCGAAATCCCGTATCACCTGATTGACATAGCCGACGCCGGCGAGAAATATAATCTCCACCGTTATCTCAAGGATTTCAGAAAGGCTTACGATGATATTCAGCAGCGCGGCGCAATCCCTGTGATTTGCGGTGGCACGGGAATGTATGTCGAGAACGCAGTGAGAGGCGTGAGTCTACCCGACGTTCCGGAAAACAAATCATTGCGTGAGTCTCTCGCAGGGAAAAGCCTCGAAGAGCTCACCGCCATTCTTTCAGGATACAAGGAACTCCACAACACCACCGACACCGACACTGCAAAACGGGCTATAAGAGCTATAGAAATCCAGGAATATTACCGGCAGCATCCGGAAGAAGCGGCCTTCGTCGGCCGCGATAGCGCCAAACCGCTCGACTGCCTGGTTGTAGGGATTGATTTGCCTCGCGATGTGCGACGCTCCTTGATCACGCGCCGTCTTCACGCGCGTCTCGACGAAGGGATGGTCGAAGAGATTAAAGGCCTTATCGAAAGCGGTGTCAAAGCTGAAAATCTCATTTATTACGGTCTGGAATACAAGTTTGTCACCCTTTATGCAATAGGCCGGATTTCATACGATGAGATGGTGCACGATCTGGAAACTGCAATCCACCAGTTTGCCAAGCGCCAGATGACATGGTTCCGGGGCATGGAAAAGCGGGGAACCAAAATCCATTGGCTGCCCTTTGACATGGACGATGAGGAGTTTATTTCCGAGGTCCGCAGCCTTATAGGTTAGAATTGTTTGCGGATAGAATTATTTGCGGTCGGGTTGCAGGATTCTCTCGCCGATATTTTTGGCCACCTCCGAACGCAGTTTCATCAGCGAATTGAGTTGCATCTGCAGACGACGCTCCTCCTCAAGGTCACCATGGCCGGAAATGTCATGGAATTTCTTCAGCAATTCCTTGAGCTGAATATTCAGCAGTTCGCTTTTCCATTCCACTACGGCACGGGGCACGAGAATATGGAGACGGTCTTCAATCTTTTCCGCCGCACCATCTTTCGTATAGATAGCGCTCAGCTGATGGCGCTCCCTGAGCAAATCGAGTGCGGCGTTGCGGACTTCGTCATCCTCATGGCTGGCAAGCTGGCGCCCCGGATAGTCGCGGGTCAGCTCCATAATCTTTTCCTGACGAATCCGGGATAGCTCTTCCTCCAGTTTCTTCTCTTTGGAGTCAATCTGCGACACCGTCAGATCTTCAGCGGCAATTTTGTCGAACCCCTCTTTTCGCATCCGATTGAGTTCTTCGTCGATATTGGCATTTTCATGTTCCATATATCTTGCGAACTCCTCTTTCATGTCGATAAGCAAAGAAAGGATACGGTTGTAGACCGACATTCCGAAAGTGATGGAGTCGGCTTTCAACTCTTCGCTTACATAATCCACCACATCGAGCGATTCTCCCGAAGCATTGCCGTTTTCGTCAATCAACATCACGCAACGCAAAAAACCATAGCGCACGCAATATTTCATCACCTGGCGTTCGAGAGGATAGAAGGCATTATGCGAAGCGGCAATTCCCTGTTGCGGCTGTTGCTGAGGCCGGGCATTCAATGGTTGCGACGATTGGTCACTCTGCTGCTGCGCGGTCACGACACCGACATTAGGCGAACCCGTAGCTCCGCCCCCTTGCTGCGCGGGAGGGGCGGGCTGTTGCCGGGTTACGGCATCTGACGCAACCCGTTTCCACTCGCGTTCCTTCTTATATTTGTCGACAAGCACAGCGCGCGCCCGAGCCACTGATTTTGCTATCGTGGTGTCGGGGATACCGAGAATCGAGCTGCATTCCTGCACGTAGACATCTCGCGACACCGGATCCGGAATATGGGCTATGGATTCAACCACGCTGTTGACTGCGGAAATCCTTTTTTGCGGATCGTTTTTGATGTCGGCGAGCATCACGTTTGCCTTATACCGGATGATATCCGTCTCGTGGGTTGCCACATATTCCCGGAACTCGTCGGGTGTATGCTTTTTGGCAAACGAGTCGGGATCGTCATTGTCGGGCAGCAGGAGCACCTTCACGTTCAGCCGATGGCTCAGAAGCATGTCGATGCCTCGGAGCGACGCCTTGATGCCGGCGGCGTCACCATCATAAATTAGGGTGATGTTGTCGGTGAAACGATGGATCATGGCTATCTGGCCGTCGGTCAGAGCCGTGCCGGAGGATGCCACCACATTCTTCATTCCCGACTGCCACATTCCGATAACGTCCATGTACCCCTCCACGAGATAACATTTGTTCTCGTTGACAATTGCCGAGCGGGCCTGAAAGATTCCGTAAAGCTCGTTGCTCTTCTTATAAAGGTCGGATTCCGGTGAATTTATATATTTTGCCAGTCCACCTTTAAGGTCGCGGCCGCCGAAAGCGATAGTCTTTCCGGCTGTGTTAAGAATCGGAAAAATCACCCTTCCTCTAAAACGGTCGTATTCCCTGCCGCCCTCCTGGGAGACGCCGATAAGCCCAAGCTTCTTCAGGACTTCGACATCATATCCGGCAGAGCGCGCTTTTGAGACGAGATGGCGACCATTGTCGATGGCATATCCGAGATGGAACGCCTTGATCGCTTCGTCGGTGACACGACGCTGCGTGAAGTAGGCGAGACCTATGTCGCGTCCTTCGTCGGTGTCGCGTAGGTCGGATTCCATCTGCTGCATGGCCCATTCATTGGCAAGGAGCATCGCCTCTCGTTCCGACTGGCGCTTGCGCTCATCATCGGTGAGCTCCTTTTCCACCACCTCTATGCCATATTTCTTGGCCAGATGAAGCAGGGCCTCGTAATAGGTGAGCCCCTCCTTTTCCATTATGAAGTTGACCGGAGATCCCCCTTTTTTGCAAGAGAAGCAATAGCAGAAATTTTTCCTTCTGTTGACAGAGAAGGATGGCGTTCGCTCGTTATGGAAAGGGCAGAGCCCCATATAGTTGGCGCCCCGCTTTATCAGATGGACGTAATCGCTCACCACGTCGACGATGTCGGCGGTGTCCTTGATGCGCTGAACTGTAGCCGGATCAATCATTACGGTGCATCAGTTCGGCGAGGATATTGCGAAGTTCGTCGCCGGTCTCCATTCTGGTCGGCACAAGCGGAAGGCGGAGTTCATTTTCTATCATTCCCATAGAATGGAGCAGGGATTTAACTCCTGCCGGATTGCCGTCGACGAAGAGTTCGTCATAAAGCCTCGAGAATCTGTAATGGATAGGCAGGGCTTCCTTGAAATTGCCGTCGAGACAGAGCCTCACCATTTTGCCGAATTCCGACGGGAAGGCGTTGCCGACTACAGAAATCACTCCGACGGCGCCGAGCGAAATCAGAGGATAGGTAAGAGCGTCATCGCCCGACACAACCTGAAACATCTCAGGCTTGTGGTTGATGATTTCCTCGATTTGCTTGAAATCGCCCGAAGCCTCCTTGATGCCGATGATATTCTCAAATTCGTGAGCAAGCCGGAGAGTGGTCGACGCTTTGATATTGATGCCCGTTCGTCCCGGCACATTATAAAGCACTACCGGAAGCTCGGAATTGAGCGCAACTTCGCGAAAATGTTGATAAATTCCCTCCTGCGACGGTTTGTTATAATAGGGCGCAGCCGACAATATGGCCGAGAACCCGGAAAGATCGGCTGATTTGATCTCTTCCACAAGGCGCATCGTGTTGTTGCCGCCGAAACCGACCACAAGAGGAACCCTGCCGGCATTCTTCTCCACGACAAAACGCCTAACTTCGCACTTCTCCTCTTCGGAAAGGGTGGGAGTCTCGGCAGTGGTGCCGAGCACCACTATATAATCCGCGCCATTGTCGACAATATATTCGACCATGTTCTCCAGCGCCTTGAAATCTATATTTTTATCTTTGCGGAAGGGAGTGATCAGCGCCACTCCGAGTCCCTTGAGATCTATTGTAGCCATACGGGTGATAAAAGTATTTCTCTGTTGAATGTGCGCACCGAGTTCGCACATTATGCAAATTTAGTGTAAAAAAACCGTCTCTGCAAATTTCAATATTTCCTTTTAGGAGCTTTTAGCATATATAGGGTGACTATTTCGACAACGATTCGATAATTTTTCAGTTCGGATTGTTGATACTATGTGTCTATTCACTTGATTTCACTCTGACCAAACTTTCAAAAACATGAATTCAGAACCATCAAAAGATATATCGGCCATTGCCAACGAGAATAAAACGACGGGCACAGCATCTGTTTCTTCCTCTTCGGAAACATCCGCAATGTCGGTGAAGGATAGATTCAAGACGTTGCTGAAAAATCTCGGCCGCTACTTCAACGTCAAAAACGATCTTGAATCGCAGGCCGACATAGAGGCGAGCATACGTTCGTCGGTGTCGTTCAAGGGTAGCCAGCTGCTGATCCTGATCTTCGCGATATTCATCGCCTCGCTCGGACTCAACACCAACTCTGTGGCCGTCATAATCGGCGCCATGCTCATATCTCCGCTGATGGGCCCGATCATCGGCATGGGGCTCGGCATCGGCATCCAGGATTTCAACCTCCTTTCAAAAGGATTGAAAAATATATCGGCGGCCGTGATTGGATCGCTGCTCGCTTCCGCGCTCTATTTTCTCATCTCACCGCAATATGAGGGTTCAAGCCAGCTGCTTGCCCGCACCTCCCCATCGATCTACGACGTTTTCGTGGCCCTCTTCGGCGGAGCGGCCGGCATTCTAAGCATCGCGGCGAAAAACAAAGGGCAGGTGCTTCCGGGAGTAGCGATCGCCACATCTCTCATGCCTCCTCTCTGCACGGCCGGCTACGGCCTCGCCACACTCCAGATGAAATTTTTCCTCGGAGCCCTCTATCTCTTCCTCACCAACATGATCTTCATCCTCGTGGCAACCTGGATTGGGGTGAAACTGATGAAGTTCAAACATGTGGTCTATCAGAATGAAAAACGCGCAAAACGGGTGCAGACCATCGCCTATTCCGTAATTGTGGCCATGGTCGGGATCTCTGTCTATCTCACAGTGGTGATGATAAGCAACAGCATCTTCCTCCAGAAGGCCGACGCCTTCGTGCAGAAAGAGATGGTTTTCCCCAACACTCAGCTTCTTAGCCATAAGGAATATGTAGACGGAGGAAAACGCTATATCGACGTTACGCTTATCGGCGAGGCGCTACCGAAAGATTCGCTGCAGTTGGCAATGGTCAACAAACTCGATTCCCTTGGACTCGGAGGAACGATTCTGAACATCAAGCAGGGTTTCTCGCTCGACAACAGCTCATATAAAGAGGAGAGCGCCGACAAGTTCTATCAGCTCATGCAATCCGAGATTGCCGACAGGCAAATGGAAATAGACTCTCTGAAAGCGATGGTGGCACTCCACAAGCAGTTCACCGACGAAAGCGTAAGGATCACTCCGGAAATCAAAGTATTGTTCCCGACGATCCGCGACATAGCTCTCTCGCAGATGGTGGCTTCGGCTGTGGATTACCAGAGTGTCGACACGGTCAACATGGTCTTCGTAAACGCTCCGGAAGGGTTGAACCCGACAGAAAGAAAGAGGCTGACGGAATATGTCGAGGTGCGGATGGGGCATAAGAACATCCATCTCACCCTGAATCCTTCCAATTTCCCGTGGCCCGCTCGACCGGAAAATCCGGCATCAGCCGCTCCTGAAAGGAAATAATGGAGAATGCGGAGCGTTTTAATAGTATGAAATTATCCTTATCGCTTAAAATATGCTCCCTTCTCGCGCTGGCATCAGCCGCGGAAGCCAATGCGCTTGAGATATCGTTTGAAGGCCAAACCCACACTGTCATCTCCGTGACTCCGGAGAAAAGCACCGGACTCGATCATATATACGTGGCCTATAGCGCCCCGGAGTTGTCGAGAATGGTCATCTCCGGCACGAAAGGGAATCTTACCGCCATGCGCTATAGCAATCTCGGCGGAGGGTATGCCGAACCTGTCGGCGTGGTCAACAACGGGACGACGGCATATATCGACAACCCGCAGTGCGAAATGGGATATATTCTGCAAGACGGAGACCGCGCCACCTACATCTGGCTCATCGGCTATCTTTCCCACAGGCTGACTCTGACCGGCGCTTCGGCCTATCCCGAACAGGAATGCGACAATACTCGCATATCTACCTCAGGGAGCGGCGAACCGATCTATTATTATACCATCGACGGTCGCCAGCGCGAGCTTAGCCGCGACATAAAGGTAAGCTACAATACTCTCGTTTGGAACGAGGAGTCGGAAAACTATGATCTTCAGGAGCAGGAGAAAGTGCTTTCGCATCTCTCCAATCCGATTATGATCAATCCTCCGATTTATTGCGACACGGAGTTCACCATTTCAGGCGACCGTTTCCTTGAAGAATGGGGGATGGGGGAGAGCGTCGTTTCGCCTACGGTGATTGCGAATGGTCTTGAGGTGCATACCTCCGCCGAGCAGACCAATCTTCCCGATGACGACTCTGAAACAGGCTCGAACATAATTCGCGAGGAAGGGACTTACGATCTCGGAGGTTCAGCGCCGGCCGACATATCGTTCCGGGCCTTTGTTACCGATGCGGTCATTCATAAGGAATGGCAGATAGCCGACGACGAGAATTTCGAATATATCACATACAGGTTCAACCAGCAGGACCTCGACTATACCTTCGATGAGGAGGGAACCTATTACGTAAGGTTCGTCGGGAGCAACAACGACGGCAGCTGCGAAGCCTACGGCGATGTCTACACTGTAGGAATCGGTTCGTCGGAGCTTCGGATTCCCAACGCCTTTTCTCCCAACGACGACGGCATCAACGACGAATGGAAGGTTGGCTACCGCTCATTGCTTTCATTCGACTGCTCGATATTCGACCGCTACGGCAACCTTCTTTACCACTTCAGCGACCCGAGTCTCGGCTGGGACGGCAAGTATAAAGGTAAGAAAGTTAAGTCAGGCGTTTACTATTATGTGATCGAGGCGAAGGGTGCCGACGGCAAAAAATATAAAAAAGGTGGTGATATCAACATCATCGACTATAAATCGCGCGGAGACGCTCCGGGTGGTTCAACATCCACACCGACAGAATGATAAGAACTGAATTGCCCGTTTTCCCGACTGCACTGCAAAAAAATTTCGGAAAAAAAGTAAAAAAATAAGGACGAAAATTTGGTGGAATCAAAAATAAGCACTAATTTTGCAGTGTCAAAAGGGAACAACCCCGAGACAGTTCGAAGCGACGGACTAAAACATTGCCTTGTGGTGTAATGGTAGCACACCGGATTCTGGTTCCGTTTGTGAGAGTTCGAGTCTTTCCAAGGCAACATGGATTTATGAATTTTGACATGAAAGGGAGACATCGAGATGATGTTTCCTTTTTTACTATCAAGACTCATAATCCGATATTGTTTTTTCTGAAAATGCATTTACAGAGATGATTGACATTCACAATAGAAATGCGGGCTATCTTTGTGGAAGATTGTTCGCTTATATGGAGGAACTTCAGAACACGGCTGATCCCAACATCGATTTCGCCGGAAAATATATCAATAAGGCAAACGTTTCCCCTGCGGAAATCTTTCCCGAATTGGTAGAAATTTCCGCGTCGAACGTTGAGAAAATCGCCGATCCTGTGGTAAAGGTTAATTTCGAGAAAATGATGAGAGAGGTAATGCTCTATCTCCCGAAAAAATGTTTCCCGAACAATCTGACGCTTCAGGATCAATGCCGCTTCATGGTGGGGTATAACCACGAAAAGGAGAATCCCTCCGGCAAATAAGGAAACCAACTTATACCGCCGGGTAGGTTAGCCCTGCCAGCAAAATCACAGCATACTGCATTCCGGATCGAATGAATCCGGGATGTAGGATTTTGTGTATCAATACTGATTGTTGAAATATATATGCTTTGCGCTCTCCCTAACAATCAAATAGACATCTGAACATTCGAAAGAGGTTATAAAAAAAGGCCGCTGTTCACTGACTGCGACCTTTTTTTGTGTCTTGAATTATTTCGGGAAGCTTTTTACATCATGCCGCCCATGCCGCCCATGCCGGGAGCGGGCATCGGAGCTGCGGGAGTCTCCTCCTTCTTGTCGGCGATCACGCACTCAGTGGTGAGGAACATGCCGGCGATGCTGGCAGCGTTCTCAAGAGCCACGCGGGTAACCTTTGCCGGATCGATTACGCCGGTCTCGAAGAAGTTCTCGAATGTATCCGTGCGGGCGTTGAAACCGAAGTCTCCCTTGCCATCTTTCACCTTCTGGAGGATAACTGCGCCCTCGACTCCGGCGTTCTCCATGATCTGGCGCATCGGTTCTTCGATGGCGCGGCGGATGATTGCGATACCCGTAGTTTCGTCGTCGTTCTCACCCTTGAGCTCGTCAAGCTTGGAGAGGGTGCGGATGTAAGCCACGCCGCCGCCGGGAACGATACCCTCGGCTATTGCCGCGCGAGTTGCGGAAAGTGCGTCGTCGACGCGGTCTTTCTTCTCTTTCATCTCAACCTCGGAAGGAGCGCCGATATAGAGCACTGCCACGCCGCCTGAGAGTTTTGCAAGACGTTCCTGCAGTTTCTCCTTGTCATAGTTTGAAGTAGTGGTCTCGATCTGGGCCTTGATCTGGGCTACGCGCTGAGCGATGGCCTCTTTCGATCCGGCACCGTTAACAATAGTGGTGTTGTCTTTGTTGACGGTTACTTTCTCAGCCGTGCCGAGGTCGTTGATCGTGGCCTGGGCGAGCTGCATTCCCTTGACTTCGCTGATGACAGTGCCGCCTGTGAGGATTGCGATGTCCTCGAGCATCTCTTTGCGACGGTCGCCGAAACCGGGAGCCTTCACTGCGCAAATCTTCAGAGAGCCGCGGAGACGGTTCACGACGAGAGTTGCAAGAGCCTCGTTGTCGACATCCTCTGCGATGATCAGAAGCGGACGTCCGCTCTGGGCAACTGCCTCGAGAATCGGAAGCATGTCCTTGAGGTTCGAGATCTTCTTGTCGTAAAGAAGGATGTAGGGAGAATCCATCTCGCATTCCATCTTTTCGGAGTTGGTGACGAAATAGGGGGAGATGTAACCGCGGTCGAACTGCATGCCTTCTACAACATCTACAGTCGTGTCGGTTCCTTTGGCCTCCTCAACGGTGATGACGCCGTCTTTCGAGACCTTCTCCATTGCTTCGGCGATGAGTTTGCCGATCTCCTCGTCATTGTTGGCGGAAACGCGGGCGACGTTTTCGATTTTCTTGAAATCGTTGTCTACCTCCTGACTCTGGGCCTTGATGCCTTCTACAACAGCGGAAACTGCTTTGTCGATGCCTCGTTTGAGGTCCATCGGATTAGCACCGGCAGCAACGTTCTTGAGACCTACGTTGACGATGGCCTGGGCGAGCACGGTAGCCGTCGTTGTGCCATCGCCGGCCTGATCGCCGGTTTTCGAAGCCACTTCCTTCACGAGCTGGGCGCCCATGTTCTGGAAAGGATCCTCGAGTTCGATTTCGCGAGCCACTGTCACACCATCCTTAGTGATGTGGGGAGCGCCGAATTTCTTTTCGATGATCACGTTGCGGCCTTTGGGGCCGAGTGTCACTTTCACTGCGTCGGCGAGGGCGTCGACACCGTTCTTGAGCTCTTCACGAGCCTTTATATTGAATTTTATCTCTTTTGCCATAATTGTCAAATGATCTTTTCTATCTATGATTGCTCAGATTTCTTATCAGCCGATGATGGCGAGCACGTCGCTCTGGCGCATCATCAGATATTTCTCACCTTCGAGTTCGATTTCGGTGCCTGCATATTTGCCGTAGAGCACTTCGTCGCCGACGCTGAGCTGCATCGGTTCGTCTTTGGTGCCGTTTCCGACAGCGAGCACTTTCCCTTTGAGGGGTTTCTCTTTAGCTGAGTCAGGAATGATGATGCCTGCGAGAGTTGTTTCTTCGGCCGGAGTCGGCTCGATGAGAACACGGTCGGCTAATGGTTTGATGTTCATAATGGTTCTATAATTTTCAGGTTATATGATTTTGTCAATCGTTATGGCGACAATTGAATCGCCTCTATTGGAAGATACAAATAGCGTGCCAATTTTGTTGCGGCAGGCCGACCAAAAAATGTTAAATGGCCCGAGAATAAATCCGGTCTGAATGAATAATCCCGGCTCCGAGAACGGGCCGGGATTATATGAGCAGGGTTGCTGATTCGGCAAATGCGGTTGCAACTCTTGTTTCTTGTTATATTATTTCTTGATCAGGATGTAGGAGCGTTCGGGAGCGGCGATTCCTTTGAGGCGGCCGTTTTTAACCTTGAACTCTTTGCCATAGACCTGATCTTTATATGTTCCGTTGGGGAGAGTGGTGGGGAGGTCTACATAATTGGCAAAAGTGCCGATATTGACAATTGCAGCCCCTTTCTTGCCACGGTTCACCAAGAGCACCTGACCATTGTCGGATTTCTGAAGATCCTCCTTCTGGCCGTTCATGGCGCGGCGGAAATTGTTGACGGCCCTTACTTCGGGATCCATGAAAGAATCGTTGCCGCGGGCGCCGAGAACGTTGTTGCCGTAGAAGTTCTGACGTGTGCTGCCGGCGGGACGGCTGAAGAAGAGGGGGGTGCCATATTGACGGGCTGTGAGGAACACCCAACCGCAGCGGATCTGCTCATCGGTGAGATGGGCCGACTCGTTGGCATTGGCGTATGTGTCGTGGCTCTCTACCCAGGTGGTAAGGTATTCGGGAGATGCCTCATGATAGAAGCTCTTGAGGTCGATATCCTTCGCGCTGTGCTTTTCGAGGGCCTCGCGGATAACGAGACCGTAGCTCGAAGCAGTCTGGCCGAAATAGTCGGCATACTCTTTTTCAGGCACGTTGCGGTCCTGAAGCACTTCGCCATAAACGAAGAGCGAATCGTAAGGCACGGCGAGTCTGACGCCTTTCACTGCCTTGCGGCCTGTGGCGACATCCCAGAAATCGTTGACTTTCACGCCGGCTTCCGCATCGACGGGATCGGAATGAACGCCGATGTGCTTGGCAGTGTCATAACGGAAACCGCGTACGCCGAGGCTGAGCAGGTCGTTGACAAACTCCATGTAATATTTCTGGAAGTCGGGGTTTTCGGTGTTTACGTCGGGAAGTCCGCCGGTGCCTTCGAGAGCGCACTGATAGCGGTCGTTGTAATCTCTGATGGGGTTGAGGCCGTGGGTGTGATACATCTTGTCGCGACCTCCCACAGCTTTATAGAAATCATCGGAAACAGCGTCGATGTCGAAGGCTGTATGGTTTGGAAGCACGTCGACGATGACTTTAACATTATATTTGGCGGCGGAGTCCATCATCTCCTTCATCTGTTCGCGGCTGCCAAGAATCGAATTGCCGACTTTCCAGTCGGTAGGCTGATAATAGTAATACCAGTTCCCTTCCTTCACGTTCTCGTCGAATATTTTCTTGCCGCTTCCTTCCGGAGAATAGCAGGGCTGGACGGGGGATGTCTGAATCATCGTGAAACCGGCCTCCTTGATGTTTTTCATGTTTTTAGCCATTTCGGGGAAATTCCAGCTCCAGGCGTGGAGGATGGTTTCGGTGTTGGTGGCATTCGGATTTACTGTGATTCGGTCTTTTGCCACGGCAGGGGAGGCTGCCATCAATGCGGCGGCTGCCCCGAAGAGAAGTTTCTTCATTATTATTTTAGGTTTATAAGTTAAGTTGTCTAAGTTGACGCTTTTCGGATAATTAACGCGAAAATAATAAAAAACTTTGAACAATCAAATGTTAAAAAACCTTTACACTCACATAGAACTTGAGATTTTCAATCAAAAATATAGTATCAGACCGCGCTGAAAAGTGATTTTTATCGGGGAAAACCGGCTAATTCGACCTGTAATAATACTAAAACAGCCCGTTTTTGCACAGGTCGGCGAAACCTGTGCCGTTTGCTAAGAATAATTAAATTGCTGATAATTAGCACTGTCATATTTGGAAAATGGCTGAACTTTTTATACTTTTGCATCGAACTTAATATATGGGAGGCTAACGATAGGGCATCCCGCTCCCTTCCGGAAGCCGGAAATCGGACGATTTTCTCTTCCTTGTTTTCCGGGGAGTCAACAAAACGACTTTCTTATCATGATCAAAAACATTCTTGCCGCGATTCTCATCGCAGGCGTCTCTATAACAGGTGCCGCTCAGACGAAAAGCCATGCCAGAAGCATGCACGAGCGGATGCACCGGCAGCAGCTTGCAAACGTCAACACTAATTCCGGAATGGATCCCACAGTGGTGAGCGACATGCTCAAAAATGACGTTGCCGCAAGAGAGAACTTCGGCTCCAATCCGCTTTCTCGCGAGACAAGCAATCTCCTTTCCGACATCCTTACAGAGGCCAACCGCCATATCGGCAAGCCCTACCGCCACGGCATGAAGGGCCCCAACGCCTTCGATTGCTCAGGCTTTTCAAGCTATGTCTACAAGCAGTTCGGCTATTCCATCAGCCCGAGTTCGCGCCATCAGTACACTGAAGGAGTGAGCGTAGACCGCAAGCACCTCCGCAAAGGCGACCTCGTGTTCTTCACCAGCCGCAGCAGCGGCAGCAATGTCGGCCACGTCGGCATCGTCGTGAGCGCCGACAACGCCACCGGCAGCTTCAAGTTCATCCACGCCAGCATCAAAGGCGTCAGAATCAACGAATGCGAGGGATATTACGAAAAACGCTATGTCGGCGCGCGCAGAATCATCACCAACGATTGATAACTTCCCCTTTTGGGCAGCTCAATAAAGAAATTTAAGGCCATGTCTGACAAAAAATCGCGGGGCTGGGGCGGCGTATGGGCGAGCAGATTTCGACGTTCTCGAAGGGAGCAGCCTCGCGGCTGTGACCGGAGAGAACGTCGAAATATGCCGCCCAGACGCCGGGCAGTGGCAACTTTTTAACAGGATGATCATTTCAAAGGAACATTCGCGCACGACAGAAGCGACCGCATCGACCAATGCAGCCTGTCTTTCGATTGATTCATAACCGGTATTTCAGAAGTAGCGGAGCATAAACATCATGCAGGCGGCTGTTGTCATATGGCCAGCTGTTTGAAGGAACTGCTCGTAGTAGCAGTTAGTGCGCCGGCTTCTGAAACCATCCGCGCTCAGTCCACGAGCGATAATGATGATAGACGCTCTTCCAGTTTGGATAGTGCGGCGGCAACATTCGCCATTGGCAACCCGATTTTATCAGATAGAATATCGCATTCAGTATTGATTTGACGGAATGTTTGCGCAATTTCGCACAAGGAGGCGGGCAAGTGTCCGGTATCAGACGCGTCTGGCTTGTTGTAAGATCCGAAGGCAGCTGTGCTACTGCGTTTTGGAACTCATCTGTTAATTTCATAGACAGTCAAAACGCATTTCAGTCATGAAATAGTATCACGTAAGCGTCTGAATTGTTAAAATCAGCACAACTCAATATCCGGTGGATTTAATTACCACACCATCGCAGAATCACGGCATCTTCGGCCTTCCTCCTCAGTTACAGCCGTAAGGCTGCTCCTTCGTCGGAAGACCAAATCTGCCGCAATTCTGCGACCCCAGCCTCCGCGATTTTTTGTCAGACATGGCCTTAACAGGAGGATGGACCTTGACGGCTCATCCTCCTGCTCTTTATGGCATAATATTTGTTATTAATTATTGAATTGCATATCGCAGACTTGCCCTCCCTTGCAACCTTCTGGAGTTTGCAGGAGAGTGAACAGATAAAAAAGAAGATAGTGAAGAAAGAGATCAAAAAATATAGCGATGCTGTAGAGGTGGTCGGCGCGCGCGTCCACAACCTCAAGGACATCGATGTTACAATACCTCATAATCAGCTTTGCGTGGTGACCGGTCTGAGCGGATCGGGAAAATCGTCGCTTGCTTTCGACACGATTTTCGCCGAAGGCCAGCGCCGCTACATCGAGACGTTCTCCAGCTATGCCCGCAACATGCTCGGAAGTCTGGAGCGTCCCGACGTCGACATGATCACCGGCCTCTCTCCGGTGATCAGCATCGAGCAGAAGACGGTCAACAAAAACCCGCGAAGCACAATCGGGACCACAACCGAAATCTACGACTTTTTCCGCCTCATGTTCGCCCGCCTCGGCGAGGCGAGAAGCTATCTCTCGGGCCAGCCGATGAAGAAATACACCCGCGAGAAGATCATCGATCTCATCGTAAAGGAATATGACGGTAAGAAAATTTATCTTCTCGCCCCTCTGGTGAAAAACCGCAAGGGCCACTACAAGGAGCTTTTCGAGAATATGCGCAAGAAGGGATACCTCTACGTGCGCGTCGACGGAGAGCTCAAGGATCTTGTCTACGGAATGAAGCTCAACCGCTATCAGAACCACTCTGTGGAGCTGGTGGTCGACCGCCTGCGCGCCAATGCCAATGATCTTCAGCGCCTGCGCGATTCCGTGGAGTCGGCTCTCAAACAGGGTGACAGGCAGATGATGGTTCTCGACGCCGAATCCGGCGAAGCGAGGACTTTCAGCCAGCAGCTGATGGATCCCGAGACGGGCCTTTCATATCCCGAGCCCGCTCCCCACGACTTCTCCTTCAATTCCCCGAAAGGAGCCTGCCGATGCTGCAAAGGTCTCGGGTTTGTCAATATCGTCGACATCGACAAAATCATACCCGACAAGAAAAAATCAATCTACGATGGTGCGATCATTCCCCTCGGGAAATATAAGAATTCTCTGATTTTCTGGCAAATCGACGCCATTTGCAAGCTCTATGGCCATACGCTGAAAACACCTGTGGCCGACCTTCCGGAAGAAGCTGTAAACGACATTCTCAACGGCACCGACGCCCATCTCGACATCAGCAGCGACACGACGTCATTCAGCAAATACTCGGCGAGCTATGACGGCCTTATAAAATATATCGAGATGCAGCAGGACGAGGATGCCGGCCATGCAGCCAACAAATGGAGCGGCCAATTCTATTCCCGGGCGGTATGTCCTGAATGCGGCGGTTCTCGCCTCAACAAGATTGCCCTTCATTTCTTTATCGACGGCAAGAATATCGCCGAGGTCTCCTCGATGGATATTTCCGAGCTTTATGCCTGGACCGACGGTCTGGAGAAGAGAATCGATCCTAACAAGAGGGTTGTGGCCGAGGAAATTCTAAAAGAGATCCGTTCGCGTCTCAGGTTTCTGCTCGACGTCGGACTCGACTATGTTTCGCTCAACCGCAGCAGCGCCACGCTCAGCGGCGGCGAAAGCCAGCGCATTCGCCTCGCCACGCAGATCGGCTCGCAACTCGTCAATGTGCTCTATATCCTCGACGAACCCTCAATCGGGCTGCATCAGCGCGACAATGTCCGTCTGATCAATTCGCTCAAGCAGTTGCGCGACAACGGAAACTCGATCATCGTGGTTGAGCATGACAAAGACATCATGAAGGAGGCCGACTATATCGTCGATATCGGTCCGGGCGCCGGAAAGAAAGGAGGCAACATGGTGTTCCAGGGCAAACCGGAAGCGATGCTGAAATCCGATACTCTCACCGCATCATATCTGAACGGAGGCAGGGAGATAGAGGTTCCGGCCGAAAGGCGCAAGGGCAACGGCAAATTTCTCGAAATAAAGGGTGCGACGGGCCATAACCTCAAGAATGTCGACCTGCGGCTTCCGCTTGGGAAATTCGTATGCGTCACAGGAGTTAGCGGCAGCGGCAAGTCATCGCTCATCAACGGTACGCTGCAGCCGATCCTCAGCAAGAAATTCTACCACTCCCTCCAGGAGCCGCTTCCTTACCGCGAGATTTCGGGCGATGAAAACATCGACAAGATAGTTACTGTCGACCAGTCGCCCCTCGGACGGTCGCCGCGTTCGAATCCCGCCACCTATACCGGAGTCTTCGCCGATATCCGCAAACTCTTCGTGGAGCTTCCGGAATCGAAGATCAGGGGATATAAACCGGGCCGCTTCTCATTCAATGTGTCGGGAGGAAGATGCGAGACATGCCGGGGCAACGGTTTCCGCACCATCGAAATGAACTTTCTGCCCGACGTGCTTGTGCCCTGCGAGGAGTGTCACGGCAAGAGATACAACCGCGAGACTCTCGAAGTGCGCTATAAAGGGAAGTCGATTTCCGACGTGCTGGAGATGACTGTGAACCAGGCTGTGGAATTTTTTGAGAATGTGCCTTCGATTCTGAAAAAGATCAAGGTGCTTCAGGATATCGGCCTCGGTTACATAAAGCTCGGACAGCCTTCGAGCACTCTGAGCGGCGGCGAGAACCAGCGTGTGAAACTTGCCACCGAACTTGCGAAACGCGACACCGGGAAAACGCTCTTCATCCTCGACGAACCGACCACCGGCCTCCATTTCGAAGATATCCGCGTGCTTCTGAAAGTGATCAACAAGCTTGTCGACAAAGGGAACACGATGGTCGTGATCGAGCATAATCTCGATGTGATCAAATGCGCCGACCATATCATTGACCTCGGTCCCGACGGTGGCCGCAACGGAGGTATGATAATTGCAGAGGGCACTCCGGAAGAGATTGTGAAGGTGGATACGCCCACCACGCGCTTTCTGCTCGACGAGCTTCCGCAAAAATAAAGCCTGCGGTCTTTTCAGGCTTCTTTGGCGGCGCAGCTGCGGCAAAGGCCGTGCATCAGATATTCCACGCTGTCAAGGCGGAATCCTTCGGGATAGCTTACGATCGGCACGTGGGTGTTCTCGAGGCAGAATGTCTTGTGACAGCGTTCGCAATAGAAATGGCAGTGCATTTCGTCGGCTCGGCACTGATGATCGTTGTGGCAAAGGCAATATTTTTTCTGTCCGCTGCCATCGTCGATCACATGGAGAAGATGATGGTCGGCAAAGAGGGAGACTGCACGGAATATGGAACTGCGGTCAACGCTGTCGAGCTCCATCTCTATGTCGGTGATTGAAAAGGTGTCGTGCATGCTCTCGATAACCCCACATATCAGCAGCCTCACGGCCGTAGGCCTGATGCCGTGGGCAAGAAGCAGTTTCTCTCTTGTGTCCTCGCTCTTTTCCATTTACGTTCCGGTTCTCACAGTTTTCCGCAAAATTAGCAATTCTTCAATTTGCATCCAAATATTTGTCTATTCTCGACATCCAGAAGCTGCGCAGATTCTTCCATTCAACTATCATCCGCGAATCTCCCGGCATAGGAGGAATATTTCTTCCGTTAAGCCTCAGGGCTGCGTAATATGCGCCCGAAGGTCCATGCATGATACTGAGTGCAAGATTGGCGGCAAGAGGTGTGAGTTTATACACTTGCCATGAATTCTGCAACATGGCCGGGTCGTTGGATATTGTCGATGCTGACGGAATATCCATGAGCGAAAGAAGAGGTAGCAGAGTCTCGGCGTGCCCGAAATAGCAATTCATAACAAAACTTCCATCAGCGTTTGTTGCGCTGTCGGCAGAGCTTTCAACCGCACTTCCGATAGCCTTGTCGCACCCTTCTATCATCTCTTTCAGAAGGGGAGCTATCGCTTTGCCTGCCGTTGAATTCGCCGGAGTGATTGAATTGCGCAGATAATGTTTGAGATTGGAGGCGAGATAGCAGCGGCGGAACTCGTCGACGGTCATCCATTTTGTGGTGGGCGTCGGTAGACCGTATGCCATGTTCCCCTGTATCACTCCATATATCTCCATTGTCAGTTCACGCAGCTTATGCCGGCTGTATCCGCTGTTTTCTCCAAGCATCCTTATCGCAGGTTTTTCCGACACTTCCGCATCGAGAAAACGGTCGTATACCTTTTTCCAGTCTCCCTCCTCGCGATAAATGGAATATTCCTTGTCAGTGACAAACGGGCATAGTAGCGACATATATTCCGGACCTTCCGAAGCCGACACCGACACACTGTCGTTTCTTTCATTGACGGCATGGAGGAACTGATACATGGTCATCACAACGCGCGGCACAGGGGAAGAGAGTGCGTTGACCTTCGCTCCGCGCGATTTCAGAGGCGGAAGAAGGGTGGTGATTTCTTTGCCTAACTGCTGTTCCTCTTCAACACCGAGCGTGGAGAGCGAACCCCATCTTCCGGATGAGATGTTCCATATCGAGTCAAGAAGCGTGAGGAAGTCTATTCCCTCGGCGGTCAGTTTATGCTCGTCGCGTGCCTTGACCAACGCATTTCGAATTTTCCCGACCTTTGCCTCGCCGGAAAGATAGCGTGAACCATGCCGAGCCACATACTCCGAATGAACCACCGTTAGGGAGTCAGGCCATTCGGCGGGTTCAACTTGGGAAAAGTCGTAAGGCATCATAGAGCCGCAGAGCGTATCCGGCAGATTCCGATAGCTGAAAGCTCCGGCAATAAATGTAGAGTAAGCATTAATTCAACGACACCTTGCAAGTGCAACTTAAAGCAACATCGGCTG
>CAJMNI010000038.1 GCA_905214735.1 uncultured bacterium | reverse complement strand
CGTCTGAAATTTAGATGTTTAACAGCATAATTTCAATTTTTGTCATGTACTAAACCCCGTGACACAAAAAAATGTTAACGCTGGGGTCGCATCCTTGGAGCGGATTTGGTCACTTGCTGAAAGGAGCATACCTTTCGTATGTGACTGTAAGCAAGGGGCCAAAGGCGCCCAAGGATGCGAAGCAAAGCAAAATTCTTGCTTCGTCAGCCTCGGTGTTGTGTCAGAACCCCTTTATACACTGTAAATATTAATATTAATTGTTTCATAAAATGTTGAGATTTATGCAAATTATTGCTAAATCAATTTGCTGGCCTCGGCCGCATTCCGGCGCTTTTCGCCGAGATTTGCGATGTCGTGTTAATTTTTCAGAGGAACTCGCGAGCCCTTCGGGGTTCGTCGGTTGCATAGCCCGCTATGCGCCCTCCTCAACTCGCGAAAATCGCTCGAAATGCGGCCGCCCCAGCGTTAACATTTTTTGTGTCACGGGGTCTAAAGACCTTGTGTCGCGAAAAATGGAAAATTTAAAACGATTCTCATTAAAGAAGATAGCGGCTGCTGCGATTGGAGCTGTAGCCATGCTTTCGGTTGCTAACCCTATGGCGACTCAGGCATCCGACCGTGGCCAGATGTCGCTTGGGCTCAATGGCGGATATGCCGGTTATAATCAGAGTGGCTACCTTACTCTCGACTATCAGTATTCGTTTGCCAATCACGTCAGAATCGCTCCCGATATCGGTTTTGTTTTCCGCAATGAGGAGAAATCGGGATTTTTGATCGATGTCGACATGCATTTTCCGTTCAGAGTGGCAAGAGGTTTCACGCTCTACCCCCTTGCGGGCGCCACGTTCAATAGCTGGAACTATATCGGTGGGGGACATGTCAACCGATTCGGGGCGAATCTTGGCGGCGGCATTGAACTTCGGATCACGCGTTATTTCAAGCTTAAGCTTCAGGCGAAATATTCTTTTATGTCAGACACCGACGGCGTCTTTGTCGGTCTCGGCGTCTCCTATGTGTTCTGAAATGAGAGAGCAAGCCAGTTTGCAGAAAGGAGAGATGACTTAGGGAAGAATCAAAATAGAAGAATAAAAGCGGCCCGGACTTTGGAAGTCGGGCCGCTTGATTTATGTGATAGCGTTGCTGTCAATTATTTGAGAGCGTCTTTAACTGTGTCATTGGGAACCATCTGCTCAACGAAGACATAAGCGCCTGTCTTGGGGCTTTTCTCCATCTTGATGACTTTGCTGTATGTACGTCCTTCACCTTTCTGGATAGACGCGACGGTTTTCTTTGCCATGGGTCAGTGCTTATTTAATTTCTTTGTGAATGGTCATTTTTTTGAGAATCGGGTTGTATTTCTTCAGCTCGAGACGACCCGGAGTGTTTTTGCGGTTTTTGGTAGTGATGTAACGCGACATACCGGGCATACCGCTTGCCTTATGTTCTGTGCATTCGAGGATCACCTGAACCCGATTGCCTTTTGCTTTCTTTGCCATTTTTGTTATGCTTGGGGATTAGAGAGAGAGAATTGTGATGTCTTTAAAGTCGAGATTTCCTTCAGCCTCAGCCTTCTTGAGGGCTGCGTTGAGACCGATTTTGTTGATTGTGCGGAGTGCGCGGCAAGAGAGACGGAGCTCGATCCACATATCCTGCTCAACCCAATAGAACTTCTTCGTGTGCAGGTTTACCTCGAATTTGCGTTTTGTGCGACGCTTCGAGTGGGACACGTTATTGCCTACCTGCGCTTTTTTGCCTGTGATCTGACAAACTTTTGACATGGCTGTTGTTTAATTTCTTTAAAATTTTACTTCAGTTCTTGTTCTGAGTGCCATCTCAATCTCATATCGTCACTAACTGCATCATTTTCAGCGACTTTTAAGGATGTGCCACAAAACGGTTACAAAGTTAAGGCTTTTTTCGCTAATATGCAAATTTTTAGCGTGTTTTCTTTATATTCGCGCGATTCCCGCGCGATTTGTCCTGATCTTGTCCTGGCTTTGTCAAGCCTTTTCAGTCGTCGTTGATCTCTTCCTGCTCCGTATAGTTGTTGCGGAGCATCTTGATGAGCATCACCATCGCGTGGTTGGTGGCCGATTCGATCACACTGTTGCGGTTGCCCTTGAACTGAATCATTTCGCTTGCTACTTTATCGCCATATTTGACGGCGATCCAGACGGTTCCGACCGGTTTGAATTTCGTTCCCCCGTCGGGGCCGGCGATGCCGGTGGTGGCCATGGCGCAATCTGTCTGCATAAGATCGGCGACGCCTCTAACCATCTCCTCTGCCACCTGCTTGCTGACCGCTCCGAATCGACCGAGATCACTGCGCGACACGTTGAGCACTTTCGCCTTGACATCGTTGCTATAGCTGACGACGCTGCCGAGGAAATAGCCCGACGAACCGGAATTCTGCGTGATTTTATGGGCGATATTGCCTCCGGTGCAACTTTCGGCGCACGATACAGTCAGCTCGCGCTCGGTCAGCAGTTCTCCGAGCACCTGGCTCACGCTCTTGTTTTCGGTCGTGATCGTCTCTTCAGAAAAAATGGCGCTCAGGCTCTGCTGAAACTTGTTCATCTTGAACCGCAGCAGTTCCAGACCTGTGTTGACGCCCGTAAGTGTGATGTTGGTCACCAGATTGTCGGTGTCGATCTTTATCTTTACATAATCGGGAAGCTGGGCCTCGAAATGACGCATGATGTTTTTCAGCTCTTCGCGGGTGTAGCCGTAGATCACGATGTGCCTTTTCTCGGTGGGGATCTTTTCCTTCGCTCCCGGTTTGACAGTTTCTTTATTAGTGTCGCTCATACAGATTGAGGTGTTTTCTTGGTAAGATGTGTTTTCTTGGTAAATTTATTCTTAAGATTGAATTCAGAGTTAGTTGGCGTGTTTCTTTCAGGACGTTTTTCGTCAAAGTCAGATTGTGACTCTTGCGAAAGGAGGTTCGTCGAGGCGTCCGAAATCTTTTGCCTTGAATTTGTAATAGCCGGCAATGGCCACCATGGCGGCATTGTCGGTGGTGAATTTTCGGGCCGGAATCCAGGGGCGGACGCCGAGGGAATTGCAAAGATTGGTCACCGCCTCTCTCACACCGGAATTGGCCGACACGCCGCCACCGATAGCCACATCGTGAATGCCTGTGATCTTGATAGCTTTCTTGAGCTTGTCGAGCAGGATTTCGATGATGGTTGCCTGAAGCGAAGCGCAGAGGTCCGCCTTGTTTTCCTCGATGAAATCTGGATTTTCTTCGATTGCGTCGCGGAGAGTGTAAAGAAACGATGTCTTTAATCCGCTGAAGGAATAATCGAGCCCGGGAATGTGGGGTTTGCTGAATTTGAACCGTTTGGGATCTCCCTGCTGCGCGAGCCTGTCGATATGCGGGCCGCCCGGATAGGGGAGACCCATCACCTTGGCGCATTTGTCGAAAGCCTCGCCGGCGGCGTCGTCGATAGTCTGGCCGAGAATTTCCATATCCATCGGAGATTTCACCAGGACTATCTGCGAATTTCCGCCCGATACGAGCAGGCAGAGGAACGGAAACTCCGGCACGGGATCGTCGGCATTCTCCCTGATAAACTGGGCGAGCACATGGCCATGGAGATGGTTCACGTCGAGAAGAGGGATGTTGAGGCCTATGGCCATTCCCTTGGCAAACGAAGTGCCGACATGCAGCGAACCGAGCAGACCGGGGCCGCGGGTATAGGCGATTGCGTTGACATCCTCCTTTTTCACACCGGCCTGGCGCAAGGCTTCCGATACCACCGGCAGGATGTTCTGCTGATGCGCCCGCGAAGCCAGCTCCGGAACGACTCCGCCGTAGGCTTCATGCACTTTTTGGCTTGCTATCACGTTGCTCAGGAGAAGTCCGTCGCTGATCACAGCGGCCGACGTGTCATCGCAACTTGACTCAATTCCCAAGATTATCTCGCTCATTTTTTAGAAAATTTACGACAAAGTTAACAAATTGTGCCAAAACAATGAAACAAAATAAGAGATAAATGATTAATTTTGCAGTCGTATGACTGCCAAGCCCGGAATCAAAAACGCATATAAGATAATTCGGACGCTGCTCTTCACCTTCTTTCTGACTGTGTTGGGCATTTTTATTGCGTTGTTTCTGCTTCTGTCGGTTCCGGCAGTGCAGAATAAGATCAAAGGGGAACTTGAAGCGGTCGCATCAGACTACATCGGGTCGCGGCTGACAGCAGGAAACCTTCAGATAATGCCCTTCAACGAGGTGGTGCTCAGCGATGTCGAGCTTTTCACCCCCGACGGCCGCAGATGTTGCGGGATAGAGAAATTCGGCGCTGGAATTAATCTGTGGAAGCTGCTTCTTGACCGGAGAATAGAGATCACCTACGCCGAGATAATCGGCATGGATGCCCGGATATGGCAAGATCGTGAAGGGGCACCGCTCAACATTCAGTTTCTTATCGACGCTTTCAAACCTAAAGATAAGAACAAACCTCCGACGAAGTTCGACCTCAAGCTCCATAATATAGTGATAAGGAAATCGGCCGCTTCATTCGACCGCCGGTGGAAACCCCTGGCCGAAGCCGGGCGTTTCGATGCCAATCATATCCGGGTGACCGATCTGAAAGCTGATGTTGCTCTTCCCCGGCTTAAGAACGACGATTTCACGGTCGATCTCAGACGCCTCGCGCTCAAGGAGAGGTCGGGTCTGGAGATAGAAAGCCTGCATCTGCTCGCCCATATCACACCCCGTCAGATCTCGGTGAGCGATTTTCAGCTCCGTATGCCGGGCTCCGATATTCGGCCCTCCGACATGTCGCTGAGCTTCAACGGCTATTCCAAAATTAAGGAGGCGCTTATGGAGGGAATTCATGCGGTGAGCCTTTCCGATGCCAAAATCACACCTTCCGATTTTGCCCCCTTCTTCCCGCTATTGGCTCATTTCGACTCTCCATTCAGGCTTGACGCCGATCTTGCGGGGAATCTGCGCAGAGTGAGCATCGACCGCTTCAGGCTTTACGCCCCTTCTGGCAAAAGGATGATCGATCTGAATGCCGGGTTGGAAAACCTCGACAATCTTCGAAACGCAGACCTCGATCTTGAAAACCTTTATGTGTCGGCCGATCAGGAAATGATTTCCGACGTGATCGGCGCGATTCCCGGCATCGACAACAACATCAGGAGCCACATAGCCGCCCTCGGAAGCATTACCATAGAAAGCGCGGGGAAGCTTTCCCTCTCCGGCCGGGAAGCGTCGGCCACAATGTCGGTGGAGACCGACCGCGGGGATCTGGCAATTCTGCTTGATGGCGGCTGGAACGCGTCGAATGCAGTCAGTGCCGACGTAAAGGCAGTTACCGAATCTCTCGACATAGGCTTGATTCTCGGGAATGAGCGTCTCGGACTGATTGCCGCAAGGATAGAAGCCGGAGTCTCCGGCAGAATCGATTCTCCTGAAACTCTTGATATCGATGCCAACGGAGTGGTTCCGTTTGTCGACTTTCAGTCAAGACGCATCAGCAACATAGAATTCAGAGGCGAGAAGCGGGGTATGTCGTTCAAGGGAGAGGTAGCTGTCGATGATCCGTCGGCGGCTCTTAGGGTCAATGCCGACGTGTCGCTTGCCGGTGGAGCTACGAAATGGAATCTCAACGCCGACGTGAGCCGCTTCGAGACGGCTCTTGTCGGACTGCTGCCCAAATATCCGGGAGCCTCCTTCAGCGGAAACCTGACAGCTTCCGCCGTGGGAAACACTCCCGACAATCTGACGGGAACAGTTGAACTCAATAATGCAGATATCAGAAAATCGGCTGACTCGCGTCTCCCGCTCAGTCGGCTTTACGTTTCGTCGGAAATCAGGGAAAACCTCCGCACGATTTCACTTTCTGCCGATAACATAGATGCTGAAATCACCGGAGAATTCAAGCCGAAGGGGATGATTTCGGAATTGCGGAATATGGCCGCTCATGCTTTGCCTTCGCTCATCCCTCTCGCGAAGAGCAGTGGAACGACCGGGGGCTACATGAATCTGAACGCCACCATCCGCCCCGATGACGCACTTTTCGATTATTTGAAGCTCCCGGTAAAACCATTGCAGGCTGTCATGATTGCCGGAAAATGGAACGGCGGCGACAAAAAGGCAGAGATCAGCGTGAAGTCTCCATATCTCCTTAAGGGGAATGACAAACTTATAAAGAATTTCGAGTTCGCCGGCTCGCTCTCGGATGCAGAGGGATTCAAAGGGAGCGCCACGGTCAATTTCCCGATGAAGTCAGACCGGGCAACTTTCAGCGTCGGCTTAGACGCCCTTGCCGATGCCGTTAAGGCCGATTTGGGATGGATCATGGAGAAGAATCCCGCCAACCGGGGTGACATCAGTCTGACGGCCCTCCTGGCGAAAAATCTGCTTAGCGGAGCGCCTGAAGTGGAGGTGAATGTTTTGCCTTCGGGTTTCTCGCTTTCGGGAGCGGAATGGAGGATCAATCCGGCGCGCATCGCCTATAGCGACAAATCCATTGAAGTCAGCGGCCTGCGAATCTGGCACGGTTTGCAATATGTCGACGTTGCGGGAAAAGCTTCCGCTTCTCCGCTCGACGTGCTTACCGCCGACCTTGCCGGAATCGACCTGGAATACATATTCAATGTCCTCAACATAAATTACGTCAATTTCGGCGGCATGGCCACAGGCCGGGCCATGGCTTCGCAGCTCTTCTCCGGCGCGCCGGTGATGAGGGTGCCCCGCCTCGAAGTCAGCAATTTCTCCTATAACGACGCGCCGCTTGGAGATGCCGTGATAGAAAGCCATTGGGACAACGAAGAGAAAATGGTGGCTATAAATGCCGATGTCGACGACCACAAGCATTCTAAGGCCAAAATCGGAGGGGCCATCTATGTGATCCGCGACTCGCTCTCGTTTGATTTCGACGCCGACCATATCAACGTGGCCCTTCTGCAGCCTTTCATGTCGGGTTTCACGTCGAGCGTTTCCGGAGAGGCGTCGGGAAATATAAAGCTTTACGGCACATTCAAGGATATCGATCTTGCCGGAGAGGCTTTTGCCGACACCATCACGCTCCTTTGCGACCAGACCAACGTGAGATACTCCGGATCGGATTCCGTCTTCTTCACAAAAGGGAAGATCAGCATTCCCCACATAAGAATCTATGACCGCTATGGAAATTCGGCCATGCTTCGCGGGGAGGTGCGTCATGATTATCTCCACGACGCCCGGTTTGCGTTCGACCTCACGGGTGCGCGCGGTTTGCTTTGTTACGACACCGACGCCCGTTCGGGCAATCCCTGGTATGGCCGGATATTCGGCAACGGTTCGGCGGCGCTTCGCGGCGGCCCGGGACTGATAACTCTCGACATCAACATGAGCACGGCTGCCAATTCCACGTTCACCTTCGAACTCGACGAGACCGAAACAGCCGTCGACTATACCTTCCTCACCTTTTCCGACCGCCGGAAAGAGGCCGCCATGGCAGAGATGAAAGTGGAGGAGAGCTTTGAAGAGAAGTATGCAAAGAAGGTTGAAGAGAAATATCTCGGTCCGCCGGATATATTCAGCCTGAATCTCGGAGTAAGCATCACACCGGCGTGCACGATGACGATAGTCATGGATCCTCGCGCAGGCGACAAAATAGTGGCTCACGGCCAGGGGGCTATACGCATGGCATACGGAAGCGACACCGACAACTTTGACCTTTACGGAAAATATACTCTCGATTCGGGCGACTACAACTTCTCGCTTCAGGAACTTATATTGCGCAATTTCAAGATCGAACGCGGCAGCTCGATCTCGTTCAACGGCGATCCGATGCGCGGAATGCTCGACATCACAGCGGCCTATCGGACCAACACGAGCCTCACCGACCTCGACAAGAGTTTCGAGAGCGATCCGGACCTAAACCGCACCAACGTGCCTGTGGATGCGCTGCTTAAGGTCAGCGGCGAACTCCAGACTCCCGAAATCGATTTCGATCTGCGGTTGCCGACCGTCACGGCCGAAGTCGAAAGAAAAGTTAAGAGCATCATCTCGACCGAAGACATGCTCAACCGCCAGGTGATCTATCTCCTCGTGCTCAACCGCTTTTATTCGCCCGAATATACCGGCAGCGAAGGGCAGGGAGGAGAGCTCGCTTCAGTGGCATCATCGACTCTCTCTTCGCAGTTGTCGAACATCATCGGTTCGCTGACGGATAAATTCACTCTTTCCCCGCAATTCAAGTCGGAACGCAGCGACTTCTCCGACATAGAGGTCGACGTGGCGCTTTCGTCGCGGCTCTTCGACAACAGGCTTCTTGTCAACGGAAATCTCGGCTATCGCGACAAGAGCACTTCGCAGTCGACGTTTATCGGCGATTTCGATCTCGAATATCTGCTCAACCGCAGCGGCACGCTGAGACTAAAGGCCTACAACCACTTCAACGACGCCTCCTATTATCTGAAGTCTGCCCTCACCACCCAGGGACTCGGCATCATCTATCGCAAGGATTTCGACAATCCCTTCAAGTGGCTGCGGCCTAAGAAGAAGGAGAAGAAAGAGGTGAAGAAAGGGAAAAAGAGCGAGGCAGCTGTTAAGAGAGAAGAGGGAACAGGAAATAATGAAAACACACAAATAAAAGAAAAAGGAAGCTTATGATTTCTATAGACGGATTAATCGAACGAATGGGTTTCCGCCGGGAAAGTGCATCCGGAATAGGCGTGGCGCTGAGCGGAGGAGGAGCACGCGGCTTCTCCCATCTCGGCATACTGATGGCTCTGGAGGAATTCGGAATGCGTCCGAACGTGATCTCCGGAGTGTCGGCAGGCTCGATCGCGGCCGTGCTTTACGCTTCGGGACTCTCGCCTATGGACATTAAGGAATGTTTCAAGGAGTCGTCGAATTTAGGAGACTACAGGGAATGGCAGATTCCGAAAGGGGGACTTTTCAATCTCAACCGGTTTGCAAAGCTACTCGAAAGCTGGCTTTCGGTGAAGAGACTTGAAGAGCTTAAGATTCCGACAGTGGTTTGCGCCACGAATATAGAGAGCGGCACGCAGACCGCCTGGGGAAAGGGGGAGATAGTGCCGAGGGTCGTGGCTTCCTGCAGCATTCCGATCGTGTTCAAACCGGTGAAGATCAATGACGCCCATTATGTCGACGGGGGAGTGCTTCACAATCTTCCCGCATG
The DNA here is from genome assembly GCA_905214735.1 of uncultured bacterium. Lineage (GTDB taxonomy): Bacteria > Bacteroidota > Bacteroidia > Bacteroidales > Muribaculaceae > Lepagella. The sequence goes on along the minus strand of CAJMNI010000038.1, from coordinate 15,185 downwards.
GGCGATCCGCGACTATTGCAAGACACTGATCGGCTGCAACTGTTCGCCGCTCGACCGCTCTTATAAATACAGCACCTCGATTCTCGACGTGGCGTTGCGCACATTCAATATCGGTATGAAGGCAAATGTGCTGCAGGACCTCAAGCTTTGCGACATAGTCATAACGACCGATAATCTCCAGTCGCTTAAAGTGTTCGACCTCAAGAGCTACGACAAGTGCATCATAGTCGGCTATGATGCTGCCTGCCGTGTGCTCGAACGACTTGACAAAATCAAACAATAAATCATTTTCTAACAATGGAAGAGAAACTTATCATATATCAGGCGTTTCCGCGCATCTTGACCAATACTTGCGAGTCTCCCGTAAGGTTCGGCACCCTCGAACAGAACGGATCGGGCAAGCTTAACGACATCACTCCGAGACTGCTCAAATCGCTTGCCGATCTTGGTGTCAACACCATCTGGCTGACCGGCGTGATCGAGATGGCCACGAAAACCGCATTCCCCGAAGCCGGCATACCGGCCGACAATCCGAATGTGGTGAAAGGAGAGGCAGGTTCCCCCTATGCGATCAAGGATTATTACGATGTGGCTCCGGCAATCGTCACCGACCTTGGCAACCGCATGAACGAATTTGTGGAATGCGTGGAGCGCGTGCATAACCAGGGGTTGAAAATCATCATCGATTTCGTTCCCAACCATACGGCCCGCGTCTATCATTCCGATTCCGCTCCGAAAGGGATTCATGATTTCGGCGCCGACGACGACATCACCAAATTTTTCTCCCAGGACAACAATTATTATTATATCACCAACCAACAGTTCGCTCCCGACTTCTCACTCTCAGCCGAGGGGAACGTTCCCTACGTGGAATTTCCGGCAAAAGCAACGGGCAATGATTGCTTCAGCGCCTTCTGCAGCCGCAACGACTGGTATGAGACTGTCAAGCTGAACTATGGCTACGACCCCGGCGACCATTCCGAGCATTATTCTCCGGCCCCTTCCACATGGCTGAAGATGCTCCATATCCTCCGCTTCTGGGCCGAGAAGGGAGTCGACGGTTTCCGCTGCGACATGGTCTTCATGGTGCCCGCCGCATTCTGGCATTGGGCGATTCCTCAGGTGAAGAAGGATTATCCCGACATCATCTTCATCGGCGAAATCTACGACGTGGCGCAGTATCGTACCTTCCTCGAATATTGCCATTTCGATTATCTTTACGACAAGGTCAATCTCTATGACACTCTCGTCGGAATAGAGAAGTATAAAGTGTCGGCGGCGCAGCTCACATCGTGCTGGCAGCGAATCGACGGCATAGGCGACAGCATGCTCAATTTCCTGGAAAACCATGACGAGGTGCGTTTCGCGTCGCGCGAGTTTGCCGACGATCCCTCGAAAGTGGTGCCGTTTCTCGTGACGAGCGCCATGATGAGCAAGGGGCCGTTCATGATCTATTACGGCCAGGAACTCGGCGAAATGGCCCATGACAACGAAGGGTTTGCCGGCGACAACAACCGGAGCACGATCTTCGACTATTGGAGCTACGACACGTTGCGCCGATGGTATAACAAGGGGCAGTGCAATCTTCGCCGTCTCACGAGCCATGAGAAATGGTTGCGCGGCGTCTATAAGAAGGTGCTCAATCTCTGCAACGACTCGTCGGCAGTGAGGGAAGGTGCATTTTTCGACCTGATGTATGTCAATCTGCGCAACCCGAAATTCAATCCTCATCGTCAGTATGCCTTCATCCGCTATAGTGAGGAAGAGGCGCTCCTCTTCGTGGTGAATTTCTCATCGGAAGCGGTCGACGTGGAGGTAAACATTCCCGATCTCGCTTTCCACATGGGCGGACTCGCTCAGGGAGAAATGCGCGAGAAGGATCTGCTCTGGGGCAAGGAGCACAGCTACACTGTAAAACCCGGCGAGCCAACTGCCGTCAGCTTAGGGAGTTACGATGCGGTGATATTGCCGCTGAAAAAATTTGTTGCAAAATCATAAAAAAATCAAAGGTTATTAGCAAACTTTTTTTTAATTTTGCAATGAAGAACGGGGTAGTACCCGTCCGCCTAAGAAGCGACTTCTTTAAAACCTAACATAAAACATCAATGAGTAATACTCTTCCGCCGATAAAGGTCTTTGCAGGGGAAGCCTCCAGATATCTTGGAGAAAGCATCTGCAAGGAGCTCGGCATCGAATTAGGCAAAATGAACAAGGAGCGTTTTGCCGATGGTGAGTTTGAAGTAGGATTCGAGGAATCAATCCGCGGCGCCCAGGTTTATCTGGTTCAGTCGACGTTCCCCACCAGCGAGAATCTCATGGAGCTTCTTCTGATGATCGACGCCGCCAAGCGCGCATCCGCAGAATCAATCATCGCTGTCGTTCCTTATTTCGGCTGGGCCCGTCAGGACCGCAAGGACAAACCGCGCGTTTCGATCGCAGCCAAACTCGTGGCTGATCTTCTCAGCGTAGCCGGCATCAACCGTCTCATCACGATGGACCTCCATGCCGATCAGATTCAGGGTTTCTTCGATGTTCCGGTCGACCATCTCTACGCTTCGTCGATCTTCATTCCCTATCTGGAGAGCCTTCATCTCGAAGACATGTGCATCGCATCTCCCGACGTGGGCGGTGCAAAGCGCGCCAACTCCTATGCCAAATATTTCGATGTGCCCCTCGTGCTTTGCCACAAGCAGCGCGCCAAGGCCAATGTAGTAGAGAAAATGACAGTTATCGGCGATGTTGAAGGCAAGAACGTGGTGCTTATCGACGATATTGTCGACACGGCAGGCACAATCACCAAGGCAGCCGACCTGCTTCTCAGCTTTGGCGCCAAGTCGGTAAGGGCTCTCTGCAGCCACCCGGTGATGAGCAATCCCGCCACCGAGCGTGTAGCCAAGTCGGGTCTTGAGGAAATCATCTTCACCGATTCGATTCCCTACGGCAAGGAGAACAGCAAGGCAACCATCCTTCCGATTGCCAAGCTCTTCGCCGACACGATCCGCCGGATTCACAACAACCAGTCGATCTCAAGCCAGTATCTTTTCAAATAATCCTCCCCGGGGATTTTGAAAGATAGAGCCGACGCTCGACAACAAGAATTCCACCATAACTCAATATAATGACCCCGTCCCTCAACTTCAGGTTGCCGGATGGGGTCTAAATCTTTTAATATTATTAGATTCAGGAGATTCATCTTCTGATTTATAACATAATCATGAAAAACATCCCCGGAAAAAAGTTTCTTGAAATTTGCTGCGACTCGTATGAGGCCGTATGCGCAGCCAGAGGTGGGGGCGCCGACCGCGTGGAACTTAGCAGCGGACTGGCCGAGGGAGGAATTACACCTTCAGCCGGTTTGATCGGCATGGCTGCGTCGGCCGGCATTGATGTAAATGTCTTGATAAGACCCCGTCCGGGCGATTTCCTCTATACGGATGCCGACTGCGAAATCATGTTGGGAGACATTGCCGAGGCGGCGCGTTGCGGCGCGCGGGGTGTCGTGATCGGTGCGCTGACCGCTGTAGGAGATGTGGATAAGGAGATATGCCGGAAGCTCGTGGAAGAGGCGAAATCGAGGGGTATGAGCGTTACTTTTCACCGCGCCTTCGATGTCTGCCGCAATCCTGAGGCTGCACTTGAAGTGATTGTCGACCTTGGTTGCGACCGGATTCTTACTTCCGGGCAAGCCTCGACTGCCGAAAAGGGAATCGGATTATTGCGTGATCTCCAAGAACAAGCCGATGGGCGCATAATAATAATGGCCGGTTGCGGCGTGAACCCCTCGAATGCAAAACGAATAGTTGATGAAACGGGTGTTGAAGAATTGCATGCCTCCGCAAGGGGAGTGGTGAAATCCGGAATGCTTTTCCGAAACCCCGCCGTCAGCATGGGGACACCCGGCGAGGATGAATATTCACGCCTTTCTACATCTGAAGATATAGTGAAACAACTTTCCGAACTTTTGAAAAACTACTGATGATGAGACGCTTAATATTAACAATCTGCTTAACAATCTGCCTATGTATGCCGGCAGTTTCGCTCAATTCGCAGGCAGCAGTTTCGGCCAATTCGCAGACTGCAGTTGTCGACTCGCTGACCGACTTCCTTTATAGATATATGCCGCTTCCCGACAAGGGTATGTATGACCGCGACTTCTGGCAGGAGAATGTCAGGATATCGCTTAAAGCCAAGGCTGAAATGCCTTGGGGAAGCAAAGTTCCGGAACGGGAATGGAGACATTTCGTGTTGCCGGTTCGAGTTAACAATGAGAACCTCGACATGTCGCGTCGCGATTTTTACGAAGAGCTTAAGCCGCGCGTCTCAGGCCTCGGCATGAAAGATGCCATTCTTGAGGTTAATCACTGGTGTCATGAGAAAGTGACCTATCAGCCCTCCGACGCGCGTACGTCATCGCCGCTGTCGGCCGTGAGCCAGGCGATAGGGCGATGCGGCGAGGAGTCGACCTTTACCGTGGCGGCGTTGCGTTCGGTCGGTATTCCGGCACGTCAGGTCTACACTCCCCGCTGGGCGCACACCGACGACAACCATGCCTGGGTGGAGGCCTGGGCCGACGGTCAATGGTATTTTCTTGGTGCCTGCGAACCGGAGCCCTTGCTCAACCTTGCCTGGTTTAACGCTCCGGCCTCACGCGGAATGATGATGCATACCAACGTCTTTGGCGACTATGGCGGCCCCGAGGAGGTGTTGGAACGGTCAAGCTGCTACACCACGATCAACGTTACCGGCAACTATGCGCCCACAGGGATAGTCAGAGTCAAGGTCATTAATCCCGACGGAACTCCGGCCAACGGAGCTGATGTCAGATTCTGCATTTACAACTACGCCGAGTATTATCCCGCCGCCACCAAGAAGGCAGACGAGAGCGGAATGGCCGAACTGCTCATGGGAAAAGGGGATGCCCTGATATGGGCCTCCGACGGTTCAAGGTTCGGCCTTGCGCAAGGGAATGCGTCAAAGCCCGTGACAGTGGTTCTCGACAAAGACAACTCTTATGAAGGGGCCGTTGAATTTGACCTTATACCTCCGCCGCAATCCGTCTCCCTGCCAAAACCGTCGGCCGAACAGATTGATGAAAACAACAGAAGGAAGGCGGATGAAGATTCGATAAGAACGGCTTATACCGCCACATTCGCAACTGCTGAATCGGCGGGGGCATTGGCATCGGCTCTCGGCCTCGATGCCACGCGGCTCGCTAAAGTGCTCGTAGAGAGCCGGGGAAATCATTTTATGATTGAGGAATGGCTGAAGGATATGAAGCCTGAAGCGCGGGAGAAAGCAATCACACTTCTCGAAGTCATCAGCGAGAAAGACCGCCGGGACATCAGCCGCGCGACTCTTGATGACCATCTCGCCACGCCCTGTTCGCCATCTCCACTCTTTGCGCAATATATATTGAATCCTCGGGTTGAGAATGAGTTGCTGACTCCTTATAAAGGTTATTTCGAAAAGAAAATTACGGCAGCCGACCGCAAAATGTATGCTGCCGATCCGCAGTTATGGATCAATGCCCTGAAGCGGCATGTGATAATAGAATCAGATGACAATCCGAAGCAACTGCGCACTTCGCCGCAGGCCGTATGGGAGGCGGGGCGTTCGGATCTGCTCGGGGCCTCGATCTGCTTTGTGGCCGGAGCACGCTCCTTCGGAATACCGGCCAGAATAGATCCCGTAACCGGGAAGACTCAATATGCCGACAATTCCGGCAATTGGATAGACGTCAATCTTGTTGCCGATAAAATGCCTGCCAAGGCCGTTACCGGCCTTCTCGACGCATCGACTGTCGATTCACCTTCGATTGCCGAACCGAAATATTATTCGCATTTCTCGATTTCGAAAATCGACGGTGGTTTTCCGCGTCAGCTCGAATACACTGAAGGGATGACTCTCGGCGATTTTCTCGATTCGCATCCTTCCCTTGAAGCAGGAGAATATGTCATGACAACAGGACAGCGCCTCGCCAACGGCGGAGTGCTCGCAAGATCGCAATTCTTTACTGTAAAGGAGGGGGAAACGTCAGAGATACCTTTCATATTCCGTCACGACGACAATGAAATCCAGGTGATCGGATCGCTGAATGCCGAATCTCTTTATCGTCCGCTCGGTGCGACGGAACTCCGTTCGCTGCTCTCCACTACGGGTCGTGGATATTATGTGCTTGGAATAGTAGAGCCCAACCACGAACCCTCCGAACACGCCCTCAACGACATTTCGGCAATGGCAAAAGAGTTTGAAGAATGGCCGGGCAAAGCGATAATCTTGTTTGAAAATGAAGAGAAGGCATCGAGATTTTCACGCGATAGATTCCCGAAACTGCCGGGGAATATAGAATTCGGAGCAGATGAGACCGGAGCGATAACCTCAGAACTCAGAGAGTCGCTGAAACTTCCCGACGACACGCAGATGCCGGTATTTGTAGTGGCCGACACGTTCAACCGCGTGGTTTACGTTTCATCGGGCTATACCATCGGCCTCGGCGAGACCCTGCTCTCAGTGCTGCGTAGACTTTAGGTTTAAGGTTTAATGTTTAAAGTTTAATGTTTAATGTTTAATGTTATGGAATGGATTTTAGGGTTTATAGGTTATAATTTAGAGTTTAAGGAGGAAGTGCCGGATTGGAGACGCTTGCGAAGGCCGCTGAGGAGTTTGGATATATTGATGAATTGAGGTCTGATTTCTTCTAATAAAGAGATATCAATATAACCTAAATCGACGGCAATTTGTAATTGGCAATATGTTTCCATAAGGGAGCCACAAGCAATCTCTAAGAAATGGATTTTCTCTTTAAATGATGTCCGACCTCCCTGTTCTGCGATATTTGAAGGCACTGACACCACCGCACGACGAATCTGATCGCATAAAGCATAGCGTTCTTCTGAAGGGAATCCCTTAAGAAGATTGTAAACTTTCACCACTAGAGCCTTTGACTTTTGATATGCAATTAATTTCTCAAAAGAGAAAATTGTATCAGTTATTCCGTCCATATTCTTTAAACTTTAAACTTTAAACTTTAAACATTAAACCTAAAGCTATAAACTTTAAACTCTAAACTCTAAACTCTAAACTAAACTCTAAACACAAGCGCGGCGGCTCCGAGGAGGGCGGCTTCGGAGGCGGGGAGGGATGAGCGTATCAGCCGGATTCTGTTGCGGTATAGATGAAGAGTGTTTGATTCCAGAGCGTCGCGGATGCTTTTTTCCATAAAGGGGAAGGCGCCTGCCACTCCTCCGAAGAAGATTATGGTGTCGGGATCGGAAAAGGTTGCGAAATCGGCGCAGGCCCGCCCCAATACTTCTCCCGTGAAGCGCCACACCTCAAGCGCCATCGCGTCGCCCTTGGCTGCCGCGTCGAATATATCCTTTGCCGTCAATGTTTCGCAATGCCGAAGCAGGGAAGGGGCGTCTGATGCGGCAAGCATCTTCTTGGCCGTCCTCACCACGCCTGAGGCCGAGCAATAGGTCTGCAGGCAGTCTGTGCGGCCGCAACTGCATCGTCTCCCTTCGCCTCCTCTCACAGAGCAGTGTCCGAGTTCGCCGGCGAATCCCCGAGAGCCGTTGAGGAGGCGGCCGTCGCACACTATGCCGCTGCCTACGCCCGTGCCGAGTGTGATCATGATTAAATTCCGCGTGTCGGAAGCTGCCCCATAACGCATTTCGCCGACAGCTGCAGCATTCGCGTCATTGCTTATCCTGACTCTCACATCAGGAAAATATCTCCGTATCAGATCGGCAAGAGGAATGGGGGAAGGCCAGGGGAGATCTGTGGCGGCTTCAATGATGCCGTTTGCCTCGTTGGCACATGGTGCGCCCACACCGATGCCCGCTAATTCTTCTTGCGATATGCCCGCCTCCGAAAGCAATCGTTTCAGGGTGTCGGCCAATATACCGACGAACGATTCGGCACTCTCTCCGCGTGTGGGAATGGAGGCGTCTGAAATAATTTTACCTTCCTCCGACACGAGAGCCATGCGGGAGTTGGTGCCTCCAATGTCGATGCCGGCTGATATTATATGCTTTTCCGAATTCATATTGCAAAAGTAACAAATTTCCGCAAGAGGGAGAATAGAATGTCAGGAAAACCCTTCCGGCTGAATGATCACAAAATAAATCGCCCGGCTTCCATCGGAAACCGGGCGACAATTCATTTTTGAGTTAGAGTTCTCTGGCAGTATTACCAGATGATCACGCGCTCTTCAACGGGGCGGAACATAGCGTCGCCCTCTTTCACGCCAAATGCCTGCATGAAGGGTTCGATGTTGCGGAGCGAAACGTTCACGCGGTTCACGCCGAGCGAGTGGGGGTCGATCTTCGTGAGGCGTTCGATTTCGGCGTCGCGGATATTGCCGGCCCAGAGGTTGGCGAAGTTCATATAGAACACCTGAGTGGGATCAAGGCCGTCGATCTTTTCCTTGGTGATGTCGACGCCCTTCTTCTTCTGGGAGTCGAGCCATGCGGTGTAAGCCACGCGGAGACCGCCCTGGTCGGCGATGTTCTCGCCGAGAGTGTACTGGCCGTTAGCCTTAAGGCCGGGAAGAACCTCGATAGCGTTGAACTGGTCGGCGAGACCCTGGGTAAGTTTCTTGAAAGCGGCGGCGTCTTCCTCGGTCCACCAGTTGGACATGTTGCCCTCGGCGTCGAAGTTGCAGCCCTGATCGTCGAAACCGTGGGTGAGCTCATGGCCGATCACCACGCCGATACCGCCGTAGTTCTCGGCGTCGCTCGATGCGGGATCATAGAAGGGTGCCTGCAGAATGCCTGCGGGGAACACGATTTCGTTGTTGAGGGGGTTGTAGTAGGCGTTGATGGTCTGGGGTGTCATGTTCCATTCGGTGCGGTCAACGGGTTTGCCCCATTTTTCGAGATGGCGCTGGAGAGCCCATTCGCCGGCGTTGTCCATATTCTCGTAGTAGGAGAGGGCCGGGTCGATCTGGAGAAGAGAATAATCTTTCCACTTGTCGGGATAGCCGATCTTGACCATGATGGAGTTGAGCTTCTTCATGGCGGCCACCTTCGTATCGTCGCTCATCCAGGGAAGACGGATGATGTGCTTGCCAAGGGCGTTGCGCAGGTTCTCGACGAGACCTTCCATATAGATCTTGGAGCTTTCGGGGAAATATTGCTCCACATAGAGCTGGCCGATGCCTTCGCCCATCACACCTTCGACTGTAGAAAGGGCTTTCTTCCAGCGGGGACGCTGCTGCTGAACGCCGCTCATCACCTTGTTGAATTCGAAAGAGGCATCGCTGAAGGCGTCGCTCAGATAGGGCGAAGCGCCGCTGACCACTTCCCAGAGGTAGAGGTCTTTCTTCTCGCGGTCGGTAAGGCTCTTCATAAGGTTGTCGGCCTGCTTCACGGTGTTGAGCTCGGTCACGATAAGAGTTTCGGGAACTGCGATGCCGAGGTCTTCGATGATCTCCTTGACAGGAAGGTTGGGATAAAGCTCCTTCACCTGGGCGAGAGTGCGGACATTATACATCGCCGGGATGTTGCGGCTCTGTTCGTGGGTCCAGGTGGAGTCGGCGAGAAGGGTCTCGATCTTGAGCACATTGGAAGCGATGCGTTTGGCATCCTTCTTCGAATATCCGGCGAGCTGCATGTCGGTTTCGATCAGCTTGCGGTAAGCCTGACGGATCTCCTTGTTTTTCTTGTCGTTGAGCAGATAATAGTCGCGGTCGCCGAGGCCGAGGCCGGTCGAGCCGAGATACATGGCGTAAACCTTGCTGTTGGCGAGGTCTTCCTGCATGCCGATGCTCATGAGGGGATTGCCGTGGTGGCGATGCATATAGCGGTAGAGGTCGGTCATGCCGTCGGCCTTTGTGCCCTCGATTTTGGCGAGGATGGGCTTGATAGGAGCGGCGCCCTCTTTGTTGCGGCGCACGGAGTCCATGCCCTGCTCATAGATCGTGGCGATCTTGAAGGCGTTGGTGCCGGGAGCCGGTTTGGTGGCCGACAGCCCCTTCACGATGCGCTGCACGCGGTGCTCGCTCGAGTCGTTGAGGATGTTGAACTGGCCATAGCGGGAATATTCCGGAGTGAGAGGATGATCTTTCATCCATGTGTCGTTGACATGGCGATAGAAGTCCTGACGGGGAGAAACCGAATTGTCGATTCCCTCCTTGCTGAGGCTCTTGAGATGCTCCGGGCTGTTCTGGGCGGCTGCCGGAGCGGCTGCCAGGGCGAGGAGCATTGCTGTTGTTAAACTTGTTTTAATGTTCATTGTGTTGAATTTATAGGATGGTATTTAAATTTAAGCTATTAAAGCGTTGATGAGTGTCGAGGCTTTTCGTTCGGTCTCGTCCCATTCGTCGGCTGCGACTGAATCTATCGTGATTCCCCCTCCGGCATAGATGCAAACCCTGCGGGGCTCGACGCGCATGGAGCGGAGGTTCACGAAGAAGTCGGCTTCTGTGTCCGGTCCGTCTATCTTATATACCGGCCCGATGAAACCGCCGTAGAGGTTGCGGTCGAAACTTTCTGCCGATTCCAGATAATTCAAAGCCACGTCGGCGGGGTAGCCGCTGACCGCTGGCGAGGGGGAGAGCCGGATTGCGAGCCGGCGGGTGTCTAAGTCGGCGCGGCGCTCTTCGGGCATATCGTCGGGAATGCGATAGCTAATTCGGGTCATCAGATGCTCCACCGGTCCGGCGCCGAGAGTGCGGGCCTGGTCGATGGCGGGAGTGATGTGGGCTTTCGCGAGAATGGTCTGGATGTGAAACACCACGAAGTTGTGTTCGTCGATGTTTTTGGTGTCCCAGCAGCCGCCGGTGCCGGCGGGGCGGGTGCCTGCCAGGGCCATGCTCTCGATCAGGTCGCCGTGACGGCTTATCAGGCGCTCGGGAGTCGCACCGATCCATGTGCCGCTGATGTCGGAATGGAAGCAGAAGATGAAAGCGTCGGGATAGAGACCGCAGAGTTCCCGAAAAGTGGCGGCGAGGTCAAGGGGGATTTCACGGATGATCGCGCGCGCCGCCACCGCTTTGCGGAAGAGTCCGCATTTGATCTTGTTGACGATATCGTTGACTTCACGCTCATGCTCCTCTCTCGAAGTGCTTTCGCAGGAGAAAGAGTCAAGATCGGCATCCATGTTCTCGAAAGCCATCCTGTTCATCTCCTCGAGCGGGAACGGCGTTCCTTCGGGAATGGTGTGAAGCTTGCGGTCGGATTTCCGGAAGGCACAGACCGCGAATCCGGGCACTCCGATTCCCTCTGTAAGGGTTTCGGATGCCGATGTGACGGTTTCGGCGGCTCCGGGCAATCTGTAGGCGTAGAAGTTCATGCTCTTGATCTATTTACTATTGCCGTTATCGGTTTCTTCCGCACTGATCTCTGCCGGATCCTCAATCTCTTCCGCATCGAAATCAAACACGTAGGATTGCGTCACGCGGGCCCGGATGAAATCTCCCGGCCGCGCATCGGTTTCGGCCACGCAGAATGTTGGGTCGACTTCCGGGCTGTCCCATTGCGAGCGGCATATCGCACCTTCGTCGGTGATCTCGTCGACAAGGAGCCTGATCTCGCTGCCGACAAGCTCGTCGCTCATCTCCTCGGCGATTTCCTGCTGCACCTCCATGAGCTTGTCGAGGCGCTGCTGCTTCACATCCTCCGGAACATCGTCATCATACTGCAGCGCACCGAAAGTGCCCTCCTCTTCCGAATAAGCGAAGGCTCCCATGCGGTCGAAACGCTGGGTGCGGACAAAATCGAGAAGCTCGTTGAAATCCTCCTCGGTTTCGCCCGGGAAACCGACCATGAGAGTGGTGCGCAGCTTTATGCCGGGCACGCGGCGGCGGATTTCCGCAAGAAGGTGAAGGGTCTCCTCGCGGTTGATGTGACGGCGCATTCGGCCGAGCATATTGTCGGAGATATGTTGCAGCGCAATGTCGAGATATTTGCAGACATTGTCGCGGCGTGCCATCACGTCGAGCACGTCCATCGGAAAATCGGCCGGATAGGCATAGTGGAGGCGGATCCATTCCACACCCTCTATGTCGGCCATTCGGTCGATGAGCGAGGCGAGGCGGTGCTCGCCGTAAAGGTCAAGTCCGTAAGAGGAGAGGTCCTGGGCAATGACGTTGAATTCCCTGACGCCCCGGCGGGTGAGTTCTCTCACCTCCTCGAGGATTTCCTCCTCGGGGCGCGACTTATGTCGGCCGGTGATTAGCGGGATGGCGCAGAAGGCGCACATGCGGTTGCACCCTTCGGAAATCTTGAGATATGCGCTGTGGGGCGGGGTGGTGATTTCGCGGTCCCATGTGCAGACTCTCTTTTTGGTTAGGTCGGGGAGGGCGTCGACAAATCCCGGCCAGTCGAACTTGCCGAAAAGCATGTCGATTTCCGGCATCTCTTCGCGCAGAGTGTCGCGGTAACGCTGGGAGAGGCAGCCCATGGCCACGATCTTTCCGATCGCGCCCTCCTCTTTGAGGTTGCCAAGTTCGAGGAGGAGATTGATAGATTCCTCCTTGGCGTCGCCGATGAAACCGCAGGTGTTGACTACGACATATTCACCCTCGGGCGATTCCGGGTTATGGCTCACGCTGTAGCCCCGGGCCTCGAGACGGCGGATGAGACGTTCGGAATCAATAAGGTTTTTCGAACATCCCATCGAGATGATGTCAATATGGTTCTTTTTCATTTTGGGTGACACAAGGTCTTAAGCGTTGCGGCCGGGGACTATAAAGCCTGGCCGAAAAGCGATTTCACGAATTCATTTGGATGGAAGATCTGCAGATCTTCCTTTCCCTCGCCGAGTCCGATATATTTCACGGGAATCTTGAACTGGTCGCTGATTCCGATGACTACGCCACCTTTGGAGGTGCCGTCGAGTTTGGTGATGGCGAGATTGTTGACTTCCGTGGCGGCCACAAATTGCTTAGCCTGTTCGAAGGCGTTCTGGCCTGTGGAGCCGTCGAGCACGAGGAGGATCTCCTGGGGAGCGTCGGGCACCACGCGCTGCATCACTTTCTTAATCTTCGTGAGCTCGTTCATGAGGTTGACCTTGTTGTGGAGACGTCCGGCGGTGTCGATGATCACCACGTCGGCACCCTGGGCCTTTGCGCTCTGCACGGTGTCGAAAGCCACGGCGGCGGGGTCGCTCCCCATTTTCTGCTTGATCACAGGCACGCCGACGCGTTCGCCCCAGATGTCGAGCTGCTCGATGGCGGCTGCGCGGAATGTATCGGCAGCACCGAGCACCACCTTGTTGCCTGCCTGCTTGTATTGCCAGGCGAGTTTGCCGATCGTAGTGGTTTTCCCGACGCCGTTGACGCCGACCACCATGATCACGTAGGGTTCGCCTGAGCGAGGCACATGGAAATCTTCCAGTTCGCCCTGAAAGGCGGGCTTTTCAAGCATTTCGCTCACCACGTCGACGAGCATGTTGCGGAGCTCCTCGGTGCCGACATATTTGTCGCGGGCGGCGCGTTCCTTGAGCCGGTCGATGATCTTCACAGTAGTGTCGATGCCGACATCGCTCGTGATGAAAGCCTCCTCAAGATCGTCGAGGACATCGTCGTCGATCTTGCTCTTTCCGGCTATGGCGTGAGAAATTTTGCTCCACACCCCCTCCTTCGTTTTCTGCAGGCCGGAGTCGAGCGTTTCCTTCTCCTTCTTAGAAAATAATTTTTTGAATATTCCCATAATTCACAAAATTAGCAAAAAATATCAATATCCCCAACAAATCCCGCGCCAATTGTAGCCATTCGCCGGTCAAATCCCACTGCTTATCACCGTCCAATATTGGCGTTCAAGCTCGCCGCATAGCGATTTGGGTTTTCTGAAAATCGGTTTGCACGGCTGTTGAGTGGAGAAATTGTTGATAAAAAATTGCGGATGTTGATACTTCTCACGAAGATTAATAGTAAATTTGCGGCAAATTTAGAAGACCCCGTGACACAAAAAATGTTAACTCCGGGGTCTTGGACCTGTTTTTTTATCACTTACAATGATTTTACAATTTGGAATTTTGATGGCTTTCCTGGCTCTGGGGGAGCTGGTGGTATGGCTTACGGGCGTGCCGATTCCGTCGAGCATCATAGGGATGCTTCTTCTCACGGCGGCGTTGCATTACAAGATCGTCAGGTTGAGATGGGTAGATACGCTTGCATCTTTTCTGGTGCATAATCTTGGCTTCTTTTTCGTTCCGGCCGGTGTCGGTCTGATCGCGAGTCTGGGGCTCGTGTCGAATGAACTGATTCCGATAGTGGGCGCGTCGGTTGGGAGTACGATTATCATAATCGTAGTCACCGGACAGACTCATCAGCTTGTGCGCAAAGCCATGGGGCATCGCCGCCATGCTAAGAAAAATGAAACTTCAAATGATAACATCTTGGAAAAATAAGACAGAATGGAATATCTCACCAATAAATATTTTCTGATTGCCCTAACGTTTCTCTTTTATCTCGGCGCGCAATTGCTTCAACGGCGCACAGGCATCAGGCTCTTCAATCCGATTCTTGTGGCCGTGGCGGGGCTAATAGGATTTCTGCTTTTATTCAAGATCGACTATTCAAGCTATCGGGAGGGAGGCGAATATATCGACTTCTGGCTGAAGCCGGCTGTTGTAGCGCTCGGAGTGCCGCTTTATAAGCAACTCTCCACGATTCGCCGGCAGCTATTGCCGCTGATCATTTCCGAGATGGCCGGCTGCGTCGCAGGCATCGTGTCGGTGGTGTTGCTTGCCGAAATGTTTGGCGCGAGCAAAGAGGTGGTTCTCTCTCTTGCGCCCAAGGCCGTAACGACGCCCATCGCCATGGAAATTTCGGCTTCTATAGGGGGGATTCCGCCCCTCACGGCTGCAGTCGTCGTCTGCACGGGCATTTTTGGCGGACTGGCGGGTTTCCGCATTGTGAAACTTAGTCGCATATCGAGTCCGATTGCCGAAGGTCTGTCAATCGGCACAGCCGCACATGCCATAGGCACATCGGCCGCGATGGAGCGTAGCGATCGTTACGGAGCCTTCTCGTCGCTCGGCCTGACCCTAAACGGCATACTGACGGCTCTCCTCGCGCCCCTCCTCCTCGAATTGATCGGAGAAATCTGACATTAGCAGCTCTGTCAATATTTTGTCTGGATTTTGTGTAGATCGTTGTCTGCTTTCTCATAAAAATTTCGTAACTTTCCTCTGACTGACGCAGATACACGGCAATCAGTTCCCAGTACTGTCTGATTACC
>CAJMNI010000037.1 GCA_905214735.1 uncultured bacterium | reverse complement strand
GAAATCTCGCGCGTGGGTCTTGGCTTGCCTCG
Source organism: uncultured bacterium (assembly GCA_905214735.1). GTDB lineage: Bacteria > Bacteroidota > Bacteroidia > Bacteroidales > Muribaculaceae > Lepagella. The sequence goes on along the minus strand of CAJMNI010000037.1, from coordinate 24,430 downwards.
TAAATATATCGCGCAGAGGCGCAAAGGCGCAAAGACTTAGCTTCGCTTCGCTCGCCTTGAGACTCTCGCATTGAGAGCGTCAGGCCGGCTCTGCGCCTTTGCGTTCTCTGCGAGAGAATAATCATTCGGCTGGTGTTGAAATCTCGCGCGTGGGTCTTGGCTTGCCTCGTAAATATATCGCGCAGAGGCGCAGAGGCGCAAAGAATTGGCTTCGCTCCGCTCGCCTTGAGACTCTCGCATTGAGAGGCACACATGAGGACAACGGGCTCGGGCGATTTGGCTTGCAGCTTTATTTTTATTACTTTTGCAGGCGCCGGGGCGCCGGCGGGGATATCGGGGCTTAATTGGTAGTGTTATGGAAGTTGTTTACGAAGATAATCATATTATTGTGGTTAATAAGGCGGCGGGAGAGATCGTCCAGGGCGACAAGACCGGCGACAAACCTCTCTCCGAGATGGTGAAGGTGTATATCAAGGTGAAGTATTCCAAACCGGGGAACGTGTTCTGCGGTGTGGTACACCGCATCGACCGGCCCGTCTCCGGGCTGGTGATCTTCGCCAAGACCTCCAAGGCCCTCGAACGGCTCAACAGGATGCTCCGCGACGGGGAGATCCACAAGACTTACCGCGCACTCGTGGAGGGCCACCCCAAAGAAACGGAGGCCGTGCTCGAGAACTACCTGATCTCCGACGGGCGCATCAACAAGACCTTCGTCGCTGATGAAGTTCTTAGTTCTCAGATAGCAGATAGTAGTTATGAGGGGGCGAAGCGTCCTGAAAGGAAAGCCGGGAGAGGGCCGAACAAACCGGGGGAGGCGAAGCTCAGCAGGCTCGCTTACCGTGCGGTTGCCCGCGGCGACCGTTATACCCTGCTTGAGATCAACCTTATGACCGGCAGGAAGCATCAGATCCGGGCACAGCTGTCGCACATCGGTTGCCCGATCAAGGGGGATCTGAAATATGGTGCGAAGCGGAGCAATCCCGGCGGCGGCATCTCCCTGCAGGCCTACCGCATCCAATTCACCCATCCCGTCAGCAAGCAACCGATCGACCTGACGGCCCCGCCCCTCCCCGACTTCCTCCCGCTGCTATGAGCGCGGGGCGTCAAAATGCATTCGCATTTTGACGCCCCGATATTTAGCTGCGCGAGCGCTTACTTGCCGAGGAAGGCGCGAAGCTTGCCGAGGACCGCGTCGACTGTGTAGCCGAACTTCTCCTCAAGCACTTTCGCCGGTGCGGAGGCGCCGAAGCGCTCCAGTCCTTCTACGCGATAGTCACCCTTCATCACAGGATAGAGCACCGAGGGCAAGCCCGAGGTCAGACCGAACTCTTTCACACCCTCAGGGAGCACGCTGCGGCGATACTCCTCGGGTTGCTCGAGGAAGAGGCCGATGCTCGGCATCGACACCACCTGCGCGTTGACGCCGTCGCTCTTCAGAGCCTCGGCGGCATGCACGAGCAGCGCCACGTCGCTGCCGTTGGCCACGAGCACCACGTCGGGATTCTCGGCCGGCACAACGACATAGCCACCCTTCTGAGCCATCATGGCCTCCTCGCGGCGGTTCTCGCCGGGAAGATCCTCCAGGTTCTGGCGCGAGAAGATCAGTACGGTCGGTGTCTTGTCGTTCTCCATAGCCATCTTATAGGCGGCCACAGTCTCGGCGGAATCGGCGGGACGGATCACCAACACGGAGGGGCGGCCGCTGAAATTGCGCACCTGCTCCAGCAGACGGATCTGCGCCTCCTGCTCGATAGGCTCGTGGGTCGGGCCATCCTCGCCCACGCGGAAGGAATCATGCGAATAGATGAACTTCACAGGCAGCTGCATCAGCGCCGCCATACGGATGGCGGGCTTCATATAGTCGCTGAAGACGAAGAAAGTGCCGCAGGCAGCATACATACCGCCGTGGAGCACGATACCGTTGCAGATGCAGGCCATAGTCAGTTCGGCGACACCGGCATGGAGGAAAGCCCCCGAGAAATCACCCTTCAGCAGGGCGTGGGTCTTCTTCAGGAAACCGTCGGTCTTGTCGCTGTTGGCGAGGTCGGCCGAGGATACGATCATGTTGCCGAGATGCTCGGCGAGGTATCCGAGCACGGCGGCCGAAGCCGTACGTGTGGCCTGACCCGGCTTGATCTCGATGGAGTCCCAGTCAAGCTCCGGGAGGCGCATCGCCTCGAAACCGGCGAGTTTCTCGGCGAGTTCCGGATTGGCGGCTGCCCAGATGCGGAACTCCTCGCGGCGGCGTGCCACGATGCGGGCGAGTTCGGCGCGGCGGTCGTCGTAGAGCTTCTTCACTTCGGGGAAGATCTGCCAGGGGTTCTCCGGATCGGCGCCATATCCCTTCACAGTGGCGGCGATGTCGGCTCCGGCCTTCGAGAGAGGCTGGCCGTGGGTGGAAACGGCACCCTCGAGCGAGCCGCCGTCGGTGGCAACCACGCCGCGGGCCATGACGGTATGGCCGATGATCAGAGTAGGTTTCTCCTTCTCCTCTATGGCAGTCTGAAGCGCGCCGGCGATGGCCAGCGGATCGCAGCCGTCGACCTCGAGCACGTTCCAGCCCCAGGCGCGATATTTCGCGGCCACATCCTCGCAGTCGACAGCGTCGACCTTAGTGGAGAGCTGAACGTCGTTGGAGTCATAGAACATTATCAGGTTGTGGAGGCCGAGATGGCCGGCGATGCGTCCGGCGCCCTGCGAGATCTCCTCCTGGATTCCGCCGTCGGAGATGAAGGCGTAGGTCTTGTGGGCCACAACCTCGCCGAAACGGGCCTCGAGGAAACGTTCGGCGATCGCGCAACCGACGGCGAGCACATGTCCCTGGCCGAGCGGGCCGGAGCTGTTCTCCACGCCGCGGGCAACGTCGAGCTCCGGATGGCCCGGAGTCACGCTCCCCCACTGGCGGAATTCGCGCAGGTCGTCGAGGGAATATTTCCCGGCGAGGGCCAGCACGCCGTAAAGCATCGGCGACATGTGGCCCGGATCGAGGAAGAAACGGTCGCGGGCGAACCAGCTCGGATCTTCCGGATCATAAACGAGAAATCCCGAATAAAGCACATTGATGAAGTCGGCGGCTCCGAGGGCTCCCCCCGGATGGCCCGACTTCGCCTTCTCCACCATTTCGGCGATCAGCACGCGGATGTTGTCGGCGGCCGCGTTCATTGTCTTGACATCCATAAAGGTCTTGTGTTTTGCATGATGGGGTGTGCCGGAAGGGGCACACCCCGTTAATTATATGAGGTTATATTCTTTCAGACGAGTTCCTCCGTCTCGACATCCTCGATCGAGACGGGGATATCCTTGTTGACGTTGATGCAACCCCACACGGCATAGATGAAGATATATCCGAGGGCTGCGACAAGAAGCCAATAGCTGGGCATATAGCCGGCGCTCTTGGCGATGAGCTGCTGGAGGAGCGGGAGGACGCCGCCGCCGACAACCATCATCATGAAGATGCCGGAAGCCTGGGCGGTGTATTTGCCGAGACCCTCGACGGCGAGGTTGAAGATTCCGCCCCACATCACTGAGGTGCAGAGGCCGCAGAGGATGAGCAGGATAGCCGAGACGGGGACGCCGGGCATGGCCTCGAGCGAAGCCACGAGTTCGAAGGGCTGCTTCTCGCTTCCCTTCACGAGCGCCTTCTGCATCGGCACGACAGCGCCGTCGGGAGCGCTGATGCCGACTTCGACGGTCTCGGTGTATTCATCGAGCATTACGGCGTCGGGAGTGGCGATGAAGGCCTCGATTTTCTCCTGAGGCATGCCGGCGCCGGTCAGTGTGGCGCGGACGCTCTCGGTCGGGTTATAGAGGAAGGAGGGAACCTCCACGCGCTGCTCCTTGGGAGTGATGATGGCGCCGACGATCAGGATGATGCAGACACCCGACACCGAAACGAGCTGCGAACGGGTCGACACCTTGCCGGAGATCACCGACGAGGTCATACGGCCCACGAGCATAAGCAGCCAGTAGATTGCCACGATCGCGCCGGCGATCGTCGAGGCGTCGCCGAGCACTCCGGCTCCGGTGACTTTCTGGTCGGAAAGGTAGAAGTTGAGCGTGCCGGGGATGCCGACCTCGATGCCGACATAGAAGAAGATGGCGATAACGCCGAGAACAGTGTGGCGGAAATTCCAGGGAGAGTGGGAATATTTCACCTTCTTACCTTTGGCCACGAGGTTGGGCTCGGGGATCTTCACGAAGCTGATGATCACGAAGCTGACGGCAAAGATGCCCATGGCGATCCAGAGCAGCGGAGCGACGTCGCTCATCTGGGTCTTGTCGGTGAGCTGGCCGATGAGTGCGCCGACGAAGAAGGGAGTCAGTGTGCCGGAGAGGGAGTTGAGCGCACCGCCGGTCTGCACGAGCTGGTTCCCCTTGTTGCCGCCGCCTCCGAGGAGGTTGAGCATCGGGTTGACCACGGTGTTGAGCATGCAGACGCAGAAACCGCAGATGAAGGCGCCGAGAAGATAGATGATGAAGCTGAGGGTCACGTTGAAAGTGCGGGCCACGGGATATTCGGAACCGTTGATGTTTTCAAGCACTTCCACCGTAGACTGCGACACCGACACCTCGCCGCCGCAGACGCCCGAGAGCCACTGCACGAAGAGGCCGACGAAACCGATCGCCATTGCCCAGAGGGCCGTCTTCTTATAACCGATTTTAGTGAGGAGCTTGCCCGCCGGAATACCCATGAAGAGATAGGCGAGGAAGTTCATCATGTTACCAAGCATTCCGAGGAAGCTGTTTCCCTGGAACTGATAGCCCCAGATTGTACCGATCGGGGCGGCGAGATTCGTTACAAACGAGATCATCGCGAAGAGAAACGCCATCGCGATGATAGCCACCACGCGACCACCGTTGGAGGCTGACTGATTTTTTACCTGTTGAGTCATTGTTGATTTTAGGGTTGAAGATTATATAAATTAGTTCGAAATTTTTATCTGATTTTTCGGGTCGATTTTTTCGGGGCCGATATCTTTTTTGGGGTCGATATCGGGTCAGTATTGTCGGGGGCCGAAGATCGCGGTGCCGACCCTGACGAGGTTGGAGCCATGTTCGACGGCGAGCGGCCAGTCGCCGCTCATCCCCATCGAGAGGGTGTCGAAGCCTCGGAGGCCAAGGGACTCGTCGTCGCGGATCGCGCGGTAGACGGCGGCTATGTCGGCGAAATCCTTCGCCACGCGAGCGCGGTCGTCGGTGTTGGATGCCATCCCCATCACGCCGCAGATATGCACGGCGCGGAGCTGCTCGAACTTGCGAAGGCGGAAGTACTCGAGCAACTCTTCGGGATAGAAGCCGAACTTGGTCTCCTCGCGGGCCACGTGCACCTGCATGAGCACGCGGTTCACCGTGCCGGCGCGCTCCGACTCGCGGTCGATGAGCTCGAGGAGGCGTTCGGTGTCGACGCTCTCAATCATGGCGACTTTGCCTACAAGCTGGCGCACCTTGTTGGTCTGCAGATGGCCGATGAAATGCCAGCGTATGTCGGCGGGGAGCTGCGGGATCTTTGCCAAGAGCTCCTGCACGCGGCTCTCGCCGAAACAGCGCTGCCCGGCGTTGTAGGCTTCCATGATCGCCTCCGCCGGGTGGAACTTCGAAACGGCCACCAGACCGACGCCGGCCGGCAGCTCCTCATGAAGCCTTTTTATTTGCTCGCTGATCATCTTTATCTTATCAGAGTTATCAGATTATCGGAGTTATCGGAACTGAGGCGCAAGCCTGCAAACTGCTTTCGATAGGCTTTCGATAGGCTTTCGATAGCCCAATTCCTAATTCCTCTCTCCTAATTCCTAATTATTCTCGAGCTTTGCCGGGAAGACGTCCATTAGCATCGTCTCGGTGATCGAGGCGATCTCGTAGTCGGCCATCGTTCCCTTCATTCCTTCCCTGAAGTTGGAGAGCGCCGAGTCGAAGTCGGCTGCCTGTACAAGGATCAGCGTCGAGGTCTTCTTCTCCACACCCGAATTTTCGTCGAGCGTGATGAAGTTGACCTTCACCTGATAGTAGCGGTCGCCACCCTCGTTGAAGAATATCTCCGATATCTTGGTCTTCTTCTCCGACGAAATCGAATATTCGCCCGAGATAAAGGGTTTCATCTCCTCGATGATGCGGGCCTCGGCCTCGGTGAAGGTAAGGGCGTCAACGAGATAGGGCTCGTTGACCTTCTTCACCATGCCGTTTTCCTGCATCTTGTCATATCTCACTTTACATTCAAACCAAAGTGCCATTATATATGCCTCTTATTTTTAGTCTTTTCTATAGTAATTGCAAATTTAACGAATTTTGCCGACATAACCGCACTGCGCTCGCAAAAATTTATGATTTGCCCCAACGAGGTAATTTTTGCGGAATTTCCGGAGAATAAATTTTTGAAAATTGCCAAAAATTGTTAAATTTGCAATCTTGGCGCATGGACGGAAGGTTTCCCGGCCGCTCCCGGGGAGCCTGCCGACGCGCCAATCATCTGAAAGCATAGGGGAATCATTCCCCCCAAAAAATCAACCCGAACAAATATCAACCCGGAATAATTATGGACAACCTTATCAACGTCGTCGACTGGTCGCGGCTTCAGTTCGCGGTAACAGCCATCTACCACTGGCTCTTCGTGCCCCTGACCCTGGGGCTCTCGATACTGGTGGCAATCATGGAGAGCATCTATCTCAAGACTAAATCGGAGTCGTGGCTGCAGGCCACGAAGTTCTGGATGACCCTCTTCGGCATCAACTTCGCCATCGGAGTGGCCACGGGAATCATCCTCGAATTCGAGTTCGGCACCAACTGGAGCAACTATTCCTGGTTTGTCGGCGACATCTTCGGCGCACCCCTCGCCATCGAGGGTATCCTCGCCTTCTTCTTAGAGGCTACCTTCGGCGCGGTGATGTTCTTCGGCTGGAAGAAGGTCTCCCCCCGCTTCCACCTCGCCTCGACATGGCTCACTGCCATCGGTGCTTCGATCTCGGCGCTCTGGATCCTCGTGGCCAACGCCTGGATGCAATATCCGGTCGGCATGGAGTTCGATCCCGACCAGATGCGCAACGTGATGGACAACTTCTGGGCACTCTTCTCCACCGTGGCCGTCAACAAGTTCTTCCACGCCGTCTTCAGCGGCTGGGCACTGGCGGGCGTCTTCGTGGTGGGAGTAAGCTCCTATTTCCTCTTCAAACGCCGCAACCGCGCTTTCGCCGTCCGCTCGATCAAGGCCGGAAGCTGGTTTGGCATGGCAGGCCTGCTGCTGACGATGTACACCGGCGACGGTTCGGCGATCGCCGTAGCCAAATGCCAGCCGATGAAGCTCGCCGCCATGGAGGGTCTCTACCACGGCCACAAGGGGCAGGCGATCACGGCGGTCGGCATCCCCAACCCCGACAAACGCTGGAACAATGACCAGCCTGAATATCTTTTCGACATCTCGATCCCCTACGGCCTCTCGATACTCGCCACCCACGACCCGCACGCCTTCGTGCCGGGCATCACCGACATCATCGAGGGCTACACCATCAACGAGAAGGGAGACACCGTCAACACCGTGAGCTACGCCGAACGCATAGAGCGCGGCAAGGCGGCGCAGCAGAGCCTCGCCGCCTACGGCAAGGCACGCCAAGCCGGCGACTCCACGGCGATGCAGAGCTCGCTCGCATCCTTCCGCGCCGACTATCCCTATTTCGGCTACGGCTATTTCAAGAGCGTCGACGAGGCGATCCCGCCGGTGATCCTCACCTTCACCACATTCCGCATCATGGTGATCCTCGGAAGCTATTTCCTCCTCTTCTATCTCGTGGCCCTCTTCTTCAGCTATAAGCCGGAGAAACTCGAACGCGCCCGCTGGTTCCACTGGGTGGCCATGCTCTCGGTGCCCCTGATGTGGGTCTGCTCCGAAGCCGGCTGGGCAGTGGCCGAAGTCGGCCGCCAGCCCTGGACGATCCAGGACCTCCTCCCCACCGTCGCAGCCATCTCCGACATACCGGAATCGTCGGTGATCACCACCTTCTGGCTCTTCGCCGCCATCTTCACTGTGCTGCTCGTGGCCGAAGTCAGCATCATGGTGCGCTACGTGCAGAAAAAAGATCTCCCCGAACCCGCTAATTCAGTAAAATAATAACCCCGCACAAAAAAGTATAAAGTCATGACACTGGAATATCTTCAAAATTATTGGTGGCTGCTGATCTCAGTGCTCGGCGGTCTCCTCGTGTTCCTGCTTTTCGTGCAGGGCGGACAGTCGATGCTCTTCTCCTTGGGCAACACCCGCGAACGCCGCGACATGATCATCGCCACGATGGGAAGCAAGTGGGAACTGACGTTCACCACACTCGTCACCTTCGGCGGCGCACTCTTCGCCTCCTTCCCCCTCTTCTACTCCACGAGTTTCGGCGGCGCCTACTGGCTCTGGATCCTGATCCTGTTCAGCTTCGTGGTGCAGGCCGTCAGCTATGAATACCGCCGCAAGCAGGGGAACGTGCTCGGCGAACGCACCTACGACATCTTCCTCTTCATCAACGGAGTCTTCGGCTGCCTGCTGCTCGGCGTGGCCGTGGCGATGTTCTTCTTCGGCGCCGAGTTTACCGTCGACCGCCAGAACATCCTCTCGCCGCAGTCGCCGGTGATCTCCCGCTGGGCCGACACCCACGGTTTCGAGGCGATCTTCAACTGGAAGAACCTGATCCTCGGCGTAGCGGTGGTTTTCCTCGCCCGCATGCAGGGCGCCCTCTATCTGCTGAACCGCACCGACGGCGACCCCGCTTTCCACGAGCGCCTGAAGGGACGCGCCCTGGTCAACGGCGGCATCTTCGTGGTCTTCTTCCTCGCCTTCCTCTCGATCCTTCTCACCTCCACGGGCTACACCGTGACGAGCGAGGGGACCAACACCGTCAGCGTGACCGAGACACCCTATAAATATTTCTTCAACCTGACGGAGATGTGGTGGGCCGGCGCTACGCTGCTCGTCGGCGTGGTGCTCGTGCTCTACGGCCTCGCCCGCGGCTGCTTCATGAAGGGCTGCCGCAGCGCCGTCTGGTTCACAGGCATCGGCACCTTCCTCGCCGTCGTGGCCCTCTTCATGGCGGCCGGATACAACGACACCCCCTTCTATCCCTCGCTGATGGATCCGGAGAGCTCGCTGACAATCCGCAACACCTCCTCCTCGGAGTTCACCCTCGAAACGATGAGCTATGTCTCGATCCTGATCCCCTTCGTGCTGGCATATATCTTTTACGTCTGGCGCTCGATGGAGAGGAATCGCGTCAAGCCGGAATAAAATGCTGAAGCTTTTTTTGAGTTTTTTCAAGATCGGCGCCTTCACCTTCGGAGGAGGATGGGCGATGATCTCAATAATCGAACGCGAAATCGTCGACAAAAACCACTGGATCGAGAAGGATGAGTTTCTCGACCTGCTGGCCGTGGCCCAGTCGCTGCCGGGAATCCTGGCGGTGAACATCGCCACGGCCATCGGCGACAAACTCCGCGGCATGCGCGGCTCGATAACCGCCGCACTCGGCACCATCCTCCCCTCCTTCTTCATCATCCTCGCCATCGCGATCTTCCTCACGCCGGAGACCATCAAGAACAACCACACCCTCTCCGCCATCTTCATGGGCATCCGCCCGGCGGTGGTGGCGCTGATCGTCGCACCGGTGCTCTCCTCGGCACGCGCCGCCAAGATCACCCTCCGCACCGTCTGGATCCCGATGGTCGTGGCCCTGATGATCTCCCTGAACCTCGGAGCAATCTCCTCGCCGATCCTCTATATCGTGGCCGGAGCGCTCGGCGGCCTCTCAGTCTGGCAATTCCATGCCCGCAAAAAAGCCTGCAGGGCAAGGTCCGATAACTCCGGGCTATCCGATAACTCCGAGCCCTCCGACAACTCCGATAATTCCGATAATTCCGATAGAAAATGAGCATTTACCTGAAACTTATCTGGGCCTATCTGAAGATCGGCATCTTCGGCTTCGGCGGCGGCTACGCGATGCTCTCGCTCGTGGAGCATTCGGTGGTCGATCCAGGCTGGATCTCGGAGACAATGTTCACCGACATTGTGGCCATCTCGCAGATGACCCCCGGCCCTATCGGCATCAACTCCGCCACCTATATCGGTTTCGTGGCCCCGGGCGCCGTCGACCCCGCACTGCAGGGGATCGGCTGGGGCATACTCGGTTCGGTGCTCGCCACTCTGGCCGTGACCGTGCCGAGCTTCTTCCTCGTGCTCTACGCCTCGCATTTCATACGCCGTCACCATGAAAGCGGCGCCATCAAGGCGATCTTCTCCGGACTCCGTCCGGTGGTGGTCGGCCTGATCGCCTCGGCGGCCATCATGCTCATGAACGCCGCCAACTTCAACCCCAACGGCATCGACTGGCAGCTATGGACCAACGTCACCATCTGCGTCGTAACCTTCCTGTTGGCATATTTCCCGATACCGATCGGCAAAAAAAAGGTGAGGATACACCCTATTCTGACGATAATTCTGGCCGGAATCTCCGGCTATCTCATCTATGGATTATAAAGAATCATTAGACTTTCTTTTCGCCCAGCTCCCGATGTTCTCGCGCGTGGGGGCCGCGGCCTACAAACCGGGCCTCGAGCGCAGCTACGCCCTGGCAGAATATTTCGGCAACCCCCAGCGGCGGCTACGGGCCGTGCATGTGGCCGGCACCAACGGCAAGGGGTCGGTGTCGCATCTGATCGCCTCCGTGCTCCAGAGCCAGGGCTACAAGACCGGACTCTACACCTCCCCCCATCTCGTTGACTTCCGCGAACGCATGCGCATCAACGGCGAGATGATCCCCGAGAGCAAGGTGATCGACTTTGTGGAGCGCTGGCAAAAAGGTGGCTACACCGGCGACAAACCATCCTTCTTCGAACTGACGATGATGATGGCTTTCGACTGGTTTGCCGCTGAAAACGTTGACTACGCGGTGATAGAGGTCGGCATGGGCGGACGCCTCGACTCCACCAACATCCTCGAGCCGCTGCTGAGCGTGGTGACCAACATCTCTTGGGACCACACGCAGTTTCTCGGCGACACCCTGCCGAAGATCGCCGCGGAGAAGGCGGGGATCATCAAGAGCGGGATTCCCGCTGTGATCGGCGAGGCCGAGGGGGAGGTTGCGGAAGTGTTCCGCCGCCGTGCCCGCGAGGTGGGGACCACCCTGCGCGAGGCTTTCGCCGAGGTCGACGAGGCGGCCAACGAGGCGCTGCAGTGCCCCTTGGCGGGTAGTTACCAGAAGAAGAACGTCAACACGGCGCGAGTGGCCGTGGATGAATTGCGCCGCGCCGGCGTCGAGATTTCCGACGAGGCGGTGGCGGCCGGTTTCCGCAACGTGATAGCCAACACGCATCTCCGCGGGCGCTGGACGATAGTGGAGAAATCGCCCCTCACCATCTGCGACACCGGCCACAACGAGGCCGGCCTGCGCTACAACATGGGTCAGCTCGCCTCGCTGATGGCGGAGCGCCCGGGCGGGCGGCTGAGGATGGTGATCGGTTTCGTGGCCGACAAGGATGTCGACCATATCCTGCCGATGTTTCCGAAAGATGCGATCTATTATGTCAGCAACGCCCAGATACCGAGGGCGATGAAGGCGGAAGCCCTGTTAGAGAAATGCGAGGCGCTCGGGCTGTATGCCCGCGCCCTGCCGACGGTGGCGAAGGCTTACGCTGCCGCCCGCGCCGAAGCCGGCGCCGGGGATATCATCTATATCGGCGGCTCGACCTTTGTCGTGGCCGATTTTCTGGCGGCCGGGGGCGGCCAATGAAATTGGCCGAAACTAAAAACGGGCGCGATAAAATGCCGGCATTTTATCGCGCCCTTGGCTTTTCTTCATTCTCTTGCGCTTTCCGCGCTTTCATTGCGCTTTGGCTCGGCCTCGCGCTTTCAGGATTCTTCCTGGGCGTTGCGGGTCTTTACTTTCGCGCGGTTCTTGCTCTGGCTCGAGCTGATGTCGCTCTCCTCCTTGAGGTCGATCTCCTTGCCGTCGGGGTCGACGACCCGGTATTGCAGCAAGGCAAGCGACTCGTCGGCGATCACCTTGAAGCTCCGGCCATATTTCCTCTTCCATTTTCCGAAGAGGGAGAAAACGCCCTTCTTGACGTAGGCCTCGACATAGGGGTGGATATACATCGTGAATTTCTTGACCTTGAGATGCTCCACAAGATATTCGATCTTCTCCTCGAGTTTGTCGGTGAAGAGGATCGAAGCCTGCACTTCCCCTTTGCCGAAGCATGAGGGGCAGGTCTCGCTCGTGGTGATGTCGAGGGCAGGACGCACCCTCTGGCGCGTGATCTGCATGAGGCCGAACTTGGAGAGGGGGAGGATGTTGTGGCGGGCGCGGTCGTTGGCCATGACCACGCGCATGTGGTCGTAAAGCTGCTGGCGATGCTCCGCCTTGCTCATGTCGATGAAGTCGACCACGATGATGCCTCCCATATCGCGGAGGCGCAGCTGGCGCGCTATCTCGTCGGCGGCCTTCAGGTTGACGTCGAGCGCGTTCGACTCCTGGTCGGCGCTCGCTTTGCTGCGGTTTCCCGAGTTGACATCGATCACATGGAGGGCCTCCGTGCTCTCGATGATCAGATAAGCCCCGCTTTTAAAGGAGACGGTCTTGCCGAAACTGCTCTTTATCTGGCGGGTGATGTTGAAATTGTCGAAAATAGGAACATCCTTGGCATAAAGCTTTACGATATCCTTGTTTTCGGGAGCGATGAGGGAAACGTAGTTCTGAATCTGCGTGAAGGTCTCCGCCTCGTTGACGTAGATGTTCTCGAAGTTGGGGGAGAACATGTCGCGGATCACGCTGACCGTTCGGGAATCCTCCTCATAGATGAGGGCCGGAGCCTTTGAGCGCTGCATTTTGGCGATCGACTCCTCCCAGCAGCCCACGAGGGTGCGAAGTTCATGGTTGAGCTCGGCCACGCGCTTGTTTTCGGCCGAGGTGCGCACGATCACGCTGAAACCTTTCGGCTTGATGCTGCTGATGAGCTGGCGCAGGCGAATCTTCTCCTCGGTGCTTTTGATTTTCTGCGACACCGAGATGCGGTCGCCGAAGGGCATGAGCACCATAAAGCGGCCGGTGAAGGAGATTTCGGTGGTGAGTCGCGGTCCTTTCGACGAGATGGGCTCCTTGGCTATCTGCACGAGCAGAAGCTGCCCGGGCTGCACCACGTTCTGGATCGTGCCCTGCTTGGGGATGTCGGGCTCGGACTTGAGTTTCGAGATCGCCGGCACGCGGCGCTTGTCTTTCTGCGCCTCTTCGAGATAGCGGCAGTAGGTGCTGAACTGCGGGCCGAGATCGAGATAATGAAGAAAAGCGTCTTTTTCATAACCAACATCGAGGAAGGCGGCGTTGAGACCCGGCATGATCTTCTTCACCTTGGCCAGATAGAGGTCTCCCACCGCGTAGGCGATGTTGCGGCTCTCTTTCTGCAGTGACACAAGCCTCGAGTCTTCAAGGAGCGCTATCGACACTTCCTCCTGGTTGACGTCTACTACTAATTCGCTTTTCATGTCTCTTATGTTAACAATAAAGAACAAACTGCGGTCCTCGGCGACGGGCGCCGGGAGGCTTTGCTTGTTCTCAGTTTACGACACCTAATCCGGGGCCCACGCGCAATCGCGTGGGGCCGGAACGGTGTTTCTTTCGCGCATTGGCTTTCCTCTCCGGGCGTTGCCCCGGCGAGTCTGCCTTATTTCTTCTTATGACGATTCTTTCTCAGTCTTTTTTTGCGCTTGTGAGTGGCCATCTTGTGGCCTTTTCTCTTCTTTCCGCTGGGCATAATTTATTATGTTTTTAGTTAACTAATATAAGTTTATGAAGCCGCGAGGCAAGATTTTCCCTTCAGGAAATATCTTACTTCACTTCCTCAAGAAATACTTTCGAGGGTTTGAAAGTCGGCACCTTGTGAGCCGGGATCTTGATGGCCGTGTTGCGGGAGATGTTGCGGGCCGTCTTTTCCTTTCTCGTCTTTACGACAAAGCTGCCGAAGCCGCGAAGATAGACATTGTGGCCGCCGGCCATGGATTCCTTAACTACATCCATGAACTTCTCGACGGTGGCGAGCACTGCACTTTTCTCGATGCCTGTGCTGCGCGAAATCTCGTTTACGATATCTGCTTTAGTCATTGCTGTTAGTTTATCTTTGATATTTTTTTAAAGTCGTTAGTCTAAACCAAGGATATGTCTGCCCTGCAGCCTGCGGCGAGGCTTGCCGCCTCTTTGACGGCGCCGGAATCCGGCTCCATCTGCCACTTGGCCAACACGTTAAAACCGGAGAAGGCGACTTTTTCCGAGGCTTCCCCAATTTTGGCGATGCAAATATCGCAATTTTTTTTCAATTAGAGAGCATGTTTGGGGATAAAATGCTAAAAAATACGCATTTTGCCCTCTGAAAGTGCAAAAACGGGGGAGGCTTCGGGCCGATTGGAGCCGATTCGGGCCGATTTTCATATTTCGTCGAGGCGCAACCCCTCGACGTCGAGCAGACGCCGCTCTATTTCAGGGGCATGGTCGAGGCGATATTCCACAATGGCATGACACATATTGTCGAACTGCTTCTCGATGACGTCGACGTCGCCCCCTTTGAGCACTCGCATCACGCGGTCGCCGGTCTCGTAGCCGAATTCGAGGCGCACGCGCTTCATCTGATGCATCTCGCGCACCCCGGCATCCTCTATGGCGAGCCGCGCCGCCTCGCGATAGGCCGCGATCAGTCCCGAAGTGCCGAGCTTTATGCCGCCGAAATATCTCACCACCACGATCACGCAGCCGGTGATCCCGGCCGAGTTGATCTGGCCGAGGATCGGCTTACCCGCCGTGCCGCTCGGTTCGCCATCGTCGCTCAGCTGCCATTCCTTCCGCTCCGGCCCTATCATATAGGCCCAGCAGACATGGCGAGCGTCGTGGTATTCGTTCTGATAGCGCTTCACCGCCGCACGGGCCTCCTCGGCGCTCCCGGCCGGCTCGGCAAAAGAGAGAAACCGGCTCATCTTCTCCTTATATTGCGACGAGCCGGTTCCTTTTAGCGTATAATATGTGTCCATTCTTCTTTCCGGGGATTTCCCAACCTCTTCCGAGAGGAAAGCCCTCTTCAGCGGGTGAAAAATCTGAATTTTTAACGCTCGGTTTATCCGAAATATTGCGTATCTGTCTCGGAGGGATAGACGAGCATTCCGTTGGCCACGTTGGCCGCCTTCTCCTGGCCGAGTTCCTCCTCGACGATGGTGAGCGCCCAGAGCAGGGCGTTGGCCGGGCCGTTGCCGAGCACGAACTTGTCGTCGCGCACCACCGGGGCATCGACATATTCGGCGCCGAGAAGTTTCGACTCGAAACCGGGATAGCATGTGGCGCGGCGTCCGCGCAGCATACCCTCGGCACCGAGCACCACGGCCGGAGCGGCGCAGATGGCGGCGATGCGCCCGCGCTTCGATTCGAGCTGGTTGCGCAGCAGTCCGATCAGCGGCGAATAATCGTGCAGATTATCCGCTCCGGGAAGTCCGCCCGGAAGGATCAGCCATGCGGCGTCGCGAAACATCGTGTTGTCGTACAAAACATCGGCGCTCACTATCACGCCGTGAGCGCCCTTAACCTGCAGCGCCGACGTGATCGACACCGTCTTCACCGGCATACCGGCGCGCCGCAAAACATCTACTGCCGTCAGGGCCTCCACTTCTTCGAAGCCCTCCGCTAAAAATAGGAATGATTCTTTCATGTTGCCTGGGATTATTGTTAATGGTTTTCAATTTAAAGATTAAGGAGAGCGTCTGAGAGGAGTGTGTTTGAGGAGCGAGATTTGAATGATTATCCTTTACAGTTGATTACTTTCTACAATTAGATAAATGATTTTGTTTGGTAAATTTAGCAATTTAAATTCTTTTTTCCTAATTTTGACGCATAATTTTCAATATTCAGCTCTCAAAAATGAAATTTTACCGTTTTTTCCACTCTTTCAGCATACTTTCGGCGGTTGCCGTGACGGCCTCGCTCTTCCTCAGCGCCTGCACCGGGAAGGGAGGCGGCGGCTCGACCGATTCCGGTTTCACGAAGGCGGAGGGGATGATCTGGAACACCACCTACCATATCACCTACCGCGGCCCCGAGGCGCTCGAAGACTCAATCATGATAGTGCTGCAGCGCGTGGGCGACGCGCTCAACGTCTTCGACGAGCAGTCGCTCGTGAGCCGCGTAAACCGCGAGGACTCCACGGCGGTCGGCCCCGATTTCATCCGCGTCTACGAGATGGCGCGCCGCGTCAACGCCATTAGCGGCGGCGCGTTCGACCCGACACTCGGTCCGCTGATCACCGCCTGGGGTTTCGGAAAGGGGCACAAAGCCACCGCCGACACGCTGCGCATCGACTCGATAATGGAATTTGTGGGGATTACGAAAACCGCCCTCCGGGGGAACATGCTCGTGAAAGATGACCGGCGCATCAACTTCAACTTCTCGGCAATCGCCAAGGGATACGGCTGCGACTGCGTGGCGGAGATGCTCGAGCGCAACGGCGTGAAGGATTACCTCGTGGAGATCGGCGGAGAGATCGTGGCGAAAGGCAAATCCCCCTCGGGCGAGAAATGGTGCGTCTCGATCGACAGACCGGAGCTCGGCGCCGCACCCGACGCCGGCGACGCCGAGGCAATCATCGAGTTTTCCGGGATGGGACTCGCCACCTCGGGCAACTACCGCAACTATCATGAGGAGAACGGCCGCATCTTCGGCCACACCATCTCGGCGCGTACCGGAAGGCCGTCGCAGACCGACGTGCTCAGCGCCTCGGTGCTCGCCCCCTCGGCCATGGAGGCCGACGCGCTCGCCACCGCCTGCATGGCGCTCGGCGCACGCCCCGCCCGACAGCTCTGCGACTCGCTGCGGCTCCCGGCGATGCTCGTGCTCGCCGACTCCACCATCTGGATGTCGGAGCCTTTCAAGAAACTGATCGTGGAATAATTATCTCAGCAGCTTCGGCGCCATGAAATAGAGGCCGAAACTCAGGCCGAAGTTCCAGTTATGGGCCGGCGAAGTGAGATAGTTGCCATAGATCGACAGCGACGCGAAGCTCAGATTATAGACCGCAGCTATCTCTCCCATAAACTCCACGTTGCGGAACCAGCCGCCGAACTCAGCCGGAGCGTTACCCATATTCTTCAGCTTCCTGATCGGGGAGAAAACGTAGAAATCGCCGCGCAACTGCAGGTTGCGGACCGGTTTCCACATCGGCATCACGCCGCCGGCCAGATAGCTCGGCGCACGGAATCCGGCGTTGAAATACCCCTTGGTCGACGGGGTCGGCGCGAAGGCGGGGGAATGAATCAGCGTGGCAGTGTAATTCTCGCGCATGCGTTCAACGCTCACCACGCCGTTGAAGAGCGCGCCGACGGCAAACTGCCTTCCAACCGGGAAGAAATGCTTGATGTTGACCTCGGCGACTCCCGCCGGAGTCCAGGTGAGGCTATGCGTCGGATTCGGATCATCGGCACCGTGGAAACGCATTCCCTTGTAGAGGAACTCCACGTAGGCATCGATAAATGAACCGCTGCCGGGGTAAAGTTCGTTGTCGAGAGTGCTCTGTTCGATTCCGACTTTCGCCATACCCACGAAATTATGCGAACGGTCGCGGCCGCGGTCGGAGAAATTGATGTCGCTGCCCGTGAAATAGCGGTCGTTGACATAGCCGAACCCCAGGCGGGAATAGCCGCGCATCTTGCGGCCCATGGCCCAGATGTAGCTTCCGCGGATGAAGAACTCCGACTCGGTGATGAAGGTCGGGGAATTGGTCTGATAGAAAAGCACTTCCGAATCGTAATATTTCTGACGCGTCGCCACGAGGTCAAGCCTGATGAAGGAGGGGATGCGCGAGCGGAGGGTGAACCGCCCGGTGAGCATTCCGGCGAGGTATGACTGCCCCACCCAACCGCTCAAAGAGACGTCGAGCGAGTTGAAACTCAGAGTGTGGTATCCGGCGGAGAGATAGAGCATGCTGTTGGTGGAGGTGGTGAGCCAGCCGCCGATGCTCAGCGAGAAGGGACGCTTCGGCGTGGCGTCGAGGCGCAGCACGTTGTGGTCGTCGGGGTTGTAGATAAGCTGCGGCACGAGGTTGGAGAGCGTTCCGTCGGTGACTGCACGGTAATAGGCCTTCTCCGCCTTGTCGATATCGAAGGGACCGCGGAACTTCCCCTCCCCTTCGAAGAGGAAGGCGAGATAGCGCGACTGGTTGGGTTTCAGCCCGGTGACCTGCACGGAGTCGAACACCAGCGGCGGAGTGGCGGCGGCAAACCGGCGCCGGCGGGCCGTAACCGAATCAAGGGGCACAAATGCCCGCTGCGACAGCCGGCTCTTGATCGAGTCGACCATCTCCAGACCCGTCTTATAACCGATGTCATAGATAGTCTTCGCCTTGTCAAAAGCCAGAACGCCGAAATTCAGCACCGGCACCTGGATCTTCACCCCCTTGTCGGCCGGCAGGGAATAGTCGTTGTTCTGGATGATCATATCCTCGAGCTGGCTATACATGTCGCCGCGCATCGGTTTGGTGTCGGCGCTCGACACCGAGACACCGACAATGAAGTCGGGGTCGAAGTCATGACGCATAACGTCGACGGGGAAGTTGTCGTAGATGCCGCCGTCGTAAACGAGTACGCCGTCGATGGTGATCGGTCGGAACACCATCGGGAAACTCATCGAGGCCCTCACGGCGTCGCCGAGCGATCCGGAGCCGAGCACTATCTTATGCTTGCGGTAGACGTCGCTCGTGACGCACCGGAAGGGAACGAAAAGATCGTTGAAGTTCTCGCGGCACTGCACGGAGTATGGGCCGTAGAGCTTGAGAAACTCGATGTTCATCGGTATCGGGCTGACGAGGCTCGTGGGGATGATCTGCGTGGGAAGAGGGAGGTCGCCGCTGAAGTTCACGTTGAGCGTTAGCCACTTGGGAGTATGGGGCGGCGTGGAGTAATAGTAGATGTTTTTCTTGCTGATGGTGCCGGTGCTCCAGTCGATGAAGTCGGGGGAGGTGAAGAGCGCCATCATCTCCTCGGGCGACCAGCCGCAACTGTAGAGGCTGCCGACTATGGCGCCCATCGACGTACCGGTGACATAATCGATCGGCACGCCGTTGTCTTCAAGCGCCTTGATCACGCCGACATGGGCGATCCCCTTCGCACCGCCGCCGCTCAGCACCAGTCCGACGCTTTCGCGTCCCTCGACGCGGTCGCTGTCGGGCAACTCCTGACCCTGCTCTATCAGCTCCACCGAGTCACGGCGAGCCTCCTCCAGGAAGGTCCTACCCTCCTGAAAGAGTTTATGTTCCTTTCCTCCTCCGGCGCGTGCGGAAAAGGGAAGCGCCGACATCGCTGCCAGCAATATCATTAAATATCTTTTTCTCATAACCTTGATGTTTATACCTTACTATCTCCCCTCTTCAGTATAAACAACAGAGGCGGGAAAAAGTCTACAGACGCGAGAGCACTGTCTCGATAAACTGCATTCGGTCGGCGTCGGTGCCGGTGGTCATGCCGGGGCAATTGAGCCACCGGGCGCCGTGCATCCCGACTGTGCCCAGGATGAAGGGGATGAAGTAGCCTTCGAAATAGGAGGTGAAGACTTCGGTAGGTGCTTCGGAGGTGGTGACGACAAGTGTCTCGGGGATGTCGAGC
Source organism: uncultured bacterium (assembly GCA_905214735.1). GTDB lineage: Bacteria > Bacteroidota > Bacteroidia > Bacteroidales > Muribaculaceae > Lepagella. The sequence continues at coordinate 4,794 of CAJMNI010000037.1, read as the reverse complement.
ACTGGCACGAGCATGCCGGCTTCATCCTTCACGTAGCCGAAACCGGGGATCATGACCTTGTCGAAGAAGCCTTTGAGCATGGCGGGAGCCTCCATCCACCAGATCGGGAACTGGAAGATCACCCGGCGTGCGCCGCGCAATATATCCTGATATTTCTTCACGAGCGGGTCGAGCGACTCGCCGCGGCTGAAAAGCGCTAACTCTTCAGGGAGATAGACGGGGTTGAAGTTCTCCTTATAGAGGTCGATCACGTCGAAGGGGACTTCGTCAGCCTTCAGTTTGCCGCAGATTTCGGCGAGCATGGCTGAGTTGAAGCTCTTCTCGTAGGGATGCACGTAGATTATCACCGTGCGCTTATCTTCTTTCATGACTGATTCGTATGTTTGGGTTAATATTTTCTTGAGTTCAAGATATTCTTTGAGTTCGCAATCTTATTGGAGTTCGGAATCTTATTGGGGAGCGATATCCTCTTTCCCGGCTGTAAAGTTAATATTTTTCGCGCTTTTCGCGATATATCGGCGCAAGATTTTTCATGCTGTTCCCAATTCAGACTTGGCTCGAATTAAACAAAATGTTAACGCCGGGGTCTAAAAAAATATCATTATAAATGAATATGTCTGACATGATTCCCCACGGTAAACCTCACCGTCACAGCTCCTTTTGGCATAGATTGCTATCATTCATTCTTGTTTTCGCCATTGTCGCGTCGCTCGCCGTGACACTGCGCGGCCGCATCTTCGGCACCGACATCGGCAGCAATTCAGGCGCCGATACGACCGCCGAAACAACTGTAGAATCAGCCTCCCAATCAGCCAGCGCCTCCGCTTCAACGCCTGATGACGGAGCCATTACGCCGGGCAAAAACGGATCGTTTGCGATCAACACAGCTTCGCTTTGCAAGGCAACAGGTTATGCGGGTCCGGTGCCGGTAAAGATTTACGTGAGCAACGGACGGATCGATTCCGTGTCGCCGCTTCCCAACGCGGAGTCGCCCGAATTTTTCGCCCAACTCACCGAACAGGGTCTCATCCGCGCCTTCGACGGCAAAACTCTCGACGAGGCGGCGCGTCTCACCCCTGATGCCGCCAGCGGCGCCACTTTCTCTTCGCGCGCTTTCATCGAAAACGTGAAGGCTGGCGCGGCGAAGGGTATCGAACTCCGGGATGCAAAGGGCAAGGAGGCCGATGCAGGGATCGCGGCCACCGGCGGCTCCGGCTACGACGGGATGTCGGCAAGCATGATCGCGGCTATGATCGTGCTACTGACGGGGATGGTGATCCCTCTCTTCCTGAAAAGCAAACGTTACCGCATAATCCAGGACTTGCTCAACGTCGGTGTACTCGGTTTCTGGTCGGGGACTTTCATAGACTATGCAATGCTCATAGGGGTGACGGCCAATGGAATCGCTGCCTCTGCGGCGGCGATCGTCACTATTCTGCTTCTTATCGTGGGATTCATCTACCCACTGTTTGGCAAGACCGGTTATTACTGCGGACATGTATGCCCGTTCGGTTCGCTGCAGGACCTTGCCGGACTCTGCTGCAGGAAGAAGATCCGAATGTCGGTAAGGCTCGTCAAAGCGCTCGACCTCTGCCGGATGATCATCTGGGCAGTGTTGCTCATCTTCCTCTGGTTAGGCTTTTTCACGCAATGGATCGACCATGAGATCTTCACTGCCTTCATGGTGAAGACGGCCTCGCCGACCGTGATAGTGACCGGCATCCTCTTCACACTGCTCGCGCTCGTCATCCCGCGCCCCTTCTGCCGCTTCCTCTGCCCCACCGGCACCCTCCTCCGCCTCGAACTAAAATAGATCGCCCCCACCCGCCTCAGCAAGCGCCGCAGAGCCACGCCAGCCATCCTCAGCAAGCGCCGCCAACCCTAAGCCCTAAAGGCCCTATACTTGGGCGTAAATAAGCTGAGGCGCCCAGCGGGCGCCTCACTTCATTCAACCTTAATCTACTTACTCCATTGAAGTTTGCTTGTTCGGTAAACCGGTGCCTTCTCAGGCGCGATTCCCTTAAGGATAATCATTGAAACTGTCGACTGACAGCTTCACACAGACTTGCTGCTGTCTCAGCAGCTGATCTGCAACTCAACAGGATTGTAATACCATAATATTTTAACCTGACACCATCGGCTCAACCACAGCCGACAGCCGAAATTGCTTTCACACTGCAAAGGAATATAAAATCGCCCGTACGGGCAAATAAATACTGTTTTATTTTAGCCAACCGCGTGCACCATCCTGCCTCTGGCTAAAATATATGTTTGATTGTTTGGATTCTATGTTTGGTCTATTTAAGACTAATTTAGAACTTTCAGATCCAATGATTGACTTAATTTTATATAAAATTGGTCAATTTTACACATTAGCCAAATACGATGCTTTGATTTTCTGCAGACTTTTTCACTATATTCTGTAAAAACCTCATCATCGGAAAGCTTGCATTTCCAAGGCCGTCATTTCACCTCTCCGCTCTCATCAGAGAGGGTTTCCATCATCTTTTTCCTATAATCTGCAGGCGACATTCCGGCAATTTTCCGGAAGGCGATATAGAATGTCGAGGGGGTGAGGAAACCGAGCGAAGAGGACAACTGTTTCATCGAGATTTTCAGCGACGGCTCGGCGAGCATCTTCATCGCCTCATGCACTCGGCGTTGGTTCATGAAGTTGGGATAAGAGAGTCCGGTTTTCTCACGGATCACTTGCGAGAACCATGTGTGGTTGCAGCCGATCCGTTCGGAGAAATTGTCGCGGGTCACGGATGTATCCGTGAAGATCCGGTTATCCTCCATCTCATGCATGATCTGGCCCCATATCTCTTCCGCTTTCGATCGGGAGAGTCCGTTGGGTCCGACCGCCGGCGCGGACGGATCGGCAGACGGGGAGACTTCGCTCTGACGCGCAACTTCCGGAGCATCGCCGGAAAAATCAGCATCATTCTCGGTGACCGAATCTGCATATAGAGGTTCATCGGTCAATTGCTCCGACAGCGGATCATTTTCCGAATCCTCGGCCTCCGGAATCTCCTCACGGCGCATAAGCAGATTTATATGCCGGTTCCTGCGCAACATAAATGTCAGCACAAGAAAAAAGGCGATTGTCGCCATACCGACAAACACCGGAATATACATCTCCCGATCATCGGAAAATGCAGACATAGAGAAAAACTCGGACACAGGCCGAATGGTAAAAGATAGAATAAAGGTTAAGTCAAGCATACAGACTATGGTTTAGCTGATAAAGTCGGCTTACAACCGCCGTTCAGAACAAAATTTAACAACCGATAAAACATCGGCATAAGATAGATACACAAATCAATGCAAAAATAATAAAAAACCACAGACCCCGAAAATATTGGCAAAATTATTATCGCTGTTACCGCAAAGTAAACCCGGCACATAATTTACACTTCATTTGACGCAAACGGCGTGGTATTTATTCCCATAGATACCACGCCGTTTTTAAGGTTTATTTTATCAGGAGTTTTGCCTTCTTGGTCAGGAATGGCATCAATTCCCGGTAAGGAACTACAAAATGAAATGCGCCGGATGCCCAGCATCCGATCTCGTATGGCTGGAATGAGAAGAGTATGCCATCGCCGGTCAATGCTCCCTCCGGCAAGATAAATCCGGAATCTTCTCCTGATTCGGTTTCATCTGATTCTCCATCCCCGGATTTCCGGGATTCCATCATGTCTCTCACATCGTCGGCGGTTTTAACATCCCTATTCCATCCGGTGTAGCGCGGATCTTTGGACATCACGTCATACAACAGCTCTTTTACTTTCTCCTCAGATTTCGGGATGAATATATCTTCGTTGGAAAGCTCTTTACCTGTCTGCATATCCATTGTGTGAAATGTTTCGGTATACATCCCATGCCCGGATCCTATCCTGTCGTATTCAAACTTGCTCAGTGTAACGAACCTCGGATTATAAATATTGGCTTTGATCGATATGACATATTCGCTTGACCCCATGCCAAACTCACCTCCCCTAATCCAGTTCTCGAATGTCTTATGAGCCAGAAAATCAGAAAGAGACTCAATATTGCCGGCATCTCCGGTATAGACAGGCCTGTAGTTTTTCGTCTGACTGATTCCGGCATATAAGGCCGACACGCCGGGAATCTTAACTTTTTCGCTCTCCGATATTCCTGATAGATCGCATATAAAACGGTTGATCGCGGCTCGATCCTTAATGGAGCTGTCGGGGCATTCCGCCAAAAAAGTAAATGAGCCCATATAATTGTAAGCTCCATACTCCTCGTCGACAACGGAGTCAAGACGCTGTTCATAACTTTTTCGGAACAGCTTGAATCCGGGAAGCGGTTGCATGAAATTTTTTATCTTAAGAATCGCATAAGGATCTCCGAGATCCAGGATAAGATCTCGTGTAACGAGACTTAGTTTCAGAGTCGACGGACCGACCGAATCATAAGTCATCATCCGGTCTTCGCCTACATAAACCGTATCAAAATACCATCCTCCCCAGTCGGTGATATCACCGCGAAAGCCGAAGGCGTGACCTTTGGCATACATGACAGTATCAATCCATAACGCCTCCGGCTCATCCCCCTCCGGATCTTCAGCAGAGGATTGCGCGAAAGGGTTAAGACTTAGTGAAGAATTACTCCCCATTGTCATCACGCTGACGGCCGCCAAAAGAGCGATTGCTCCTATAACTGCAAAGATAAATTTTCTCATATATGCCTATCTTTCTAAAATGTCCTTCTACAATACTTCGGTTATTTTTTGAGAATTTGTTAACGGCTCCGAGGAGCCAAGTG
>CAJMNI010000036.1 GCA_905214735.1 uncultured bacterium | reverse complement strand
CTTTTTGATGCTATTCCTGAATGATGTTGACAAATACGTTTTAGAGGAAAGTTAGCGATTTTTCGCGAGATTAAGGGTATGCAATCCTAAAAATCTGCGAATTGATTCAATCGAGCTATGGCTTTCGACATATCTACTGAGTCATACACACCTCTATTAAGAGGTTTACTGATACATTTGGGGAAGCTTGTCTGAGAGAAACTCTAATACTGTTGAAGGGGATATAGGGTCAGTAAAAAGGCGCAAATCAGCGCAGTTAAAAATCTCTAACGGATGACAAATATTTCAAATTCATTTGCTCCGGGTTGCTGCCATCTTCCCCAAAAGTACACTATTAGTACACTTAAATCTGTAGAAATTACTGGTAATCAACATTGTTGTGAATGTATATAGAAATTTTCCAGATTTTCATGAGAATGGAGACTTCGATAATCAATGACCGCCTGTTTCTGAATCCGAAGCTCGGCAGGGAAGAGATATTGAAATTGACGGGGATAGACAAAAATTCGCTTGTGCCTCTTCTAAGGAAATACGCCGGAAGTGCGAATCTTAGCGACTACATCAACAGGTTGAGGGTTGAATATGCGGTCAAGCAGCTGAAGGAAAACAAATTGTTTACGATCGACCATATTGCCGAGACATCAGGTTTTAACAGCCGCAGCACGTTTTATCGCGCCTTTCAGAACATCTACGGAATGACACCCTCGCAATATCTTGAAGTAATGAAAGAACAACCGTAAGGCCAGACTCGGGGCTTCCATTTGTGATCAGCGGTTAAAGGTCTTATAGGGAAAATAGGGGCGGGGGTTGCGGGAAATAGAAAGATATGTGCTATCTTTGCGGGAACGTTCTTTTAATTTTTTTTGATTCGCTATGAAGAAGGAGGTTAACCCTTATATTCCGGAGGCCGACGCGCGGCAGTCGACGAGTCCGAGTTTCAACAGCAGGCAGATGATCGTCTGGCTCGGCGCGCTCGTGGCCGGTGTCGTGCTCGGACTGCTCAAAGTCGGGGCAGTCGACGATACGGCCAACGTGATCGCCACCATCTATACCAGGCTCTTCCAGCTGCTGGCCGTGCCGACGATCGCCCTGGCTGTCATAACGACTCTCGCCTCCTTTGGCCGCGACAAGTCGACGGCAAGGATCTTCGGGAAGTCGCTGCAATACACTCTGCTGACCACTCTGGCGGCCGCCGCTGTGGGGGTGTCGCTCTATGCGCTGGTCCGTCCGGGGAATCTCCCGCCGAGCCTTCTTGCCTCCGACACGGGAGCCGTGCCGGAAAATCTGCGCGACTTCTCGCTGGGAGAGCATTTCCTCTCTGTTATTCCAGACAATATCCTCAAGCCTCTGCTCGAAGGGAATGTGCTTTCGATTCTTCTGATAGCCTTTGCCGTGGGCTTCGCCATTTCGCGTATGCCGGAATCCGACGGCAAATCGGTGCTGAAAAAGGGGCTTGACGGCGCGCAGGAAGTGCTTTTCATCCTGATCCGCGGTCTGATCTGGGCTCTCCCTCTCGGCATCGTGGCCTTCGCCGAACAGCTTACCGCCCAGGCGTCGGGAGGCGTGATGCTCGACACGATCGGCAAATATGTGCTCGTGGTGGTCTGCGGCAACGTGGCCCAGATGATAATCGTTCTCCCGCTTTTCCTGATGGCTCGTGGACTGAATCCGCTCAAAGTCTTCAAGGCGATGTATCCGGCGGTGCTTATGGCTCTCTTCACGAAGAGTTCCGCCGCCACGCTCCCCGTCACGATGCAGAGCGCCGAGCTGCGTCTCGGAGTGAACCGCAGGATCTCGCGGTTTGTCCTTCCGCTCTGCACCACCATCAACATGAACGGCTGCGCCGCCTTTATCGCGGTGACCTCCCTGTTTGTGCTGCAGAACGGAGGAATGACAATCGACTTCGCGACGATGGCGATGTGGGTGCTGATCGCCGTGATCTCGGCCATAGGGAATGCCGGAGTGCCGATGGGTTGCTATTTCCTGACCCTCTCGCTGATGACCGGCATGGGGGCTCCCGTGGCCGTAATGGGAATCATCCTGCCGATTTACACCATCATCGACATGATAGAGACCGCCGAGAATGTCTGGTCAGACTCCTGCGTCTGCGCCATGACGGGCCGCGACCTGAAAGACCTCCCGGAGGAGTGACAACGTCAGATGAAAAGGTTGACGTTGGCGTTTTCGGCGCGGTTCATGTAGGTGGCGACTCCGCCGATCGTGACATTGTCGAGCAGTTCCTCTTTGGTGATTCCCATCACATCCATCGACATCTGGCATGCGATGAACTCCACTCCGTTGTTGATCGCCATCTCGCGGAGCGCCTCGAGAGATTCGATGTTCTTCCGCTTCATGATATAGCGCATCATTTTTGACCCGGCGCCTCCCATGTTCATCTTCGAGAGTTTCAGCTTGCGCGATCCGGAGGGGAGCATCATGCCGAACATACGGCCGAAGAAATCCTTTTTCATCGGCGGCTTTTGATCCTTCTTTATGGCATTGAGTCCCCAGAAAGTAAAGAATATCGTCACCTTTTCTCCTGTGGCCGCAGCGCCGTTGGCCAAAACGAAGGTGGCAAGCGCTTTGTCGAGGTCGTCGCTGAAAAGGATGAAAGACTTTCCGCGGGGCGCAGAGGATAGGGGAGCTGTGTTGGCGCCTGCGTTTTCAGCCCGGCCGCGCTTTTCAATTGTGACCGTGTGCAGGCCCTTTTCAGAACTGTGGGCAACGAACAGATTGCCTGTCGACTCGCACCAGGCTTCGGCATCGCGCGCGAAGCCCGGGTCGGTGGCCTGAATCTGAATCGTAGAATTGTCGGCGGCCTCCTCCACGCATTTTTTCAGCTTCATGATCGGCCCCGGGCAGGAGAGACCGCAGGCGTCGACCTTGATCACGGCCGATGGTTGTGGCCGGCTGACGGGGGCCTCCCCGGGCTTTGCCGGCTTATGATTTGCCGCCGGCTTGTCAGCAATCTTTGCGGTGGCCGCACGATAGGTCTTGAGACCTCCCACAAGGTTTCTCACATCCTTAAAACCGCGCTGCCTCAGGATGTTTGACGCGAGATAGCCGCGCAGACCCACTCCGCAGAAGAGCACGATCGGTTTGTCTGCCGGAATCCGGCCGATCATGCCGCGCATGTCGTCGAGCGGAATATTGATTGCCCCCTCGATCGAGCCGGTGGCGAATTCGTCGGGGGTACGCACGTCGATCAGGGTGATCTTCGACTTGTCGGCATCTTTCAGTTCCCGCCAATAGATGGGCTTCATCCGGCCGGAGAGAATGTTGCCGGCCACATATCCGGCGATCGCAACGGGATCTTTGGCCGATGAATACGGGGGAGCGTAGGCATGTTCGATTGCTGTCAGGTCAGCGACGGTGCATCCGCGTTTGATGGCGAGAGCCAGCTCGTCGATGCGTTTGTCGACACCGTCGAATCCTACGATCTGGGCGCCGAGCAGACGTCCTGTTTCCGGAGCGAACACTATCTTGATTGTCAGCGGCGTGGCCCCGGGGTAATAGCCGGCATGGGAGTTGGGGTGGATGGTGGCTGTCAGATAAGGGATGTTTTCCTGCCTGAGGCGTTTGGCGGCCATTCCGGTTGCCGCCACGGTCAGATCGAACACCTTGGCTATCGACGTGCCGATCGCCCCTTCATATTTCTCCTTGTCGCCGAGAACCATGTTGTCGGCGGCGATCCGGGCCTGTCGGTTGGCCGGTCCGGCAAGATAATTCATCCAGGGCTTGCCATCGACAGGATGCGGAAATTCTATAGCGTCGCCCACGGCGTAAATGTCGGATGCCGAAGTGCGGAGATATTCGTCGACGGTAATGCCGCCTCGGGCGCCTGTGGCGAGTCCGGCTTCTACTGCCAGAGTGTTGAGCGGACGCACCCCGATCGAGAGAATCACCAGCTCGGCTTCGGCTTTCTCCCCTGAAGCGAAGGCCACGTCGAGATGATTCCCCTTTCTCTCAAATCCGGCCACTGCGGTGTTGAGCCTGAGCACCACTCCCTTCTCGGCGAGGTGCTGATGCACGATAGCAGCCATCGAGAAATCGATCGGAGCCATCACCTGCGGAGCCATTTCCACCACTGTCACCTCCGCTCCGGCATCGTGAAGGTTCTCGGCCATTTCCAGCCCGATGAATCCTCCTCCGATCACTACGGCGCGTTTCACATCATGGTTCGTGATGTATTCTTTTATCGCGTCGGTGTCGTTGACATTGCGGAGCGTGAAGATGCCCGGCAGATCTATTCCCGGCAGCGGAGGTCTCACCGGAGTGGCACCCGGCGAAAGAAGCAGCTTGTCGAAAGACTCTTCGTAGACCGAGCCGTCGGGAGACTTCACCCTCACTTTCTTCCCCTCGGGATCGACCGAAAGCACTTCCGAGCCTGTCCTGACGTCGATGTCAAACCGGCGGCCGAAAGCCTCGGGCGTCTGCACAAAAAGTTTGTCGCGATCCGCGATAGTGCCCCCGATGTAATAGGGGAGTCCGCAGTTGGCGTATGATATATACTCTCCTTTCTCGAAAAGGATGATCTCGTCGGTTTCGGCGATTCTTCTGATTCTTGCGGCGGCCGTGGCTCCACCGGCCACGCCTCCGACTATGATATGTTTCATGTCTTAGACTTTTTGTTTATAAAAAAATGATTTAGAAGGGGCAGTTGCGGAGGCGGGGACCATCGGAGGTGATGTCCCAGACTTTGTTGAAGTCGAAGTTATGATAGGTCGACTTGTCGCCCAGGTCGGCGGGGCTCACCGAGATGGAGCTCGGCCAGTCTTTGCCGGTGCCCTCTTTGAAGTAGTTGTTGGAGTGGTTGAACAGCGACCCGCCGCTGTGGGTTCCGATTATGGCGTTGCCGTCGGAGATTTTGCCGCCGTTGAAGCAGCGGTCGGTATGCGTGCCGTGGCTTGCGAACCCGAGGATGCCGCCGGTGTCCGATTTCTGGTCGCCTGGGATCGGCCCGAGGTTGAGGCAGTCTTCAATCTTCGACTGCGTCCATTCGCTTCCCCCCATCGGAGGCTGGAGATGTCCGACCACGCCGCCGATATTGGTGTGGAAGTTGGCGCAGGTGACTTTGCCCGAGTTGCGGCACTGGCGAATATAGTAGCCCCCTTTGGTAAGGTCCTTGCCCATGACGCCCACAACTCCGCCCACGGCATACATCTCGGTTGTGGCGTGGATGTCGCCGCTGTTGGAGCAACCCTTTATCTCCGTCACTAAAAAGCCGCAGACACCCATGATGCCGCCGACGCCTTTCATGCTGTCGCCGGAGGCGGTGAGATTGCCCGCGTTGCCACACTGATAGATATAGAGATGGTCATATTCGTCGGAGGTGTTCCAGTCATAATCCGACATTCCTCCGATGCCGCCGAGGTTGCGGCCGCCCCGGAGGTCGCCGGCGTTGTAGCAGCGCTCGATATAGATGTTGTCGTTGGGATGGGAGAAGAAGTATCCGAAGATGCCTCCGAGGTTTGCGGCCCCTCCGCCGTCGAAGCCGCAGAGGTTGGCGCAGTCGCGGATGTTGCTTGTGTGGCCAAGGAAGCCCACGATGCCGCCGACGTTCCCCTTGCTGCTCGTCGAGCCGGCATAGGCGCAGGAGTTGACGTTCCCTTCCAGATAGCCGGTGATTCCTCCGGCGTTGCCCGAGCCGGAAGTGACGGTGGCCACGGAGAAGCATCCGCTCAGGTTGGCGCCGGTGGCCTCTCCGATGATGCCGCCGGCATTGTCTGCCGCCGTCACCACGCCGCTGAAGTTCCTGCTCAGGTCGGCTGCGACGGGAATTTTGGTCACGGGCTTGATATCGTCGTTGCCACCCCGGAGCGTGATGTTTTGAGCGCGCCCGATTATGCCGCCGCCACGTTTGCCGGTGGCCGTCACCCTCATCGTGGTCGATGAGAAATTAAGGTTGTCGAGACGCATCTCGCTGATGTTCTTGGCATATCCTATCGCTCCGCCCACTTCGTCGGTGCCCGACACGTTGACGGCTATTTCCATCGGGACGTTGAAGTTGATCTTGCAGCTTCTTCCCTCCAGATAGCCGATGAGGCCGCCGGTGTGGGAGCCGCCGCTCACTTCGGCCGCCGCCGAAGATTTGAGCACATAGCGCGACTGCGAGCCGTTGAAATTGAGCGAGCCGTTGCTGTTGAAGCCGTGGTAACCGAAAAATCCGCCTGTGGAATTTTCACCGCTTACCACCGAAGAGAGAGTCACGGAGTTGACATTGACCGTATTAAGCTTGTCGGCGTTCCCGACAAGGCCACCGATGTCGGATTTGCTTTTCACCGGAGCCTTCACCGACACCTTTTCGAGATTGAGAGTGGAGGAACTGCCGATATGCCCGGCCACGGCTCCGGCGCCGAATTCCGAGGCATAGATGATTTTTACCCCTTTGCTTTCGTCGTCGACGGAGTGCTCGATGGTCACGTTTTTGACATTGATCTCGCCGCAGTTGTCGATTGCTCCGGCAAGCGCGCCGACGTTGCGGCTGCCGGTCACGGTGAAGATATGGTCGGGGGTGAATACCTGTTTGAAAGCGAGGTCGCCGTTGCGGGCCGCGCCAAGGAGGAGCCCGACGTTTTGCGATGTAGACTCTCCGGCGGTGATGGCGAGCGAATTGACCGACACGCGGCGCACGGTAAGAGAGCCGTCGCATTCGCCGACGAGTCCTCCGACGTTGTTGCCGCAGGCTGTCACCGTGCCGTTGACGGTGATGTTTTCAAGTGTGCACGAGCCCTGCGCCTTTCCGGCCACGATTCCGACGGAGGAATGGGCGTTAAGGAGCATCGCGCTTTTGATCGTCACGTTTTTGACGGTGGCGTCGAAGAGCTGGGAGAAAAGGCCGATGTAGCTGTCTCTTTCGGCAATCGACGAACCCATATATGTGAGCGAGCTCAGTTCGTGGCCGCCTCCGTCATATTCGCCCGAGAACGAAGTGGGAGCCCAGACGTTGCCGTCGATGATCATGCTTCGCGAGGGGACGTCGAAGCTCTCCGTCTGTCGGAAGGAGAGCCCGTAGGCGTGGGTGTCGTCGTCGAGCAGACCGAACACAAACGACTGAAAATCGCCGTCGCTCTGAATCAGATAAGGGTCGGCGGAAGTTCCCGAACCTTCGAGATCGTATTCCGCGCGTGTCTCCTCGGTGCCGACATTCCCCTTGAACGTCACCTTTCTGACGCCGAGGTCGGGGATAAGGTCGCCGCGAACCATCACGACGTATGTCCCGTCGGGGATGCCGCCGCCTCCCAATTTCATGCGGCACACGGCGGCTCCGTCGCGGTGGAGCACGCGTATCGAGGCGTTATGGCTGATGGTGCCTTCGAAGGTGCGGGTGGTGTGGGTGGCGGGATTGACCACCACAAACTGCACGTCGTGCGGCGTCGTGCCGATGTTGAGGGTCTCGGCCGAGAGATGGAACACGGTGACAAGTGATTCGCCGTCGCCTTCGGTATATCCCGAAGAGTCGTAGGCATGGTCGCTTTCGCAGGCGGCAAACATCAGTGCGAAAACCGCCAGGAATATAAAATAAAGCTTTTTCATTTTTGCATTTGCGATTTTGAGGGGATCGGGAAACCGGCTCCCTGAGTGATGATCCATGACTCGTCGGTTCCCAAGCGGAAGCCGTAGGAGGTGAACACGTTCTCGTCGTCCATGAGGTCGGGGGCCACGTTGCGGGCCTTGACATAATCCATATATTTACCCGATGGGAGCGAAGTGTCGCAGAAGATGTTGTTGTGGAGATAATCGGAATTGTAGCTGAATCCCTTTATCATCTGCAGCGCGATGCAGTTGTAGATTTCGTTGTGGCTGTCGTGGTCGCCGGCAAAGGCATCGTCGCCTGAGGAGTCGACATCGGCGGTGGAGAGGCAATCTTTGATGAGGCATCCGTCGCAGATCTTGCCCACTATCGAAGAGCAATCGCCGTTGCCCGGGGATTTGACCGGAGCGGCGCTGACGCACTGGGAGATGACCACGGCGTTTTTCTCGAATTCCGTGCAGCTCTTCACGATGGCGTTGACGCCGCCGATTATGGCTGCCGAGGCTCCGGCGAGCATGAAAGCGGTGGCGGCGCCGCCGGTGGCCACAGTCGCGCCGATTGCGGCTACAGTGCTGGTGACAACGGCCACTCCGGCCACGACCGTGTGGACGATTTCGGCGGCCTTGGCCACCTTCTCGAGTTCGCCGGCACGGGCTTCGCGGGTCTCGTTGACGGCCTCGTTGAAGATTTCGTCGTTTTCGCCGGTCTCATACCAGGCGGCCAGCCGTTCGATTCCGGCTCGGTAATCGGTTGTGAGGTCGCCCTTCAGATATGTGGGAATTGAGCCTGAAAGTCCCGACCTGACGGCCGACATGAGCATCTCGACCTGCTCGTTGGCCTCGTCGGCTCTGACGCGGGCCATCTCCTCGAGCTGCTCTTCGGCTTCGGGGTTGATCAGTTCGGAGACGCTGAATCCTACCAGAGCGTAGTCGGCGCTCTGGAGGGCGGCCTCCATGGATATTTCAGTGACTTTGAGGGCGATTTCCACCCCTTCGGCCATAGCGATCATGCTTTCCGCGACAGCGAGGCAGGGGCCGGCGAGCCCCATCACGCATTCGAGCGAGCCGACGACGCACTCGGCGATCGCCACGCCTGTCCATTCGCGCGGGTCACCGATTTCACCGGCTATTCCGCCGATCCTGCCCGATGACGGACCGCTGACCGCTCCGAAATTGGAGCAATAGTTTATGATCGTGTTGTTACCGGCCAATGCAACTATTCCGGCTGCGTTGCCCGATTTGGAGGTCACCTGCCCCCCGTTCTGCAGGATGGCAAGCGAGCCCCAGGTGCATTTCCCGAGGACTCCGCCGACATTGTGACCACCTTCTACGGCCCCGCCGTTGGTGGAATTATGGAGCACGGCCACCGAGGAACTTCCGCAGATTCCCCCCACATAGTCGCCGCCGCTGACCTTCCCGGTGTTGACCACGCCATAGGTCCCGGCCTGGGCTTCGCCTATGGCACCGCCTGTGAAGTCAGTGCCGGAGACTTCGGCCCAGTTCGCGCACCAGCGCAGCAGGGTCTGATTGTATAGAAACGCCTCCGATTCGGAGCCTCTCACGCGGGTGCTGCCTATAATTCCTCCGGTGCCTTCAAGGCCGGAGACGCGGCCGCCGTTGGTGCATCCGGTGATCCATGAATAACCGGAGCCTCCGACAATTCCGCCGGTGCCGATTGCGGGCATTCCCTGCTGGGGCATGGCTCCGCCGCGGATGTCGGCCAAGTTGCGGCAGCCGACCACCTGCAGGGTGTCGGCGGTGCCCACGATTCCTCCGGCGCCCGAGAGCGAGGCAGTGACCGGAGTTTCGTTGCTGCATCCCGAAATCATTACCGAGGAATAGATTCCGGCTCCGCCTGTCATGCCGCCGACATTCATGCCTCCGGTGAGGGTGCCTCCGCTCACGCTGCAGTTGCTGATCAGCGTGCGGGCGTGCATGTCGGTGGCGCCGAGCACGCCGCCGGCCGCCGCTCCGGTGGAGGGGGTGGCGATCGTGCAGTCGCGGATCGTGCAGTTGGTGAACGTTCCCTCGCCGCGGTCGTTGTTGCCGGCGGTTATCACCGCTCCGGCGATTCCACCTACGGCATATTGCCCGGTGATGGTGGCGTTCTGCACCGTCAGGGAGTCGATCAGCGCGTTGTGGAGATTGCCGAAGAGACCGACCGACGCCGTGGAGGGGCGGTCGATTATCAGATTTTTCACTGCGTGGCCGCCGCCCATGAACACGCCGCGGAAGGGGGTGTTGGTGTCGGCGCCGACAGGGAGCCAGCCATACTCGGCGTCGCAGCTGCGCGACATTGACTTCATGTCGATGTCGCATACCTGACGGAAATATGTCCGCTCCGTGATATATCGGTTGATGTCGTAGTCGTTTACGGCCATCATCAGCCGGAAGAAATGGGTGGAAGAGGAGATGATGAAGGGGTTCTCCTTAGTGCCCCGGCCGGCCATTCCGACCGTGCGGTCGAAGCTGTCGGTGATGGTGATGCCTTCGGCGGTCACCGCGATATGACTTCCGAGCCCGAAAATCCGTCGGCCGTTGTCGTCGTAAGCCTCGCCGGGAATGGCGGCGGCTCCGTCGTTGCGGGCGCCGTCAAATCTCACGTCGATAAGGCGATATCCTCCCTCGGCGAGTCCGGTGTCGAGATGAAACGACGAGGTGTCGCCGGAGCGGGAATGGGTGGCGGAGCGGGTAAACATCTTACCGCTGTCGGAGAGAAAAGTCACGTCGACTTCTCTTGCCGAAAGACCTTCAGCCTCCGGGCCGAGGGTGAAATTGCGGTACGGCCCGACATAAATGTCGCTCGGGAGATCGGGCTCGCCGCCAAGCGAATCGTCGGAGCAACTGTATAAAAGCATCATCGGCAAGAGTATCGCCAGGATGCGTAAGAAATATTTCATGCGCAGTATTATGGGGTTAAGATGACAAATTTGATGATTCTGACTCCAAAAAACATGCAAATATATGAATAATAATCTAAATATTCATGCTCCTGTGCCAATATTAGCAAAATTGCAAAGCGGATGATTTTGGCAATAAACCTCTTTTCGGGCGCGTTTTTCTTTAATAAAGAATGAAAGTCGTAACACTTGATACTGCTGATTTTAATGACGCTTGCGGGCGTTTGCTTCGTTGTGTAAAAAACAGGCGCATCAATTTCGATACGCTTGTTGGAATCGCTACCGGAGGCGATTACGTTGCGGCTGAATTTGATTTCCCCGAAACATTTTCTGTAAAAAAACAACGGCCTTCCACATCATCCAAGCAAGGAATTGTTGCCCGCATTCTTCCACACCTTCCGACGCCGCTGCTCGACCGACTCCGTATTCTGGAGGCCCGGTGGCTTGCGAGGAGCTATGGTAAGATCAATTCCGATTCGGTGGAACCGGCGATGCTTCCCGACGCTTTGCGCGAGCGGCTGCGGTCGGGAGCAGGAAAAAGTGTTCTTGTTGTAGACGATGCCGTAGACAGTGGCAACACTTTGCTCAGCGTGGTCAAAGGAATCCGCATAGCTGCTCCGGATGCAGAGGTTCACACCGCTGTGATGACGCAGACCTTCCCTAAACCCGTCATCGAGCCTGATGTGGCGCTTTGGAACGATGGTACGCTGATACGATTCCCGTGGTCGAAAGATGCCAAGCAAAAGTAAGTCTGATATGCAAAGCAAAAAGGTTATAATAATGGATCTTGACGGCACTTTGTCGAAAGTCAACACATTTACCCTTTTCGTGAAAGTGTTTTTTCGCATGTCTGCAGTCTCAAGGCTGAATTTGACCGGCATAGTGCTCGCACGCAAGCTCAGATTCATATCCCATGCCGGCGCAAAGCAAAGAATCGTATCACTTTTCAGACGAAAAGGTGACGGAGCGATTATTGAGAAAACTGTTGAAAAGATTGTGGCGAATATTCGTCATGATTTGCTGCGGATTGCGCTTGCTTCGGATCTGTCTGTACTTGCCACGGCGGCTCCTTCGCTTTATGCGCGGACTCTCGCCGAGAGACTCGGATTCGGCGATGTTGTCGCAACTCCTCCCGAGGGGCCTGAATGCCGTGGAGAGGGAAAGGTGGCCATGCTGCGCCGAATAGGTGTGGATTTCAGCGACAACGTAACAGTTTATACTGACCATCATGACGATTTGCCGCTGCTTGAAGTGAATTCGGGAGGAATAAATATACTTGTCAATCCTTCTGATGAAACGATTTCCAAAATTTCCGAATTAAGAAATCTTTCTGTCATGAAGATAAATGATTAAAATCTTATAAAATGAGAATATTGATAGTCGGAGCCGGAAAGATGGGCTCTTTTTTCTGCGACCTCCTTTCGTCGAATCATGACGTGGCCGTCTACGACGCCAATCCGCAGCGCCTCCTTTTCTCTTTCATGTGCAGGCGTTTCGAGAGCCTCGACGAGGTCGACGCCTTCGCCCCGGAGCTGATGATCAACTGCGTGACGCTCAAATATACGCTCGATTCTTTCCGCGAAGTCCTCCCGCATCTTCCGGCCGATTGCGTGATCAGCGACATTGCTTCGGTGAAAACCGAACTGCCCGATTTCTATGCTTCGGCCGGTCATCCTTTCGTGTCGACCCATCCGATGTTCGGCCCGACATTCGCCTCGCTCTCCAACCTCAGCCACGAGAACGCCATCATCATCTCCGAGGGTTATGAGATGGGAAAGGCGTTCTTCCGCGATCTCTACAACCGGCTCAGGCTGCATGTGGAGGAGTATACCTTCGCGGAGCATGACGAGACGATCGCCTATTCGCTGTCGGTGCCGTTTGCCTCGACGCTGGTGTTTGCCAGCTGCATGAAACCGCAGTCGGCCCCCGGCACTACTTTCAAGCGCCATAAGGCGATTGCCGACGGCCTGATGAGCGAAGATGATTATCTGCTGAGCGAAATCCTTTTCAATCCCCACACCTCGGCGCAGCTTGAGAAAATCAGATGCAAGCTCGCCGAACTGCGCGACATCGTCGACCGCCATGACTCGGAGGCGATGATGCGATTCCTCGACGACGTGCGCCGCCGCAACGCCGCCGGCGGAAAGTGATTTAGCAGACTGACTATCAGTCGGGCAAGTTATTTCGCACCCGGATTTGCCGCAGTGTAAGGGATAAGGTTCAGGCCGAATTCAAAGCGGGTGGTGGCTTCGAGGATAGTCGGAAGCGCCGCAAGAAGCTGCTTTATCTGCGGGAGATATTGCGCCAGCGAAGGATCCTGCTGCAGCAAGGCTGCGATCAGCGCCTGCGCTTTCGGGTCGGCGACGATTTCCTCAAAGATATCTTTCAGCACCGGTATCATCTCCTCCTGCCCGAGATAGAGCTGCATCGAGTCGTCGGCCGCAATTCGGTAATCCATCGGGAACCCTTCGGCGAGCATCGGTGAGAGTTTCAGCATCGTTTTCAGGGCAAGCTGCTGCAGATATTCTTTAAGCTCTTCGTTCCGGGCCGTGTCCGCTCCTGCTGCGCCGGCAAACTTCCTGACTTTCCCGAAGGGATGGTCGGGGATGTTCGGGTCGCGGTTGGTGTTGTTGAGGAGCACCACAGAGAGCACGTCGGCCGGATTGACATAAAGCCTGATCATCGAATCCCCCAGGGGGACATACTGAAGCATGCAAATCGGGGCGTGGGTGAACTGCGCCGCGCCGTTGGCCGTCTGCAGATAGGTGGCCACAAGGCAGCCGTCGTCGCGGAAAGCGAGGGTCTGCAGACTGCTTGCCAAAGCCTGCGCCGGCGACATGTAGGCCGTGCCGTTGTAGACCGGGATCACCGGCAGCTGCAGCAGGAGCTGCATGAGGTCGCCGGCAGCGTCGGGATAGGGGAGCAGCTGCTCGAGTTGCGGCGGAAGTTCGGCCTCCCACACGCAATGGAACGGAGAGCTCTTCCAGCCTGCCACTCCGGCGTTTTTCTCCAGCGGGGCCGGACGGTAAACCTTTCCGGCAAGACGCAGGTCTTTCAGTTTGACGCCTGTGAAATTGAACTCCATCAGCGAGTTGTCGACGCGGCCGCTATAGCTGTAGGTCACATAGTCGGTCTCTCCCGATCCGGAGAATGCATATCCCTTTCCCTTCGGCGAGAGTGCGGTCTTGATCTGCAGTTTCGGAGTGCCGGGGAGCACCCCGGGAGCCTCTATGGGCGGGATTCCCTTCAGGGCGTCGCCGAGTTGGGAGAGGTCGAAGGTGGAATAGAGGGTCATTGCGGCGTTTTCGCCGTCGGGAACAAGAGCCACCGATTTGCCCGACATAGGAGCCTCGTCGTAGGTCATCGAGAGGAGGGTCATGCCGGAATATGTTTTCCCCTCCAGAGCCTCCGGACGCGGATCGTCGTCGCTGCAGGCGCCGAGCGCGAGCAGCGGAAGGGCAAGGGCTGCAAGTATATGAGCTTTCATAGAAATTCAGATGGTTTGGCCGGGGCAGCCGGCCGGGTTTGAGAATGGCCGGGTTCAGAAAGAATAGTCCACGCAGGCGCGGGCTTCCTTGTAATCCTTTATGATGGCGGCAGCCGCCACGTGGGCCGGATGCTTGGCATAGACTTCTACATCATGCATCGTCGGAACAACGGCTGTGAGCACGAGGTCCCAGTCTTCGTCGGGGTTCTCGTTGATGCCGACTTCCATCGACTCAAGCACGTCGATTTGTTCGGGAAGCATCAGAAGGGCTTCGGCAAACATGCCGGCCACCGTCTTGCGGACGTCGTGGGGTCCGCGGAGTTTGAAAGAGACTATGTGTTTTACCATTTTAAGCAAATATGAATGTCAGAGTTATTTAGAGTTACGATGACTGCGGAAAACCGGAGCGCGGTAACATAAAATGAAAAATATAAAAGGGACCTTATCGCGGAGGATAGGGCCCCTGTTTTTTTAACGCATTGCCGGCGGTTTTAGTTTTTGGGAGCGGGATAAAGGCGCTCGCGGGCGGCCGCCACCTTCTCGTCGTCGACATAATCGTCATAGTCCATCATCTTGTCGATGATTCCGTTGGGCGTCAGTTCGATTATGCGGTTGCAGACGGTCTGGATAAACTCGTGGTCGTGGCTCGACATCAGGATCACCCCCTTGAAGTTCTGGAGGGTGTTGTTGAAAGCCTGGATCGACTCGAGGTCGAGGTGGTTGGTCGGGGAGTCGAGCACCATCGTGTTGGCGTCGGCGAGCATCATGCGGGCGATCATGCAGCGGATTTTCTCGCCTCCGGAGAGCACGCTTGCCTTCTTGAGCACCTCCTCGCCGCTGAAGAGCATCTTGCCGAGGAATCCTTTGAGATAGATCTCCGACGAATCGTTGCTCCATTGGCAGAGCCAGTCGACCAGGTTGAGGTCGGTGTCGAAAAACGAGCTGTTGTCGAGGGGCAGATAAGCCTTTGTGATGGTCTGGCCCCATTCATATTCTCCGGCGTCGGCCTTGCGGTTGCCGTTGATGATCTCGAAGAGGGCGGTCATCGCTCTGGGGTCGCGGCTGAGGAAGGCCACCTTGTCTCCCTTTTCGATCTGGAAATTCACGTCGTCGAAGAGCACCTCTCCGTCGACCGTAGCCTTGAGCCCCTTGACTTCCAGAATCTTGTTGCCCACCTCGCGGTTGGGGGTGAAGATGATTCCGGGATATCGGCGCGAAGAGGGCTGGATCTCCTCCACGTTGAGTTTCTCGAGCATCTTCTTGCGGCTCGTGGTCTGCTTGCTCTTGGCCACGTTGGCGCTGAAGCGCTGGATAAACTCGAGGAGCTCCTTGCGCTTTTCCTCGGCCTTCTTGTTGGCCGCCTGCTGCTGGCGCAGGGCGAGCTGCGAGCTCTGATACCAGAAATCGTAGTTTCCGGCGAAGAGCGAGATCTTGTTATAGTCGATGTCGAGCGTGTGGGTGCTGACGGCGTTGAGGAAGTGGCGGTCGTGGCTGACCACGAGCACCGTGTTCTCGAAGTTGGCGAGATAATTCTCGAGCCAGGCCACGGTGTCGAGGTCGAGGTCGTTGGTCGGCTCGTCGAGCAGCAGGTTGTCGGGGTTGCCGAAGAGGGCCTTTGCCAGAAGCACGCGCACCTTCTCGTTGGCGCTCATGTCTTTCATGAGCATATAGTGGCGGTCTTCCTTGATTCCGAGGCCGGAGAGGAGGGCGGCGGCGTCGCTTTCGGCGTTCCAGCCCTCGAGCTCGGCGAATTTCTCCTCGAGCTCGGCGGCCTTGATGCCGTCTTCATCGGAGAAATCGGGCTTGGCGTAGATGGCGTCTTTCTCCTGCATTATGTCCCAGAGCACGGTGTGGCCGCGGAGCACGGTTTCTATCACCGTGCATTCGTCGAACTCGAAGTGGTCCTGGGAGAGCACCGAGAGGCGTTCGCCCGGCCCGAAAGTCACCGAGCCCGAAGTCGGGGTCAGTTCGCCGCTGAGGATTTTCATCAGCGTCGATTTGCCGGCGCCGTTTGCGCCGATGATGCCATAGCAGTTGCCGTGGCTGAAGGTGAGGTTGACGTCCTGGAAAAGCACTCGCTTTCCGAACTGCTGCGAAAGATTGTTTACCTGTATCAATTGATAGTTTCGATTTTTTGTGTCAAAGACTCAGTGAAGTTGGCGTTAGCGGCGTCCCATTCCGGGCATCCCGCCGCGTTTCATCTGCTGCATCATCTTCATCGGGTTTTTGATTCCCGAAGCCATGCGCATCATCTTGCGCGTCTCCTCG
This sequence comes from uncultured bacterium, assembly GCA_905214735.1. Taxonomy (GTDB): domain Bacteria; phylum Bacteroidota; class Bacteroidia; order Bacteroidales; family Muribaculaceae; genus Lepagella. The sequence goes on along the minus strand of CAJMNI010000036.1, from coordinate 8,338 downwards.
AACTGCTTGAGCAGACGGTTCACGTCCTGGAGCGAAGTCCCCGACCCTTTGGCGATTCGCTGGCGGCGCGTTCCCTTGATGCAGTCGGGATTGCGGCGCTCGTAGGGTGTCATGGAGTTGATGATGGCCTCGATTCCCTTGAAGGCATTGTCGTCGATGTCGATGTCCTTGATGGCCTTGCCCACTCCCGGAATCATCGACGCGAGGTCTTTCAGATTACCCATCTTCTTGATCTGGGCGATCTGGTGCATGAAGTCTTCGAAGTCAAACTTGTTTTTCTTAAGTTTCTCCTGCAGGCGTTCGGCCTCCTTGAGGTCGTAGACTTCCTGGGCGCGCTTGGCGAGCTCCACGATGTCGCCCATGCCGAGGATGCGGTTGGCCATACCCTCGGGGTTGAACTCCTGGATGTCTTCGAGTTTTTCGCCCGTGCCGACATATTTGATCGGTTTGTTGACAACGGCCCTGATCGAGAGGGCGGCGCCGCCTCGGGTGTCGCCGTCGAGCTTGGTGAGCACCACTCCGTCGAAATCGATGCGGTCGTTGAATGCCTTTGCGGTGTTGACGGCGTCCTGACCGGTCATTGAGTCGACCACGAAGAGGGTCTCCTGGGGGTTGATGCTGTTTTTGATGTTGGCGATCTCGTCCATCATCTCCTGGTCGACGGCGAGACGGCCTGCCGTGTCGACGATCACGAGGTCGTAATGGTTCTCGCGGGCGTGGGAGATGGCGTTTTTGGCGATCTGAACCGGGTCTTTGCTATCCTCCTCGGTGTAGACGGGCACGCTGATGCTCTCGGCGAGCACGCGGAGCTGCTCGCGGGCGGCGGGACGGTAGACGTCGGCGCCGACCAGCAGCGGGCGTTTACCCTTCTGCGACTTGAGTTTCCGGGCGAGCTTGCCGGCGAAAGTGGTCTTTCCGGCTCCCTGCAGGCCTGCCATGAGGATCACGGCGGGATTGCCCGACAGGTTGAGCGGAGCTTCGTCGCCTCCCATCAGCTCGGTGAGCTCGTCGTGGACGATCTTCACCATCAGCTCCTTCGGCTTGAGGGCGTTGATCACGTTCTGGCCGATCGCTTTCTGCTTGACGGTCTGCGTGAAGTTCTTGGCCACATTGTAGTTGACGTCGGCGTCGACCAGAGCCCGGCGCACGTCTTTCAGGGTCTCGGCGATGTTGATCTCCGTGATCCGGCCTTCACCCTTGAGTATCTTGAAAGAGCGCTCAAGGCGCTCGGAAAGGTTGTTGAACATTTTAAACAGTTATATTCAGAGAATATATTCAGAGAAGCTTGTTGGTGCGGGTGTCGGGGAAGATCACCTTCGGCGTCCATCCCTCGGCCTCCTCGGGGGTGACCTGGGCGTAGGTCATGATGATCACCACGTCGCCGGGCTGGGCCTTTCGGGCGGCGGCACCGTTGAGACAGATCACTCCGCTGCCCGGTTCGCCGGCGATCACGTAGGTGTCGAAGCGCTCGCCATTGTTGTTGTTGACGATCCAGACCCTCTGCGAGGGGAGGATTTCTGCGGCCTTGAGCAGCTCGCTGTCGATGGTGATGCTGCCGATATAGTCAAGATTCGCCTCGGTCACTGTGACGCGGTGAATCTTCGATTTCATCATTTCAATCAGCATGATGTCGGGGATATGTGAGAAATGTTTATTTCTTGTAACAGATGTTGTCGATGAGCCTTACTTTGCCGCAATAGACTGTGATGCAGCCTACGATCCAGGGGGATTCCGACCATTCCTCCACGGGGAGAAGCGTGCGGGCGTCGACAATCTCGTAATATTCCACCTCGAGGCCGTCGACGGCGTTGATGCGGGCCACCACTTCGTCGTGGGTCTCCTTCACCGAGTGGGAAGCGGCGAAAGCGACGCTGTCGGCGAGGGCGGCGTGGATCTTCGGTGCGATCTTGCGCTGCTCCGGGGTGAGCAGGGCGTTGCGGCTCGAGAGGGCGAGGCCGTCGTCGGCGCGCTTGATGGGGCAGGCCACGATGTCGACGTCGATATGCTCGCTCTCCACCATGTTGCGGATCACTGCGATCTGCTGGAAATCCTTCTCGCCGAAATAGGCGCGGTCGGGGCGAACGAGAGCGAACAGCCGGCTCACCACCTGGGCGACGCCCTGGAAATGGCCGGGGCGGAATTTCCCCTCCATCACTTCGGCGGCCGTGCCGAGCTCGAAGTCATGGTCGCGCTGCTGCCCTTCGGGATACATGTCTTCGACCGAAGGGGCGAACACCGCCGCCACGCCGGCCTTGGCCAGCAGGCGGAAATCGCTCTCCTCGTCGCGCGGATAGGAGGCCAGATCGGCGGGGTTGTTGAACTGGGTGGGGTTGACAAACACGCTCACCACAGCGATATCATTGTCGGCCACGGCGCGCTCCACCAGCGAAAGATGGCCTGCATGGAGAGCCCCCATCGTGGGGACGAAACCGATCGAACGGCCGTTGCCTTTTTCATGCGCCGAGAACTCGATCAGCTCGGACGCGGTTCTGATAATCTGCATAAGTTTTAGGTTGATGCGGCAGGGTTGTTGCGGCGTTATGTCGCAATCCGCGGCAAAATTACAATAAAATCGGGAAAGATTATAATTTATTTGCTTCAAAACGCCCCGAAGCGGCCAAAATATAGTGAAAATGTGTGAAAAATACCCCCTGCTCCGCCCGCGCGGGATAAAAACGTCTGAAAAGTCGGAAAAAATTATTAACTTTGCGCATTGAATCGGTCGTCAGCCGGTAAAAACAGATTAAATGGCAGCACACAGGATAATATTCGTATCTCAAGAAATCTCCCCCTATCTCACAGCATCAGACAATGGCAAAGTCGGCCGCGACCTTCCGCAGGCCATGCAGGCGCGCAAATATGAAGTGCGCACGTTCATGCCCGATTACGGCGACATCAACGAGCGGCGCAACCAGCTTCACGAAGTGATCCGTCTGAGCGGCATGAGCATAGTGATCGGCGAGAGCGACCATCCGCTGGTGGTGAAGGTCGCGTCGATGCATCCTTCGCGCATCCAGGTCTATTTCATCGACAACGATGACTATTTCCAGAAGCTCGACAGCGACAGCGACGTCTTCGGCAGCGACCGCGCCGACAACGACGAGCGCATGATCTTTTATGCGCGCGGCACAGTCGACACCGCCAAGAAGCTCCGCTGGGAGCCCGACCTGATCCATGTGTCGGGATGGGTGTCGGCGCTCGTGCCCCTTTACGTGAAGAGGCTCTACGGCCCGTCGTTCCAGCATTCGAAGGTGGTCTATTGCGTGCAGCCCGAAGACGACATCGCTCCGGTCGACCCCGCCATTTTCGCCAAGCTCGGCGAAGAGGGAGTCGAGGCCGCCGACGTTGAGAAATTCGCCGGAATGCCTGTCGACAAGCTCCTGCTCCATCACATCGGGGTGGAATATAGCGACGGGGTGGTGTTCCGCGGCGTGGAGCCCGATCCGGCCCTGACGGCCCGCTGCGAGGCCCGCGGAATCCCCTATATCGTGGTTTCCGCCGACGCCGACCCGGCCGAGGAGCTCCATAACTTCTATCAATCTCTAATCGAATCTAAATGAAACTTGGAAAAATATTGCTGGCCGCTGCGGCGGCGCTTGGTCTGGCGGCCACATCCTGCCAGGACAATGCCGGCGAGATCGGTTCGTCGCTCATGAAAGGGGAGGTGACCATCGTGGTCGACTCCCTCGTGATTCCGATCGAGTCGACTCCCGTGGAGGTCAATACGATCGACGGCCGCGCCCTCACCAAGCTCCTCGGACGCATCAATGTGCCTGAATACGGCTCGCTGAAATGCTCCTTCGTGACGCAGCTTCTCAGCGCCACGAAGCTCGACGTGCCCGACTCGATCGGCGTGGAAGACCTCGACTCGATGCGGCTGGTGCTCACCATGCCCCGCGGCGCCCTCGTGGGCGACTCGCTCGCTCCCCAGCAGCTGAAAGTGTTCCGCCTCACGAAGCAGATTCCCTCCGGCATCACCTCCTCGTTCGACCCGGCCGGATATTACAATCCTTCCGAACCGCTCGGAGTGCGCAGCTATACGCTCTGCAACATTGCCAACGACTCGCTCTTCAACAAGTCTCCCTATGTCAAGATTCCGGTGAAGATGCCCTATGGCTTCGCCCGCGAAGTGTTCGAACGCTACCGCACGAACCCCGACGTGTTCCAGTGGCCGTCGACCTTCAACGAATGGTTCCCGGGCGTCTATGTTGACCAGAACTTCGGAAACGGCGTGCTCGCCAACATCACGCGCGTTGAGATGTTCGAATACTGGCATTATACCAGCCGCGTCTACCAGAAGACCGGCACCGATGAAAACGGCAAGGATGTCTATGGATATGTCGACCATATCAAGCGCGACTCCGTCTGCGTGTTCGCCTCCCAGCCGGAAGTGATCTCGAGCAACATGATCGACTATCGGCCGGCGAAGACGCTCGTCAGCGCCGTCGGCGCCGGAGAGGCGATCGTAACCTCGCCGAGCGGTTTCCGGGCAAACATCCATTTCCCCGCCGACAAGCTGCTCGAAGAGTATGCCCGCGCCAGCAACGGCCTCTCCGTGGTGTCGTCGCTGAAGTTCGAGATCCCCGCCACCAAGGTCAAAAACGACCACAACATCGGTGTCGCTCCCTATCTGCTGATGGTCCGCACTTCGGAGGCCGAATCTTTCTTCACCGAGAACAAGGTGCCCGACAACATCACGTCGTTCTACGCCGACTTCGACGAGGAGAACCAGGTGTATCATTTCAACGGAATGCGCAGCTACTTCCTCAAGCTTCTCGAGGATCAGGCCGCCGGCAAGGAGATCGGCGCCGAAGACATGGAGTTCACGCTGCTTCCCGTGTCGGTGACCACCGAGACGGTGTCGGGCTATCAGACCTCGACGGTCTACGTCACCAAGTGCTCCCCTTATACGATCGGCCCGACCATGACGCGGCTCCACACCGACCGCGCCCGCGTCTGCTTCACATTCTCCTCGCAGGAGTTCGAGCAGTAAGCCCGCGTTCCATGGCTTGAAATCTCGGATCTTGCAATCATAGCCTTACAATCACAACCTTACAATCAGAGCCATCAATGAAACTATTGCTATTCTCACTCTTGGGCTTCATCACCGGAGCACTCAATCCCGGCGAACCGCAAAGCGCCGAACTCCTTTTCGCGGGCGACGCCATGCAGCATCAGGCGCAGCTCGACCGGGCGAAAGAGCTCGGCGGAGGCGCGCGCTATGACTATTCCGACTGCTTCACGCTGATAGCCCCGGAGGTGACGCAGGCCGATTATGCCGTGGTCAATCTGGAAGTGCCCCTCGGCGGCGGCAACGACTACACCGGCTATCCCTGCTTCTCTGCTCCCGATTCCTACGCCCAGGCGCTCAAGGATGCCGGCTTCGACATGTTTCTGACGGCCAACAACCATAGCCTTGACCGCCGCGACAAGGCGTGCCGGCGCACGATAACCGTGCTCGACTCCCTCGGCGTGGACCAGATCGGCTCTTTCCACGATGATCAGGACCGCCGCGAGAAGGTGCCTTTCATCAAAAATATCAACGGAATGCGCTTCGGATTCCTCAACTATACCTACGGCACCAACGGCATAGAGCCGAAAGATGGCGCCGTGGTGGCGCTTATCGACAAAGACCGGATGGCTAATGAAATCAGGCAGACGCGCGAGGCCGGCGCCGAGATGGTGGTGGTGGCCGTGCACTGGGGCATAGAGTATGTGCTGCTCCCCAACAGCGTGCAGAAAGACCTGGCCAAGTTCCTGATCGACCAGGGCGTCGACATGATCATCGGTGGGCATCCCCACGTGATCCAGCCGATGGAGATTGTGAGGAATGAGAAAGAGAACAAGGATGTGCTTTTAGTATATTCGCTGGGGAATTTCATCTCCAACATGAAGACGGCCGACACGCGCGGCGGAGCGTTGGTAAGGGCGCGGGTTTCGCGCGACGCCGATGGCAAAGTGCGTCTCAAAGGGGCGGACTATGACACCTTCTTCTCCGCCAAACCGGCCGGCGCCGGCACGAACTTCAAGGTCATCCCCTCCTGGATGCCCGAGCAGATCCCGGCCGGGCAGATGGACCACTGGCTGCTGTTCGACCGCGGCGCCCAAAAGATCTTCGACGCCCACAACGTCAACGTCCCCCGCCGCCACAAATAACCCCGCCGCTGGAACAGCTTAATAATCGTCGTCCATCATATCGCAGTCGTCCGAATCATACTGTCCGTATTGTCCGTATTGTCCGTACTGCTCGTACTGATCCTCCTGATCGTCGAGGTAATCGTCGTATGATTGCGAATATCCGCTATCTTCGTCATAGGAATCATAATCACCGCCATCGTAACCGCTGTCATAACCGCTATTGTGACGGCTGTCATAACGGTTCACCTCGCGGCTCTCATGGCCGGCATGGGAAAAGCCGTCATCTACAATATTCCTGTTGCCGGAACGATAAAACATATCCGATTCGTCACGACTTGCCACGTTGCGTCTGTTTGAACCGAACAGCCAACGAAACAAAAACAGATTACCGATAAAACTCCAGAAAGACATAGCAGTAGAAGTTAGTTATTGTTTGAGGCTCTCTATGAAGCTGTCAACCGCTTCACGTTTCCCGCCCTTAAAAAGGATTAGAACGGAATCATTGCCGCGAAAGCCGAGATGCACATAAAGCACATCGTAAGTATCCTTATTCAGGAACAATCTGTCGAACTTGCCATCCTCGTCGGCTTGCCAAAATCTGCAGGGAACTTTATATCATCGGCAATATAATCCATCTGTTGAAAGCCATCGATCTTAGAAGCCGCCTCAAATACCTCGGCCACCGTAAAATCTTGAGAATACAGGTTAGCCGCAGCCAAAGCAAAGAAGCAAATCAGAGCAATAATCTTATTCATCATATAAAGTTTTTTTTGATTGACAAAGAACGTCTGAAGGTTCACCAAGGGAACGTTCGGATAGTCATATTAGGCGAGTAATACAAACCGTCCCAACCGGTCTACCCGCAAATATAGCAAATAAATTTCAAATCCGAGCCAGCGCTCCCGAATTTTCCGGATTTCACTGTATACCCTGCTATCCGGAATGCAACCGGTGTCTAATCAGCCTATGCCTGAGAATTGCATGCCGAAGATTTATAAAGAGAATCTTCTATAATCGTTCTTACCGATCATTAATAAAAGGCCAAACCACTATTGAATAGTAATTTGGCCTTTTTTTCCAAATTTTCTTCTATTTACCATCTTAATGTAAAGTTATGGTAAACAGTATTTTTTATTAGTCCTATTGTCCCAAACATACTTAGAACTTACCGAGGATCTTATTCATTCTATCAATACATTTTTTCTTTTGTTCCATATTGGGATGAACATAAAGATTGAGTGTTGTAGCGATGTTGGAGTGTCCGAGAATAACGCTGACAGTCTTATAGTCGCACATACTCTCGATGCAACGTGTCGCGAAGCTGTGTCGCAGCCCATGGAATTTCATTGCCGGGAGATGCAATGATTCCATTAATTGTTTGTAGTAGTTGCGATAAGTACGCGGTTCTGTGGGGGTGGCTTCATTCGTAATGACATAGAAATCGGTATTTACCACGGCCATAATTGACCGGAGTATTTTCAGTAACCCACGCGCTATCGGAATCTCTCTTTGAGAATTTATGGTTTTGGGAGTGGTTATTACGATTTCTGTTTTCGCAGGTTTCGCGTCTGGGAGATATATTCGTTCCAGTGTTTTGCTGACAGATATTGTGGCAGACGATAGATTGATGTCCGACCATTTCAGCGCACAAATTTCACCAATGCGCATCCCGGTGTGCAGACAGATCAAGATACCAAGATTACGGAACGTGAAATTTTCAGACAGATATTTCATCAGCTTCTTTTGGTTGTCAACCGAAAGAACTGACAGTTCTCGACTTGAATGGTCGGATGGGAATCTTACCTCCCATTCTTGATGGGAGAAATACCCGGACTTTACGCCGAAACGAAAAATCATTTTAAGGACAATAAGAATGTCTTTGACGCTCTTTTGACTGAGCCCGTTATTGAGCTTCTCAATCACGAACTTTTGAACGCTCTCTTCTGTGAGGGATGAGTCATCTCCGAAGAATGGCAGGAGATGATTTTTGAGGATAAGCAGATATGCCGACATCGTAGATCGTTTCACATACTGCTGCTTATCCTCTCGCCACAGCAATGCCACATTGCTGAAAGTTTGAGGATTTTGCATGTTGATTAATGTTTAATGTTACACATCTATCATTATATAGAGCAAAATCTCTAAATTGAGGAAACAAGGTAATAAAAGTGCCAACTCTGAGATTCCCCGGCTTCACCGA
>CAJMNI010000035.1 GCA_905214735.1 uncultured bacterium | reverse complement strand
ACTTGGCTCCTCGGAGCCGTTAACAAATTCTCAAAAAATAACCGAAGTATTGTTTGTAAGTTTTTACCAATTAATCTATTTTTTATACTTCCGCAATGGCGAGCGTGAGACCGAGAGTTTTCAGCAATTTGTCTACGGTGCGCATAGACGGATTTGCATAATCGCCCTCTATTGACTTGATCATTCTCACACTGACACCTGACATATCGGCAAGCGACTGCTGCGTGAGCCGTAACTCCTGCCGTCTCTTTCTGATTTCATGTCCAATATTCATCACGATGCAAAAAAAACGTTAATCCAAGATTTCTACCGTTAGGTTCTTGTTTGTTCAGGTATACAAATTCATTAAGTCGACCCTCATTGGGCTCAGAGAAATTGCCGAATCATAAATAAAATTCCTGCAACTTCCTCAGAATATTTAGGCTCTGTTCTAAAGCCTCATCAGACGAGTTCATTTCTTAAACCCATTGCCCTAAGCCAAACCACACATTATCAAGCTTAAGACATCAAAACAACTTCTTTACATCCAATAAGGCAATAAACAAAACAGACCTTACAATTCTCTATTACAAAATTAGTAATTAACCATTTTTTTGTCAATTCGCAAAGTGCAAAATAAAAAATATTTTACAAGATTTTATATTTGTTAACAATAAGCTGCAAGACTGTGGCACCGCATCAAACTAACTTTGCATTGTCGATAGGGGAAAGCGCCTGACAACCGCAAAAAAGCGCCGAAAGCACCCCTGCGACACATTGACTCAACCTGCTAAATTTATATCATTATGAAGCAAGCAAAAAGACAATTCGACCTTTTCGGAGGACGTTCAGGATTAATAGTGGTTTACGCAGTCGGACTCACGATCATCCTCCTTCAGCTGCGCAGCATTCTTTAACTCTCCATCACACAAACTTGCCAAGCCATCACACAGACTTGCCGAACTTTGCGCATTGAGGCGAAAAGACCAGCGACACCACGAAATCATCGGAAAGATAGCTGAACGCCTTCAACCGCTCTACATCAAAATCATCACTATTATTATCCGAGCCGGAACCGTCATTACGGTCTCCGGCTTTTTCGCATCCGTCGGCGGCGCCTTCCCCACAACGATGCATCCTGACGCTGACCAGGCCGTAACCCTCCTCACCGAAACCGGCGCCTTTGCCAGTAGTGTCAAACTCCTTTTTGTCGTAGACAATGGTCGGAGGTCCGAAAACAGGCATTTTTTCGATCGCTATGTCACGGCGCAGATCGAGACCCTCGCAGAAAGCGGCCTTATAGGCGGCCTCCTTGAGCGTCCAGGCAAGGATATTCATCCTCACGTCGTCGGCCGGAATCATCTCCAGCTCGCGCTCCGAGAGGAAACGTTCCCTCACGTCGAGCACCTGCCGGCGGTCAGAGCGTTCGGCGTCGATGCCGAGCGCCGCCCTGCGCGAATAGACACCAAGCTCCACTTCGGGAGTGGACGGAAGAGTCGCCACAGCGAGAAGCCCCGGGCAATGCGTCACTGATATCCTCGACTGCTCCCCGAAAAGGAAAGGAGCGCCGTTATGGAAATGTCCGATCTCGCGATAGCTGTCGCGACCATTCTCGCAATACACCTGACGCGCCATCTCAAGCCATGTGGCCCCCTTGCGCGTCTCCCCACCGCTGATCTCCTCCACCTTGATGCCGGGAAGAGTCGGATGGCGCCAATAGATGAAATCTTCTTCCATATCCTTTCGGAACTTTTTATCTGATTAGAGTCTGTTTTTATCCGACAGAGCCTATTTATCTGATTTCTTTTCTTTATCCTGATCTGAAGCGGAAGCCTCGTCGGCCACCGTAACCTTCACCTTCATGATGCGGTGCTTCTCGATCTCGAGCACCCGGAATTTAAGCCGCCCGAGTTCGAGGGTCTCCTTCATCGAAGGGAAATCCCCCTTGATCTCCAGAAGGAGACCGGCGAGAGTCTCCGCGTCGCCGAGTTCGCCCAGCGAATCCTCCTCCACTCCCACCACATGCAGGAAATCCGACAGAGGGGTTTTCGCCTCGAAGATATAGACATCGGGGGCAACGCGCTTGAACATCGAATCAGTCTCGTCATACTCGTCATCAATGTCGCCCACGATCTCCTCGATGATATCCTCCAGAGTCACGATTCCCTGGGTGCAGCCATATTCGTCGATCACAATGGCGATATGAATCTTGCGTTTGCGGAAATCCTCCAGGAGGTCGTCGATCATGCGCGACTCCGGCACGAAATAAGGCTCGCGCAGCAGGGAAGTCCACGCCGGGCGCTCGCTTTTCCCGATGTAGGGAAGCAAATCTTTCGAATAGAGAATGCCGCAGATCGTATCTTTCGTAGTGTCGTAGACGGGGATTCGCGAATATCCCGACTCAAGGATTACTTTCAGCGCCTCGTCCCAGGAATCGTGAAACTCGATCGACGTGATGTCGACACGTGAAATCATGATCTCCCGCGCCTCCTTCTCGCCGAAGCTCAGGATTCCCTCCAGCATCTCCTTGTCTTCCCCCTCCTTCACATCGGAGATTTCCAGAGCCTTCTCAAGCTGATCGGCCGAGATCGTCTCCTGCTTCTTGGTGATGATCCGGTTGACGATAGAGGTAGACTTCACCATCAGCTTCGACAGCGGTGAGAAAAGAGTATAAAGGAATCCGACGCCCGGAGCGGCCATCCTCACCCAGCGGAGAGTGCGGTTGCGCGCCACGAGCTTAGGGAATATCTCGCCGAAGAGGAGCAGAAGGAACGTCATGAAAACGGTCTGCACCAGGAAATTGACCACGGTGCTGTTGAACGTCACCGTTTCGCCGATGGCAAACGTCAGAAGCACTACCATCGTGATATTGACAAGATTGTTGGAGATCAGAATCGTGGCGAGAAGATTCTCGCTATGATCGAGCAGAAACTTCGCCTTCCGCTCTTTCGGATTTTCGGAGTCTTCGAGTTCCTCCACTTCACGCGGCTGCAGTCCGAAGAAAGCGATCTCGCTTCCCGACACAAAAGCCGACATGCAGAGGCAAAAAACAACGATCAGCATTATAAAGCCCCATGCGAACCATTCGGAAGGGCCGCCCGCGCCGGGGGCGTGAAAACTGATTGCCGGCTGCGCTGACAGAAGCATATTGAGCAGCGATGTCGCCGGATAAGGGTCTAAGTCCAAAGTAAATTAGGTGTTGATTATTCTGCAAAGTTAACTATTTCCGTTATATTCTGCAAATTTGGGTCAACGGTTATTCCCTTTGCCGGGGCGCTCTTCGCGGCGCAGACTGACCTCAACGATCTTTTTCTCCCTGACATACCACACGAAGCCCCTGACCCGGCTGAACTTGCGGGTCTCGACGAGTCCCCACATATAGCGTCTCACCTGATTGATATGGCGGTTGTCGCCGGGGATTTTTCCGAACTTATAGTCGATCACCTCCGCGTGGCCGTCGGGGAAGACCGCCACCCTGTCGGGGCGCCGGTCGGTCTCGTCACGCTTCAGCAGCGGCCGCTCGTTGAACACGCGCGCAAGATCCGGGGCAAACCAGTTCCGGTCGGCCACGCTGTCGATGGCCTCGCGCAGTTCGGCCTCGATGCTCTTCTCCTCCGCGTCCGACACGAGTCCCTTCAGCGTGAGCAACCTCACGGCCCGATGAAGATTGGAAGCCACCCTCACGTTTTCGAACACCGCATGACGCAGATTGCCATACGATCTCGGATCATCGTCACGTTCGTCGCGCTCTTCATAATCCTCTCCGGCATCGACCACATCCGGAAGCGACTCCTCGCGGAAATGAATCGACTCCGGCACCCTCTCCGCCCTGTATTCCTCGAGGGTCAGCACATCCTTCCCGCGATTTTCTATCTTCGCAGGCAAATTCACCCGCTCGAGAGCCGTGCCTATCGAATAGCAGTCGGGCTCACAGTCAGCAGCCCCATCGGCTTCAACGGCTTCGGCGGTATCTGCGGCTTCCTGACTATAAGGATTCTCGTCGCAGGGAGAGATAAGATAGCTTCCGAGCAGACGGCTTCTCGACACATCGGCAGCCGCACTCCCCTCTCCCGATCCGGTCACCGAAGCGCAACCCGAGTCAAGGAACTCCTTCAGCAGTTCCGACATCTTCCCGGGACCGGCATATCTTCCTTCCTCCTTCTTTTTCTTCGTCGGGGCCGGAAGTTCGGAGAAGATGTAAAGCTCGTGAGTGGCGCGCGTAAAGGCCACGTATGCCTTGTTGAGATCGTCGAGCTTGCGGGCGTCGTAATATTCCGTGAGGAGATACTCCTCGTCGGTGTCGACAAGTTCGTCGGAAACCGCCACTGGCAAATATGGGGGCAATGGCTGCGAGAAACTTTTCGACGCCAGCCTCGGCGACGGTTTCACCCATCGCCACTCCTTGCCGTCGCTGTGGTCGGACATGTCCCAGTCGGCGAAGGGAACTATCACGCAGCCGAACTCCAGTCCTTTCGACTTATGGATCGTCATCACCCTCACGGCGTCGACACCCTCCGGAGAAGAGATCGCCGCGCTCTTGCTCTTGCGTTTCCACCAGGCGAGAAACGAAGCGACATCTGTAGGATGGGTTTCGCAATATTCCAGCACAATATCCTGGAAAGCGGCGATAAAGATGGCGTCGCGTTCTCTTTCCGCATCGGAGACGAACCTTTCCACTGCGGCCTCCACAAGAGCCGGAAGAGCCAGCGACTGCATTTCGCTCATCATGGCGTTGAGGGCCGCCTTCTCATTCTTGTCGCCGCCGCTTTCGAAAAAGCCGCGCAGAATCTGCGCCCGGTCTTCTCCGGCATGTTCCCGGGCATAGAACCGATAGCTGCAGGCCATGTCGTTCCAGTTCCTGCGCTCCATGTCGGGATCCGACCCGCGCGCTATTCCTTCCAGCACGGCAAGAATCGAATGCACCGCCGGAGCTTCGCCGACCAGCAGCGACTGCTCGCTTACAAAACGTATCGGCGTGGCTTCGGAATCCGGCTGAGTCTCGACCCTCGCGGCAAGCCGTCGGTTATAGTCGATGAAACTGTCGATAATCGCCGATCCCTGTTTGTTGGTGTCGACCAGCACGGCGATGTCGCGCATAGCGTATCCGCGCTTCAGCAGCGACGCCACCAGTTCGGGCACTTCCTTCGGTATCACCGTTTTCGAAGAGTGGTCGGGACCTCCGCTCCGCCGCGACGAGGCCCGGGTGAACCTGACTCCGACATAACCCTTGTTGACTTCCGGAAGATCCTTCTTCCGGAGTGTCTTCAGATACTGGATCACGTTGGAATAGATCGTGCGGAAATTCATGCGTCCTTCCTCAGGATGTTCGTCGGAACCCGGGAAACCGTCGGTGAGCACCCCGGCAAGATAATGGAAAAAGGAATTGTTGAATTTCACGATGCGCCGGTCGCTTCGCCAGTTGGTGTTTTCCGCCGGGGAATCACCGTGAAATTCCACGCTCCGGATCCGGGCCGGAACTTCGGTGGTGATCAGCGAGGGGTCGGCGTTGCGGAAACGGTAGATGCTCTGCTTGGCGTCGCCGATAATCAGACTGTCATTGCCCAGTCCGCTGCCAAGGCTCTCCTCGAGAAGCGGACTCATCAGCTGCCACTGGAGCTTCGAAGTGTCCTGAAATTCGTCGATAAGGAAATGGTTGAGACGCGACCCGAGCCGTTCGTAGATGAAGGGGGCGTCGTCGGCCGTGACGAACTTCGAGAGAATCATGGCCGTCTCGCCGAGTTCCACTGCATTCTGCTTCTGGAGATACTCTTCGCGTTTGCGGCTGATGGTCATCATCAGTCCTAAGAAGGGAAGAGCCTTTTTATAGAGGAACCATTCCCGGCTTTCCGGCGACAGGCGGAGCTCCCGCCAGGATGCATAGAGGGAGTTCAGTCGGTCGGCGAGCTCCCTCACCTTCTCCTCGACACCGGGATTCTTGCTGAAAAATTTCTCGACAGTGGGTCCGGAGAGAAGTTTCTGAGGGCAGGCCTCGATTATCTCTTCCGATTTTTTATCCTTCAGAGGCAGGTCAAACCGTGCGCCGACGATCTTGTCGGCGGCAGCTGCGATCTTGCCAAGATTGGTGGTGCTCTTCTGCTCCAGCATCACCGGGGGCATCGCGGCCCTATAGCCGGAGGCGAAATCGGTCAATGCCTTGAACGCATCCTTTATCGGCTGCTCCATCACGGAGGTCATCTCGCCGTAAAGCGCCGCGAAATCGACCTTGCTATCCGTACCGGCCGAGAAATACTCCTCCATCTCATGGCGGATCGCCTTGTAATCTTCCGATTCGAGTTTATTCATCGAATTGATCAGATACTGATAGGGGGATTCCGATCTGGAAAAGGTGCTTATCTTTTTCAGGAAGATATTCCACGACTTGCTCTCCTTTCCGTCCATGATGAGTTGCACCCAGAAGGCAGCCTCCGAAGCAAGGTCTTTGTCGACCTCGTCGAGAGTGGCGTCTACGCCTACCTGCGAGAGATAATCCGAGTCGAGTTCGACGCGGAATGAATTTCCTGAATCGGTCTCGTAAGCCAGTGTGTGGAGCACGCGCTGGAAGAAAGAGTCGATCGTGGCGACGTTGAAATCGGAATAATTGCCGAGGAGCACCCTCAGCGCCTCGCGGCAGGTCTTGCTGACTTCCTCTTCTGCCACGCCGAGGTTGCGTGAAAACTCCTCGAGATAATCGGGAGCTTTATAGCCGGTGAGCGTTTTGTCGCCCGGATTTGCCAGGGAGTCGAGACGCTTGATGATTCGCTGGCGCATCTCGTTGGTGGCCTTGTTGGTGAAGGTCACTGCCAGTATATGCCGGAGAGAGTCGTTGAGTTCGGGGCGCGTGCGCAGGCGGATCCGGCCATCCTCGTCGACGATGGTGATGAAATACCAGATGAATTTCTTGGCGAGGGTAAAGGTCTTCCCCGAGCCTGCCGAGGCCCGCTGAAGCTCGAGTTTCGAATTTGCAATGCCCGACATATTCATTTATCTTTTAACCTTTCACGCGATACCCCATCCGGCGGAGGAATTCGGTGCATTTTTCACGCACGTCGCCCTGCACGAGTATCTCGCCGCCGCGCGAACTTCCGCCGCAACCGAGACTCTTCTTCAGCGCGGAAGCCACCTCGGCCACAGCCTCGTCGCCGATGGTAAAGCCTTCGATGATAGTGGCCGTCTTACCTTTCCTCCCCTTTTTGTCGAGGATCACGCGAAGGGTGTCTTTAGGCGACGCGGCCTCCGGGAAGACCGGTTCTGCCGGCGCCTCCCCTTCCGGGAGGTCGCCGCTGTCGCGCAGTTGCGAAAGCATATCTTTCCAATCCATAGTTGCGTCGAAATTATGCCGGATCAGATCATGCGGGGAAGATCGGCGATATTTTTGGTGCTGCTCACGAGCTCGCCCGAAGCGTCGTAGATATAGAACGACGGGATTTCGGTCACGTTATAATCGATTGGGGCATTGGATGTGCCTCCGGGATCGATCACGTTGATCCAGGGAAGGTTGACGGCGGCGTCGCGCCAGAGATAGTGGTCCTGGTCGAGAGAAACCTGATAGAATTCCACGCCGCCCGCTTTGGAATTGTAGATGCGGGCGAGCTCGCGGTTGATCGCCGGCGAGTCGGGATGGTTCATGAGGCTGAATATTACCACTACAGGCTTGCCTTTCCCCACCACGTCGGAGAGGCGTCTTTTCACATTGGAGGCATCGGGCAGTTCGATTTCGAGCACCTTGAGCTGCTGCGCGTGCATCACCGTTTTGCGGCCCTGGCTCGAGGCTCGGTTGCGCTGGGCCTGGATAGCGGCGTCGTGGAGCATCTTCCCGTGGGGGTCTTTGGGCCGGTAGAGATCGAACTGCGTCGCCACTGCGGCATAATACTTCGCGTCATCCGGGTTTTGCGGATCGAAAAGCGGACGGCCGTTGACCGTCTTGGTGAGCAGATAATAGCTCACGATGCTCCCGTGGGCATTCTGGATATACTTCGTATAGACGCCGCGCTTGAAGGCTTCGACGGCGGCCGGATCGGAATGGTCGGCTTTCATCAGCTCCTTCTCGAACGATGCGAGATTCACGGCATTCTCCGAACCCTTCACGTCAAACTCGCTTCCGAAGCCGGAGGCCGAAGTCGTGACGGTCAGCTGTTCCACAGAGTCGACGGGAAGATAGATGTAACGGTCGTTGAGACTCAGACGGTAGATTTCGGGCGACTCAGGTGCGGGCGACGAGATAGAAAATTCGCCGTCGCCGCTGACTTCGGCGGAATCGAGCACCACCCACCGGCCGGAATAGTCCGACTTCTCGAGTTTCACATATTTACCCTCGGCGCCGTCGACTTCGCCGGAAACTTTAAATTTAGCTTCGCCGCAACCGGCGAGCAGCAATGCTGCGGCAGATGCGGCCGCTATATTCAGAAAGATTGATTTCATAGAGTGCAAATTTACAAATTATGCTCAAAATCGGCAAATCTGAGGCAAAACCATGATGAAAAAAAATTTCTTTTCCCATTTCTCGATTGTCGCGGAGCATTTTATTTATTAAAGAGGTGTGAATATGGAAAATTTTTAGTAAATTTGTGAGATTTTTGGAAATTACGGCCCGGCCGGTGAAAACCTGTCGGGCATAAAAGTGAATTTGCGAAGAAAAACAATAAAGATTTTATGTTGAAACCAATCAAGAAAACCATCGCGCTGCCCGACGGACGTGAGATCACGATCGAGACCGGCAAACTTGCCAAGCAAGCCGATGGAGCGGTAGAGGTGCGCATGGGCAAGACGATGTTGCTCGCCACCGTATGCTCGGCCCAGGAGGCCGGCGAAGGGGTCGACTTCATGCCCCTCACAGTCGAATACAAAGAGAAATATGCGTCGATTGGACGCTATCCCGGCGGATTCCTCAAACGTGAAGGACGTTCGAGCGACTACGAGATCCTGACCTCGCGTCTGGTTGACCGTGTGCTCCGTCCTCTTTTCCCCGACAATTATCACGCAGAGACATTTGTCAACGTCACTCTCTATTCAGCAGATGAGAACGAAGCTCCCGACGCCCTCGCCGGCATCGCCGCTTCGGCCGCGCTGATGTGCAGCGACGTTCCCTTCCAGGGCCCGATTTCCGAGGTGCGCATCGCGCGTGTCGACGGTGAATGGGTGATCAACCCGACGTTCGTGCAGATGGAGAACGCCGACATCGAGCTGATGGTCGGCGCCACCTACGACAACATCATGATGGTCGAAGGCGAGATGAACGAAGTGTCGGAAGCCGAGCTTCTCGAAGCCCTCAAAGTGGCCCACGAGGAGATCAAGAAGCAGTGTGTCGCCCAGATGGAGCTCATGAAAGAGGCCGGAAAGGAGACCAAGCGCGAATATTGCCACGAGGTCAACGACGACGAGCTCCGCGAGGATGTTCACGCCAAATGCTACGACAAGGCCTACGCCATCGCGCGCACCGGCACAGCCGACAAGCACTGGCGCCAGGAGCAGTTTGACGCGATCTGCCAGGAATATATTGACGCCCTCCCCGAAATGACCGAGGAGCAGCTTGAGAAATATACCGAAGACCAGCGCGTGGCGATGGTCAAGAAATATTATCACGATGTGGAGAAAGAGGCCATGCGCCGCTGCGTGCTCGACGAGGGTATCCGTCTCGACGGCCGCAAGACGACCGACATCCGCCCCATCTGGTGCGAGGTTGACTATCTTCCCGGCCCTCACGGAGCTGCCATCTTCACCCGCGGCGAGACCCAGGCGCTCGTGACCTGCACGCTCGGCACCACGCTCGACGAGAAGATTGTCGACGACGTGCTCAACCAGAGCAAAGAGCGCTTCCTGCTCCACTACAACTTCCCTCCCTTCTCCACAGGCGAGGCCCGTCCGCAGCGCGGAGTAGGCCGCCGCGAAGTGGGTCACGGAAATCTTGCACACCGCGCCCTCAAGCGCATGTTCCCCGATGATTTCCCCTACACCTGCCGCATCGTTTCCGACATTCTGGAGAGCAACGGTTCGTCGTCGATGGCAACCGTCTGCGGCGGCACGCTCGCCCTGCTCGACGCCGGCGTGAAGATGAAACGCCCCGTTGCCGGAGTGGCCATGGGTCTGATCTCCGACAAGGGGAACGTGAAATATGCCATCCTCTCCGATATCCTCGGCGACGAAGACCACCTCGGAGACATGGACTTCAAGGTGACCGGAACAACCAAGGGCATCACCGCCACTCAGATGGATATCAAATGCGACGGTCTGAGCTACGAGGTGCTTGAGAAGGCCCTCAACCAGGCAAAGGAAGGCCGTCTGCACATCCTCAACATCATCAACGAGACCATCCCCGAGCCGCGCGAGGACTACAAGCCCCACGTGCCGCGTCTGGTGACGATCGAGATTCCGAAGGAGATGATCGGCGCCGTTATCGGCCCGCAGGGCAAGGTGATCCAGGCCATGCAGGAGGAGACGGGCACGACCATCTCCATCGACGAAGACGAGAAGACAGGCGTAGGACGCGTGGAGATCGCCTCGAAAGACAAGGCAAGCATCGACGCTGCTCTCGCGAAGATCAAGGCTATCGTGGCTCAGCCCGAGGAGGGCGAGGTTTACGACGGAACTGTCCGTTCGATCCTCGACTTCGGCGCGTTTGTTGAGTTCATGCCCGGCCGCGACGGTCTGCTCCACATCAGCGAGATTGCCTGGGAGCGTCTCGACGACATGGCTGCAAGCGGTCTCAAAGAGGGCGACAAGGTTAAGGTTAAGCTCATCGAGATCGACAAGAAGACGGGCAAATACCGCTTGTCGATGCGTGCGCTGACTCCGAAGCCGGAGGGATATGTGGAGCGTGAGGCTCGTCCGCGCGGCCCGCGTCGCGATGGCGACCGTCCGCGCCGTGACGGCGACCGCGGCCCCAGAGGCCCGCGTCGCGACGGTGACCGTGGCCCGCGCAACGACCGCGGCCCGCGCACGTTCACTCCCCGCAACCACGACGACCACAACAACGACTGATCCCCGCAACCTGCGGTGACAGCAACCCCATCATAAAAGGCGGCGCCCTCACGGACGCCGCCTTTATTTACCTTGTTTTGAATCCCTTTATTTTTATTAAGGATTCAGATTCTGAAGTCATAGGATTGTTGAATCTTCTCGATATATAAGAAGCGACTATTCGCCGCTATATTCGGCGGCGACGGAGGCTATCGCCTCAGGCTCGGGAATCCAGCGACCCTCGGCATTCATCTCCACCAGGTCCATGATGTCGTAATAATCGCGCGTGTCGGCGGGATCTTCGGCATCCTCCCCGTCGGCTATGTCTACCGTGAAAGTAGCCGGATCGATGCGGAGCTGCGCATCGTCATCATAACTCTCGTCGGAAGAGATGTAATCTTCCACTGCCTCGAGAATCAGCTTTTCCAGATCTTTTTTATCCATAACAATTAGTCACGGTTGCCGCCGAAAATGCGGAGCAGGAAGAGGAAGAGGTTGATGAAATCGAGATAGAGATTCAGAGCTCCGATAGTGGCGAGACGGTCGGCCACGTGGGGGTCGAGGTTTGCGCTTGCGAGAGCCTTGACCTGCTGGGTGTCCCAAGCGGTGAGACCGATGAAAATCAGCACGCCGACAATCGAGATGACCCAGTCGAGAGCGTTGCTCGCAACGAAGATGTTGACGATGCTGGCGATGATCAGGCCGAAAAGTGCCATCACGAGATATGTGCCGAACTTCGAGAGGTCAGACTTGGTGAAATATCCGTAGACCGACATGGCGCCGAATGTTCCGGCCGAGATGAAGAAGGTGTAGACGATTGTTCCGAGTTTATATACGATGAAAATCGGAGCGAGCGACGCCCCCATCAGGGCCGAGAAAAGAAGGAAGAAGCCGATGCAGGCTCCGCTCGACATGCGGAGGGCACGCGAGGGAAGAACCCAGGCCATTACGAGCATGGCGATCCACATTCCCCAGTAAACGATCTGATTGCCGAAGATCAGATTCAGCATAGTTTCCGAAGATGCGACGCCGAGGGCACAGAAGGCCGACACAAGAAGGCCGATAAACATGCGCACGTAGACGCGTTTCAACACTGCGTTGGTCTGCTGGCCAACGCTGACGCCGTTCCCGTAGAAGGGAGGAGGAGTCACATGATTCTGATTGTAATCCATAGTTATATTATAGACAATGGTTTTTAAAAATTGTTTGCAAACGCCGAGCCAAAAATCGGAGTCTTGCAAAAATCACATTCTTTCCGGCATCTCGATTCCGAGCAGCCCCATGGCGGCCTTGAGGGTCCGGGCCACCACATAGGAGATCAGCAGACGCAGCGAGCGGACGTCGGCGTTCTCCTCGCGAAGAATCGAATAGTCGTGATAGAACTGGTTATACTCTTTTGCCAGATCGTAGGCATAGTTGGCGATAAGGGCGGGTGAGCAATTGCGTCCGGCCTCGGCAACCGCGCTGCGGAAGTCGGCCACCTTGCGGATAAGCGTGCACTCCTTCTGATTCGGCACGGCTTCGGGCGTGACCGCCGGGTCGAAGTCGGCGCCCGCCTTGCGGATCACCGAGCGGATGCGCGCGTAGGTGTACTGGATGAAGGGGCCTGTATTTCCGTTGAAATCGATCGACTCCTGCGGATTGAAGAGCATGTTCTTGCGCGGATCGACCTTGAGAAGGAAATATTTGAGAGCTCCGAGCCCGACGATGCGTGCCACTTCGGCAGCCTCTTCCTCCGGCATCTCCGAAAGTCTGTCGGCGGCCATCTCCGCGGCCCCGGCAACCATCGTGTCCATCAGATCGTCGGCGTCGACCACTGTCCCCTCGCGGCTCTTCATCTTTCCGTTGGGAAGCTCGACCATGCCATAGGAGAAATGCATCAGGTCTTTGCCCCATTTGAATCCGAGGCGGTCGAGAAGAATCGACAATACCTTGAAATGATATTCCTGCTCGTTGCCCACCACATAGATCATCCTGTCGATCGGATAATCCTGATAGCGGAGCTTGGCGGTGCCGATATCCTGGGTCATATAGACCGAAGTGCCGTCGCTGCGGAGAAGGAGCTTCTGGTCGAGGCCGTTTTCCGTGAGGTCGGCCCAGACGGAACCATCCTCCTTGCGATACATCTTCCCCTCCTCGAGGCCGCGGAGCACGAGATCTTTACCTTCGAGATATGTGTTCGACTCATAATATATCTTGTCGAAATCGACGCCGAGACGGCGATAGGTCTCGTCGAAGCCGGCGTAGACCCATTCGTTCATCATGCGCCAGAGCGAGCGCACCTCCTCGTCGCCCTGCTCCCAGCGGCGTAGCATCTCGCGGGCCTCCTTCATAAGAGTCGATTTCTCCTTCGCCTCGTCCTCGCTCATGCCGGGATTGGCTTCAAGGATCTCCTTCACCTCATCTTTGAAATGTCGGTCGAAGGCCACGTAGAAGTCACCGATCAGATGGTCGCCCTTCTTTCCGGCTTTCTCGGGAGTTATGCCGTCGCCCCATTTCTGCCAGGCGAGCATCGACTTGCAGATATGTATGCCGCGGTCGTTGACAATGTTGGTCTTCACCACCTTGTTGCCGTTGGCGCCAAGGATGCAGGCCAGCGAATAACCCAAAAGATTGTTGCGCACATGGCCGAGGTGAAGAGGCTTGTTGGTATTGGGCGACGAATATTCGATCATAACCAGCGGGGAGTCCTCCGAAGGTGCCACGATGCCGTAGTCGGGATCGGCGGCGACGTCATGGAGAAGCTTGTTCCAGCGGCGCGGATCGACCGTAAGATTGAGGAAGCCCTTCACTGCGTTGTAGCCGCTTACCTCGTCGACATTTTTCATGAGCCATTCCCCTATCTCGCGGGCCGTGGCCTCGGGAGCCTTGTGAGATGCCTTGAGAAGCGGGAAAACCACAACTGTGAGATCCCCCTCGAATTCCTTTTTCGTCGGGGAGGGAGTGAGCACCGATGCGTCGACATCGGCGCCGTAAAGCTCTTTTACTGCCCGGGCCGCGCCCTGAGCGATAATGCTTTCTATTGTCATTGAATCTGTGTTGGTCGGTTAATTGCGATGTAAAATGCAAAAATACAAAATTTCCGCCAATCGCGCAAAAAGGGTTTAGGTTTTAGGTTTTAGGTTATAGGCGGTAGGTTTAGGTTTCGGTTTTACATAACGCATTTGCGCCGATTGTCGTGAGACAATCGGCGCAAACGTTTTGCTATGTCAGGGCTTTTTATTTGCCGAGATCTGCTGCGGGTTTGAATTTCACTACCTTGCGGGCGGGAATTTCGATCTGCTCTTTTGTGCGGGGGTTGATACCCGTGCGGGCCGGCTTCTCTACGATGGAGAATGTGCCGAAGCCGATGAGCTGAACCTTGTCGTCATTGGCGAGCGCCTGTTCGATCGATTCAAGCACTGCGTCGAGAGCTGCTTTGGCTGTACCTTTGTTGATCTGAGCCTTGGCTGCAACTTCATTTACTAAGTCTGTCTTGTTCATAATTAATTATTTTATAGTGTTTCAAGTTGGTGACTGAGCCCCTCGACGATGGTGCGTTTTAAGGCTTTGCGCCACAAATATACTTATTTCCCCCGTAGTATCAAACAATTTACTCTCTTTTTTGTAAAAAACCTTTAACATTTTCCTTCATTTTCCCTTTATTTGGCCTATTTTCTGCTAAAATCGGCATAATGCACGCCTCTATCACTGAACATCTTCCGACGCCCTGCTCTCTTCCTCAACCTCAGTTTTTGCACCCCTTGCAAGCATTTTTTGCGCTTTTCATCGTTATATATTATATCTCCGCGGATAGGGAGACATAAATAACCCGAACTATGAACTTTGGACAAAACCTCAGGAGCATTCCTCCCGTCACTAAAAATCTCATTATAATCAACCTGTTGATCTGGCTTGTGGAAATTCTGTTTCCGCGCTTCGGCCAATCGGGCATTATCAACCATCTCGGCCTTCACTATGTGGAGTCAGACATGTTCAACCCGGCCCAGATTCTCACCTACATGTTTGTCCACGATCAGGGGAACATTCTCCACGTGCTCTTCAATATGTTCACGCTCTGGATGTTCGGCCGCATCCTCGAACAGGTGTGGGGATCGAAGCGGTTTCTCTTCTTCTATCTCGTCTGCGGCGTGGGGGCGGCTATCGTGCAGGAAGCCGTTTGGGCCCTGACATGGCGCCATGAATACATCGCA
The DNA here is from genome assembly GCA_905214735.1 of uncultured bacterium. Taxonomy (GTDB): domain Bacteria; phylum Bacteroidota; class Bacteroidia; order Bacteroidales; family Muribaculaceae; genus Lepagella. The sequence continues at coordinate 12,310 of CAJMNI010000035.1, read as the reverse complement.
GGCATCGCAAAGCTCAACGGCCTCACCTACGACAGCATGAAAGCTGTGGTCGACCAGGCAATCGCCGCCGGGCAGAGCGATTTCCTCAGCGCCATCGCCGAGATGAAAAACCAGATGGTCACCATCGGCGCTTCGGGCGCAGTGTTCGGCCTGCTACTCGGGTTCGCTTTCGTTTTCCCCGACATGCCGCTCTATCTTTTCTTCATCCCTGTCCCCATCAAGGCGAAATGGATGGTGATCGGTTATGCGGTGCTCGAATTCTTCCTCGGAGTGTCGGGAGGCGGAACAATCGCCCACTTCGCCCATCTCGGCGGCCTGCTCTTCGCCCTCGTGATCCTTCTCTACTGGAAAAAGAAAGGAACCCTCCGGGGAGGGAGATTCTATTGAGACTGATCCCAAATAAATAATGACATCAGCAACCTTCGCATATAATTTCCGCACTTTTTGCGGCGGAAGCAAAGCCCTGTCGTGGCTCGCGGCGATCAACATCGCCGTCGGCCTACTCTATTTCCTGTGCCGCCTTGTCGACGCATTGGCAGGCACAGGGCTCTGCGCCGCGTTCGGATATCTCGTGCTCCCCTCCGGATTCATTCCTTTTATGAAGCACTTCTGGACGGCCGCCACATATATGGGAGTGCATTTCGACTTCTTCCATCTCCTTTTCAATACTCTATGGCTCATCTGGTTCGGCAGGATGTTTCTCGACGTGGCCTCCGACCGACGCCTGCTCCTTCTCTATATCGGCGGCGGACTCGCCGGCGCACTCCTTTACCTCGTGGCTTCCGCTGCAGCCGGAAACAACGGGAATTTCCTCGTCGGTTCGTCGGCGGCCGTGATGTCGCTCATGACGGCCACCTCGATCGCAACCCCGTCAAGAACGGTGAGGCTCTTCCTCTTCGGCGACGTCAGGCTGAAATGGATCGCCATCGTCACCATCGGCCTCACCCTGCTCACCGGCGGCGGCAACCTCCCCACCCTCTGCGCCCACCTCGGCGGCGTCATCTTCGGAGCTGCCGTGCAATGTCATGAGAAAGGTATGCTGCGACTGCCGAGGCGCAATCAGAGGCAGGTCAGCGGCAAAAAACTCGCACGCCACCTCCGGCAGAGACGCCGGGCCGAAGAACCGCAACCACTCTCCGACGGCGAACGTCTCGACCAGCTCCTCGACAAAATCCGCCTGTCAGGTTACGGATCCCTCTCCCGAAAAGAGAAGGCCGAACTCAACGCCATCTCCCGCCGTCTCGAGACGAAAGGTTGATGCAATAACACCCAACTAAAAAAAATCACGGCATTATGATGCTCCCTGTTATAAATCCCATCTTGCGGACCATAGCCCGCATCCTCACTTTCCTCCTCTACATCGCCACACTCATCGCGGCCTTCGGCGGACGGGTGAATCCCGAAATCTCCACTCTCCCCGCGATGATGGTGCTCGTGCTGCCCTGGCTCGCTATCGCCACGGCGGTCGTGGCGGCCATCTGGATCATTTGCCGCCGATATATCACCGGCGGACTCGGAGCGCTGACCATTTTTCTGGCAATATCCCCGATCCTGACAGCCTGCCCCGTCTCATTTTCCAAGAATCCCGACCCCGACGGTAAAACTTTTACGCTGCTTACCTACAACACCACCAACGGCACCGACCTGCGTCACCCCGACAACCAGCAGGGATGCCCCGCCTACGAATATGTGCTCCGCTCCGGCTCCGGCGCCGACATTGCCGTGCTTCAGGAATCGCGCGGCTGGACTCCACAGTTGATCAAGAATCTCACCCCCGAACTCCGCGACTCCCTTTTCAAAAAATATCCCTACCACTCCTCGCCCGATAAATTTTTCGACAAGCAGGTGCTCTCGAAATATCCGATGAAGCCCGTTCCGCCGGAACGCTACCTCCCCGACGACTACGACATGCGCACCATCGCCTTTTATGAGGTTGACATCGACGGCCGCAAGCTCACGATCGCCAATGTGCATCTCCTTTCTCCCGGGCTCTCGGAAAACGAGCGCGACGTGGTGAAAGAGATGGCTTCGGTGAAAAACACCCGCGCCGGAGTGTCGGAAATGAAACACTCCGTCTATGGCAAGATGCGCTCCTCCTTCCGGAAGCGCAAGCAGGACGCCGAGAACCTTCGCCAGGCCCTCGACCGCGTGAAAGGAGACCTCATCGTATGCGGCGATTTCAACGACGTGCCCGAATCCTACGCCTACCGGCTGATCCGGGGCGACGATCTTCGCGACGCCTACGCCGAGACCGGATTCGGCCCGATGGTGACCTATAATCTCAACCTCATGTGGTTTCACATCGACCAGGTGCTCTACCGGGGCGACAACCTCCGGGCCCTCAGCGTGAAAAAAGGCGACATCAAGGCCAGCGACCACTACCCTCTCACCGTCGAATTCGAATACACCCCGAAGAAAAAGTAACGGAGCAACTTCCATACCTTCCCCCCGGTTTACGCTCTGCGATATAAAAAACGTTAACATCGGCAACCAAGACCTTATTTATTCTCCGCATTTATATGGGAATGTGGAAAAATTTCAGTATATTTGTGGAGCGAAATCTAACTGCAAGCCCGATTTGAAACTTAACCATAATATATGAAGAGAACAACCTTACTGGCCTGCGGCGCTCTGCTGCTCGCCTCCCAAACGACACAAGTAATGGCCGAAACCCGTGAAAACCCGTTTCTGACGCCTTACACGACGAAATATGAAATCGCCCCGTTTGACAAGATCAAGACCGAGGATTTCATACCCGCCATCAAGGCCGGCATCGCCGAGCAAGACGCCCGCATCCGCCGCATCGTGAGCGCCCGCTCCATGCCCGACTTCGACAACACCATTCTCCCGCTCGAAAACCTCTCGCCGATTCTCGAAAGAGTGTCGGGAGTCTTCTATCATTATATGGAAGCGCTCTCCACTCCCGAATTCGCCGAGATGGCCGAAGAGGCTATTCCTCTTCTCAACGAAGCCAACAACAAGGTGATCCTCAACGACATGCTCTTCCAGCGCATCAAGAGCGTCTACGACATGCGCGACAAGATGCACCTCACTCCCGTGCAGAAACGCCTCGTGGAGAAGTATTACCGCGAGTTTGCCGAGCAGGGTGCCGCCCTCTCCCCCGAGAAGAAGGAGCAGCTCGTGAAGGTCAACAATGAGCTTTCCAAGCTCTATATCAAGTTCAACCGCAACCTTCTCAACGCCACCAACCAGTTTGCCGTGGTGGTCTACAACGAGGCTGATCTCGCCGGTCTGCCCGAGGCTTCTGTGGCCATGGCCGCCGACGAGGCGAAAAGCCGCGGCCTCGACGGCCTCTGGGTCTTCACCCTCCACGCTCCGAGCCGCCTGCCGGTGCTCCAGTATGCCGACAACCGGGGCCTGCGCCGCGCCATCTATGAAGGCTACACCAATCTCGCAAGCTACGGCGACAACTGCAACTATCCCGTGATCCGGCAGATCGTCAAGCTCCGCAACGAGAAAGCGCAGATCATGGGCTTCAAGACCTTCGCCGACATGATGACTTCGCGCGTGATGGCAAAGGCCCCCGAAGCCGCCACCGACCTGCTCATGAAAGTGTTTGAGCCGGCTGTGGCCCGTTCGCACGAGGAGGTGGCCGACATGCAGGCTTACGCCGACAAGCACGGCGGCAACTTCAAGATCGCCCCTTACGACTATTACTATTACGCCGACAAGGTGAAGAAGGAGAAATTCGATCTTGACGAGGCTGCCCTCCGTCCCTATTTCTCGCTCGACAATGTGCTCCAGGGACTTTTCGACACAACCGAAAAACTCTATGGCGTGAAGATGGTGCCGATGCCCGACGCCCCCAAATATATCGACGACCTGAAAGTCTATGACCTCGTCGACGCCAAGACCGGAGAACACATTGCCGTATGGATGTGCGACTATTTCCCCCGCGACACCAAGCGCCAGGGCGCATGGATGGAGCAGATGCAGAGCGCCGGACTCTACGACGACAACAAGAGCAAGCGCCCGATCGTCTATAATGTCGGAAACTTCAGCCGCCCCACGGCCGACACCCCCGCCCTCCTCACCCTCGACGAGGTGGAGACAATGTTCCATGAGTTTGGCCACGCCCTCCAGGGAATGCTGACAAAGGCACCCTATAAATCGCTCGCCGGCACCAACGTCGACCGCGACTTCGTGGAAATGTGCTCGCAGATGAACGAACACTGGGCCTTCGCTCCCGAAGTGATCAAGAAATATGCCCGCCATTACAAGACCGGCGAACCGATTCCCGACGACCTCGTGGAGAAACTCGCCGCCTCCGGACGTTTCAACCAGGGATTCATCACCACAGAGCTCGCCGGAGCAGCCCTGCTCGATATGATGTATGGAAAACAGGCAGAAGTGGCCGACGTGAAAGCCTTTGAAGACAGCGTGGCCAATCAGATCGGAATGCCCGAGGAGATCACCTTCCGCTACCGTTCACCCTACTTCAAGCATATCTTCGGCGACGACGGCTACGCTTCAGGCTATTACACCTATCTCTGGTCGCAGGTGCTCGAAGCCGATGCATGGGAGCTCTTCCAGGAGAAAGGCATCTTCGATCCGAAAACCGCCGCTTCATATAAGAAGAACATCCTCGAACCCGGCGACACGGAAGACGCCATGGTGCTCTTCACCCGCTTCCGCGGCCACAAGCCCGACGCTGAGGCTCTCCTCCGTCTCCGCGGCTTCGCTCCCGCAAAAACCGACAAAAAGAAAAAGAAATAAATTCACCTTTTAAAAAGAGGGGCGCGCCTGCGGAAGGGGCGCCCCTCTAATTTTAACTATATGGATACTGATTTCAAGACCACCCGATATGAAGGACGCCCTTCGGAGGGAAACGACCTGCGCACCCCGGCTGAAACCGGAGTCTATGACTTCCTCGACCGGCTCGGCATCGAGTATATCACGCTCTGCCACCGTCCCGCCTTCACCATGGAGGAATGCGAGGCCGTGCGCCGCGACATCGGTGCCCCGGTGTTCAAAAACCTTTTCCTCACCAACCGGCAGCAGACCGACTTCTATCTGCTGATGATTCCGGCCGACAAGCCCTTCAAGACAAAATATCTCTCCTTCCAGCTCGGCTGCGCGCGCCTCTCCTTCGCCTCCCCCGAGAAGATGGAGGAATATCTCCACATCCATCCCGGAGCCGTCTCCCCGATGGGACTCATCCACGACAAGAGCCGACGCGTCCGACTGATAATCGACTCCGACCTGCGCGACATCCACATCTATGCTTGCCACCCCTGCGTCAACACCTCGAGCATCGCCCTGCGCCTTTCCGACCTCCTCGAAAAAGTGCTGCCCGCCACCGGCCACGACTTCACCTGGGTCGACCTCAAACCGGAATAATGTCAGCCGCAGCCGATAAAGCGGCCGGACAACAAAATATTATAATTTTATTTCGCTTTTATGTTGTAGAACATCTCAAAACATTTTGTTTTCGCCGGATTGAGTTGTAACTTTGCAGTGTTGAAAGACGGAGAAATCCGACAATCAACTGGCAATACAGCAAAAACCTTAATACCGATTAACCTTAGATCTGATACCAAAAACACGGATGAACCAAGAAATGCAAACAACAGGGTAATTGATTATTATTTTAACCTTAATCGAAAATGCAAAAAGATAACGACGGGAGTCGCAAATCTTTCTGAGGGCTGCTAACTGACGTTGGCAGCCCCTTAGTTATTTATCAACCCCCGCCCTTCTGATTTTTTCTCTGCTCAACATCCCTCCCCCCTTTCACAGCTTTTCCCACTTTTTTGCCTCATAAGAAAAAGTTTCGGCTCCTTTCTTGTGGAGTTTCAAGATATTTTATTAAATTTGCAACTTGAAATTCAGACCTTTCCGCGCCTAAAGCATTCCTTACTCGGGAACAGGCCCCGGCACGAAAGGCTAAACCTTTAATAGTAAACCACTTCAACGACATTCATAAGATCTAAAGCAATGGCAGATAAAAAAACTGAAGAGAAAGAGACCGCTATTGAGAAACTCAACGACAATCTCAGTTCGGCCGGCCAGAAGGTGGCCGAACACAAGAAAGTTATTTTCATCGGCATCGGCGTTATCGCTGTTATAGCGGCTTTCGTGATCAGTTACCTTTTCATATACCGCAATCCCCGCCTGCAGCACGCAGCCGAAGAATTCAACAACGTCGAGGTTACGGCCCAGAACGACTCCGCGGCAGCAGCAGGCTATATGAAAGTATCCAAAGAATACAGCGGCAGCGACGCCGGCAAGCTCGCAGCCCTCGCAGCAGCCGAATCGCTCCTCAACCAGGCTTCAGCCCTCGAAGCCGACGGCAAAGCCAAAGAGGCCCAGGCAAAATATAAAGAGGCTCTCGCCCAGCTTGAAAACGCCGACATCGACGAGCCCCTCCTCAAAGTCAACGCCATCGTGCTCAAAGGCGACTGCTACGTGAACCTCGGCGAGAAAAACTATGCCAAGGCCCTCGAATGCTATGAGGAAGCCATCAAGAAATGCGACAAAAACCCCCAGGTGGCTCCCCGCGTGCTCCTTAAGCAGGCCAACATCTACGACGCCCAGAAAAAATATGCCGACGCGCTGAAATGCTATCAGACAATCCAGAGCGAATATCCCCAGTTCGCTCCCGGCAACGGCATGACAATCGAGGCTTACATCGCCCGCGAAAACGCCCGCCTCGGCAAATAAGCCAAGGCTCCAATATCAAGACCATCCATAAAATAATAAAACAAATATTTTATGAAAAGGGGTTGTGACTCTCGAGTCATGACCCTTTTCTTCTAAGATATGACCGTCACCGACACCTTATCCAACGGAATCAGGGTCGTGGCCCGCACAGCCCGCAGCAACGTGAGCTATATCGGCGTGCTGATCAACGCCGGAAGCCGCGACGACGGACCCGACACCCCGGGTCTCGCCCACTTCGTGGAACACACCATCTTCAAAGGCACCGAGTCGAAATCGAGCCGCACCGTCTCCTCCCGCATGGAGAGCATCGGAGGCGAACTCAACGCCTACACCACCAAGGAGGAAACCCTGATATACACCAACGCCCAGGCCGGCTATGCCGCCCGCGCTCTGGAACTCCTCTCCGACCTCGTGGCAAACGCCACATTCCCAAAAAACGAGATTGACCTCGAGCGCAACGTGATCATCGAGGAAATCCTCAGCTATCGCGACAATCCGTCGGAGGCAGTGTTCGACGAATATGAGGAACTTATATACTCCGGTTCCGACCTCGCCCACAACATTCTCGGTTCGGAGGAAAGCGTCAGCCGCATCACGGGCGCCGACGCCCGCGCCTTCATCGAACGCAATTACACTCCCGACCGGATGGTGGTCTATATCGTCGATCCGGGCAAACCGGCCGCCAACATCGCCCTGGCCGAGAAATATTTCGGCAGGATCAAGCCCCGCCCCTCGGCTCTCCGACGCACTCCCCCGCCCACGCTTCCGGCCCCTTTCCTCGAGGTGCGCCATCAGGGGAACCATCAGGCCAACACAGTGGCCGGCATCCGCGCCTTCGGCCGACGCGACCCTCGCCGCTTCCCATTCCTGCTCCTCGCCAATATCCTCGGCGGACCGGCCATGAACTCGCGCCTCAACCTCGAGCTTCGCGAACGCCGCGGACTCGTCTATACCGTTGACTGCTATCCGAGCATGATGACCGACTGCGGAAGCCTCGCCATCTATTTCGGCTCCGACCCCGACAAGGTGGCGAAATGCCTCGGAATAATCAAAACTCAGCTCGGCCGCCTTGCCGCCGACCGTATCGCCGACCGCACTTTCCATCGGCTGCGTGAGCAATATTGCGGGCAGCTTCTCGTGGCCGGCGACAACAATGAAAGCAGCGCCATGGCGCTCGCCAAGTCGCTGATGTATTATGGCGAAGTCCACGACTCCGATTATTCGGCCGCCCGAGTAAGAGAGGTGACCGCCGACTCCCTGCGCGGTGTTTCCGCCACTCTGGCGGAAACACCGCTGAGCGCAATAACCCTCGACTGAAATCTAAAGAATTTTCCAAACCGATTTTTTTACGGATGAAAATAGCCGACATTGAACTTGGAGAGCGCCCGGTGCTCCTTGCCCCGATGGAAGATGTGACCGACCCGTCGTTTCGCCTGATTTGCCGCGAAATGGGCGCCGCCATGGTCTATACCGAATTCGTCTCGGCCGAGGCTCTCGTGCGCGACATCCGCTCCACCACCCGCAAACTCCATATCAACGACGCCGAACGCCCCGTGGCCATCCAGATCTACGGCCGCGAACCCGACGCCATGGTCGAAGCTGCCCGAATCGTGGAAAAAGCCGGCCCCGACCTTATCGACATCAATTTCGGATGCCCCGTGAAAAAGGTGGCGGCTAAAGGAGCCGGCGCCGGTATGCTCCGCGACATCCCCAAACTCCTCTCGATCACGCGCGAGGTGGTCAAAGCCGTCGACCTTCCCGTCACTGTGAAGACGCGCCTCGGATGGGACTGCGAGAATAAAATCATCTGCGACCTGGGGCCGATGCTTCAGGATTGCGGCATCAGGGCGCTGACAGTGCATGGCCGCACGCGCTCGCAGATGTATAACGGCCAGGCCGACTGGACGCTGATCGGAAAACTGAAAGCCGACCCCCGCATGGAGATCCCTATAATCGGCAACGGCGACATCTGCACTCCCGAACAGGCTGTGGCCGCCTTCGACAATTTCGGCGTCGACGCCGTGATGGTGGGCCGCGCTTCGTTTGGCGCCCCCTGGGTGTTTCACGACATGCGCCGGATGCTCGACTCCGGCTCCTGGTCGCCCCTCCCCCTCGAACGCCGCTTCGCCCTGCTCCAGCGCCAGATCGAGGAGAGCATCGAGCGAATCGACGAATATCGCGGAATCCTCCATATCCGCCGCCATCTCGCCGCCTCTCCACTCTTCAAAGGGATTCCCAATTTCCGCGAAACGCGCATCCGGATGCTCCGCGCCGACACGAAGACCGAACTCCTCGACATTATCGCCGCCGCCCGCGAAAGAGTGGCCGAGCTTGAGAATAATCCCGAAATTAAAAAACCGGAATAACATCGCGCCCCCTGACGCTCTCTAAACCAACCGGGGCCGACAAAGTCAAAATATAAAATTCGCCGTTACATTGGCTATAACAGAAACATAATTATGAAAAAACTGCTTTCAATCTGCGCGGCAGCGTTCGCATTCGCATCCGCCTTCACGGCCCAGGCCGAACCGGTGTTCTATAAGGTCGGGCCTTTCGACCAGCTGCAGGTGCGCGGCAACGTCAACGTGGTCTACCGATGCAATCCCGACTCCACAGGATTCGCAACCTACAACGACGACTTCTGCAAAAACGAGCCGTTCGAGCTCTCCGTCAACAACGGCAAATTGCAGATCAAAGTGCTCCCCGAGCTCGCCGACCCGAAAAACATGCCGACGATCTATCTTTATTCCGATTTCTTGAAATCGGTGGAAAACGAGGGGGATTCGACTGTCAACGTCTACCTTTACGCCGGCGTGCCCGTCTTTTCCGCCAAACTCATCGGCAACGGCCACATCAACGTCAACAACCTTCGGGCCACTAAGGTAAACGTATCGCTGCCGACCGGCGCGGGCCAGATTGTGGTGTCGGGGAAATGCGACGAGGCTTCGATCACGATGATCGGCACCGGAACAATCATGGCCGACCGTCTGGAGGCCGGCAAGGTGAGCTGCAAGGTCGTGGGCACCGGCACGATCGGCTGCTGGGCAGAGGATAAGCTCGACGTGCGCGGGCTTGGCACCACCAAGGTGTTCTATCGCGGCAACCCGGAGGTCAAGAAGGTCGGCCTCGCCAAGATTTCCGCTCTTCCCGAGGAAAAGGAGGAGACGGAAGATGAGACCGACTGATCGCTTTGCACTTCTTTTAACCGCTCGTAAAACCGCTCTTGCTTATGGCCGAGGAAGCATCGCTCAAACTCAAGACCGCCCGCACGCTGAAATGGAACACTGTCGACCGCTTCGGCTCGCAGGTGCTCTATGCTGTGGTCGGCGTGGTGCTTGCCAACCGGCTGTCGAAGGAGGACTTCGGTCTGGTCGGGGCACTGCTCGTGTTTCAGGCCTTCGGCATACTTTTTGTCGACAGCGGTTTCGGGGCCGCCCTCCTGCAACGCAAGGAGCCGACACAGCGCGATTATTCGAGCGTTTTCTGGTTCAACCTCACGGTCGCGGTCACCGTCTATGCCTTCCTCTTCTTCTGCGCCCCACTGATCGCCGACATTTTCCAGGGCGACCGGCGGCTAATCCCCCTCTCGAGAGTGATGTTTCTCTCGTTCGTGCTCAACGGGCTCGGTATGGTGCAGTCCACCCGGCTGATGAAGCGGATGAACGTCAAGATGATCGCTGTGGCCAATATGGTGGGACTCACGGTTTCCGGGGCCGTCGGCGTGGTGCTGGCTTACGCAGATTTCGGCGCCTGGGCGCTCGTATGGCAGACAGTCTCGCTCGCCGCCGTGAAGTCGGGCTGGCTATGGGCCACGGGCCATTGGCGTCCTTCGGCCGGAATGCATCTCGATTCGCTGCGGAAGTTCTGGCGAATGGGGCTCAGCGTCTTCTCCACCTCTTCGCTTAGCATCATCTTCCTCTATATCTACAATTTCGTGATCGGTGCTTTCCATAACCTAGCCTCCCTGGGCGTCTATACCCAGGCCGACAAATGGAGCAAGATGGGAAGCGCATCTATCTCGCAGGTGCTGACCTCCTCTTTCGTCCCGCTGCTCTCGAAGTTTCAGGACGATATGGAGAATTTCCGCCGCTATATGCGGAAAATCAACCGCTTCACGGCGTTTATGGTCTTTCCGGTGATGATCGGTGTGGCGGCTATCGGCACTCCCCTTTTCCACGCCCTCTTCGGCACGAAGTGGGATGCCGCCGTTCCCCTCTTCCAGATTCTCACGATCAGGGGAATCTTCATCGTCCTGATGTCGCTTTACAACAATTATCTTCTTGCGCGCGGATTCGGCAAACGCCTCATATATGTTGAGCTGATAAAAGACGGGATGGTGCTCGCGGCGATTCTCACCACCGTTTGGGGCAACAGCGTCGAACTCCTTGTGTGGGGACAGCTCTGGGCCTCGGTGCTCAGTTTCTGGATGGTGATGGCGATCACCTGCCGGGCCACGGGTTACGGCGCCTGGCAGATGCTTCGCGATCTTCTTCCCTTCTGCGCGGCCGGCATCCTCACGGGCGGCGTGGCTCTGCTGCTGATGGAGTTCCTCTCCAATGCATGGCTGCAGCTGATCTCCATGGTTGCCGCCGGAATCGCCGTCTATGTCGCGATAATGAAGCTGGCGCGCATGCCGGAGCTTCCGGAAACTGCCGCTTACGTCTTCGGGAGGCTGAAATCCCGGCGGAAGAAATCCTGAAAGGCGATCTGAACCCCGAAAAATCGCAATTAATGAAAACGCTGATACTCAGTGTAATGCAAAAATAAAGCATAGAGAAAAGCAAAAAAGAGGCGAAAAGATTTGGCAGATTCAAAAAAAAGCGCTAACTTTGCACTCGCAAAAGGGAAACAACGCCAAGCGAAGCGCGGCTCGCCTCCCGAAGCAACAACGATGGTGCCATAGCTCAGTTGGTAGAGCAAAGGACTGAAAATCCTTGTGTCACTGGTTCGATTCCCGTTGGCACCACCTCCAAAATCGCTAAATGATTGAAATTCAATTATTTAGCGATTTTTTATTCAATCCGAATCGTGCGAGTTACCTATGGAAGCTCGTTTGAATTCAGTTGAATTCCACTCAATCTAGATGAATGAATCGAAATTGAATTATTTAACATCCATTAATACAAAGTTCTCCAGACCAATAAATGAGAGTTAAGCGCACAAGAACTTATATAAAGCGATGTTCTCTTTCTGTAGTTATACTCTTTGTAATGTATTCCTTGTTTATTTATGGACTTTCATTACACAAGACTGAAAATAGACTGCAAGGATCATATTCATTGCCAGAAGAGGATAGACACGCACTCGTTGCAATCACAGCCTCAACTTCAGATGAGACAGAGATTATCAGGAGTTGTTGTGAGTTCGCCTGTAAAAAGCTTTCATTTCATAGAAAGAATAACTTGAAGGATAAAGAGGCTAATTGTGTTGGATACGCCCAATATACCACAGCCCTCTTGAATTCAGCTTTCCAATATAAAGGTCTTTTATCAAAAGCCCGTCCTGTTGTAGGTCAAGTTCATTTATATGGTTTCAATCTTCACCCGTTTGCTATGACAATTATGCCAAATAAATTAGGAACATTCAGAAAATAGCTAACTGATTATTTGTCAGATTGGTAGATTTT
>CAJMNI010000034.1 GCA_905214735.1 uncultured bacterium | reverse complement strand
GCTTAGCGGTAGATGCCGCTTAGCCTATGAATAATTTTTTAACGAAGTATTGCTATAAGCGATTCGCGAAATTCGTCATGCGATTCGCATAATTCGACTCTTCGCGAATAATTGCCACAAAAATAATATTTTTTTTGATTCCCGAAGCGCATTTCACCCACTTATTTGCAAATCTGATGCATATTGGCTAATTTTGTGTCATGGCGTCGCGACTCGTTTTAATCACTCACTCCTATCCCTTGGGAGGGATCACGGAGACTCCCTTCATCACTCCTGAGATCGGAGCGCTCGCATCGCGTTTCGACGAGGTCACCATTCTTCCCCTCAACGACGAAGCGGGCGGAAGCGCTCTCCCCGAGTTGCCGGGCAATGTAAAGGTCGACCGGTCGCTGCTCGGTGCTCCGGGCCGGAAAGATAAATTAGGGCTCCTCTTTCACCCTGCAGTGTGGACGCATCTTCCGGGCGATATCCCCTACATGCGATCTCCGCGCCATCTCCGCCACGCCATAGCCACCTCCATCTACACCATCTTTTACCGAAAGAAGCTGCAGAAATGGGCGGTCGAAAACCGTATTGACGTCAACAACACCCTCTTTTACACATTCTGGTTCAACTTCGCCACGACCGCCCTCAGCGGAATAGCAGGAGCCCGGATTGTGACCCGCGCCCATGGAAATGACCTCTATGATTTCCGGCCTCTTTTCATCAGCCACACCTGGCGAAGGCATGACCTCGCCGGGATCAGGGGTTGTTTCGTAGTAGCCGACATGGGGGCGAAATACCTGAGAAGCAATTATCTTGAATTCGGGGACAAGATCGGCACCCGACGGCTCGGCACTCCCGATCCCGGGATACGAAATCCGGAGACCGGTTCAAAGAATCTCACATTTCTCAGTTGCTCGCGTCTCGACCCGGTGAAAAGAGTCGACAATCAGCTGCGACTCGTAAAGGAATGGGCCCGCCGAAATTCTGAGCGCGAGATCACATGGATCTGTATCGGCGATGGCCCAGACCTCCCGAAAGTAGAGGCCGTAGCCGCCTCGCTACCCGAAAACCTGAGAGTCGAAATGACCGGGGCCCTTCCAAACTCTCTGGTGCGGGAGATTATGGCCGCCCGCCATGTCGACCTATTGCTTCTGCTTAGCAGTTCTGAGGGGTGTCCGATTGTGGTCAGCGAGGCGCTCAGTTACGGCATTCCCGCCGTCGGCACCGATGTCGGAGGAATGCGAGAAATAGTCACCCCCGAGAGCGGCCTTCTCCTCAGCGCCGACCCCGACGCCGATGAATTCTGCCGCGCTATCGACTCTGTAATTCCCCGGCTCGCCCCCCTCAGAGATTCCGCCCGCTCTTTCTGGGAAAGATCTTTCGACAGCAAGACTCTTCGCGAGAACTTCGCCGACGAATTGCTGGCAATCTGCAACGGGAATCAAAAACCAACGAAATGACAGCGCCAACGAAATGACAGCGAAGGAGAGAGCGAAGGAGAGAGCGAAAGATGACGGGCGGGAATGTGTCAGCATCGTGATTCCTGTCCGCAACAGGCCGGAGCTCGTGGTGCGTTGTCTTGAGTCGGTGGCGAGACAAAGCTGGCGGCCTCTCCGGGTGATTGTGGTCGACAACAACTCGAGCGACTCGACTCCACAGGCTGTAGAGCGATTCTTCGCCACCCATCCCGACCCGGGAATAACCTATACCCTCCTTCACGAGGAGAAACCGGGAGCCTGCGCGGCACGCAACAGGGGTCTCGGGGCCGTCGACACGCGGATGGTCAGCTTCTTCGACTCCGACGACGCGATGCGTCCCTCGCTCGTCAGCGATGCCATGTCGCTCTCCGAAGGGGCCGACATCGTCAGCTGGGAATGCGTGGTCAACTCTCCCGACGGATCGCAATCGGTCAAAAGCCGACTGCGCGGCGACATCATGCGCCGCCAGATGTTCAACGCCTTCTTCCGCACACAGGCCTATATGGTCGACGCCGATTTCCTGAGGCGCGCCGGAGGCTGGCGGGAAGACGCCTCCGTATGGAACGACTGGGAGCTCGGAATAAGGCTGCTCCTAAACCGTCCGCGCCATCGCCACGTCGCGCGGATACTTACCGATATATATCCCCAGCCGGTCTCGATCACCGGTACCGCCTTCAGCAAAAAGGCCGGAGAATGGGAACATACCCTTTCTGTAGTGGAAGAGTATGTCGCTGACTCGCCTGATTGCCGGCGTCTGAAAGAGATGATCGACTACAGGCGTGTGGTTCTCGCCGCCATCTATCGCAGGGAAGGAGCCCGCGGCCTGGCCGAACGGCTGCTGCGCACCACATTGCAGTCCACCACCTGCTCCCCTGCGCGAAAGCTCCTTCTGCGGCTGATCTATCGCTACACCGCCGCCGGAGGCCGCGCCGCCTACCTCCTCTGGAAATAACCGGGCGAAACAACGGGGCGAAATAACCGGGCCAAAGGCGAACCGAATGCCCCGACAAGGCGTTTTAATTAGGGAAAGGGGGAATTATGCGAAAGCGACATCGAGGGAATTTGGTCAATTAAAGAAATTTTTCTATTTTTGCATCGCATTTCCACAGATTGCTTCAACAATGAATTATCCGACCGGCCGGAAGCCCCTCGGAATCAGACTAAGGTAATACAAAGAAAGGGGCAGAGTTGCCCCGCATCGACATATTGGAAAACCATTATATAATATATAAGTCATGGTAGATTACAAAAGCTTAGGCCTTGTAAACACTCGCGCGATGTTTGCAAAGGCAGTACACGGCGGATATGCAATCCCCGCCTTCAACTTCAACAACATGGAGCAGCTTCAGGCCATCATCAAGGCAGCTGCCGACACCAAATCGCCTGTGATCCTTCAGGTGTCGAAAGGTGCCCGCAACTATGCCAACCCGATCCTTCTCCGCTACATGGCCCAGGGCGCAGTAGAATATGCCAAGAGCCTCGGCTGGGAGCATCCCCAGATCGTGCTTCACCTCGACCATGGTGA
Organism: uncultured bacterium; assembly: GCA_905214735.1. GTDB lineage: Bacteria > Bacteroidota > Bacteroidia > Bacteroidales > Muribaculaceae > Lepagella. The sequence continues at coordinate 26,135 of CAJMNI010000034.1, read as the reverse complement.
CACATTCGAGCTCTGCAAAGACTGCATCGACAACGGTTTCTCTTCCGTAATGATCGACGGCAGCCATCTTCCCTACGAGGAGAATGTGGCTCTCACCAAGAAAGTCGTGGACTATGCCCATCAGTTTGACGTAACAGTCGAGGGCGAGCTCGGCGTGCTCGCCGGCGTTGAAGACGAAGTAAGCTCCGACCACCACACCTACACCGACCCCAACGAGGTGATCGACTTCGTTACCCGCACGGGCTGCGACTCCCTCGCCATCTCGATCGGCACAAGCCACGGCGCCTACAAGTTCACTCCCGAGCAGTGCACACGCGACCCGAAGACCGGCCGTCTCGTTCCCCCGCCGCTCGCATTCAACGTGCTTGAGGCTGTCGAGGCCAAGCTCCCCGACTTCCCCATCGTGCTCCACGGTTCTTCTTCCGTTCCCCAGGAGTATGTCGATATCATCAACGAATACGGCGGCAAGCTTCCCGACGCAATCGGTATCCCCGAAGAGGAGCTCCGCAAAGCTGCCAAGATGGATGTCTGCAAGATCAACATCGACTCCGACAGCCGTCTGGCCATGACAGCCGCCATCCGCAAAGTCTTCAACGACAAGCCGGCTGAGTTCGACCCCCGCAAATATCTGGGTCCGGCCCGCGACGAGATGGAGAAGCTCTACAAGCACAAGATCATCGCCGTTCTCGGCAGCGAAGGCAAGGCAGAGTAATTCCGCCATTTGCTCCCGCAAAAAATCTCAAAGAGGAGAAGACGCAACCGCGCCTTCTCCTTTTTGTATTATTTCTCTTTCTGTTTGCATTATTCCTCTTTGTGATATTTCTCCTCTTTTTTTCTCCTCTTTTTTCGAAAGTGCATTTGCATTAATCCGCAGAACGGAGTATCTTTGCAAGTTGAAACAGTATCGGCGGCGACGCGCAGCCCCGATTTCCCCAAAAGCGGACAGACATGAAGATAATAGATTCGCAGGCGATCCACGCAGTGGACGCCGCCACATGCGAGAGCCAGAAAATAAGTTCGATCGACCTGATGGAGCGGGCCGCCTCGATGGTGACCGCCGAAATCGTGGCCAAATTCCTGCCGAGCCAGCGCATCATCGTGGTGGCCGGGCCGGGCAACAACGGCGGCGACGCACTCGCCGTGGCCCGGATGCTCATCGAACAGGGCTATAAACATGTGGAAATCATCCTCTTCAATGTCACCGGCAAACTCTCCCACGACTGCGACGCCGAGCGCAAGGAACTTATCAAGATCGACGGCATATTGTATACCGAAGTCACCCGCGAGTTCAAGCCGCCGGTGATCGGGCGCGACGACGTCGTGATCGACGGCCTTTTCGGCTCCGGCCTCAACCAGCCGCTGCAGGGGGGATTTGTGGCCGTGGCGCGATATATCAACGAATCGGGCGCTTTCGTCATCTCGATCGACCTTCCTTCGGGACTGTTCGGCGACTGGAACGCCGGCGTTAACCTCCGTTCGGTGGTTCACGCCAACCTCACACTCGCCTTTCAGCTCCCCCGCCTCTCCTTCTTCTTCTCCGAGAACCATCAGGCCCTCGGCGAATGGAAGCTCCTCGACATCGACCTCGACCAGACCAAGATCAAGGAGACGCAGACCGACTTCTACCTGATGGATCCCCACAACATCGCGCCACTGCTCAAGGCGCGCGAGCCCTTTACCGCCAAACGCGACTACGGTTCGACGCTGCTCTTCGCCGGAAGCACCGGAATGATGGGGGCGGCAGTGATGTGTTCGCGCGCGATAATGAAAAGCGGCGCCGGACTCTGCACCGTCCATAGCGCCCACAGCGGGATTCCGATCGTGCAGACCGCAGTGCCCGAGGCGATGTTCGAACCCGACCGGAGCGAGCATTACATTTCCGACATGCGCATCCACCACAACCATCAGGCTGTGGCCGTCGGCCCCGGCATCGGTACGCAGGACGCCACCGTTGCCGCCTTCCAGGACCTCCTCCAGCATGTCAGCGCACCGATCGTGATCGACGCCGACGCACTCAACTGCATCGCCAAACGCCCCTCCCTCCTCTCCATGCTCCCCACCAAGGCGATCATCACTCCCCACGCCGGAGAATTCGACCGCCTTTTCGGCGAACACGATTCGAGCGAGCAGCGACTCCGCACCGCCATCGAGATGTCGCGCCAGTATAACATCATCATAGTTCTGAAAGGACACTACACGGCTGTGGTCCGTCCCACGGGCCGCGTATATTTCAATCAGACAGGAAATCCCGGAATGGCCACGGCGGGCGCCGGCGACGTACTCACCGGCATAATCGCCGCCTTCCTCAGCCAGGGTTACGCTCCGGAATACGCCGCCTCGCTCGGCGTCTACATCCACGGCATGGCCGGAGACATGGCCGCCGAAGAATATGGCGAGTTCGGCCTGACAGCCAGCAACATCGCCGACTATTCCGGAAGAGCCATCAAGAAAATCCTCGACAAAAAATCAAACCGCCAATGAAATCATACAAATGCATCATAGCCGCCCTCCTGGTTGCGGCATCTCTCCCCGCCGGCGCTCAGGCGCAGCAGACCAAAATGCTCACCGCCGACAAGCATAACGAATACGGTCTGGTCTATTCCCTCCCCGTCACTTCGCTGAGGGTCGAGGTGAAAGCCACCCGCACCGTAAAGCAGGCCGGTCCTTTCCGCCAGTATGCCAAGCGCTTCATCGGCACCACCAAAGTCGTGGAGCAGGATGAGGAGTGCTGGACGATAGAATCGGTGAAAATCACTCCCTTCGGCACGGCCGACAAGGAGCAGACCTATCAGATGACCGTAAAGCCCGGAAGCCTCACATCGATTTGCGTCGACAACGACGGAATGCTCCTCGCCATCAACAAGGAGACGGCGGCTCCGGCACTGACGCCCGTTCCCGACGACAGCGAGCTCAACCGCAAGAACATCAGGGAGTATATCCAATATGTCAACGAAGATTTCCTCGCCTCGCAATCCACTGCCAAGCAGGCGCAGATGCTCTCCGAGAGCCTCATGGAGATCCGCGACGCCAAGGTATCGCTCACCCGAGGCACCGCCGAGACAATGCCCACCGACGGCCGCCAGCTCGAGCTGATGCTCAACTCCCTCGCCCATCAGGAAGAGGCCCTCACCGCCGCCTTTATCGGCACATCGGATTCGCAAACCGTCTACCGCACCTTCACCTGCACCCCCGACGAGGAGGGACGCACCATCCTTTTCCGCATGAGCGACTTCGGCGGATTCGTCGAGGCCGACGACTATTCCGGTGAACCGGTCTACATCCGCGTCTCCAACATCAAGGAGGGGGAAATGCCCGTCGATTCCAAGGGGGAGGAGAAGAAGCTGCCGAAGGACGGAGTGGTATACAACATCCCCGGCGCGGCGCATATCGACCTGACATTCAAGGGGAAGACACTCTTCTCCGACGATTTCCAGTTCGCGCAATACGGCATACAGTTCGCCCTCGCCCCCTCGCTCTTCAGCGACAAGCGCAACCGCAGTTTCGCCACCTTCAACCCCGCCACCGGGGCTCTGGTGGAGATTGCCGACGTCGAGGCTGAATAATCCGGCAGAATAACCCGATGGAAAACGCCACTAACCATATCAGCCTGCTGCAGCTGCAGCAGATGGTCACGGCCACCCTGCAGAGCAATCCCAATCTGCGGGGCGTCTGGGTGATGGCCGAGCTGAGCGACGTGCGCTTCAGCGGCGGCCACTGCTATATGGAACTCATCGAGAAAAATGCCGCCGGAACGACTTGCGCGAAAATCAGAGCCAACATCTGGGCCAACACCCTGCCGGGGCTGCGCAGCAAATTCAACGCCGCCACCGGACGCGACATCGCCTCCGGCATCAAGGTTCTCGTGCGCGGATCGGTCAACCATCACGCCATCTACGGCCTCTCATTCAACATCGTCGACATCAATCCCGACTATACTCTCGGCGATATGGAACGCATCCGCCGGGAGATACTCAACCGCCTCGTGCGCGAAGGGGTTGCCGGGCGCAACAAGGCGCTCCCCTTCCCGATGGCCCCGCAGAAGATCGCCGTGATCTCGGCAGCCGGTGCGGCGGGCTACGGCGATTTCATCAACCAGCTCGAAGGGGGAGGCTTCGCCATCTATCCGATGCTCTTCAGCGCGGTGCTCCAGGGCGACCGGACGGCGCCGAGCGTGATGGCCGCCCTCGACAAGGTCGAGATGGCCGTCGACTTCTGGGACTGCGTGGTGATAATCCGCGGCGGAGGCGCCACCACCGACCTCAACGGCTTCGACAATCTGGAGCTGGCGAGGCGCGTGGCCACGTTCCCGATTCCGGTAGTGGTCGGAATCGGCCATGAACGCGACCGCACCGTGCTCGACGAGCTTGCATGCGTGCGCTGCAAAACTCCTACAGCCGTAGCGGCATTCCTCCTCGACCGGCTGAACACATCCTTTACAGCGGTGACCGACGCAGTGCGCCGCATCGCTAAATACAGCGCCGACGCCCTGAAAGGGGAACACCTCCGCCTGGCAAACATCGAGCAGTCGATTCCGGCGATCCTTACCCAGCGTTCGCTGAAGGCAAAAATGCGGCTCCAGCAGCTTGCGAGCAACCTCGGCCGCGGCGTCTCCGCACGTTTCGCTTCGGAAAACGACCGCATCTCCCGGCTCGGGCTGCGCGTCGGGAGCGCCGCAAAGAGCGGCATAGGCAACGCATCGCTCAAGCTCGAACGCCTGGAGTCGATGCTCCGGGTGCTCAGTCCTGAGAATACCCTCAAGCGCGGATACAGCATCACCAGAGTGGCCGGCCACGCCGTGAGCGACATCGCCGACCTGCGCCCCGGCGAAACCATCGAGACAATATTCGCCGACGGTTCGGCATTCTCCACCGTGACAGCCACAGAGGAAGGCCGGCGCTTCGGCATCGGCGACCCGGAAACCGTGGCCGACAAATAATCCAACACTAAACCGACTATGGAAGCAAAAGATATCAAAGAGATGAGCTATAACGAGGCCGTGGCCGAACTCGAGGCCATAGTGCGCAAGATGGAGTCAGACCAGTGTGATATCGATTCCCTCTCATCCTACACCGAGCGCGCCCTGAAGCTCCTGAAATTCTGCAAGGAGCGTCTGATGAAGACCGACAAGAATCTTGAGAGCGCCCTCGAAGAACTGAAAAACGCTCTCGGCGAATAATATGCCGCTGAAAAGGGAGATCGCCGATTCGCTGCCTGTGAACGAAGTGGCCCCGGAAGTGAGCCGCCTCCTCAAGGAGTCGCCGCGGCTTGTGGTCACGGCTCCTCCCGGTTCGGGAAAATCGACGCTGCTCCCGATCGTGGCGATGGAGAGCATCGGCCGGGAGGGCAAAATCATCATGCTCGAGCCGAGGCGCATCGCCGCCCGGCAGATCGCCATGCGCATGGCCGACATGCTGGGTGAGAAGGTCGGGCAGACGGTAGGCTACCGCATCCGTCTCGAAACCTGCGTGTCAACCTCCACCCGCATCGAAGTGATCACCGAGGGAATCCTCGAAAGGATGCTCATCGCCGACCCCACGCTCGACGGCTGCGCGGCCGTAATCTTCGACGAATATCACGAGCGGAGCCTCGCCTCCGACGTGGCCCTCGCGCTCACCCTCCGTGCCCAGGAGCTCGTGCGCCCCGACCTGCGCGTGATGATCATGTCGGCCACCATCGACGCCGCATATATCTGCAGCCGTCTGGAGGCGCCGCTGATCGAAGCCTCCGGGCGCATCCATCCCGTAAAAATCATACATCTCGACGACATAGAGCCCCGCGACGCCGCTGCGGCGACTGCCCGGGCAGTGAGCATAGCCCTGCGCGAGCAGAAGGGCGACATCCTCGCCTTCCTCCCGGGAGAGGCCGAGATCAGGCAGTGCATCGCCCTGCTTGAAGAGCGAGCCGACGGCGTCACCCTCTTTCCCCTCTACGGCATGCTGCCGCCGGAGCAACAGCGCCGGGCACTTATACCCTCCCGCGACGGCAACCGCAAAGTCGTGGTGGCCACGCCGGTGGCAGAGACATCGCTCACGATCGAGGGAGTGACGACTGTGGTCGATTCCGGTTTTTGCCGCGAATTGCGGACCGACCGGCAGAGTTCGCTTAGCCGGCTCGTCACCGTGGCCGTGTCGCGCGACATGGCCGACCAGCGCGCCGGACGCGCCGGAAGACTCGGTCCCGGCGTCTGCTACCGGCTCTGGTCGCGTCCCGCCGAAGCGAAGATGAGGGAACGCCGCGAACCGGAGATCCTCTCCGCCGACCTCGCGCCGATGGTGCTTTCGGTCGCCGCCTGGGGAGAGAGCGACCCCGAGTCGCTTCCCTGGATCACTCCACCGCCTCATGGAAACATGCTTCAGGCTTCGGCTCTGCTCCGCGACCTCGGAGCCATCGACTCCCGGGGAGTGATTACCGACCATGGGCGCCGGTTGAGTTCGCTTCCCTGCCATCCGCGTATCGCCGCCATGCTCCTCTCCGCCTCCGATAACGCCACCCGGGCGCTTGCCGCCGACATTGCAGCCCTTCTCGAAGAGAAAGATATCATCAGCGACGACAACGACGCCGACATCAACTCGCGCATCGCGCTGCTGCGCGACCGGCGTCGGGCGAAAAACATCGGGCGCCTCCGCCGCGTGGCCGACATCGCCGCGCAATACCGCCGTCTCGTCGGAGCCAAAGAGGATAACGGCATTCCCGACTGCAACGAGAGCGGACGCCTCATCGCCGCGGCTTATCCCGAACGGATAGCATTGCGAGGCGACGACGGCCGCTTCCGCCTCCCCGGCGGCAACTTCGTGGCCCTATCGCCCGACGACGACCTAATCTCATGCCCTCTTCTCGCCGTGGCCTCCCTCTCCTCGCGCATCTTTTCAGCCGCGCCGCTCGCCGAAGCCGACGCCCGCAGACATGCCCGATGGATCGACAATGTCAGCTGGGACCCGAGGCAGGGGCGCATCGTGGCTCGCAAGGAGTTGCGCATCGGTGTGCTTGTGCTCGACTCACGACAGCTCGACAAACTTCCCGACGAGGAGGCGATGAAAATAATCTGCGAGGCCGCCGTAAAGGAGGGGCACACGATGTTCGACTTCGACGCCGACTGCCGACGGATGCAGATCCGGATTGCGACGCTCGCCGCGTGGCATCCCGAACTGGAGCTCCCCGACGTGAGCGACGACGCCCTTCTCCGCGACGCCGGGCGATGGCTTCCCCTCTATGGCGGAAGCGCAAGGAGCGTGGCCGAACTGCGGAAAATCGATATGGCGGCCGCGATATGGGGACTCCTTTCCTACGAACAGCAGCAGGCCGCCGAACGGCTCGCCCCCGAACGGGTAAAACTGCCCGGCGGAAGAAGCGTGCGCATCGACTATCGGCAGGGGGCCGAAGCGCCGGTGGTAAGCGCCCGTCTGCAAGACTGTTTCGGCCTGCTTGAGACGCCGCGTCTCGACAACGGGCGCCGCCCCGTGCTGATGGAACTCCTCTCGCCCGGCTTCAAACCCGTGCAGCTCACGAGCGACATGGCCGGTTTCTGGCGCTCCACCTATTTCGAAGTGCGCAAAGAGCTCCGCCGCCGCTATCCCAAACACCGCTGGCCCGAAGACCCACTCAACCCGCAATAAAAGCCAAGACCTTGCGTCGCAATAACTAATATGTCTCGACACTCCCTCAAACGGCTGAAACTTGCCTCTTTCATCTGCATCGCGCTCTGGATGATTATCCAGATATGGGCGGTCGCCACATTTTGGAATGCGGAGCAGATTGCCGACGCGGGCAATTACCACCGGTGGGCCGCTGAATCGTTCAATTCATGCGGATGGTATCCCAACCCCGATCAAATTGAGTCCGAATATTATATAGCCAACCCGGGATATGTGAATTTCCTGATCCTAAACCTGCGGTTGTTCGGATCTCTGCAGTTTGTCACCATAGAGAATATTCTGTTCAACTGCTTCATTCTTTTATCCCTCTTCATTTTGTGCCGACGACTGGCCGGCGAAGCGTCGGGATATTGGGCCGTCATCATATATTGCATTCTTCCTTCATCATCAATCGGAGTGGTCGGGCACATGACGGAGTTCCCCGCGCTGGCACTCTTGCTGGCCGCTTTTGTTCTCTGCAGAAAAAAAGCGACCTCTCTTTTCGCCGCCGGAGTCATATTTTTTCTCTCGGAATGGTTCAGGCCGGCCGCGATCCTATATATTCCTACACTTATCGGGATGGCACTCATATATAAGGCCAAGCCAAAATACTGGGCCTCATTCATCCTTGGAGTGGCGGTGTCCGCCTCAATTGTCGGAACTCTGAATTATCAGGTTCACGGGCGGTTTATGATCGGAAGCTCTACCAAGGGCTACAACATGATCATGGGCTGCAACGACGATGCCAACGGTAATTATGACTGGAGAATATTCGAAGACGGAAATCTCGCCGACGAGATTTCCAAGAGGGATTATGACGCACTCCAACGCGACAGCGCCTATACAAGCGAAAGCATAAAATGGATAGCGGCCAATCCAGGCAAATTCCTACAGAAAATTCCGGAAAAAGTATACTTCTTATGGCGCAATGACAATTATGCCTTAAGTGCGGTAGGGGTAAACGGAAACATCCGGAATTCCTATATCTTCTTCGTGCCCTATGCAGTTGTCATATTGCTGATGTTTTCCGGGCTTTATATGAAGCGACGTCAGTTAGCAGGCAAAGCCGGGCTTATCTTCCTGCCGGTGTTGCTCGGCACAGCGATGCACACTCTGATGTATGGCTCGTCGAGATACCACGCCCTTCTGATGCCGCCCGTGATCTACTTCGCCTCCCTGGCCCTTGCAAAAATTTTCGCCAAGCGCCATTCCTCTCCCGGCAATTTTTAATATTGGCGTTATTAATACTTCCGTCTCCTTTTACTCTTCGAAATTATTTTATATCTTTGCGAAAAGATTGAAGAATAGATTCTTACTTAACGAACGTTAAGGCGTTAACCTTTTTCACTCCGTCCGGGGAATGGAGATTCCCTCGGCAACTTTGCATAACAACTTTTAACTTAACAACTTAAATTCAATCACCAGATGAAAAGAGGTTTATTACCGCTCATGCTGTGCGCCCTGTCGGCGTGGCCCGCTTGGGCCGACGGCGATCAGGCGAGCATCACCTCCGTGCCGTCGCCTATAGTGTCGACGAAACCTTTCGAGGTGACTATCCGCACCACCGATTTCGGCAGCGACGTCTATTGCTACACGTGGGCAATCCTTCCCTCCGATGTCCGCCAGGCTTCGGACTGGGCCGGATCCATCGCCCCGAAGTTCAAGATGTCGGGAAGCAACGGCAGCTACTCGCTGAAAGTCGACGACATCAAGAGCTTCTACAATCTCAGCGACAACGATCTGTCGCAGCTCACTAAGATCGAATTCATCGCGCGCACTTCAAGCGGTTCGCAGACCGCCGACTGCTTCGTGGAAGTGACGCAGGGTTCGACATCCTATTCCGGAGGAAGCGGCACAAGCGCCGATCCCTACATTCTCAAAACCGCCAAAGACCTCACCGACTTCGCCTCCACCCCGGCCGACTGGGCCGCAGGAGTCTGCGCCCGTCTCGACGCCGACATCACGCTCGTCTCCTTCAGCGGAATCGGGTCGAAGGAGAATCCCTATAAGGGAACTTTCGACGGCAACAACCATCTGGTTAAAGGATTGACCCTCAGCAACTCCTCGTTCGGATCGCCCACAGGCTTCTTCAATGCCATCGACGGAGCCGACGTGTCGCGCCTCGGCATCGTCGACGCCAGCGTTTCCGGAACCACCTTCACCGGAATCCTCATAGGCTATGCCGCCTCGGGCAAAGTGAGCCGCTGCTTCACTACCGGCTCGGTCACTGCCTCGTCGATCTGCGCCGGAGGGTTGGTCGGCGACAACAGCGCCGAGATCACAGACTGCTATTCGGTGGCCACTGTGACTGTCGCCGATGATTTCGCAGCCGGAGGCCTCGCAGGCAAAAACCGTGGAAAGATCACCAACTGCTATGCTTCGGGCGCGGTCAAAGCCCACAACTATGCCGGAGGACTCGTCGGCGCCAACTATGGCACGGTGACCGCCTCCACAAGTTTCAATCCCTCGGTTGCAGCCGAAGGGAACTACGCCGGCCGCTCCGGCGGTAACGCCAACTCCGAAAACAACTGCGTCAACACTCTTGCATGGACGGGAATGGCTATGGCTGCCGACGCCACCCACGGCTATCACGCCTCCGACCATTCATACTCCCTGCTCGAGAAGGAGACCTACAGCAACACCCTCGGCTGGGATTTCAACAGCGTGTGGGAATGGAAAACCGAAGGCACCCACAGATATCCCGTGCTCGCCGGAATCTCCGGGCAGCCCGATCCCGGCCACGAGGCTTTCTATGCAAACTCCGCAGTGGAGAGAATCGATCAGGACCAGACAAGAGTATCCGTCTTCCCCAACCCCGTGGAAGAGATGCTCAACGTGACGGCCGGCAAGAGCATGACCCGCATCGCGCTGTATAGCCTCAACGGCATGGAAGCCGCCTCGGCCGCTCCTGGTGCAACCGGCACGAGAATCGACTGCTCGCAGCTGACCGGCGGCCTTTACCTGCTCTGCGTGGAATTTGCCGACGGCTCGAGAAGCGTCAGAAAAATCATCAAAAAATAAAAACCTTTCATTCTAACCGACAATGAAAATCCTCAGAATAATCAGCAGAATCAGCGCCGCGGTTGCGGTTTTGCTGCTCTCGGGAACCGCAACGGCCGCCGTCAACTCCGGCAATCCCGCACTTTCCGAGCTTCAGATACGCGCCAACGGCTCGAATCTCATCCGCTTCGACCCGTCGACCACCACTTATACTGTCGACTCCGCCGATCCCGGAACAGTATCCCTCTCGGCCGCTCCCGTAGCCTCCGACGCCACGGTCTCGATAACTGTCAACGGCCAAAGCCTCGGCAACCACTCCCTCGCCTCCCTCTCCAAAGGGGAGAACAAGATCATCTGCATCGTAACGACCGCCGGCCAGAGCCGCACCTACTCGGTCACCGTCAAGGCCGGAGAGCCTGTCCCCCCGACTCCCCCGGTTCCCGACAACACCATCTATTTCGACAACACGTCGACCAACTGGAGCACCGTCAACTGCCACTACTGGGGCGGAAGCGAGGCCTCCTCATGGCCCGGCAAGCAGATGACGAAATATAAGGATCAGGTCTACTCCTTCACCTGCCCCGAAGGGACGACGGGCCTTGTGTTCAACAACGGCAACGGCGACCAGAGCGGCGACCTAACGTTTGTGGCAGGACACCTCTACGACAAGAACGGCGACAAGGGAGAGTATTACACCGGTCCGGTCAAGCCGTCGATCAGCATCTCGCCCAACGGCGGCACTGTGAAGGGAACGGCCGTAATCACAGTGACGATCGACAACGACGCCACCTCGGTGAGCGGATCGTTCAATGGGAAAACCCTCGCTCTCTCCTCCACCGGCGGATCGTTCAAGGTGAGCGACTACCTGAGCGAAGGCTCGACCGCCACTTTCAGCGTGACGGCAAGCAACGACCAGGGTTCGGCAGAGGCATCCTGCACTTTCACCCGCGACGACACGACTCCAGTCTATACGCTCTCGGGCGACATGCGCGAGCTCTCCATCTATCAGATCATGGTAGGCTCGTTCCAGCATGGCAACGGCGGCGCGTCGGGCTATAGCGACATGTGGGGCCCCGAAGGACACCGCAAGAACGGCAATCTCCGCGGCATCATCGACGCCCTCGACTATATCAAGGATCTCGGCATGAACGCCATCTGGATGACCCCGATCTTCGACTCCACCAACGGCCAGGGAGGCGAAAAGCTCCAGGCCACCGGATATTTCTGCACCAACTATTTCAAGGTCGATCCGAAATTCGGCACCGAAGCCGAGTTCGACGAACTCATCCGCAAGGCTCATGAGAAGGGGATCTACGTGATCCTCGACGGAGTGTTCGGCCACCACGGCGGCGTAAACTCCTCCTCGCCCAAGGGACACAACATCGAGAGCGGCGACAACGTGCAGAACGTGCGCGGCTCCGAATCGGGCAACATCCGCTACCCCGGCTCGCTCGAATATTTCAAGGAGGTGATCCGCTACTGGATGGAACGCGGCGTCGACGGATGGCGCCTCGACCAGTGCTACCAGGTGTATCAGGGTGGCCACAACTATTGGAACGACCTTCGCAAGGAGGCAGAGGCTGTGGCCGCCGAGCGCAAGGCCCGCGGCGAACAGTGGGGCACTCTCGCCTACATGGTGGGCGAAGACTGGACGAGCGCCGGCAACATCACCGTCACCCAGCAAGACGGTCTGAAGTCGGTGATGGACTTCGACGGCAAGGATAATCTCGTCAACCTCGGCTACGGCGTCGGCTCCATCGGCAGGTTCCTTGCCAGCAGCGCCTCGGAGCGCGGCTACCGCGACAGCGGCGTCAACCCGACGATCTTCCTCAGCAACCACGACACGGCCCGCGTGGGCGACGCAGTAGATGTCAACAGCCGTCCCGAACAGCTTATGACCCGCCACGCTGCAGTAGCGGCATATTCCGGCCCGACCTGCACATACTATGGCGACGAGATCGGCGACAAGAGCGGCAATGGCAACGCCGACAACAAGGCGCGCACCTCAGGCCGCATCTCCGGCTTCAACCAGAATGAGCAGAAGGTCCACGACTACGTTGCCAAGGTCTTCAAGGCCCGCGCCGCCAACCCCGCGCTCTGGCGCGGCACCGTCCAGCGCGACGAACGCAGCAACACCCTCGAAGTGATCACCAAGACCGACTCGCAGACCGGCAACAAAGTCATCGTCATCTTCTCGCAAAACGATGCCAATGTCTCGATCGGCGGAACCGGCACCGACTTGATCAACGGCGGCTCAGTCAGCGGCACGGTCAACGTAAAAGCCTGGATTCCCGCCTTCATAAAGATGAACTGAGACCAATCCGAGCCGCACCGCCCGGCCGCCGCTCCAAATCGCCGGGCGGCGAGGCGCTCAGACTAACCCGACTGCATAAACACCGCCGGGAAGCAGAGCATTCGCTCAGCTTCCCGGCGTTTTTATGGGATATCGCATTATCAGCGCATTGTTGATTGGGAGCCAATCAGCTCCAGTCGAGAAAACGGAGACGGAACGTGGCATTGGCCGTGAAGTCCGGATGACCAACACAACCGATGTATTAATAACAATCACCTCGAAGGGGACGGAATTTGTTGTTTTTGTCACCTTCGAGGGGACAAAAACTGCGGATTTTGTCACCTTTAAGGGGATTTTTTGTTATATTTGCAACCTAAAGTTATTTGTTATGATTGATCTGCAGCTTATTGCTTATATGAAGGAGGAACTTGCCAATACCCCCGTTGAGTTCCGTCGTTATATGTATGACCGCATCATTTGGGATGATCGCCTCGTGGGATTGGTGGGCCCCAGGGGAGTGGGCAAGTCTACGATGGTGAAGCAGTATATACTCGCCCATGATGATCAGGACAAGTGGCTGTATGCATCGGCCGACCATTCCTATTTTGCCACTCATACGTTGATCGCCCTGGCCAATGAGGCTGTGAAGGAGGGGATAACTCATCTTGTTCTTGATGAGATTCACAAGTATGCCAATTGGTCGCGCGAGCTCAAAGAGATTTACGACGTTCATCAATCTTTGCAAGTCATATTTACCGGAAGTTCTGTCCTCGACATCATGAAGGGACAGGCGGATTTGAGCCGGCGTGCACTGATTTTCGAGATGCAGGGCCTTTCTTTCCGAGAATTTCTGAGTCTATATCATGGCATAGATCTTAAAAGATATACGCTGGATGAAATCATTGCCCACAAGGTTGAGATTCCGGCCAACTATCATCCCCTCCCTCATTTCCGCGAATATCTTCGTTATGGATATTATCCCTTCAACTCTGCCGAAACCTATGCCATTCGATTGCAACAGGTTATGGCTTATACAATGGAAGTGGATATTCCGCAATATGCCGGAATGAATGTTTCAACGACCCGAAAACTCAAACAGCTTATGGCGATAATATCTCAATCCGCGCCTGTAAAACCGAGCGTGCAGAATCTCGGCAGCGAGCTTAAGGTCAGTAAAAATGACGTGCCGGATTATTTGCTTTATCTTGAAAAGGCTGGGATGCTGGCTCAGGTGCGCGACGATACCGGAGGCCTCAGAGGATTGGGGAAAGTAGAGAAAGTGTTTTTAGACAACACCAATCTGATGTATGCCATAAGTCGGGGGGAGCCCAATATCGGGAATGTTCGTGAAACCTTTTTCAACAATCAGATGCGGGTTAACAATGACGTGATGACCTCCAGGGCAAGCGATTTCACGATAGGCGATTACACCTTTGAAGTAGGCGGTTCACGCAAAGGGAAACGACAGCTTGAGGGAGTGGATCACGGCATCGTAGTGAGGGATGACATAGAATTTGGCCACTCGCAGTTCATTCCCTTATGGCACTTCGGCCTCAACTATTAGACATGGCATTCGGTTTTTGACATGACCTGATCAAAAAAGTTAACGCCCGCGATGCGGGCGTTAACTTTTTCTATATGTCTTATGTGCGGACTATGGCCTGAACGGCCTGGCGGTCATTTCACCGCCACCTTGACTGCGCGGCCTGCGGTGCGGATGATGTAGATGCCCGCCGGAATGCCGGAGTAGTCGGGTCGGGAGGCGTCTACGGTCTTCACCATGCGGCCGGTAAGGTCGTAAACCTCAGCCATTCCACCTTCTGTCGCAGGCGCGGCAATTTCCTCCACTCCCGTGGGAGTGCGGAGATACCAATGCTGGGTGTCGGTGCCGTTGTTTTCCCAGAGCTTGGCCCATTCGCCGTTGCCCGTCTTCGACTCGGGGATCTCGATCACCCTGCCGCTGTTGCGGGCCACGAGCTGATAGGCGTCGCCCGAGGGATAGAGCACAAACTGCTGGTTCCACTCGCCGGCATAGTCGTTGAGATGGATCTCGGCGCTGTTATCCTTTGAGGCATCCTTCACCTCCAGAGCCTTCGAACCGTCGCCCGAAGGAGCGATGCGGTAAACTCCATGCTCCGTCTCGGTCAGGATCCACAGCTGCGACGGATCCGAGCCCTCGTCGTCATACTGGATGAGGTGAGTCCCGTTGTCGGTCGCATTGTTTTCGAGGTCGAAATATTTGTTACTGTTGCGGTTCTGCAGGCGCTGCTTTCCGCTCATGCCGCTCTTTCCGTTGGGAATGATCACAAACGACGACATCCGGTCGTTCCATTCGTCGCCGATCCAGGAATTGTCGGCATCGTAGGTCACGCTCGCGCCGTCGAAGTTCTCGCCGTCGAAAGCTGTCACCTTCCAGCCCTTCATCACCTTCAGCGACGACATGTCGTTGTCGTTGATACCCATCTTGACCATCCGGTTTTTGGAGTATTCCCCTTCGCCGAGCGAGACGGCGTTGCCTGAATGGTCACGGTCTACATAGAAAGTCACCAGGTCGGCGCATGCGGGGTTGGGGAGCTTCTCGAGGCTCCACTGCTGGGTGTCGGTGCCGTTGTTGTCGTAGAGCTTTATCCATTCGCCGTTGGAAGTCGACGAAGATGGAATCTCGATCGGCTTGTTGGCGCAGCAGGCGATGATCTGATAATAGCCGTCGCCCATGTCGACGAGTCTGAATTTCTGATGGTTGCCACCCTGATAGTCGTAGAGGAGCACCTGGGTGCCGTTGTCGGCCGAGCCCCAGGCCACGTCGAAGCCGCGGTTCGGGTTGGCCAGCGAGGTGATGCTGTAGACGCCGCTCTCCACTTCGGAGAGCACCCAGAACTGGGTGTCGTCCTCCCCCTCGTTGTCCCATTGCACGATCGGCGTGTTGGCTTCCGAAGAATTGTTATCGAGGTCGAGATATTTGCCGGAATTTCGGTTGCGGATTTTCCAGACGCCTCCCATCCCGGGCTTTCCCGGAGTCACGACAGTGCCGCCTCCGCCTCCGCCGGAAGTGCCTGCGAAGCCTCCGATGGTCACCGTGCAGTGCGACGGATTGCTCGTGGCGCAGGTAGCGCTCTGGTCGTAGGTGTCGTCGTAGGCGAAGGCATAGGTGTAGCCGTCAAAGCTCAGGTCGCTCTGATGGAAGAATTTCACGTAGGGGTTGCAGGTGTCGATCTTGAAGAAATTCTCGGTGACGCCCCAGTCCTGGAGCTCGCCTGAGCCGAGCGTGGTGTTGATCACCCCGCGGTTCATCGCGCCGCAGAACATCGCCTGCACGGGGAGGTCGGCCGGGCTGCCGTTGTAGCAGGCGAACTGGCCCGCCCCCTCGATCACGTCGATCGACGTCGGCTTGCGCACGAGGGCCGTCTGGCCCTGGCGCTCGCCGCTGTAGCAATAGAGGTTAAAGTTGTCGCCCGAAACGGTGCCCTTCCAATAGCCGAGCACGCCCATGTGAACGTTGATCTCCTTCGAACGGAAAGCCGACCAGATGCGGTTGATATAATCGTCGAAAAGGCCGGCGTTTTTCACCGCCGCCACCTTCGAGGGCTGCATGATCACGGGGCCGAGGTTGTCGCGGGTCACGTTGCTGAGCATGCAATTATAATAAGGAGTGCCTGCGAGCTGCGATTTCCAGCGGTTGATCACCTCCTCGTAACCGGCGATCTCGCCGCGCTTCATATAGGGATTGTTGGCGCCGTCGCCGCCCCAGAGTTCCACTCCCATCGGATATTGGAAACCGTCGACGCGCGTGGTGTTGACAAACATCACGTTGTTGTTGTCGTAGGTGAACTCGATGATTTCCCAGCGGATGTCGAGGTTGGGATCGGAGGGATTCTGCATGTCGGCTCCGGCATAACCGCCGTTGTCGTCGTTGACATGGAGATACATCGGCGAGTTGAAGCTGAAAAACATGCGGCAGGCATGCGTGCGGTCGATATAGACCGTCTTGTCGGGGATGTCGCTGAGGCGGGTGAACACGTTGGCATAACCCCGGTCGCCGGCTTCCTTATGGAGGGTGTTGCAGCCGGTGTTGAGGTTTGACAGCGCGGAATTGCCCGCGTTGTTGCCGCCGAGGTTATAATAGATGCCGGTGTCGTCGCGCTTGCCAATGATGGCCACGTAGATGTCGGCGTCGGAGAAGCAGGAGTTGTTGACCAGCTTCATAGGGATCAGACCGGCCATGAGCTGCTGACACGCCATCAGCGCCACCGACGAGACTAAGAATTTCAATCTGTTTCTCATTGTTTATAAGGTCTTAATATCTGATTTTAACACTGCGGCCACCGATTCTCACCACATAGATTCCTTTTGCGAGCGAAATCGGAATCGACTCGGAGTCGGCCGAGACCGTGCCGGAGAAGATGACGCTGCCGTCGATGCCATAGACGCCCACGCTCTTGCCGGCGGCTCCGTCGATGCGCAGGGTGCCGTCGCTCAGGATCACGCTTTCGCTGAATTCCGTCTCTTCCACGCCGGTCGGGAGCGAGAACTGCCATTGCTGGGTGGGGGTGCCGTTGTGGTCATAGATCTTCAGCCATTCGCCGAGAGTCGTCGACGATTCGGGAATCTCCACTGCCTTGCCGCTGTTGCGGTCGGTGATGTGGTAATAGCCGTCGGGAGCATCGGTGATGACAAACTGCTGGTGGCGGCCACCGTTGTAGTCGTAGAGGCGCACCTGGGTCTTGTTGTCGGTGCTTGCGTCGAGCACTTCGAAGCCTCGGCTCGGGCAGGAGCTTGCGCAGATTTTGTAGACTCCGTTGCCGAGATCGGTCAGAATCCAAGACTGCGACGGATCCGAACCCTCGTCGTTATATTGCATGATCGGGGTCATGTTGTCGGTCTTGTTGTCGGCCACGTCGAGATACATCCCGCTGTTGCGGTTGCGGATCTTCCATTCCCCGTCGAGGCCGGATTTTCCGAAAGCCTCGATCTTGAGCGAACGGGTCTTGTCGTTCCAGTCGCCGCCCACGAATGAGGCGTCGGCCGTGTAGGATTTGCTGTTGCCGGTGAAATTGTCGCCGTCGTAGAGGGTCATCCGGAAGCCGGGATGCAGTTTGAGAGAGGTCAATTCCTTCTCGGCGAAGTTATAGCGCGAGAGTCGGGCCGCGTCGTAGTCTCCTTCAGAAAGGTCCGCGGATTTTCCGCCGAAGTCTATGTCGACGTAGACCGTACCGACTGCCGAACCGGGACATCTGTTGGCTTCAATGCTCCATTGCTGGGTTTCGGTGCCGTTGTTGTCGTAGGTCTTGACCCATTCGCCGTTGGCGGTCGACGACTGGGGCATTTCCACCACGTTGCCGCTGTTGCGGTCTACGAACTGGTAATATCCGTCGCCCTTGTCGAAGAGGATGAACTGCTGCTGGGGAGCGCCGACATAATCGTAGACCTTCACCTGGGTGCCCCAGTCTCTGGAGGCGTCGTTCACGTCGAAGCCGCGGTCGGGGTTGTTGAAGCAGGCGATGCGGTAGACTCCGCTCTCCACCTCGATGAATTTCCAGAGCTGCGAGGGATCGTCGCGCTCTTCGTCATATTGTATGATGGCCGTGTTGTTGTCGGTGCGGTTGTTGTCGGTGTCGAGATATTTGCCGGAGTTTCGGTTGCGGATCTTCCAGCTGCCGGCGATTCCGCCCTTGCCGTTGGTCACGATCTTGAGCGAGGAGATCTTGTCGTTCCAGTCTTCGCCGAGGTTGACGCAGTCTTCGGTCAGCTCCCTCACTCCCCCTTTGAAGTTGTCGTCTTTATAGGCGATCACCTTATAGCCCGGAGTGACTGAGATCGAGGAGATGTCGTCGTTGGAGATTCCGTAGCTTTTGAGAGTGGTGAGCGTATATGTCCCCTCGCCGAGGCCGACACTCTTGCCGCCGAAATTGGAGTCGGAATGGAACTTGGCCACGGAGAAATCGGCCGTCAGCGTCACGTCGCCGATATTGACGGTTCCGCTGGCGATTTCGTTGCCGCCGTCGCGATCCTTGCATACCCAGACGTTGTAGAGGCCGTTTTGCGTCGGTTTGAAATAGAGGGTGATGGTCGCCGAACCGTTCTCGGGCACCACGAGCTGGGTGTTGTTGAGTTTCTCACCCTTACTGGAAGATGTGCTGGCGAAGAGGAAGACCTCCGTGAAGATCTCGTCGCCGCCGTTGTTGACGGTCAGCTGCACGTTCTGGGTCTCGTTGGCCTTGTGGCTTCCGGGGAAGGAGAGCGACGCGGAGGCCACCTTGAAGATGGGATGCTGGGTCATGGAGATGCTGCCGTTGTTGTCGACTTTCACCTCGAAATAGCGGACCATGCTGCTCGGATACCATTTGGAGCCGTTCTTCTCGCGGCTCACCGGCGTCACCCGGTAAGTTCCGGCGCCGAGTTTGCCGGAGAGGTCGAACGAAATGCCGGTATAACCGAAATATGAACCGAGGTCGTCGACCGAACGCTGCTCGATTATCGAGGTGACGTTGCCGTTGTCGTCGACTGTTCCCACGCCATAATCAAAGGAGTATGTGCCGCCGGTCAGCGAGTTCCACATGTCGAACACGATCTTGCTCCCTTCGTTGCGGAGTTCGGTGAAGTTGAGCTTGATTTCCATTCCGCTCTCCCCCGAACCTGTCGGAGGCTGCATGCCGATAAGGATGTCCTGGCCCATGGCATAGCCGTCGTGGGAAGTGGCGGCTCCGATGCCGGTGTTGTCGTCGGGGTTGAGCACGGAGAGTCGGAAATAACCGTTACACCATCCGCCCCATCCCCAGTTGATGTGGAAATAGTTCTCGTTGTCGGAGCGCTGGTAGCCGTCGCAGACGAAAGCGTGGCCGCCGCCCGAGGCTGAACCTCCGTAGGGCACGGGGCGGTTGTTTTTGAGCTCGTTGTAGACGATGCTCTCCCAGGCGTCGATCTTATAGTCGCTGCGCTGCAGACGCTTCAGCCCCGTGTCGTAGTTGAAATATTGGAGGAGGGCCGGATAGGCGCTTGCAAAGCCTGAGCCCGTTCCTTCGGGAGTATAACCCGACTTGATTGCCTGCCCCACATATAGCATCAGTTTGGCCACGGCGTTCCCCTGGGTGCTGTTGTAGTTGCCGTATTTGTCGAGCATGTTGTTCCAGTCGAACGTGGTTGATCCGAGTTCGGGCTGCACCCATGTCGTGCCGTTATATTCGAATTGGTTTGCGGGAATTGAGGTTGTCGCCCCCTGGGGCCACCTGTGGTAATACATCACCTGGGCGATGGCTGTGGCGACGCAACCCGTAGGGCAAGTCTTGTTGTCGATCACGGGGCACATGTTGGAATATGGCGCACCCTGGTTCCATTCGCATTTCAGGAGCGGCGAGATGTTGCTGTAGGCGATGCTCCGGCGTGCGGGGGCGTTTCTCTTGGCTGAAGCGCCCGTAGTTTCCGATTTGGCGAGGGCCGCCATCTCCTCGGCGTAGAAGTCGAGCCAGGCCTTCATGTTGGAGGGGATGTTGTCGGGATCGTAGCTGCCCGAGTCGGTGTAGCCGAGGATCGGCACCGCGCGGTCGTCGCCCGAGACGATGATGAAGCCCCGGGAGTTTTTGGTGTTGACTATATAATAAGGAGAGGATTGGCCGGCGGCTGCTCCGTTGCGCGCGATCACGCGCGACGGCTCGCGGTTCACCTCCAGGCCGTTTTGCGATGCGAACCGCATGGCCTCTTCCACGGCCTGCGTCCGCGTGAGGGGCGCTGCCGAGGCAATGGCGCCGACCATCATCAACACCGCCGAAATCTTGAGTTGTAATCGTTGGTTCATAGTCTATTCTGATGCAAATTATCTGATGTAAATTTTCATTCTTGAAGATCCTGCCGAAGCGATGTAAACGCCGGGCTGCTGCGCGGAGAGATCGATCGTTTCGAAGCCCGAGGCGATATCGGCCGAAAGCATTTCGATTCCGGTGAGGGAATGGATGCGGAGAGTGAGGCCTTCGCCGCCGGCCACGGTCATGAGCCGGTTTTCTACGGCAAGTGACGCTTCGGAATCGGCTTCGGGGTTTTCGACGCCTGTGGCGCGCGCGAACTGCCATTGCTGGGTCTCGGTGCCGTTGTGGTCGTAGATCTTCAGCCATTCGCCGGGAGTCGTCGACGATTCGGGAATCTCCACTGCCTTGCCGCTGTTGCGGTCGGTGATGTGGTAATAGCCGTCGGGAGCATCGGTGATGACAAACTGCTGGTGGCGGCCACCGTTGTAGTCGTAGAGGCGCACCTGGGTCTTGTTGTCGGTGCTTGCGTCGAGCACTTCGAAGCCTCGGCTCGGGCAGGAGCTTGCGCAGATTTTGTAGACTCCGTTGCCGAGATCGGTCAGAATCCAAGACTGCGACGGATCCGAACCCTCGTCGTTATATTGCATGATCGGGGTCATGTTGTCGGTCTTGTTGTCGGCCACGTCGAGATACATCCCGCTGTTGCGGTTGCGGATCTTCCATTCCCCGTCGAGGCCGCTCTTGCCGGAAGCCACGATCTTGAGCGAGGAGGTCTTGTCGTTGAAGTCGTCGCCCACGAAGTCGGCCGAAGAGGTGTATTCTTTGGATGCTCCCGAGAAGTTGTCGTCGTCATAAAGGGTCACCTTGAACCCGTTGTTGACTTTCAGCGAAGAGATGTCGTCGTTTTTGATGTTGAAGAAGTTGAGCCGCTCGAGGTTGTATTCCCCTTCGGCGAGGGAGACGGCGTGGCCTCTGTATTTGTCGTCGACATAGAAAGTGGCCGTGGCGGGGATGGCGCAGTGGTTGTCTTCGAGCTTCCACTGCTGGGCGTTGGTGCCGTTGTTGCCCCAGGTCTTGACCCATTCGCCGTTGGCGGTCGTCGACTGGGGCATCTCGACCACGTTGCCGCTGTTGCGGTCGACTATCTGGTAATAGCCGTCGCCTTTGTCGAAGAGGATGAACTGCTGCTGGGGAGCGCCGACATAGTCGTAGACCTTCACCTGGGCGCCCCAGTCCGTGGAGGCGTCGTTGACGTCGAAGCCGCGGCCGGGGTTGTTATAGCAGGCTATGCGGTAGACGCCGTTGCCGATCTCGATGAGTTTCCAGGTCTGCGATTTGTCTTCGGGCTCGTCGTCATATTGGATGATGGCGGCGTTGTTGTCGGTGGAGTTGTTGTCGGTGTCGAGATATTTGCCGGAGTTGCGGTTGCGGATCTTCCAGTTTCCGGCGAGGCCCGACTTTCCGCAGGCCTCGATGCGCACCGACCGCGCCTTGTCGTTCCAGTCTGCCCCGACGAAGTCGCAATCCGAGGTGTAGCTTTTGGAATCTCCCGTAAGGTCGGCGTTGGAATAGAGCGTCACCTTGAAGCCCGGCGTAACCTTGAGCGAAGAGAGGTCGCCCCCCTGGAAACCGTATAGGGAGAGCTCTCCCTGGGTGAATTCTCCCTCGGGGAGGGAGGCGGAGAAACCTCCGTAGTTGGAATCGGCGTAAAGAGTGGTCTTCGTTTTGGATGCGGTCTTGACGCCGAAGACACGGTTCATCCGGGTGGCATATTCGTTGAGCGGCCAGCTGTTGTCGTTGTAGACCCAGATGAAACCGCCGGCCACGCCGTTGTTATCTTTCCACGACTGCATGGCATTGCCGCAGTCGCTCGCGCTGATCTTGTCGTTCTGGTAATGGAAACGGCCGGCGTGAAGGGGGACGTTGCCGAGGATATGCCAGTCGGAAGGGTTGTTGCCGGCGCCGCCGTCGTAGCACTGCACCATCACCCGGTCGCAGATTCCGGAACCGAGCTGATTGGCCAGATCGCTCCAGAACCCTTTGTTCATATAAGGAGCGAGTGTGGTCTTGTAGCCGAGGTCGTGCATCATCCGGTGGAAACTCACCGCCGAGCTGACGTCATAACATTGCTCCTCGTCGTTGTTGACGGCGTCGATAAAGGGAAGGGCATCCTTCAGCGCCTTGAAGTTGCGGTAGAGGATGGAGTTGCTGCCGGTGCCCTGCTTTTCGACGAGGCTCTTGATGTGGTCGTAGGAATCGTCGCCCCAGCCGCCGATGCAGATTTCCAGACGGCTGATCGACGTGGGGGCCGTCTTCAGCGTCCTGACATCATCGACATAGTGGGGATTGGTCTCTCCGTAGACATAACGGCCGTCTTTGCAGACGATCTGGTTGTCGGTCTGCAGGGTTCCGTCGCTCATGACGTTGATGTTGAAAAGGATTGCATACTGGAAACCGGAGTTGCGGAGGTCTTTGTAGGTATGCTCGCGCTCGCGCCGGATATGGCCGCCGCAATAGACTCCGGTTGACTGGGCTATGATGTCGCCGCTGCCTAAACCGAGCAGGGCTATTCCCAGCAGTGAGTGTTTCAGTAACGTTTTCATGACTCGAAAATATGTATGTATAAGGGTAAGTAATGTGTGTAAGGTTAAGCTATGCGCAATTTAGCTTCTTAATAAGAGATGTGAGTTTGCAATGCCCCAAAATAAGTCCACACCGCTGCAGGCCGCCGGGAGAAACACATTTGGCAGAATCCGACACAAAACGCCTCTCCTTTTTAATGATATTTGCAAACAGAGAAAATCTATACCAAACCTCAATCTAAAACTCTTAATTAAACCTACATGAACAGATTTGTCCAAGCGGCGTTTGCCGCAGGGCTCGCCTTAGCGGCGGGCACCGGGGCGGTTCAGGCGCAGACCGAGCCCAATCCGCTTCCCGACTGGGCTCTGGGCGGATTCGTGCGTCCGCAGACCGAGAAGGCCCTCATCGAACCGACCAACAACATCTTCCACTGCCCGATGTCAGACAGCGACGTCACCTGGGAAGCGGCCGACACGTTCAACCCCGCTTCTGTAGTGAAAGACGGCAAGATCTATGTGCTCTACCGCGCCGAGGACAATGCCAACGCCGGTCTGGGCGCCCGCACCTCGCGCATCGGAATGTTCATCACAGAAGACGGCATCACCCAAACAGAGCGCAAGACCACTCCGGTGTTCTATCCCGACCGCTCCGAATTCTCGCTGACCTATGAGCAGAACGCCGAGCACAGCGCCGGCGGATGCGAGGATCCCCGCGTGGTGGCTGCGAAGAAAGCCGACGGCTCCGTCTTTTACGTGATGACCTACACGGCGTGGAACCGCAACACCGCCCGCCTGGCAATCGCCACTTCCGACGACCTCATGACCTGGGAGAAACGCGGCATCGCCTTCCTCACCCCCTATGGCGGAAAATTCAAAAACCTCTTCTGCAAGTCGGGCTCCATTGTGACTAAAGTCGACGAAGATGGCAACCAGTATGCCGCCAAGGTCAAAATCAACGGCGAGGAGAAATATCTGATGTACTGGGGCGAGGATGCAGTCTATGCAGCCGTCTCCGACGATCTGGTGAACTGGACTCCCATCGTTGAAGGAGAAAACAACGACCTCAAGAAACTCATCAAGCCGCGCGACTTCTACTTCGACAGCAACCTGACGGAATGCGGTCCTCCGGCAGTCGTTACCGACAAGGGTATAGTGCTGGTTTATAACGGAAAGAACCGCTCCGACATGAAGGGCGACACGTCGCTCCCCGGCGGAACCTACGCCGCAGGCCAGGTGCTCTTCAGCCTCGAAGATCCTCTTCAGCCGATTGCCCGTCTCGACCGTCCCTTCTTCCGCCCGATGGCTTCCTACGAGAAGACCGGACAATATACCGACGGAACAGTCTTCGTCGAGGGCCTCTCCTATTTCAAGGGGAAATGGTATCTCTATTACGGTTGCGCCGACTCCAAGGTCGGAGTGGCTGTCTACGATCCCAATGAGGTGACTGAAGGCGATCCCCTCGGCCCGGTTGCCGAGAACATACCGGAAGGAGTGATCAACGCTTTCCCTAAGTTCGGATGGGGCAAACTCCGTTGCTTCATCCATTCCTGCAGCGGCCACACAAAAAACGAAGAACACGAGTTTTTTCTGAACACCCGGCACTGGATGCCGGGTAAGAAATGGTGTGACAACCAGACGGAACACCCCTGGGTGATCTGGGAATTCACCGACTATTACAAGATCAACCGCTTCTGGTTTGAGGATGCGAGAAACCATGAACCCGGCTCGAAGAACACTCCCGACTGGAAACTGGAATATAGCCTCGATGGTAAGGAGTGGAAGGAAATCCTCCACAAGGAGAACGACGGCGACCGCATTTATAAGGATGAGTCGTTTGATCCGGTAGAGGTGCGCTATCTCCGCGCCACCTTCACCAAGGCCGACAACGCCGTCCGCATCTACGGCTGCGACATCTACGGCGAATACTCGCGTCCGATCGAGCGCGAAAACAACCTCATCAGCGTGGGCAAGACCGTGCTGAAAAGCTACGACCACGCCAACGAACGCGAGACAGCCCTCCAGCTCCTCGACGGCTACAACCTCAGCAGCCACAAATGGTGTTTCTTCCAGGCCTCGGAGCAGGATCCCGTGAAATTTGCCGTGATCGACCTCGAGAACATCTATGACATCGAGAAGATCGAGCTCGTTGACTGCAAGGGTGGCGGCGAAAACAACCCCAACATCGAGGAGATGACTATCCTGGCCTCCTCCACACGCCCCGACCTGAGCAAGATCACTCCGCTGGGCGACACCAACACTTGCTGGAGTGTCGTTGCCTCGGAAACCGAAGGCGGAAACATCGACACCAAGTCTTATACCTTCGGCGACAAGACCCGTGCGGGATCCGCTCTCTCGGCCCGCTATCTCAAGATCGAGATTCCCTTCTTCGAGGCCGACGGCAAGACCAGGAACAAGAACACCTTCACCTGCCGCGTCCCCGCTTTCAACGTATATGGCTCGATCTCCCGATCGGGGATCGGTGAGATTAGTTCGGAAAGCGACGCCGCAGCCGCTCAGATCCGCGCCATCGCCGGCGGCGTGGAGGTCAAGGCCGCCGACGCCACTGTCTGTGTTTACGACATCGACGGCACCATCTGCGCCCGCAAACATGTCGACGGCACCGCCACTATCAAACTCCCCGCTTCCCTCTATGCCGTTAGCGTCATCTCCAACGGCGCAGCCAAGGTGGCAAAGGTGGCAGTGCGCTAAAATCAAAATAATACCATTCTCATTACTCGCGGTGGAGTCCTATCGGGTCCACCGCATTTTTTATTAACGCAGCACTATTTAATACTACATTCGGACGCTTTTGGCAGCGAAACAGACACATTTGCTTCTAAAATCTGAGTTTTCCTTGAAAAAGTAACTAAATTTCCTGAGCCTCGGTTTTCGG
>CAJMNI010000033.1 GCA_905214735.1 uncultured bacterium | reverse complement strand
TGCCTGAGCGACTTTAGCTGACCTCCGGCACCGCCATTAACTGAATATCCCTATTTTAGTTGTCAGCTTGGCTTGTGCAGGTATTGCACGAGTGTTCGCCAGACTCATAAATGGCAAGGAGCTCTTGTGCCGGAACTATGAGCGGTTGGCCGTTTTCGTCAGCAATAACCATGTCCTGTTTTAGCGCGGCTTTTCGTCGTAGCAGATTTTCATAAGAGATTGCCAATCCGCGACAGATTTTTTCCCTTAAATCTCTTTTTTCTTGTTCTGACATGACTCTCTTATTTTAGTGAATAACTCTTTATTTATAACTGATTCTTCAGTTGCGAGAAGAATAGTTGAACCAACGTTATTAAAAAACATCCAGCCATCAACAATTGGAGCAAAAATATTGAAGAAGTTCTGTAACCCTAACCAATAACGGCGGATGATGGTTGGCGTAGGAATGTTATGTCCTCCTTCGCTAACGCGTTTGGCAACTCGCTCTATTGCCATTTCCGGAGTTGCTAACCAAAAGAACACCAATAATACCTGATATCCTTCCGCTTTTGCACGTTTAACCAAAGTCGCATAACTACGCGTGGCAAGAGTAGTCTCTAATGCAAATGTTTTCCCTTGACTCAATAATAGATTTATGCGTTGAAGCATTAGTCTTCCGGCTTCTATTGCTACTGATTCAGGATTGAACGGGGACAGACCTTTCGCTATCTCGTCGGCATTGACAAATTCCCGACAATTTAATAAATCCGGCAGCACGGAGTAAGATGCCGTGGTCTTCCCGGCACCGTTACAACCAGCTATTATATATAATGTCGGCTTTATCATCATATAGGTAAAAAAAAATCCCGCAGGCAAAATTGCCTGCGGGATTTTTTTTGCGGAGCGACCGAGATTCGAACTCGGGATACGCTTTTGGCGTATACACGCTTTCCAGGCGTGCCTCTTCAGCCACTCGAGCATCGCTCCAATTTCTGATTCCATCAGGCTCTTTATCTTCTGAGCCGACGTTTTTGTCGCTTTCAGGACTCCGGCCGGGGCCGTTTTCCCTTTTCACGCTGCAAAGTTAATGCTTTTCCGCGAATTGGCAATATTTATTCCCAAGAATTTATTAATTTTGTGGAAATTTTAATGTTTCGGCGTCCCCAACGCCCCGGCAGACCACTTAATCAATGCCTGCCGCTCCGCCGGCCGCCTTTAGAATCATGAGAAAAAGAATGATCATGAGAAAAAGGATCTTGAAAATATCTTTTCCGGCTCTCCTTATGCTTTGCATGCTTCCGGCCACGGTCGGCTGCAATAAAAACAAGGGGAATTCCGGCGATTACCCCGACAATTTCAATTCGCTCAGCGATTCTGAACGCGTGGATTATGTGATGAAGAAGGTGCCGGGCGACTCGCTGGCACGTTTCATCATCTACAGCGCCCTGGGCAAAAACCAGGATGTGAAGATTGACACGCTCGCCATCGCCACCAATTATGCCTACGAGCATCTGCAAGGAGAACAACTCGACAATTTCTCGCGCGAATATGACGCCGTGATCGAGTCGCTTCCTCTCGCCGAAAAGATGCGGGCATATAAACTCGGCGCCTCGGAAGATCCCCAGGGTCTCGGCTATCAGCTCGGTCTTGAATATATCGGCACCATCCGCGACGACCATCTGAAAGTGGCCGACGTGGAAAAGGAACTGAAAGCTTTCCGCAAAGCCTGCGACACCGACACCGCCACCTACCGTCGCTTTATGGTCGGCTTCAAGACCGCCCTCCGCATCGACCGAGGCAAAGGTGTGCCCGAAGAGGTCTACCAGCGTTTCATCAATTATTGAATCAATCTGTCAGAGAATAAAAAACACATTTTAGAACACACATTATAATGAAAAGATTTTCAGACTATACCGTGCAGATCGAAGAGAAACTGCGCGGTCTGAAATTTCCCGACGGCAAAATGTCGGGACTCTACTCACCAATCGAATATGCCCTGAACGGCGGCGGCAAACGTCTGCGCCCCGCCCTGATGCTGATGACCGCCGAGGCCTTCGGAGGCGACGCCGCCAACGCCCTCGACGCCGCCGCCGGCATCGAGATGTTTCATAACTTCACGCTCCTTCACGATGACGTGATGGACAACAGCGACATGCGCCGCGGCCGCCAGTCGGTCCACGCCAAATGGGACGTCAACACCGCCATCCTCTCCGGCGACACCATGCTCACGCTCGCCACGCAGGCCATCGCCATGGTGCCCGACCCGGTGCTCCGCCCGGTGCTCGACACATTTAACGCAATGGCCATCCGCGTCTACGAAGGCCAGCACGTCGACATGGAGTTCGAGAAATGCGAGAATGTGGAAATCGCCGATTATATCCGCATGATCGAAGACAAGACCGGCGCCCTCATCGGAGCCGCCGCCAAGATAGGCGCACTCATCGGAGGAGGCTCCGAACGCGACGCTCAGCTTATGTATGACTACGGAATGATGCTCGGCATCGCCTTCCAGATCCAGGATGACTGGCTCGACGTCTTCGGCGACGCCTCGACATTCGGCAAGCCGATCGGCGGCGACATCAACAACAATAAGAAATCATATCTTCTCCTCACCGCTCTCGCCGACAAGACGCCCGACTCCGAGGCTCTGCGCGAAGCCATGAAGCTGCCCGCCGGCCCGGCGAAGGTGAAGATCGTCACCCGCATCTACGAGAAGATGAAGATCTCCGACAGAGTGCGCGCCGACGTGGCCGCCTACTCCTCCAAGGCTGTGGCTGCCCTCAAGTCGACATCGCTCAGCGACGAGGCCAAGGAGCCTTACCGCAAACTCGTGGAGAAGCTCACCGGTCGCCGCAAGTAATTGCCCCCGCCGCTTATCGTAAGAACCATAAAGCATCCTTTCAAGCGAACCGATCATGACCGACACCCACACGCATATCTATATGCCCGACGTCTTCGCCGACGGAGGCATTGAAGCTGCGCGGAGAGCATTCGACGCCGGAGTCAGCCGGCTCGTGTTCCCCTGTGTCGACATGAATTCGCTTCCGCAGCTCAGGGCTCTGCATGAGCAATTTCCCTCTAAGACGGCAATCGCGATCGGGCTCCATCCCACGGAGCTCGGCCGCACTGCCGTCGAAACGGGAGGCGATCCCCAATGGCACGACACCCTGCGCCAGATGAAAGAGCTGCTCGACCGTGGCGGCTATTCAGCCATCGGCGAAGTGGGCATCGACCTCTATTGGGACGATTCCCGCCGCAACGAACAGGCCGAGGTGTTCGCCCGCCAGATCAAATGGGGCGCAGAAAAGAATCTTCCGGTAATCATCCACTGCCGCAATGCGCTCGACACCACGCTCGGAGTGATCCGCGACTTCGGAGCCGGATTGCCCAGGCTCGTTTTCCATAGCTTCACAGGCAACCGCGACGACGTGGAACGCATACGCGCCGTATGCGACCCGCTCTTCGGAATCAACGGAGTGGTCACTTTCAAAAACGCTCCCGAGCTGCGCGAAGCCCTGCCGGCGATCGGCATCGACCGGATAATTCTCGAAACTGATTCCCCCTGGCTCTCCCCCGTCCCTCACCGGGGAAAGACCAACGAAAGCTGCCGCATACCGCATATCCGCGACAAAGTGGCCGAAACGCTCGGCCTCTCCCCCGAAGAGACCGAACGAATCACCGACCGCAACGCCGACATATTCTTTCCAAATCCTTAGACCTATCTTTTAACCGCCTATGCCATTCTTTCCGATCACCAATCCGGTTGCCATCTTCCTGATCGTGCTCCTCACAATCCTGCTGGGGCCGGTGGTGTTCAGGCGTCTGAAAATCCCCTCGATAGTGGGGCTCATCATCGCCGGCATAGCTCTCGGGCCCTACGGTTTCCATATTCTCGAGCACGACTCGAGCTTCAAGATATTCGGCGAGGTCGGCATTCTATACATCATGTTTCAGGCTGCCGTCGAGATCGACATGTATCATCTCAAGCAGCAGTCGCGCCATGGCATAATCTTCGGATTGATCAGTTTCACGCTGCCGATGCTCGCCGGAGTGTTTGGCTCGCGCTATGCCTTCGGTGTCGGCTGGGATACGGCCGTGCTGATAGCCACGATGTATGCCTCCCACACTCTTGTGAGCTATCCGCTCGTGAGCCGCTTCGGGCTTCAGAACTCGCGCGGCGCCGTGGTGGCCGTCTGCGGCACGATAGTGGCCGTGATGCTCGCCCTCTTCTGTCTGGCCGGAGTTGTGGAAGTGCGCGTCAACGGCCGCTTTGACTTCGGCAACCTCGTGAGGCTCATCCTCCTGTTGGCCGTCTATACGGTGGCCGTAGGATACACTTATCCGCGCATCACGCGCCGCTTCTTTCTGAGCAACGCCGACCCGGTGGCACAGTTCATCTTCATCCTTGCCCTCGTGCTGGTGGCATCGCTTTTGGCCCAGCTCATCGGTCTGGAGGCAATCCTCGGCGCCTTCTTCGCCGGACTCGTGCTCAACCGGATGATACCCGGACGCTCGCCGCTGATGAAAAACATCCGCTTCGTGGGCGACTCGATCTTCATCCCCTATTTTCTGATCGGGGTCGGCATGCTGATCAACGTCGGCGTCGTTGTGAGGGGCTGGAGCGTGATATGGGTGGCCGCCAACATGGCCGGAGTGGCGCTGCTGAGCAAATGGGTGGCCGCATTCGCAGCGCAGAAAGCCTTCGGATTCAGCCGCCAGGACCGCGTGATGATGTTCGGCCTGACAAGCGGCAAAGCAGCCGCCACGATTGCCGCCGTAATGGTCGGATGGCGCTATGGCATGATCACCGAAGATGTGATGAACGGCGCCGTGGTGATGATCCTGATCTGCTGCATAGTTGCTTCGGTCACAACCGAACGCGCCGCCAAGCGCATCAGGATGAAGATCACCGAAGAAGATCTGCGCCACGACGACCTGGGACAGATGGAATTCGCCCGCCAGATCGTGTCGGTGGCAAACCCGGTGACGGCCGAAGGAATCATGAGGCTCGCGCTCTCGATGCGCAACCGCCGCAACGTCAACCAGGTGACAACGCTTTACGTGCGCACCGACCAGGACCGCCGCCGCATGGAAATGGGACGCAACGCCCTCGCCTCGGCAGTGGCCGCCGCCGAGGAGATGGAGATTCCGGTCATGAAGACCGAACGCTTCGACATCAGCGTCGTTCCTGCTCTCCGCAACGTGGCCATCGAGCAGGACGCCACCGAGATAGTGATCGGCTTCCACCGCAAAGCGAATATCGTCGACTCCTTCTTCGGATCGCTCGCAGAGCAACTCATCGAGCAGACCAACAAGATGGTGATAATGTCGCGATGCTTCATCCCTATCGACACCGTGACCCGCATTTTCGTCTACGTGCCCGAAAAAGCGGAATATGAGACCGGTTTTCACCTCTGGGTGTCGCGCATGGCCACACTCGGCTCAAACATTGAGGCGCGTATTACGTTTATATTATACAAGGCCACCGAAGACTTCATCAAGGCGGTGATCGCCGACGACGGCATCGAAGTCGACCATGATTTCGAGATCCTCGACTCTCCCGACGATTTCATCCTTCTTTCGGGCAACGTGGGCGACGACGACTTGCTTGCAGTGGTGGGAGCCCGCAAAGGCTCGATCTCCCATAGTTCCGACCTCGACGCCATCCCCGGTTTCCTCGAGAAGCACTTCAGCCGCCACAATCTTCTGATGCTCTATCCACGCCAGTTCTGACGGATTTAGACACAAGGCATTTCCACACTTAATCACATAATTTATCACACTATGGAAAATTTTAAAAAGTATCTGGCCGAAATGTTCGGCACGATGTTTCTGGTGCTTCTCGCCTGCGGTAGCGCCGTGCTTGCCGGCCCCTCGATCGGCGGTCTCGGCATAGGCCTCTGTTTCGGTCTTGTGCTCGTCTGCCTTTGCTATGCCATCGGCAACATCTCCGGCTGTCATGTCAATCCCGCCGTCTCCTTCGCGATGCTCTGCGCCGGGAGAATGAACGCCAAAGATTTCATCTTCTACGTGATTTTCCAGCTGATCGGAGCCGCTGTCGGCGCCGGGTTCCTCTACTGGTTCTTCAACATGGGCGACATGCCGTTTAAATTCGGAGGCACAACCCAGCTTTCCAACGACACCATCGCCACTCTGGCCACCAACGTCTGTCAGCCGGGTGTGACCCAGGGGATGGCACTTCTCGCCGAGATCCTGCTCACAGGCTTCTTCGTCTTCATCGTGCTCGCCGCCACCGACAAGACTCGCGGATTCGGCAACTTCGCCGGCCTCGCCATCGGTCTGGCTCTCGGCCTTGTAAACATCGTCGGTATTCCGGTCGACAACTGCTCTGTCAACCCGGCCCGCTCGTTCGGTCCCGCCTGCTTCTCGCCCGAGGCTTGGCCTGATTTCTGGGTGATGGCCGTCGGTCCGATCGTCGGCGCAATCCTCGCCGTGCTGCTCTGGCAGATCATTTCTTCGCGTTCGCCGAAAGAGGTGTGACAGCCGGCCAAACCACGGCAGTAAATTATGACTAACAACCTTATGAAGAAAACAATGATTTTGGCCGCGGCTCTCCTGGCATGTCAGGGGGCCACGGCCAACTCTTTTTCAGAAAACTTCGAAAAAAATTTCGCCGATTCGACTCTGCGAATCGATTATATCGTGGCCGGCAACAGCAATGAGAGCCATATCTTCCTCGCCCGCCAGAAAAAAATGAAGGGATGGGCAGGAAGGCGCCACAACCTCGGCCGCGTCCCCTATGAAGGTAACGGCACGGTGACGGTTTGCGACTCGCTGACCGGCGACACCATCTATCGCCAGAGCTTCTCCACGCTCTTCCGCGAATGGCAGGACACCGACGAAGCCCGCACCACCTCCAGATCGTTCGAAAACTCGATGCTCGTGCCCCTTCCCCGCCGCGCGGCACTGATCACCACCGAACTGCTCGACAACCGCCACCGCCGGGGGGCCTCCAACACCCATCTCTATTCTCCGGCCGACATCTTAGTGGCTCCGGTGGTCAATCCCGATCCGGCGCCGTGGCATTACATCCACCGTGGAGGCGACCCGAAGAAGGCAATCGACATCGCCATCCTCGCCGAAGGTTTCACCCCCGATGAGATGGAAGCCTTCAACGCCAAGGCGGCCGAAACCGTGGAGGCCCTGTTCAGCCACTCCCCCTTCAAAGACCGCCGCAATGATTTCAACATCGCGGTGGTGGAGACTCCGTCGCGCGATTCGGGAGTAAGCGTGCCCCGCGACAACGACTGGAAGGAGACGGCGTTCGGATCGGCGTTCGACACTTTCTATTCCGACCGCTATCTCACTTCGGCCCGCGTGTTCGACATCATGGACGCCGCGGCACACGTTCCATTCGAGCATATCATAATCCTCGCAAACAGCGACACCTATGGCGGCGGAGGAATCTACAATAGTTATGAGCTGACCACGACGGGCCACGACCAGTTCCGCCCGGTGGTGGTGCATGAGTTCGGCCATAGCTTCGGCGGCCTCGCCGACGAATATTTCTATGAAGACGATGTGATGGAAGACAGCTATCCGCTCGATGTCGAGCCGTGGGAACCCAATATCACCACGCTCGTCGATTTCAAGAGCAAATGGGAACCGCTGCTCAAGGAAGGCACACCGGTGCCAACGCCGGAATCCGACGCCGACAAATACCCGACGGGGGTCTACGAAGGGGGCGGCTACAGTTTCAAGGGAGTGTATCGTCCAGCCGACCATTGCCGCATGCGCGACAATTTCGCGCCCGACTTCTGCAAAGCCTGCGCGGCGGCCATCAACCGTCTGATCGATTTTTACACAAAATAAGAACTCCTGTCGAAAGAATCTGCCGCGTCTTAGTTACAGTTTCTTGTGGAAGAGATCGCGCTTCGGCATCTTTGAGGAATACTCAGCGCGAAGCCGGTCGATAAGCTTATCAAGAGTGAAATTGAACCGGAATCCGGTCCAGTGGCCGGTGTTGGTGATCATCACCCAGCATTCTCCGTCGGGGAAGAGATTGACCAGGGCTTGGGTTGACGACAGCGAACCGGTGCGCTGCCATTTACCCTCCTCATAAATGCGGCTCCACCCCATCGCTCTGTTGGTGTCGGGGTCGAAACCGGTCATCTCTCCGACGCTTTTGGCCGAGAGTATATCCTTTTCTTTAGGATTGAGATCGATTGAGGCCACGAGCCGGGCGAGTCCGGAGGCGTTGGCCGCCCAACCTCCGGCCCCCATAAGTCCGCGGAAGTTGCAGCCGCCATAACGGCGGCTCACTATCTTGCCCGAATTGTTGTATTCGCGGATGGTGTCGAGATCGTCGGTGTTGTAATATATCACCTCCCGGGCCTGTTTTTCATGCTTGTAATTCCCTGTGGGATAGAATGTCGAGATTCCTGCCGGCGCGAGAACGCTGTCTCTGACGAACTGCCAATAATCCATTCCGCTCGCTTTCTGGATCACGAGAGAGGCCACCACATAGCCGAAATTGGAATATTTGTGGCCTTCGCCGGGAGTGTAGCCGAGTCCTCGTCCGAGCACTATTCCGGTTACCTCCTCGGCTGTCGGAACATGATTGAGATTATGTTCGCGGATCATATCGGCAGTGGTGAACATCGGGTCGCCCTTTCTCGGCGTAAAACCGGCGGAATGCTGAAGGAGCTGGCGCACGGTGATGGAATAGATTCTCTCGTCGCTGACCCGACGCGTCAACTCAGGATCGCCGAGGATGCCCCCTTTGCCAAACACCCGCGAGTCGAGCGAAACCTTTCCGGCGTCGACAAGTTTCATCATCGCCACGGCAGTGATCAGCTTCGACACCGAGGCGACGCGCATGATGTGGGTAGGCTGCATTTTCACCCCCTTCTCAGCGTCGGCATATCCATATCCCTTGGCATAGAGAAGCGAATCGTTGCGCATCACTGCGAGCTGCAGGCCGTTCAACTCGTTTTTGCGCATGAACCTCACTATGATTGAGTCCATTCCGGCAAGGGCCGCTACATCGGAATGCGCGTTGGAAAGGGAATCGTTCCAGAAACTCGCGTCGGCGTCGAGCTTCGCCAATTCCTCGGCCGACATCCCATCTTTGCCGGCGTCAGATCCGCTTCCCGATTTGCACGAAATCATCCAGACGCCCATAAACACCACATACAAAGCCGTGAGCCCCAACATTATGGTGACCATGCCGCGTCTTATATCTTTTTTCTTCATCTTCTATTCTTCCTGTAGACTATCCTCTTTTGCCCTGCAAAGTTAATAACTTTTCCCCAAACTAAAAAAGCGCCCCGCCCCCGGCTTGCTTTATCGGCGAAGAAACATTATCTTTGCATTAGGAATTGCAAAAAGCAATACCATAATCATTTATAGGTTAGCTCCATGAACAGATATATTAAAGAAATACATATCAACAAGCTGTTTCATCTTCAGGATATTTCCATACCTATCGCCGATGAAAAATCGCCGCATCTGATTCTCACCGGAAAGAATGGAAGCGGAAAAACCGTGCTTCTCAATGCTATCGCGGAATTCCTCGATTATATCAAGGAAGATAAGAATATGTATTTTCTTCAATATTCCAAATGGATAGCCAGTGCGAAAAGAGAAATGGAGAAATATCCGGAAAACTCGCATGAATTCCTGCATTGGAAATCCACTATGGAATCTCATCAAACACAATATGATCAGCTTTACGGGAAGGTGAATATCGAGTTTGCCCAAGGGTATGGATTTATCGACGAATACAATAAGGGTAATTTTATTATAGCCTATTATCAGGCCGAACGCAAAAGCGATATTTCAGAGCCTAAAAATCCCACCAAGCCCGACCTTTCAAAAAAGGGAAACATTAAGGATAATCTTACGTCCCAGCTTCTTAATTTTCTGTCAGACCTTAAGATACAGGAGGCATTAGCCCGCAACGAAGGAAAGAATGCCGATGCCGATGCCATAAAAGGCTGGCTGGAAAATTTTGTCAACATCTTGAAGGATTTGTTTGACGATCCGGAGCTTTACCTCGATTTCAATTATCGCGATTATTCCTTCAACATTGTCACCAACGGGAAATCATTTAAGTTTACGGAGCTATCCGACGGCTTCATGGCGGCAATCAACATCATTGCCGACCTTATCCTGAAGATGCAGCCGCAAGGGGGACTGTCGGACGAATTTTCCAAACCGGGTATCGTGCTGATTGATGAAATTGAAAACCACCTCCATCTGCAATTGCAAAAAGCAGTGTTGCCAATGCTGACAACCTTATTCCCCAACATCCAGTTCATCGTCACCACACACTCTCCCTTCGTGCTCAGCTCGCTGGCAAATGCCACAGCCTACGACCTTGAACATCAGGAACCGATCACTAATCTCACTGAATATTCATATCAGTCTCTGACCGAAGGATATTTCGGCGTATCTACCGACTCGGATTATGCACGCCAGAGGTATGCGGAACTTGAAACCCTTCTTAACAAGGAGAATTTGTCTGATACCGAACGGATTACTGCAAAACAGATTATCGAAGATTATAAAAAGATTCCTGAAGCAGTTTCGCCTGAACTGGTCGGTGCATACCGACAGCTTGAAATCACCTACAACAGCAAATTCAGAAACCTTTCAGAGCAGTGATAAGAGTATATAAACACAATAAGGCACCGGAATCATTAGCCGATAAAAAATCATGGCAGGGAGAAGACGTTGTCTCTCAGCTCAAGGAAGACCAGAAGGTTAAATGCTATTTATGCGAACGGATAAGGATAACCGATTATGATGTGGAACATCACAAAAGCAAACACCACTTTCCCGAGCTGACCTATGTATGGTCAAACTTATTCTGGAGTTGCAGATATTGCAACTTAAAGAAATCGGCATCGTTCGACGACTTGGTCAATCCGATCAATGACAACGTGGAGGAAATAATTTATCAATCATTGGATTTTCCGAATGCCAAAGCCGAATTTTCAGCCACCGGGACTGTTTCTCCTCAGATAACCAACACGATAACCCTTTTGAACAAGATTTTCAACGGCTCGGGTAGAATTCGTACAATCCGGGAACAGCAGTTCTATGATTATGTAATGTCAAAAATCACTTCGTTTCAAAAAATGACAACCACCTGGCTTGAAAATAAATCAGAAGAGGCGGAGAAAGCCATTATCGACGAATTGGATATAAAATCGGAGTTTTTGGGTTTCAAATACTGGATAATACGATCCAATGCAGTTCTTCTATCCAGGTTTGAAAAATATATGATATGGCATAGAGCCTTATAATACATAAAACTATGAGACTTGACGGACGACGCAACAGCTCTAATATCGAAGACCGGAGGCACATTTCAGGGAAAGCCATCGGCATCGGCGGCGGAATCACAGGTGTGATCGTGGCCGCCATCATCACGCTTCTCTCCGGCGGCAGCCTCACCGACGTGGCCCGCAACACGATAGGCGTGCTCGGCGAAAACCATCAGACACGCACTCCGGCGGCCTCTCCCGAAGAGGAGGAGCAGCTCTACGACCTCGCCTCGAAAGTGCTCGCCGGCACTGAAGACGTCTGGACGCAGACGTTCCGTGAGAAAGGGTGGGGAGAATACCGGCCGCCCAAGATGGTGATCTACAGCGGAGAGGTGCAGACCGGCTGCGGACACGGCACCGCCCAGACCGGCCCCTTCTACTGCTCGGCCGACCAGACCGTCTATCTCGACCTCGACTTCTTCAGCACCATGCAGGAGCAGATCGGAGCGTCGGGCGATTTCTGCTATGCCTACGTCATCGCCCATGAAGTCGGCCACCACGTGCAATATCTGCTTGGCACACTCGACGAAGCTCATGCCCGCATGGCCAACCTCCCCGAAGAGGAAGCCAACAAGGTCAGCGTGCGCCTCGAACTCCAGGCCGACTACTACGCAGGAGTGTGGGGACACAACGACAACAAGATGTTCAACTCAATCGAGGAGGGGGATATCGAAGAGGCGGTCAACGCCGCCGCCAAGATCGGCGACGACTATCTGCAGAAAAAGGCCTACGGCCGCGAGATGCCGGAATCGTTCAACCACGGTCGGTCAGAATGGCGCGTGAAATGGCTCACGCGCGGCCTGCAGTCGGGCGATCCATCGCTCGGCGACACCTTCTCTATTCCCTATTCACAAATCGGAGACTAAAAAATATGGAGAAAAACTGGGAAATACTTTCGAGCGAATATCTGATCCGCCGTCCATGGCTCACGGCAAGACGCGACGCCGTGCGCCTTCCCGACGGCACTGTCAATCCGGAGCATTACGTGCTCGAATATCCCGACTGGATCAACGTGATCGCTATCACCGCCGACGACAAGTTTGTGTTTATCCGCCAATATCGGCACGGACTCCGGGAATATAACTACGAGATTCCGGCCGGAGTGGTGGAAAAAGGGGAATCTCCTGAAGAGGCGGCGCGCCGCGAACTGCTCGAAGAGACCGGCTTCGGAGGGGGCAAATGGGAGCCCTGGATGAAGATCTGCGGCAATCCGAGCACCACCGACAACCTCACCCACTGCTTCCTGGCGACAGGAGTGGAACGACTTGACACCCAGCATCTCGAAGCCACCGAAGACATCACCGTCCATTTGCTCAGCTGCCGGCAGGTGCGCGACATCCTCATGGCCGACACCATGCGCCAGAGCCTCATGCTCGCTCCGCTCTGGAAGCTCTTCGCGCTCAAGGGCATGGAGGAGTGAGACACCCCTCCAAAATTAATCTCCTGCACTATCTCCTGCGCCTCTAAAACTTGTAAACAGCAGTTAATTATTGCTAATCAACGGCATTCAATATATTGTCGGGCACGCTTTTTGTGTTTATTACTCTGAAACGCAAACGATATAAATTACCCTGTGCCTCTGAGTCGGACCAACAATCCCGACAACTTGAAAAGCACACATAATCCTTAGACAATATGTTGAAGAAATTAGCAATGATTTTCATGGCGATGCTCGCCATCGTGATTCCGGCTTCGGCCGCTCTCCCGATCGATTCATATACCATCAAACGCGACAAGCTCCCCGAGGCCGCACGCGAAATGCTCGACAAGCATTTCCCCAAGGCCAAGATCAGCATGATCCGCGTGGACCGTCACCTGCTTCGCAAGACCGACTACGATGTGAAGCTCACCAACGGCACCAAGATCGAATTCGACAATAAAGGAAACTGGACGTCAATCGACTGCAAGAAACGCGAAGTGCCTACCGACCTGGTCAACAAGACGGTGAAGCGCCACGTCACAAAAAACTATTCCAAGGCCAAGATAGTGAGCATACGCAAAAAACTCAGCGGATATGTGATCGGCCTCTCCGACTCCAAGACGCTGAAATATGACCTCTTCGGCACCTTCAAAGGTGAGGTCGACGCCAAGGAGAAGCAGGCCGATCCTGAAGAGCAGACCGATCAGACGGAGGATGCAGTTCCCGCAGAGCAGGCCGCCGCGCTCTGAAATCATCTGTCAGCGCAAAGAATCTGCCGCAAATAAATTCGTATGAAATGTTAAAACCGGAAAGTCTTCCCGACTTTCCGGTTGTTTTTTTAACTTTATTATGTAATTTTGTCCCCGCAACGTTTATAAACAAATTGACCAATGAAAAAATTTATTGCATCATTCGTGGCTCTTGCCACAGCCCTGAGCGTCGGTCTCTCTGCCTGCAGCGATGACGATGACGACAAAGACCCCAAAGATCCCTCCGGAACCGATAAAGAGCTGGTGAGCGATAACGTTCCCCAGGCCGGCTGGCAGGGAGACGCAGCCAACGGCATCATCACTTATTCGGAAGGCTACGAGGAAGACGACATCAATTCCTACTTCGCTTTCGACATGAAAAACAGCGTCTGCCAGTCGGCTGTCTACAATGTTGTGATGGAAAGTGCAAGCCAGGCCAAGCAGATCGCCAAAATGCTCAACGACGGCTCCTGGGCCAACATTGACGACGACGAGGAGGACGACGACTATGACTACGCTCCCGCGAAAAACCGCCGCCTTGCATTCGACATCGCCAATTCGATCAAGCGGATCGCAAAAGGTATGTCCACTCGCGCCAACACACTCTCCATCCCTGTGAAGCAGGACGGTGCAGTGATCTATATTGCGCTCCCCAACATGAAAGGCGTCGCTATCGAGGACCTGCGCGACGTGATGGCTCTTTGGTACGGCACGGAATATATTGTTCCCGACCGTGTGATCTTCGGCAAATATGAAAACGGCGTCTATACCTGCAGCAACATGCACGGCCTTGACATCGACTATCGCGTCGAAACCAAATACAACGCCGACGGATATTGCACAAAATATACCACCACCCTCACCCTCCCCGACAAAAACTGGGCTCAGGTCTTCTACGATACCTACGAGGAGCAGATGTGGGATTTCGAGCAGCAGTTCGGCCAGCGTCCCGACCTGAAACTCGATGGCAACAAGATGATTCTCGACGCAGTGATCGCCGGCGAAGTCTCCAGAGAGCAGATCGAACAGACAATCTATTCCCTCGACTGGATCAACAACCGCCCGCTTATCTTCTCGCTTTTCTAACACAACCTATACCCGCACAAAAGAGGCGGTTCGGGAAAGCTGAATCATAGAGGCTGTATCGGGATGAAACGCGATAACCGCGTTCTTCCGACACAGCCTTTTCTTCAGACAGCCATGTCTCGCTTTAGCCGGTCAGTTCAACTGACTTCCGCAGTTGGAGCAGAACCGGGCATTCTCCGGGAGTCGTGCCCCGCAGTTGGTGCAGAACTTTCCTGCTGCGCCTGCCGCGCCGGGGAAAGGCGGCGGTGTCGGGCCTCCGGCGTAGCCGTATCCGTATCCGCTGTTTTCGTTGATCACGGCCTGAGCGGCGGCAAGCGCCTTGTCATCGAGGTTCGATTGCTGGATGAGTCCCCAGATCTGCGTGAGGAGCACCGGCCAGAAGAAAAGCATCGAGATGACTGTGGGCAACGCCTGCTGTCCGAAGATGCCGACGCCCGCTTCAAACGAAATTGCGTTGCTCTTCGGAATAAGCGTGATCTTCAGCGCGGTCTTCATGCCTACGATGGCTTTGAAGACTCCCCCTTTTGTCACTGATATGTCAGCGCCTCCGCTGATAAGGTTGTCGCGGTTGATTTCATAACCTTCGGCTGCAAAAGTCTGACAGATGCGGTCGGCAATTGCCGGAATCAGCGACGGATTGCCGTTGAGTATCGTTTTTGTGTTGAATGCGCCCATGATTATCTCCTGATATCCTGAAGTTCGTAATTGTGATATACGGCGAAAAGCACCGCCATGTCGGAGATTGCGTCGGCTATCGCCGACTGCTGCTCTTCGTTGCAGATTTCCTGCAGCCGGCGAAGCGATTTGACCGCGGCCTCCGCTTGCGCTTTAAGTTCTTCATCGGTCACTATGCCGTCGGCCATGATTGACTTATAGGCGGGATTGTTGGCTACAAGTTCGCCGAGGTCAAGCATCCCGTTGCTGTCGAATAGAGTGTTCATATTCTGCTTATTGTTTGTAGTAAATCTTATTTCAGTTTTGCGCCGCAATATCTGCAGAAGGTCCACGAATCGTCGACCGGGCGGTGGCAGTTGGGGCAGCCTCCCTCCCCGTTATCATCATCAAGATTTGCCCTGATATTGATATATTCCTGCGATTTCTCCCATTTGAGAATCTCGCGCACCCGGACTGCGGCAAAGGGATGGTCGATTCCCATGACGGCATAGATCTGAAGGGCCTTGTTCCACATTCCGTCTTTGCAGATGGCGTCGTATAGGTCGGCCTGTCTGGCCCATTCTTCGATGTTGACGCCTGAGGTGATATCTTTCGGACCGCCGGCCAGTCTGACCATTACGCGCGAAACGGTTTCCGGGGACGTGACTATAGCTCCGGCACGGTCGCACGAGAGTTCGCTTTTCCTTTTCCAGTAAAGGAGGGCGTACTTTATGGGCAGTGTCAGCATCCCGAGCAAACCGAAGGCATCGGCATTGTTGATGAGCATGTCGGCCATGTTGTGATAAAGCACGTGGCGGCAAAGGATATGGCCGCACTCGTGACCGATCACGGCGTCAAGTTCGTCGTCGTTGAGCATCTCGACGAGACCGGAGGTGACGGTGATGAAAATCTTGGTGTCGCCAAACGTATAGGCGTTGGGCATCGGATTCATCTCGAGGTAGAACTCCGGTTCGTCAATACCGAGTTTGCGGCAAATCGGCGGCAGGTGATTATAAAGCTCGGGAAGTTGCGACTCGGAAAGGCGGATGCACTTGGCCATATTGGTGCCATAGAACAGGCGCTCGTAGCCGAGGGCATAGAACTTCTTGACGAGAGTCGGAAAACCGGGGATTGATTCCAGCTGACGCAAAGCGGCCGCATCTTCAGGATGAATGAAATCGGAAGGTTTCATGAAGCATAAGGTTTAGACAGATCCCCAGTCGGGACCTGCATGTAAAGTTAACATATTTTTTTGAGATAGCAAAACCTTCAGTTCATCTGCTAATTAGATAGTGCTTTATTTCCCTTTAATAACCTATATAAGATGGGTAACGTTAATTTTCTTATATTTGCTTCCCATGCCGAGCGCGAAAGCCATAAGCTATAAGTTTTCCTGTTTGAAATCGAGACGCGCCCACCCGTCATGGTTGATGGTGTCTTCGATGGTATAGCGCGACCACACCCAGTTCATCCCCTCTTTGACAATCACGCCGCCGACGAGATCTTTGCCCGCTGCATTTTCCGCCACGATATAGGCGTTGAGCGCATTGTGCTTCAAATGGGCGGTAAGCGGCTCGCTACCTGCCGACTTGGTGTCGAACAGCATGATTTTGCCGTTTTTCAGCCGGATCACAAAATCCACATAAAAGGGACGTTTGACTCCGGCTTCATCGGCATATTCCACGGCATAATGCTGCCGCCCTTTGTCGCCGTTCTTATACCACCAGTCGATATATTCCGAATTCTCTTCAAGCAGCTTTACAAACTCCTTTTCAGGTGCTGAAGCGTCATTAAGCTCCGCGAAGGGAAGCATGGCGTGGTTTTCACCCGGGGCGAGATGATGCGTTTCTTCGTCATAGAACCGTTCTTCAGGAACGCTCCATTCGAATTCCTTCATCGAGCGGGCCGCAGCTTTCCTCTTCTTGAATTCGCGGATTTTGTCGTATTTGTCGAGAGCAATGTGAAGCAGACGGTCGAATTTCGGCCTGTTTTCATGATAGAGGAAAACTTTCTTTGCGTCGGTGTCGAAGATGCCGAAATAGTCTGCCAGCATTTCGATCAGATAACCGGCAAGCTTGTCGACAGGATTGTTCTTGCTCTCGAACCCGGCGACATATTTGGCAATCTCGCTTATGAATACGCGGTCGATTTCGCTCGCCGTGCGGGCGAATTTAACGCTGTCGGTCACTTTTATAACCTGCTCTTCGTTCTGGAAGTGCACATCTTTAGGAATAGGAATGTTGACCGTAGGCACATCGAGTCGCAGGGTATTGGCCACGCGCAGGCGGTTCTCGTCTATCTGCCGGTCTCCGCTTTCGGGGAGCGGTTGCGGCTGATACTCTTCGCCACGCATGGCCGCAAGTTCGGCAAGCGAGAAAAGCCCTGTCTGCATCTCCGAAATGCTCCAGAACTCTTCGCATGCCTGATAGAGCACCTTGCGGAAATCGGGTCCGAAGTAGTTGCGCGTGTCGTTGGGCCGGTCTACATAGACCGATTTCAGCCCGACGTTCACCAGCTGAGGCCGGCGACACGCGACTATTGCATTTTTCTTGATATAATCGGCGTCGGCGGTGACTATCTCGATTTTATCTTTGGCGATGTCGGTATAGA
Source organism: uncultured bacterium (assembly GCA_905214735.1). Taxonomy (GTDB): domain Bacteria; phylum Bacteroidota; class Bacteroidia; order Bacteroidales; family Muribaculaceae; genus Lepagella. The sequence goes on along the minus strand of CAJMNI010000033.1, from coordinate 11,505 downwards.
CATAGCCGATATTGAGGCGCTCGTCGGTGTAGTGATGCTGCTCCGGCATCCGGAGGATGCGGCCTACCGTCTGGATGGTGAATTCGTCGCTCCGGAGCTTGCGGAATATAAGCAGCACCGCCGCCCGGGGACAATCCCAGCCGAGGGCGATTGCCTCCTTGAACAGAAGCACCTGCGCCATATTGTCGGGATTTTCCAGCCCCTCGAGGTTGCGTTTCTCCCCGGCGAGCCAGATAGCAAGCCGGCCGTTGTCTACGGTAATGTCGTTCATGACTTCGAGATACTGCTTCACGAAGTCGGCTATGGCATTATCCTCGGCTGTCATCGTTTCCTTTTGGTCGTTTGGCAACTGAATCAGCAGCAGCGGATTGATGTCGACGCCCAATGCCCGGTAGGCTTCTGCCAGCTGTTCGCGCTTCTTCAGCGCGGTTTTCATCAGGTGGTTGTTGAGCGTAGTTTCATCCGTGATGCCGCTGTCTATCTCGGGATTAAGCACCACTTCGCGCTTGATCATCCCCGCTTCGATAACATCCTTTCGGCTGACGCGCACTTGCTCGTCGAAGCGAACGGTCTTCGGCGTCGCTGAGATCCGGATTTCTACAGCCGGATTTATCCGGTCGAGAACTGCGCCTGATTTATCAGCCGTCTTCGACCAGAACATGTGCTCCTCGTCGATTATGGCCACAATGGGCAATCCCGACTGTTCGCGCGTGCGCCGGCATATCTCGTAAAGAGAAGCGGCTGCCTCGCTGTCGCGAACCATCACGTTTTTCTCCTTGTTTACGCTCTCCCAGTTTACGAAAAGTATTTCGCCGGGCCGGATTCCCTCGCTCTGTTCGAGGTCGTCGAACATTACGGGGCGCAATTCACGCCCGCCGGCAAATGCCCCTTTCAGTTTGTGATAGCTCTGCAAGTGGAGCTTGCGCGGCGCGAACCAGATAAAGGCCACCTCCTCATATCGGTTTGTACCGTCGGATTTCAGACGGTCAACGATATTTGCAAGAGCCTGGCAAGCCATCACGGTCTTGCCCGATCCCGTAGGCGCTTTGAAAATTACTTTGCGCCGAGAGCCGTCCTCGTTGAGCAACCCGACAACCTTGTCGGTCAGTTGCTCGATGGCATTCTGCTGATAAAGAAAATCTTTCATTCATCGCCTCCTTTCTCCTCTTTCTCCTCTTCAAAGTCAAAAAGATTATCGGGTATTTCCTTTTTTGATGGTTGCGATTCCGGTGGCGGAGCGAGCAACAGATCCTTAGGCTTCGGCAACACTCGCTTGTAGGCATTATAGATTGCCGCAGGGAGAGCGGTCAACTCTACTTTCTCGCTTACCGACTCGAATTCCAGACGCCAGGGGTCGTTGGCAGGTGAGAATACATATGTTATGATTGGTCGCTCAACGTTTATCTTTTCTATTGCTTCAACTATTTCGTAAATAGCCTCTTCATTATATATGATAAGCATCTGCTTTTTGCCGTCGTCGAAGAAACGGAAGCCGTTTTCCAACGTCGGCATACCGGCAAATTCGTCGATCTCCTTGTATAAGTCCTCTTTGATGCAGAGCATATCCGAGGCCAACAGCATCAGGCGCCGCATATTCTGCGGAGTGCGCCGTCGGCCTACATAGGCAGTGCGGTAATAGCGCAGATTGTTGTCGTGCAACCCCTCGACAAACTCGCCATTCGGTTTGGTATACCCCTGGATAACCCGCTTGTTGCGCTCGTAAGTCACATTCTCGCAGATTCCATTCTCATTGTTAGTGCATAGTATGCATTGACGATGTCCCCCATCCTCAGCATTCAGCTGCATAACAGCATGAAGAGTAGTGCCAGAGCCAGCAAAGAAGTCAAGAACTATGGAATTTTTAAGAGAACCAAGAGCTAGGATAAACTTTAATAAACCGACCGGTTTAGGGTTATTAAAAACATCTTTACCTCCCATTATATCTTTTAACATAGAGGCCCCCTCTTGATTTGATTCCAACTCGGCCCACCAACTATTAGCTATTACACCCTTATCCTCCTTATCCGAAAGAAATAATTTATAACGGGGTTTCCCGGCACCACCTCGTGGAAATACAAGACGGTCATCATTAAGAAGTGCATAATAAGTTTCCTCCTTAAACCGCCATTCTTCTGAAATAATACGCCCAGTAGGTGTCGTTACTGTATATTTGCTTCCGCCTTTGTTTGTGCAGGGCATTGTCTTATAAGGTCCGCGAGGGTCATTATCGGGGTTCTTATAATCTGAAAGATCAATATTAGCCTCAATTTTATTAAGCTCAAAGTCAGAAGATTTCCTGTATATTAAGACATATTCATGTATGGTCGATATATTTTTGCTCAAATTAGCCTGTGATTTGCGACGTCTTCTTACGGGAGCAGCGACAAAATTGTATACACCAAAAATCTCATCACAAAGTAGCCGTAAATTGGCTAATTCATTATCGTCAATTGACATAAAGATAAATCCGCGGTCGGATAGTAATTTTTTTGCAATTTGAAGGCGCTTTGACATGAATGACAGCCATTTGGAATGGCGGTAGCTATCTTCGGAGTCTACATAGCTGTCGTTATAGATAAAATCTTTGTTGCCGGTATTGTATGGTGGATCTATATAGATTACATCTATCTTGCCTTCGTGGGTGTAAGCAAGTGTGGTAAGGGCTTCGAGATTATCTCCTTCGATAAGTATATGGTTAGACGCATCGGCATCGTCGGAAATGATGCCACGACTCTTAACCTCCCTCAGAACCGGAAGTTCGTTACGCAAACGTTCAACCACATCTTCCGGCTTATCTTCCCAAACAAGGCCATAAGTTTTGTTCTCATTGAGAAGTCCGAGAAGTGCCGAGCGTTCATCATCCGTCAATCCTTCCAAGGTTTTGACGCGGTCTATCAGTTTAGCCTTGTCAGTCGCATTCATGGCAAGCGAGAGCGACTTTAATATGCCGCTCACACATTGTTGTCGCCAATACCCGACTGCGACAGGTTCATTAAAAAAAGCGTGGGTATCTTACTATTGCTATCTTTCCCAAAGGCGACGTGGCATTGTAGCCTTGACAGTAAGATAACAACGTAGATACTCACGCCGATATGAATATACCCCAAACCCACTCCATGCCGGTTAAGGCATAGAATGAGCCCGGATAGGTAAAAGCATACCCGTGAGCGCCCACTTTGCAATATTCTTGACTGTCTTAAAAAACTGCCACGTCTTTATGGGACAAGAATAAAGCGCGAGTAAACGCCTTTAAGTTAAATTTCCTCCCGCCTCGCTTTCTCTCTTGAAAGACGCTCGGCGCGAGTCTTTATGCAAATTTAATGATTTTTCCCGACAATCGATTCTATAGTAAAAATTTTTAAATGTTTTGTGAGTTTTTTGCTTAAAAAAACGACAGATTTACCATCTTCGGCTGAGCTCCCCCTCGATCATCAGAGACGTCTTGTACTTTCAACTCTGTGCGACAATCCCTTTGTAATTAGTTCCTATGCCCGTCAGGGCGAGAACGCAGGATATGGCATTGACAAAATAATGCGGTGGAAGGATCTCACAGGTCAGGATGTACATTTTGAAAGCGATATTCTTGCCTCTACCCTTATATATTATCTCCCTATCAGGTGTGGTCAGATAAACGGTCTGAAAAATTCATAAGACCATGATTATCAATCATTAAAAAATGGCCAAGGTGGTCAGATAAAGGTGGTCAGAAAAGGTGGTCAGAAACAAGGCGAGGAGACGAGAAGAGTGATTGTGGAAGCTATGCGACAGAATCCTGAAATCTCTCGAGCACAGCTCTCTAAAGTTGCAGGAATCTCTCCATCAGCTATCCAAAAGCATATTGACTGTCAGGAAGATCTTCATAAGCCACCATGCAGGGGGTCTGCTTCTTATCGTCATTGCGGACCGGTCCGTAAGTCCAGCCCTCGACCATACGGCCATGTCTGACAAAAAATCGCGGGGCAATCGTATTTTTTTACAGGACAACCTTATCAGCGCTCCCGAGCGGCCGGGGGGGAAAACCCCGTTGGGGTTTATGCTGATTATCAGGCTCGTCCGGGGGTTGACTCGGATTGGCTGCGCCAATCCTCGCTAACCCCCGGTTACCGAAATGCAGCCCCGTCAGGGCTGGCAGCGACGACTACTTGGCTGATAGTCTATCATACCTGGTAGTTACAATAGTATCTCGGATGTATCACTTTCGCATTTCGTCGAGTTTTAGCATTGAGTCGGTTAGCGATTTGACGTACCTGCGGATGTAAACGAAGCCGAGAAGGAAGAGGGTGAGTATGAGGGTACTGATGCTTTCGTCCAGTCCTATTGAGAAACACAATGTGTCGTATATGCCATGCACTATTATCGGAAGCAATAAGGCGGCTGTCATGTATACCCGGCGGTTCTTTTTGTCAAACCAGCCGAGCGAGAAGAATGTCCCCATGATTATCGCGAAGAAGTAGTGCATCGGCACTGACATCAGGGCTCTTGCCACTCCCACCGACACCCAATCCTCCGCGCCAAACAGATAGAGAATATTCTCCAGCCCCGCAAAACCCATGCCGATGCATACGGCATAGACGATGCCGTCGAACATTTCGTCGAAGTGTTTGCACATCTTTGCAAGCAGCCAAAGAGCGAGAAATTTCAGCGTCTCTTCAGGGATAGCGGCGTTTATGAATGATGAAAGGAACGCTCCGCTCAGGGAATCCATAGGAATTTCTGGCAAAAGTAAATACCCGAGGATGAGCACCGCCGGTCCGGCGAGGACGCCAAGCCCGGTGGCAGCCAACAACCAGCCGATCGGTTCCGGCCTCCGGTCTTTTCTGATCATCACAATCGCAAGAACAATAGCGGGAGCGACAGCCGCCAATATTTTAAGATACGTTTCAATCATGATTAATTAGTTCGCTATTCGCAAATTTAATCATTTTTCCGAGAGTATGCCCATGACTCGCAAAAAAACGAGAAAAATCGAGGGGGATAAAAAACTTGTGTAATTTTTACGCAAAATATTTGGAGGATTCAATTCTTGTTTGTAATTTTGCAGTGTAATTATTACACAAGTCAAAATGGAAGATAAAAAATTTTGTTATAAATATCCACATCCAGCGGTCACTACCGACTGTGTGATCTTCGGTTTCGACGGCGTGAAACTCAATGTGCTTCTCATTGAAAGAGGCATAGAGCCTTTCAAGGGGCGATGGGCTTTCCCCGGTGGATTTCTCAATATGGATGAATCGGCCGAAGATGGCGCCCGGCGCGAACTGAAGGAGGAGACGAATCTGGACGCCGAATATATCGAGCAGTTCCACACCTTCTCCGCCCCCTATCGCGATCCCCGCGAAAGGGTAATAACCATTGCATATCTTGCGCTGGTGAAACTTCAGGACGTTGTCGGCGGCGATGACGCGGCCAAGGCCCGCTGGTTTGCCATGGACCAGATTCCTCAGCTCGCGTTCGACCACGACCGGATTCTGCGCAAGGCCATGGATTGCCTCAGAGAAAGAATCCACTTCAAACCGGTAGGTTTCGAACTGCTCCCGGAGAAATTCACGCTCAAGCAACTGCAGCTTCTTTACGAAGCCATACTCGGCATCAATTTCGACCGACGCAACTTTTCGAAAAAGATGCTTCACTCGGAATTGCTTACCCAGCTCGACGAGACCGTGTGGCCAACTCCCAAACGAGAAGCGAAGTTATACAGCTTCAACAAAGAGAAATACGCCGAACTGAAGCAAAAAGGATTCCGCCTCGAGTTTTAGAAGACCTTTAGCGTGATAGATTTGACAGACTATAACACTCTTTTTACAGAAAACATTCTTAATTATGGATAAACAGCAATTACAAAATAAGATTCGCGGATCGATCACGGGCGGAGCTATCGGCGACGCTCTCGGTTATCCCGTAGAGTTTGTCTACTCTTTCAATGATATCTGCGCAAGATATGGCAAAGAGGGAATAACAGAATTCGACATGAGTTATCCCTGGCTGGAATCGGAGGAGAAGAAAGCCTTGTTTTCCGACGACACCCAGATGACTCTTTATACTGCCGAGGGGCTGCTTGAGGCCGAACGCAACGGAAAACCAATCGCTCCAACAGTCTGCAATGCCTACCTTGCCTGGTATGCGCATCAGGCCGGACGGAAAGTAAAGATTTCCTATCAGTCAAAACTCTCCGAGATTGAGGAACTGAACCAAAACCGCGCCCCGGGCAATACCTGCCTCTCGGCTCTCGCCGCCATCCACGCCGGCAAGGAGCCTCAAAATGCAAGCAAAGGATGCGGCGGCATCATGCGTGTAGCCCCTGTCGGCCTATACGGAGCCGCCCACGATTGGTCGCCCGCCGACACGGCCCGGCTTGCCGGCGAGCTTGCCGAGCTCACCCACCTGCATCCGCTCAGCACATACTCTTCAGCGACATTGGCAGTTATTGTCCAACTGTGCGCCTCTTCAGAAGATGCTGTCGACAAGGAGATGTTCAAAGGAATCGTCGACAAATCGCTGAAAATAGTATCGGATGTATACGGAGCAGACGCCGCGGCGATGGATGAATTCCGCAAGATTGTCGGGAATGCCATGAGCCTTGAAGATGACCCGCAATCCGACTGGCAAATAATCGAAGACCGGATCGGCGAAGGATGGGTGGCGGAAGAAACCCTGGCGATCGCGCTCTTCTCCACGCTGCGCCATGTCGACGACTTCTCAGGCTGCCTGATTAGCGCCGTCAACCACGGCGGCGACAGCGACTCCACAGGTGCAGTGGCCGGCAACATCATCGGCGCGATCCTCGGCGACGACGCCATTCCCGGCAAATTTAAAAAGGAGATTCAGCTCCGCGACCTGCTTCTCCACGCCGCCGATGACCTCGCAAAATAAAACCTTAAGCATTTTACTGTAAGAAAATTTACCTTTTTCTACTTCACGGTATATTATACCATGATATTCAATCTAACAAAACAAAACTGATCATTATGAAAACCAAAGTAACCTCAGAAACTCACACCACTGTTAAGATCGAACCTGAAAAGCCTCAGACTCTCGATGAGAAAGTGACACCCAAAGGGATGGGAAAACTCGACATGGTGATTGCCTTCGACACCACCGGCTCCATGGCAGCATATATCGAAGATGTTCGCCGTCAGGTGACCGACATGATTCCCGACCTCTTCAAGGATAATGAGGATCTCCGTCTTGGCATTGTGGCTTTCGGCGACTACTGCGACATGACGAACCGCAACGATTTCGGCGACGCATATCAATGCATTCCCCTCACCGACAATGAAAACGATATCATCAAGTTTGTCAAGGAATCGAAAGACACGAGCGGCGGAGACGGCGACGAGTTCTACGAGCTCGTGCTTAAAAAGATTATCGACGAATCTCCCTGGAGGGAGGATTCATCGAAGGCCATCCTGCTGATCGCCGACGCGGCTCCTCATGAGCTCGGCTATACATATCGCGACTATGTGGTGGGCAACCAGATCGACTGGCGCAAGGAGGCGAAGAAAGCCGCCGACATGAAAATCAAAATTGACACGGTGTCTATCTGCGGCCTCAGCTGGTATAGGGAGCTATCAGCGATGACCAACGGAATTTCTGTGCCGTTCAGAAGCAGCGGCAAGACGGGAGAAATGATCCAGATGGCCACTACTGCCAGAAACGCCATGGCTTTTGAAGATTCGGCTTGCTTCGAGGATGACGACGCCAAACGCGAATATTGCCGATCCCGCGCCGAGGGTCTACGGAGCAAGCTCAACATGAAATACAGCAAATGCATGGACGACGAACTAAGAGATGTCTACGACGCCTACTCAAAGAAAGAGGATGAGGACAAATAATCTCTCGTAAAACTTTATCTCACAAAAACCGCGGAATCCCGACAATAATCGAGATTCCGCGTTTTTTTATTGTCGTGTATGAATTATCAACGCGAAAACTTTACCATTCCATATTTTCACAGCAAACCGACCAGACTCCGATCAGGCACCGACCAGGCACCGACCAGGTATTTACATTGGCGAAAGTATTGAAGGAACGTGAGTTGTCCGTAAGTCATGTCTGACAAAAAATCGCGGGGCTGGGGCGGCCTATGGGCGAGCAGTGGTAACCAACATCATCTCCCTCTCCTACAACTGGAAAGACTGGCAATTTGGCGCCGGGATGCTCATGCCTTTCGGCAATTACGACCAAAGCACACGGTCGCTCAACAAATGGAACCGCAACGAGCAGCACATGCGCATCAATATGCGGATTCCATTCATTCAGATTGCATGGAATCTGCAGTGGGGCCGTCAGCGACGCGGCGCCGACAAACTCATCGACTCCGGAGCGTCGACCGACCATTCCTCAGCCGGAGGCAGATAATCAAAAGCCGTGGAGTCGTTTGGCTCCACGGCTTTTGTCACGTTTATCAGAGGTTGAGGTATCCCCGCAAATCTTCGATATATTGCGCGAATGCCCTGCGCCCCGTTTCGGTCACCTTGCACGTTGTCCTTGGCTTTTTGCCGACAAACTGCTTCTCCATGTCGATGTAACCTGCGTTTGTCAATTTGTCGAGCTGCACACTGAGATTGCCTGAAGTTGACTCTGTCTTCTCTTTGAGATATGAGAAATCCGCCTCATCGACATTCATCAGTATCGACATGATCGCCAGTCGCAACTGTGAATGCAACAATGGATCAAGTTCTTTCATTGCTATTCCTTTATCTTTTTACCTTTGGCGTTTAGAATATGCCCGGGGATTATCATCATGCAAATGAAGGAGATGATGAAAAGAGGAAGAACCCAATTTACATATAGAGTCACCTTCCCTGCAATGGCTGCGAGCATTATCACTCCCCCGAGAGTTCCGATGCCCCCTCCGACAATCAAAGACTTCTCTTTCACCACTATTCCCTGGATTGTTTCGGCAAATCCGACGCCCAACAGGGCGAACACAAACATCGAGCTCCAGCAATCTTTGCCGCCCGCAAAAAAGAATGCGAGGCAAGTAAAGGTCATGGCAATCGCCATATATCCGATGGCGCTCCATATCCCGTTGCTTATAGTGTCTATAAACGTTTTATGTCCTTCTTCAGTCCTCTGCTTTCTGGCCATGATTGGCGTTACGGTTCCCCCTATTATCCAGATAAGGAACCATAGCCAGTTCCACACAGGATTTTTTGTCACTAACAGGAGCGTCCAGACAAGTGCTGAAACAGCGACCGTCAGATAGCCCCATAGGAGCATGATGTTGCCGTTGCCAAGTTTGCGACGCACGTTCGACCGCGCTATCATTTCAGTAATGATTTCGAGGCTCTGGACCTCGGTGATTCTCTTCTCCTCCATGGTTTGGAATTTAGTTTGGTTTATTTTAGGTAACTATCAATCTCTGAAAAAAAGGGTGAAGCGCGCATATCACCCTCATTTCGGTTGCAAAGTTAAGTAAGTTTATTTTATAAACCAAATTATTCTGCAAAAAAAATTCCTTTTATGGTGGTAATTGTTTGTTTTTGACTATATAATGCGCTTTCTTTGAAATCTAAATGATATCAAAACGGATATAGCAATCGAAAGCTGCTCTTCTACGCCGGATATCTCTGGGAAATAGACAAATAAACCTCGTCTATTACCCCCTCATAAACCGGGAAAAGATGGGAACTGAAGTCGGTTTATCATAGTGCGCTCATCTTAAATAAGCCGATTTATCGAAGTTTACAGGGCGCGATTTTGCACGAACACCCATCCTCCTAAGATGTGCTTATAATCCCCCAAATCCACATCTTTTGACCTACTTTTGGGGGATTATAACGAGATTTTATCAAATATTATTATTATCTTTGCATGAGAAAACATGAGATGTAACCATGATAATCGGAAGGAAACCAGAGCAAAAAGAACTATTGGATGCTGCGAACTCAGAATATTCTAAATTCGTGGCAGTATATGGACGTCGGCGTGTAGGAAAGACTTTCCTTATCCGCGAGACTTTTAACTACTCCTTTACATTCCAGCATACCGGGTTGGCTCGTGGAAAAATGAAGGATCAGCTTCTAAGTTTCAGGGAGTCTCTAAAAAAGGCCTCAGGAAAGAAGTATAATCAATTCAAGAACTGGTATGAGGCTTTTTTTGCATTGGAGGAATGGCTCGGCTCTTTGCCTGATGGCAAAAAGATTGTATTTTTTGACGAACTTCCGTGGATGGATACACCACGCTCAAATTTCATATCTGGGTTGGAGCATTTTTGGAACAGCTGGGCTTCTGCAAGAAAAGATATACTTCTCATTGCTTGCGGGTCCGCTACTTCATGGATTGTCAATAAACTTATAAACAATCATGGGGGACTCCACAATCGTCTCACAAATAGAATTTTGCTCCAACCATTCACCCTCTCCGAATGCGAACAATACTCCGAGGCGAACAATCTGGGGTTGAGCCGCTATCAGATGGTTGAGAACTATATGATAATGGGTGGAATCCCTTTTTACTGGAGTTTGCTTAAACGAGAAATAAGCATGGCTCAGAATATTGATTCGCTGTTCTTTAGTGAGGATACGGAAGGTCTGTCACATGAATATGAGCAATTATATTCATCATTGTTTAATAATCCTGAGCCATATATGCAGGTAGTTACAACGCTAGCCAAAAAGAATAAAGGACTCACGCGCTATGAAATTGTCCATGACAGCGGAATTAAAACGAGTGGGGACTTGACTCGATATCTTAATGAACTTGAATGGTGTGGCTTCATAAGGAAATATAATTGCATTGGTAAGCTCTCCAAAGACGCATTGTATCAGCTTATCGATAACTTTACACTGTTTTATTTCCAATACATCAAAGGAAATAAAAATAATGACTCCCATTTCTGGACGAATAGCATCGGGAGCCCCTTGCATAGAGCATGGAGTGGACTCGCTTTTGAACGTGTTTGCCTTCAACACATCTCACAGATAAAGGAAGCTCTCGGAATATCCGGTGTTTTATCCAATGTTTATAGCTGGAGAACTGAAGCCGATGAAGATAAGGGAATCGACAAAACTCAGATAGACCTGTTGATCGACCGCAATGATGGAGTTATCAATCTATGCGAGATGAAATTCTCGGCACAAGAATATGCTATAACCGAAGACGAGGAAATGAAGCTCCGCCGTCGTCGTGGCAACTTCATAGAAGCCACCCAGACCAAAAAGGCAATTCATATTACATTGGTAACTCCTTACGGTCTCAAGCAAAACAAACATTCGGCAATCGCCCAGAATGAGATTCAGTTAAACGCATTTTTCTCTTAAAATAGACACAACAGCTTTGAGTACCGTCCGAGTATTTCGGGCGGTATTTTTTGTTTGTAAGCCGTCGGTGGAGCACGTGTAGCACGGGCGTTTTCTCTTTTGTTAGTGCCTTTTTCGGTCGGATTATCTTCATGTCACTTTTTTTTGTGCGTATATAATTCCCTTTTATCTCACAACGTGCCCTGAATTGGAAAAACCGGGGCGGCGTGACCCCCGAGGCCGAGGCCGCTTGACCACGGGC
>CAJMNI010000032.1 GCA_905214735.1 uncultured bacterium | reverse complement strand
CTTGGCTCCTCGGAGCCGTTAACAAATTCTCAAAAAATAACCGAAGTATTGATATAAGCTTTTGGGATCGTTTTTTCTGCTGCAAAATTAGGAAGCGCATGTTTCATGGTTTTTTCAGTTTTGTTGAATTATTGTGAAGGTTAGGGTCTTGTTAAAGAATTATTAAATATGCGGTTAAGAGTGTTGAAATTGGCCCAATATTTCTAATTTTGCAGTATGGAAAAAGCGAAACGCATTCTCGTGGTAGACGACGAGGAAACTCTTTGTGATGCACTCGGATTCAATCTCGAATCGGAGGGTTATGAAGTGAGGACTGCTTATAGCGCCGAGGAGGCTCTGACGATGGACCTTTCTCAATTCGACCTCGTATTGCTCGACATCATGATGGGGGAAATTTCCGGCACCCAGCTTGCAAGCATCATGAAATCGAATCCGACGACGGCCGGAGTTCCGATTATTTTCTGCACTGCTAAAGACCGGGAGGAGGATGTAGTCAAAGGCCTCGATCTCGGGGCTGACGACTATATTGTGAAACCATATTCCCTGAAGGAGATGCTTGCGCGAATCCGTTCCGTGATAAGGAGAGCATCCTCATCAGCCGAATCTCATTCGTCTGAAGGGGAGGAGGCGGTCTATAAAGGGCTTGTTCTCTCGAAAAGGACCCGGACATGCCATGTCGACGGAGAGATGGTGAAGATGCCTAAGAAGGAATTCGAAATTCTTTTCCGGCTGGTTTCCAATATCGGCCAGGTGTTTTCCCGTGCCGAGCTTCTTAAGGAGATCTGGACCGACGATGTTGTTGTGGTCGACCGCGTGGTTGATGTCAACATCACCCGCATCCGGCAGAAGATCGGGCAATACGGCAAGAATATAGTGACCCGTTCAGGTTATGGCTATGGCTTCATCGAATAATCCGATAAAGCGTGTCCTGACTTATCCGCAGCGGCTCTTTCTCGGGCTACTCGGCTACTCGGCGCTGCTGGTCGGATGCTTCATAGTGTTCCAATATAACAGGGAAAAGCTATACAAGGCCGAGGAATTGAACACGCGCCTGCAGATGATCAACACCTATATTCTGACCGAACTTGAGGAGGGAACCGACATCAGGGATATAAGTCTGAAGGATTTTCATCCTTTCGACGACATAAGGGTGAGCGTCATTTCCGACGACGGAGAGGTGATCTATGACAATTCCATCGACCATCTGCCCGGCAAAGATCATCTCGACAGGGAGGAAATCCGAAAGGCGATTTCGCAACAATCGGGATATACCGTGCGCCGTCACAGCCGGAGCACAGGCAATTATTATTTCTATTCTGCCACAAAAGGAGACGACGGCTATATTGTCAGGACGGCCGTGCCATATTCGATCTCGCTTAGCTCGCTGCTGAAGCCCGACATCAGTTTTTTGTGGATTATGGGAATGACGGCGCTTGCCATGTGCGTTTTAGGATATTTCGCCACCAATCGGGTCGGACTGCATATCACCAGGCTAAAAAAATTTGCCGACGATGTGGAGAAGGGAATCCGGATTTCGGACACCGAACCTTTTCCCAACGATGAATTGGGTTCGATCTCGAACAATATAGTCCGTCTTTATGCCCGGCTTCAGAAAGCAAATGTGGAGCGCGAGAAGGAGCATAAGGCAGCTCTGTTTGAACAGCAAGAAAAAGAAAGAATCAAAAAAGAGCTGACAAACAATATAAACCATGAACTGAAAACTCCGGTGGCCTCGATAAAGATATGCGTGGAGACTCTTCTTGCGCATAGCGAACTCGATGAGGAGAAGCGGCGCCGTTTCCTCGAGCGTTGCCTTTCCAATACCGACCGCCTGCAGAAGCTTCTCGGGGATGTATCGTTGATAACCCGCATGGATGACGGAGCCTCTTCGGTGGTGAAGGAGGATATTGACCTGACCAGTATCATTCAGACTGTAGTCGATGACCGGAGGATAATCGCGGAAACAAAGGGGATTGAAATTGAAAACAGCGTGACCTCTCCATTGCCGATGCGTGGCAATATCTCGCTGCTTGAAGCAGTTTTCTATAATCTCATAGACAATGCAATAGCATATAGCGGCGGGAATCGGATAAAGATAGCCGTCGCGAGTGTGGACGAAGGGAAAATAATGCTGACTTTTGCCGACAACGGGAATGGGGTGGCCGACGAACATTTGCAAAAAATGTTCGAAAGGTTCTACCGCATAGACAAGGGGCGCAGCCGCGCGGCGGGTGGCACGGGCCTTGGCCTCTCGATAGTGAAGAATGCAGTGGCTCTTCACGGGGGGACCATATCTGCTTCCAATCTCCGGACCGGCGGCCTGATATTCAGAATCTCCCTGAGCCGAATCTGAAATTGTCCGGGGACTCTGGCCGCAGAGAATTCCGGAAATATATTTGCATATATGGATAGATATGTTTATATTTGCAGATAAATATCCATATATGACAATATGATTAAAGGAGAATATATATCAAATCGCGATATTCTTCAGGTGCTTGCCAGGCGAATGAAGGAGTATCGGCTTGCCGCGCGGCTCAGTCAGCGCGAACTGGCGGAAAAATCGGGGGTGAGTTATACCACGATTTGCCGGTTTGAGCAGGGAAAGCATCCCAATCTTACGCTGAGCAATTTCATTTCACTTCTTCGGCAGGTTGGGATGGAAATGCGTATGGAGGAAGTGCTTCCTGAATTGCCCGTGCATCCCATGGCCTTGAGAGAGATCAACAAGTACATACCTAAAAGAGTGCGTCGCCATGATCCCTTCGATTAATGTAGCCCTTTGGGGCAATACTGTTGAGTTTAGGATTAACATTAGATTAACGATTTTGTAATATTTATGTAATCTATTCTCAGTTATTTTGCAGTGAAAACTTAACTGAGAAAAGAATGGATATACTGTTTCTTTGCGTCATTATTTTTCTGTTTCTGCTGGCGATCTTCGACCTGTCGGTGGGTGTAAGCAATGACGCGGTCAATTTTCTTAATTCCGCCGTCGGGTCGGGGGCGGCATCGTTCAAGCGAGTGCTGATCGTGGCGTCGATCGGCGTTTTCATCGGGGCTGCCATGAGCAACGGCATGATGGATATTGCCCGGCACGGAATCTTCCGTCCCGAGCATTTTTCATTTTATGACCTCATCTGCATTTTCATGGCGGTTATGGTGACCGACATCATCCTTCTCGACATTTTCAACTCGCTCGGAATGCCGACGTCGACCACCGTCTCCATGGTGTTCGAACTGCTTGGAGCCACGTTTGTGGTGGCTCTGATAAAGATGGCCGGAGGAGCGGATCTCGGTTTCAACGAGCTTCTCAATACAGAGAAAGCCCTATCGGTGATTCTCGGAATCTTCCTTTCGGTCGCGATAGCCTTTTTCTTCGGCACTGTAGTGCAATTCATCTCAAGGATGATTTTCACATTCAACTACCGCAGCAACCTCAAATGGAAAATTGGAATATTCGGCGGCCTCTGCGCCACTGCCATAATCTATTTTCTCCTTATCAAGGGAGCGAAAGACCTTACGTTCATGACTCCGGAAGTCAAGAGCTGGATCAACGAGAACACCGCATTGATTATCCTTTCATGTTTTGCTCTCTTCACTGTGCTGATGCAGTTGCTCTATGTCTGCAAGGTGAATGTCCTGAAGGTGATTGTGCTGATGGGCACGTTCGCTCTCGCAATGGCATTTGCCGGAAACGACCTTGTGAACTTCATAGGCGTGCCGTTGAGCGGACTCTCTTCCTATCAGGATTATATTGCCAACGGAGGCGGTGATGCGCATGGTTTTCTGATGGATTCGCTCAACGGACCGGCCAACACCCCCATATATTTTCTGATCGGGGCCGGAGTTATAATGGTTGTGTCGCTCGCCTCTTCCAAGAAGGCGAGAAACGTTACCAAAACTGAAATCGGTCTCGGATCTCAGCAGGGAGGTGATGAAATGTTCGGTTCGTCGCGCATTAGCAGGCGGCTTGTGCGCTGGGCGCTGTCGCTGATTTCCTGGGTGAGGAGCGTCACTCCGGAGCGCGTGCGCTGCTGGTTCAACCGCCGCTTCAACGTCGACGAGACAATCATGGACCAGGGGGCGTCGTTCGACCTAATCCGCGGTTCGGTCAATCTTGTGCTTGCCGGAGCCCTCATCGCCTTGGGCACATCGATGAAACTGCCGCTCTCCACAACTTTCGTGACCTTCATGGTGGCGATGGGTACATCTCTTGCCGACAAAGCCTGGGGAAGGGAGAGCGCCGTGTTCCGTATAACGGGAGTGATTTCCGTGATAGGAGGGTGGTTTCTTACGGCGGGAGCCGCTTTCATAGGAGCCGGCATCATAGTGACCGCCATGCATTTCGGCGGACACTGGGTGATGTTTCTGCTCGCCGCGCTCACTATCTTCATTATCATCAGAAGCAACCGCAGATTCAGCAAAAAAGAGGATTCCGACAAAGGAGGAGACGCTCTTTTCAACGCCATAATCACCACGAACGACAAGTCGGAGACTTGGCCGATGCTGCTGATGTATATCACCGAACGCCAACAGGATTTCATGGCTTATGCCGAAGAGAAATACCGTGATATCACCGCCGCCTTTATAAGCGACAATGCCGGCGTGCTCAACAAAGCGGAGTCGAGTCTCTCCAAGCAGAAAACAGTTCTGAAGAACGCCCGAAGGAAAGAGACTCTCTGCCTCCGCAATCTTCCGCGCCAGATGGCTATTGAGAAAAGCACCTGGTTTTATCTGAGCAACAACATGTGCATGAACATCCTCTACAATCTCCGCCGCATCAATGAGGTTTGTAAGGAGCATGTGGAAAACAATTTCATGCCGTTGCCCGAAAGATATGCCGAGGAATGCGAGCAAATGCGCACGCGGATAAGCATCCTTTTCAACGATACGCTTGCACTGATGGAATCGGGCGACACAATGGCAATCACGCTCTTGCGGAATCATTGCGACGTGATTAAGGATCTGATATCCGACACTTATCATCGCGCTCACGACCAGCTAAGAGACGGCGATCCTTCGGCAATGGGAGTGCTATATGTCTATGTCAACATGCTTCAGGAAAGCCAGGAGATGGTTTCATCTATCCGCAAATATCTGAGGGCATACGCGAAGTTGCGCGATTCGGAATTCCGCAGCCGCCCGGCTCTCCAGCTTGCAAAAATTTAATTTTGCGATTATTTTGCCAATATAATTCACTAAAGTGAAATAACTATAAAGCGGTCTGATTGCAATTAATTTGCAGTCGGGCTGCATCTTATAGTTTATAGTTGAATGTCAGAATTTTGGTAAATAGGAAAATTTGATTATTTTTGTATTCAATCATAAACGATAATCACATAAACGATATTTAAAACATGAAGAAACTCTCAAAATTCGCGGTCACGCTACTGACTCTGATCTCATTTTCGTTTTCAGGAGTAGCCGAGGATGAGAACAAGATCATCCACACCACCAAGTTTTCACCCGCTCTGGTGGAATATGCCGCTAACGGCAATCACATAGCGCAAAACACGCTTGGAATTGTATATCTGAAAGGACTTGGCACTGATGCGGATGTATCCAAGGCGGTCTATTGGTTTAATCTGTCGGCCGAGGGAGACAACAGTAGCGGCATGTGTAATCTGGGTGCTTGCTATCTAAAAGGAAACGGTGTGGCGCAAGATTTCGCCAGAGCTGCAGAATTGTTTGAGAAAGCGGCGATGCTCGACCATCAGGCTGCAATCTTCAATCTTGCCACAATGTATTCCAAAGGGCAGGGGGTGGCCAAAGATCCCAAGCAGGCTTTCGACTTTGCCTTAAAGGCAGCTAATTATAACAAAAAGTCGGGAGTGGTAGATGAGGATGGACGTGATGATTCGCAGGCCGTTACCGGAAGAGCGGAAATGTTTGTGGCGACATGTTATATGATGGGAACGGGGGTTGAGCCTAATCCGGGAAAAGCGATAGAATTTTGCCGTCGGGCAGCCGGCAATGAGAATCCGCCGGCTGCCATGATCATGGGGGTGTATTCATATTTAGGCAATCGTGTGCCACGGAATCTTGCAGATGCCGAACGCTATCTCAAGGTCGCTTCCGATGGAGGAATTACACAGGCTCAATATATGCTCGGAAGATGTTATGCTTCAGGGGAGGGTTTCGGTAAAAATACAGACAATGCAAGAAAATATCTTACTTTGGCTTTAGACAATAATCAGTCGCTTCCGCCAATGATGAAGGCGGATGCTCTTCTCAAACTTGCCGACATTCTTGAGAACACCGGCTCGGAAGATGACAAATCGCTTGCCGCGGGATATCGGTCGCAAGCAGCCTCGCTTCCTGCTCCCGATCAAGCAGTGATCGAAAAAATGCTCTTCGAAGAGTAAGCTGATTCAGTAATAAAAATATTGAGCGCGTTCCTGATGATTTAGGAGCGCGCTCAATTGTTAAAGATGCCCACTGTTAAAGGGTTTAAGAGGCTTTGAAATTGAAAATCGAACGGATGATTGAGTCAATGTTGACGGTGTCGCCGATGTTGGCTATGATTTCGGAGGCCGGCTTATAGACCATCGGTGATTCGTCGCGGGTGGAGTCGGTTACCGACTCGGAGTAGATTCCCCGCATCGAGGCTTCGAAATCTTCCATCCGGATTTTCTCATAGGCTGCAGCGCGGCTCAGCACACGTCCGGCACCGTGAGGAGCCGAGAAATTCCAGTCCGGATTCCCTTTACCGGTGCAGAGCAGCGAGCCGTCGCGCATGTTGAGCGGGATAATGCAGCGTTCCCCTTCGGCGGCGGAAATCGATCCTTTCCGAATGATATTGTCGTCGCTGATGTAATTGTGGACTGACTCGAATTCATCTTCGGGAGTTACGCCGGGGAAGAATCGGAGCAGTAGCATAGAGATCAGCTTGCGGTTAAGCACGGCCCATCGCTGGCAGAGGCGCATGTCGTGAAGATACTGCTCGCGGCCTTCTCCCTCGAGATAACAAAGAGCGGAGGGTAACGACGGCTCGGCTCTCTTTCGGTCTTTGCGCAATTTTGTTATTACGCTCTGCAGCTCCGAGCGGCGTCCTGCGGCCTTATACTCTTCGATAAGGCGTTTGATCATATCTTCGAAATCCTCATCGCCCTCAGTGAGATGCTTAACTGCTTTCGCCTGATAGATGTCGGCCACCTGCTTGCCGAGGTTGCGCGATCCGGTATGGATCACGAGATAGACATTCTCCTCGTCGTCTTTGTCGAGTTCGATGAAATGGTTTCCGCCGCCAAGAGTTCCGATGCTTTTGTTGATACGGTTCGAATACTTCAGCTCGCGGTAGCAGTAAAGCTCTGCGACGATCTGTTTTGCCTCGCGATAGATATCCATCTCCTCTCCGACAAGTGGCTTGAATCCGAATTTTTCTTCGCGCACGATCATGCCGGATGGGACGTTGTCGCGAATAAACAAATGGAAAGCATGAAAATCAATGTCGGATATTTTGCCCAATTTGATGACACGCATTCCGCATCCGATGTCGACGCCCACTATGTTGGGGATAACCTTGTCACCGAGGTCGCCGGTGAAACCGATCACGCAGCCGGCTCCGGCGTGAACGTCGGGCATTATACGGATTTTCTTGTCAGAAAATACGCTGATCGAGAGCAATTCGCGGATTTGCTCCATTGCGCTCTCTTCAATGTTGTCGGTGAAAATCTTCACGTCATATCCTTCTAATCTCCTCATAACATATTGATTTTTGATTACGACGCAAAGTAATAGAGGGATTGCGCAATTATTCTGCGCAGTAAAAATTATTTGCAGAAATTTCTAAAATTATCAGGATTGGGAATCTTTGTAATAATCGGCGGCTTTCAGGATGCTTTCAGCTATATGCATGCGGAGCTGCAGCGGCTCGAGGATTTCAACGTGATGTCCATAGCCGAGCAAGAGGCGGTTAAGTTCGTTGTTTAGCACCACTTTAAGAGACACCACGATGCTTCCGTCGGCATAACGTTGCTCGACAATCTGCGAATTGTGAAAAGGTTTCGATTCTACATAAGGAGCCTGGTTGGCGTCTATTTTTACGACGACTCGCCGTGGCTTGTCGTTAATATTGCGGCTCACTCCGATGGTATCGTCGAAATAATGCTCGGGGTTGAAATCGACGCATAGTTTGAAAGGATGCCGGTTGTCGGGGGCAACCGAGCGGATGCGGTCGAGGGCGAAGATGTTGATATGCGGCACTCTGTTCGACACTTTCTCACCGATAAGAAACCAGCGGTTGCGATATTCCTTCAGCAGATAGGGGTAGACGGCGAACTGTTGGGATTCGCGGGCTTTGAACGACTGATATTCTATCAGGATGGTCTTGCGTTTACGGACGGCGTCGTAGATTGCGCCGATAAACCTTGCGCCTCGATAGCCGGCCACATGCTCCATATCCATAGCGGGAATCGATGAACCGGTTTGCCTCGAGATCTGTTCGTTGAGTTTGCTGATAGTCGCGATCGACGATTCAAGTTGCGGGAAGCATTGCAATTGGCGCAGTATGTCAAGGGCGGAATTCAATGCGTCGAGGCCTTCTTCATTCAGGGGAAGATGGGTTATGCTGTAATCGGGATCCTCATATTCGTAATATTTCTTCTGGCGCACCACGATAGGGGCGTTATACCCCAGACGGTCGCTACGCATAAGGGCGAGGTCGTTCTGGAAAGTTCGGCGGCTCACGGGAATGTCCCGTCCTTCAAATTCTGCCAGAGCGTCGGAGCAAGCGCCTATAAGATCGTCAATTGTCCACTTGCGGTAATGGTTCTGCAGACATTTGTCGATCGTAGAGATCCTGATTAAAGTAGCACGATTCAGCGGCATACTAAAGGTGAATAA
The DNA here is from genome assembly GCA_905214735.1 of uncultured bacterium. Lineage (GTDB taxonomy): Bacteria > Bacteroidota > Bacteroidia > Bacteroidales > Muribaculaceae > Lepagella. The sequence goes on along the minus strand of CAJMNI010000032.1, from coordinate 20,923 downwards.
TAGTGATTCAGCCCCATCATTCGAGGCCGTCAACGGATTTTGCCCTTCCGAGGCAGTAAGTAAAGCCGACCTCGCAGAAGCCGGCGACAATCAGAATTAACCAATTCATAACTGATCCGAACTAACAATTAGTTTGCAGCCGATAGGGATTCGTTGGCCATAATTCAGACTGATATTATTGATTTGCCAAAAAAAGTTGATAGCATGGCAAGAGTGGAGACAGTAAAATTGTGCTGTCCGCTAAGCCATCGTGTTATCTCACTCGGACGTTTCCCTATTTGGTCAGCAAACTGCTTTTTAGAAAGTCCGCGCTCCTTCATGAGGGAATCGATTTTGTTCGAGATTGCGAAAGAAAGGTTAATCTCTTCCTTTATTTCAGGTGGCACCTGCGCAACCATTTCCCTGTATCGGCTTCTTATATCCTTCATAGCTTTAATGTTTTATACGTTTCGATTGTCTTGGAAGTTATAGTTACCGACCCGTCTCGTTCCCCTTCTTTCAACAGTTCCTCAAATCTCTGTAATGTCAAGACATATCCACGCAACGAGTCATCTTCCTGGTATGTTCGCGAATTTTTGACTCCTCCATTGCCGAGAACGAGAATCCTGTCAGAGAGACGCAGACAGTATAAACGGAGTTTTGAGCGAAGCACAGGAAGAGCGACAACAGAATCTCGCATTTTACCTTCAGGGCGGAAGAAACGTTCCAATGCTCCTTCCTCTGCTATATTATCCAGAAGCTGCACAATGCGTAACAGATCTCTATTTAATTGAGCATCTTCTATAAATTTTGAATAAAAACGTTCATATTCAGTCTCGGATTCTTCCGAGAATTGAATAGTGTAAATGGTACACTTATCAGTGTCATTGACTAAAACCAATTCAACTTCGCTCATATTAATAGACCTTTTAAGGAGTAACGCCATAAAACAATTTTTATTTCACATAAATGTGAAATAATGGACTCTTTTTCCATATTTGGCAGCCACAGCATGGATATGTTGTGGCTGCCGGGTTATCAGTGGGTATTATTTCAGACCGTTATTTCAGGCTTTTGAGGATTAGGGTGTTGGCGCGGTCTACTGCCGAGGCGTCGTGGCTGGCGAGGTAGATCTGGGTGGTGGATTCGTTGTCATGACCCATCCCTTCAGATATTACAGAGAGGGGAATCCCTTTAGCTTTGGCTGCCGATGCCCAGCTGTGGCGCGCCACATAGAGCGTCAGGGGGATTGTTATGCCGGCCATCGCCGCGATGCGCTTTAGGTGACGGTTGATATTATAGCCGGCGTTATGATATTTGCTCCGTTCGTTACAGCCCGACTTGCTGATAATAGGCATCAGATACCGACTTTCGTTTTCCGGATATTTCCCGAGAATCAGCTGCATCTCTTTGGTCCATTTTATTGAGAGGAGCTGGCCGGTCTTGCGTCGACGATAAGTGACATAGCCGTTTATAAGATCGCTCTTTTTAAGAAACGCCATGTCGATAAAACTCATCCCGCGCAGATAGAAGCTCATCATGAACATGTCGCGGGCATAGTCGAGAGTCGGGGAATCCTTCAGTTCCAGATTCCTTATTTTCCTGATCGAGGCCAACGGCAAAGCCCGCTTTACTGTTTTGTCAATCCCCGTGTAGACGTGGCGGAATGGATGGCGGTTCTCAACGACATCCTCCTCGACGGCGCGGTTGTATACAGCACGCAATATCCGGGTATAGAAAGAAATACTGTTGGATATCAGACCACGCCGCCGAAGAGACGCCTCGTATGACTCCATAAGCGGGGCGGAGATCTCGTCGAGCATCAGATCCACATCGTGCCTGAATCTCTTCCCATGGAGAGACACCGTCGAGCGGCTCTCATCCCATTCCGAGGATAGAAGCTTATATCCGGTAAGAAGCTGACGCACTTTTCTTTCATGAATAATCTGATAATAGACCGTGCCTTCGCGACCTTTGATGGCCGAGGCCCGAAATTTAACTTTAATCGAAGCCATAGTTTGTGTTTTAAGAAATTTCTCTAAAAATAGGGTAGATGCGAATTGAATTCACCTATCTGCTTTTGAAAAATTTCAGTAACGAACCGAATCTGCCACCATGACACAAAAAAACGGGACGACCCGTCGAGGCCATCCCGATCAAAAAGAATGTGATTTAGATGTATCTGATTTAGATGTATCTTAAGATTATCTTACGATTACCTTCGCCGCAGTCTTGCCCGAAGTCACGATATATATGCCCGGGGCGGCTTTCACTTTCAGCGTTTCGGGTGCGATGCCCGAATAGATTGTCCGGCCGTCCATGGCCGTCACTACTACCTGTTCGCCTGCAAAACCTTCAGCGATAATCTCGTCGGAGAGAGTGCGGATATAGACGCCATCCTCACCCGAAATAGTTGTAACAGCCGACGTATCCTCCTCAGCGTTCACCTTATATCCGTCCAAAACGAAAGTGCCCTTCATAAAACCGAACTGAGGATAGAGACGAATAAGAATCCATTTTTTCCCTTCAAACTTAGCGGGTATTTCAATCGAGAAATCCTTATAGCCGTTCTCAGCGACTTCCTCGTTAGCCAGATCAAAGATATCCTCCTCAGGAATGCCGAAAGATTCGCATGTGACTTTCAGGTTGGAGAATGAACCGACATAAAATCTCGGGTCAATCGAAAGCTCGCATTTCTGCTCTGTGCTGAATTTCGGTAGAGAGATTACTGCCGTGGTCTCTCCGAAAGTTGTGGCCAGGAAGGCGCCACCGTCAGCGCCGGCCGTATAGTCGGCCAACGGCGTGCTGACCTGCGACGGATTGCCGACACCGGCACGGACGGGAGAATCGGGATTGTCATAATCGTAGGCTATCGGTTTGAGATTCAACGCCGGAGCGCCTTCTCCATCTATAAACGTCTCCTCAGCAGGCAAAGAAAGCGGTTTGCCGGGACAGAAAGCGACAGCTGCCACATCCTTGCCCGTTCCGGCCTCGTTCACGGCAACAACGCCGAGTTCCATAGCCTCAAGCGGACTTCCCTCTTCAACCTCAAAAGCATACTCGAACACGTCGGTGCCAAGTTCCTCGGCAATCACCAGAGCCATACCGAAATCGGTGACTTGAGGACGGCAAAGGAAATATCTCACACCCGTCTGACGGATATATCCGCCGTTGGCACCCTCTGCCGGTGCTTCCCAAACGAGTTTGCCGCTGTAATTATCCTCGCTCATCTCTACTTTAAGATTTGCGGGAGCGCCCGGGAGGTCAACGCCGGTGTAAACAGGCACAACGATTTTCATGCCCTTGGTTTCCCCAATGAAAGTCTGCACGTTGATATTGTTGTCGCTCTGTACGGTCTTTATCGTGACGCTCATCTCCTCTCCGGGAGCGCCGCTTACCTCTTTCGTCTCCTCAGAGTCGGAAACAACCGCCTTGACAGTCGAGTCTTCAGCGATAGCACTTCCATTATTGAGCGCGACGGGCATCTTGAATGTCAGCGTTGCCTCGAGGGCACCTTCGCTGCCGGGAGTGGTAATCAAATCTGTCACCGCCGCCGGACCCTCGCCGTTGATATCGGTGGTCAATACGGAGAAATTGCGCGCGAACATATAAAGACCGTCGGCAGGCGAAATGGCGTGTACGCCTATATAATACGTTCCTGCCTCAGCCGGGCGGAAATATCCTTCCAGAGTCTTCAGCTGATTGCCCCAGGTGACATCCGTCGGATCGATCACCACCGTAGTCATTGCCTCCGGTGTGGCGGCGTTGCCTACGCGGACTTCTATTTTCTCGGCATAGTTCTCGCTCTGAGCGTATGCATCCATCGTGAACTTGGTGAGGTTGGTAATGTCGGTGACATTAACCGGAGGGAGGAATAGCCAGTCGTCGCCGTCATTCTCGGCATTGTATGTATATTGGAACGCATTGAAATCCGATGTTTCCAGAAGTGCCCAAGTACTTTCGTCGTGGTTGGCGTCGAAAGTGGAGAAGAGTTTGGCCTCCTTGACAGTCGGTGCGAAAGATGCGGGAAGCGAATACGGCTGTCCGACAGCGATAGAATTGGAGGTTGTTCCCTCGGATGTGTAACCATGGTTCTCGGCATATACTTTGGCCTCGTAAAGGTTGAGCTGGGCGGAGGTGGAAATGCCTGAAGCCACGCTCGTCTCGGATACGCCGATCGCCAGCGGGAAACCATTGAGGAAGACATTGTAGGTTACGTTGGCCGCGTCGACATAACCGCCGTTGATACCTTCTGTCACGGCATCCCAGCTGATGGTCTCGGCGGTCAGAACTACATTTGCAGGAGCACAGGGAGTGTCGTAGCCAATATACATCCTATATTTCGCCCCCTTGTCGGAATGTCCGCCGACAGTGGATTTCAGCGAGAAAGTTGCGACTCCATCTTTCAGCGCTGCATCTTCACTTACCTCGATAGTCACGTTCGCACCGGGTGCGCCGCTTCCCGATTTGTAAGCGGTTCCATTGATGGAGAAAGCATAATCAACATCTCCGGAAATAGTAGATCCGTCGGCAAGCTTGGAAGGAAGGGTGAACGTAAGCTTACCGGTATATGCGCCATCGCTCCATACGGACTCGACAAACTCGGCCGACTCCGGAGCGAGCATGTCGGGGGCTGCTTCTTCTGTGCAGAGCATATATATCAGCTGCGCCGAATCGGCTATGTTGCAAATCTTCGACTCGGCCCATGAAGTGCCGTCGATACGGTAGAGTTCCGACGATGTGTCGGTGTTGACGTTATAATAATAGCAATCTTCGGCAGCATTGTAGGCAAAACCTCCTGTATATGGGGAAGTCAGTTCGCATTTCCCTATCTGCGTGCGGGAGCCGTCGGCCATCGAATATTCATATACATTTCCTGTGGCGCCATCTATACCTACTATGGCATCCCCTGCAAGAGTGACTTGCGGATTGAAGATCTTCTCGACATCCACGGCAGCCAGATTGGTTATCTCATTGGTTTCGCAATTATATTTGATCCATCCGTTGATCGCAAAACCATAGACACAGTTGTCGGCCGGGTTGAAGACGCCTCCCTGAGGATAATCCTCCCATTCGATCCATGTCTTGCCTGTGCGTTCATGCGTGGCATTATCGTAAGTGAATATATAGGAACCCAGCACTCCGAAAGGAGAGGACTGCACCACAAAAAGATATGTCTTCTCCTGCGTGACACCGGCCACGGTCACTTTCTCGCCGTTGGATGAATTGGTTTCGATTTCGATTTCGATGTCGACCGTACCGTCGCCCTTCACTTTTCCCCAGCCGGTGGGATCGGGCATACAGCGGTTGCCATAGAGCTTGTCGGTGGTTAGCGTTGCTGTAGATTCAGATCGTTTTATCACGCTCTTGGCCGGCGCGATGCTACCGTTGGAAACGGCTCGCACCCGCTTGTCGAGCATACGCCTGCTGACCACGCCGGCTTCGTTTTTCTCCTTTGGAGTGTCGGCAGTCTGGCCGGTGGCTACAGCAGCATCGGCACATATCGGCAAGCAACCCGCCACGACCAAGGAAAAGCATAAAGAAGTAAACTTGTTCATTTGCCTTGATAGATTGTGTATCTCAATCCGCCCAAGATACAGTTAATAATAGAGTGGAAAATGAGTGGGGATTCGCAGAGTCAAATAATCGGCTCCATGTCATGATGTAAAAGTAATCAAATGTTTCGATATGGATAGCAGGATAAATCTCTTGTCTATTATTTGTCTATATCAATCCATCGACAATGTTTCGAAACAAACGCACAATGCTCTCGAACCCGCTTAAATTTTTTGCACTCGTGTACTTTTTGAGGTGTTGAATTGTTATAGATAATGAAATATGTATATAATCCGGGAGCTTGGCTGACCGGGCTCCATAAACGTTAGAAAAATGATAAGACTTAACTGCGGCGTTGTCGCCGAAACCGAAGAGAAAAGAAAGAAGGCTATAGAACTGGCCACGGAACTTGTATCTTATTCGCTTCATGATCCGGGCGTGGTGGAGTATGACCTGCTCGGCTCGCTGACAAATTCCGACCGACTCATGATCTATGAGACATGGAAGGATGAGGTGTCGCTCAAGGCCCACATGGAATCGGAACATTTCCGCCGTCTTGTTCCCGCTATCAAGGAAGTTGCCACTCTTACTCTCGAGAAATTCGAGTTCTGACAGGACGCCTTCGTCTATTGAAAAAAATACTCCGTCCGGCCGTAAAATTGCAAAATAGCGGTCGGACGGAGCTTTTTGTGTGGGATGGTATGGGGATGAAAATTGTAAAGTTTTTGTTAAGTTAATTCGATGCGTATAACTTAAACTGAAAAATCAGCGTTATTTGAGAGTGGGTTTGTTTCAAATCGCGTGATAGAAAGATAATCTGTCCAAATGCAGCTGTTGCTGATACCCAAAATTTAAGGAAAAGACTATAAATCAGTAAAATGTCACAAAATTTTGCTAACCGCGGGCTGACTGACAGTCAGGTATTGGAGAGCCGTAAGAAATATGGTGAGAACATTCTGACTCCGCCGGCGAGAAAGCCGTGGTGGAAAGAACTCGGCGAGAAGTTTGCCGACCCCCTGATAATAATCCTGCTGATTGCCGGCGCTCTTTCAATCGGAATCGCCTTTTATGAATATTTCGGTCTCGGGGAAAGCTGGAAAGTTTTTTTTGAACCGATAGGTATTTTCCTCGCCATCGGACTTGCCACAATATTGGCCTTCCTCTTCGAACGCCGTGCCAACAATGCCTTCCGTATCCTAAATCGAGTCAATGATGACGAAGCTGTGGAGGTGATACGCAACGGCGGCATCACGACTGTGCCTCGCAAGGATGTTGTGGTTGGCGATATAGTGATCCTCAACACGGGGGAGGAGATCCCGGCCGACGGACAACTTCTCGAAGCCACTTCGCTCAGCGTCGACGAGTCGAGTCTGACAGGTGAACCGTTGTGCAATAAGACCATCGACCCCGTGCAATTCGACAAAGAGGCTACTTATCCCTCCGACCGGGTGCTACGCGGCACAAAGGTGATGGAGGGCCACGGACTGATGCAGGTTGAAAAGGTTGGCGATGCAACGGAGATGGGGAAAGTGTTTGAGGAGGCGCAGATTGACGATTCTGTGAAGACGCCCCTCAACGAGCAACTCGACCGGCTGGCCCGACTCATAAGCAACCTTAGCTATGTAGTGGCCGGACTGATCATAGTGGGGCAGATGGTTCATTTCACCTTTTTTACAGAATGGGAAGGCTGGCTGCCGTTGCTCGCGCATACGCTCAAGACCCTGATGGTGGCAGTGACGCTGATTGTCGTGGCTGTGCCTGAAGGCCTTCCGATGGCAGTCACGCTTTCGCTGGCATATTCAATGAGCAGGATGCTGAAAACCAACAACCTTGTGCGCAAGATGCATGCTTGCGAAACGATGGGCGCCACTACAGTGATCTGCACCGACAAGACCGGAACGCTTACACAGAACCGGATGCAGGTCTACAAGACCAATTTCTTCGGCAATCCCTCCGACGAAGTGCTCTATGAAGGAATCGCAGTCAATTCCACGGCCCAGCTTGACACGAGCGACGGTAAGACAGCGGTAATAGGAAATCCCACAGAAGGGGCGCTTCTGCTCTGGCTCCGTCAGCGGGGAGCGGATTATCTGAAATACAGGAGAGAGGCGAAGGTCGTGGCTGAACTTCCTTTCACCACGGAGCGCAAGTATATGGCCACCGAAGTGATGTCGTCGACCGGCAAACGGATTCTTTATGTGAAGGGTGCACCGGAGATTGTGTTAGGCCTTTGCAGCGACCATGCGGGGGTAACTAAAGAGGAGATCGACGCTCAACTTCTGGAATATCAGAATCAGGCAATGCGCACACTCGGACTGGCTTATCGGGAACTTGCCGACGGCGAGACTGCGCTAACTGACGGCAAACTGACGGCGGACAAGCTCACATTTCTCGGTATCGTGGCAATCTCCGACCCGGTCCGTCCGGACGTGCCAGCGGCCGTGAGGGAGGTGCTCGACGCGGGAATCAAAGTCAAGATCGTCACGGGCGACACCCCGGGCACAGCCAAAGAGATCGGACGTCAGATAGGATTATGGAACGACGCCACCGACGGTGACTCCAACATAGCCACAGGTCCGGAAGTCGCGGCAATGAGCGACGATCAGCTTAAGAAGCGCGTGGAGGATCTGAAGATCATAGCGCGTGCGCGTCCTCTCGACAAGAAGCGCCTCGTCGAAGCCCTGCAGGCAAACAATGAGGTGGTGGCCGTGACGGGCGACGGCACAAACGATGCTCCGGCTCTTAAGACGGCGCAGGTCGGACTCTCGATGGGCGACGGCACGTCGGTGGCTAAGGAGGCCTCCGACATTACAATCCGCGACAATTCGTTCGCCTCGATAGGAGTGGCAGTGATGTGGGGGCGATCGCTCTACAAGAATATCCAGCGGTTTCTGCTCTTTCAGCTCACGGTCAACGTGGCGGCCTGTCTGCTCGTGATGCTCGGATCTTTCATCGGGACCGAATCCCCTCTCACAGTCACGCAGATGCTCTGGGTCAACCTGATTATGGATACCTTCGGCGCAATGGCTCTCGCTTCGCTTCCTCCGTCGCCGGGCGTGATGGAAGAAAAGCCGCGCAGGCGCAATGCCAACATCCTGACCCGGCCGATGATCCGTGAACTTCTGTCGGTCGGCGTCTTTTTCTTCGCGATAACATTCGGGTTATACTGGCTGTTCAATCATGCCGACGTGACCTCGATTCCGCAGATGTTTCATTGTCACGTCGGGGCGGAATCTCCGATGACCGCCTATGAAGCCACGCTGCTCTTCTCGATTTTCGTGTGGACCCATTTCTGGTATATGTTCGACACTCGGACTTTCGAGACGGGAAAAAGCATATTCCGGCTCAAGATGGGAAGCGGTTTCTGGACAATAGTTGCGGTGATAGTGATCGGCCAGCTCTTTATCACTGAGATTGCCTACGAATTTTTCAATGTCGAGCCGATGATTCACACTCTCGACTGGAAGTTCAATCCTTCGGGATCGTTTGATCTGCTGATAATAGTAGCGGCTTCGTCGCTGGTGCTTTGGGTGAGGGAGGCTTATCGCTTTCTGCGGATCTTGCCGTTGGGAGTGCGCGGCACCCGGCCGTAAACCACCCCCTTGGGCACCTGATGAGGAGGAAGAATCCCTTTGCAAGCGGCAATTATGCGCTGTTCGCTCCATTCCCCGGCCGGATTGCAATCGGCTATCATCACCACTTTCTGCCCCCATTTCTCATCCGGCTCCCATGATATTGCCAAGTCGAAGGGGAAGATACCTTCGAGGAGCGCTTCCACTTCTTCGGGGAATACCTTCTTGGCTCCGGTGATTATCACGTTGTCGCTGCGGCCGTAGATTTCGAATCTTCCTTCGCCGTCGATTCTTACAAGATCGTGGGTGATCACCTGTTTCCATCCTTCGATATCAATTCTGAGGCAGCCGTCGGCATCAGATATCTTTATTCCGGGCAGAGGAGAGAAAGGGGATTGCGGCCATTCGATTTTTCTCAGGGCCACATGCGAGGCAGTTTCAGTCATGCCATATGTCTCCCAGGCATTCAGTCCGCTGGCGGCAATTTTCCGGCGCAACGAGTCGGGGATGAACGAGCCTCCTACGAGTATGGCGCCAAGAGAGGGGACGTCTGCGAGATTGTCGACAATCCATTCCATCTGCGAAGGCACTACGGAGAGGAGGTCTATTAGCGGCCCGTCATAGCCGGCGAGCGGTCGGTTTGAAGGATTTTCATAGCCGAAGCGCGGAGCTGCAGGATCGATCGAGAAGGCTCTTACCGCCACCATTTTCCCACCGATGAAATCGGGCGAAACGCAGGAATAAAGGAATGAATCTTTCCCGAGATTGAAGAAATCCACAGTGCGCCGTGCCGAGGCCAGCACCTCACGTTTGGGCAGGAGAATAGGCTGCGGAGCGCCTGTCGATCCGGAGGTGAAGCATCGGATCGAGTCGGAATCATTGCGCCATTCAGCTAAGAAATCATCGTAGGTCATGGCTCGAAATTATTCTTTTTTCCACTGACTATTCTCTCCAGTCAAGGTTGGCGAGCCACTGGCGGTCGAGATGTTTTTCAGGGTCATATTTTAGACGGTCGCCGTCAAGATAGATCGGCGCTTCGGCATTGTTGGTGAAGAGGGCTCCCGTGCCGAGTCCCTGAGGCATATTGGTGTCGAGCGTCGCCACCCATTGGGCAAGGGCGTTGAGACCGATGTTTGATTCGAGAGCCGATGTTATCCACCATCCTATGTTTCTTTCCTTGGCAAGTTCTATCCATTCCTCGCCTCCGGAGAAGCCTCCTGTGAGAGCAGGCTTGATCACAATGTAGGCAGGCTTGATATTGTCGAGCATCTCGATTTTCTCCTCGCGGGTGAATTTACCTATCAGTTCCTCGTCGAGAGCGATAGGAAGAGGGGAGACATCGCAGAGAAAGCGCATCAGCATCGGCTGGCCGGCTTTAATCGGCTGTTCGATGGAATGCACGCCGAGGTCGGCCAAGCGTTTGAGACGCGGGATGGCATTATCCATAGTGAAACCGCCGTTGGCGTCTACGCGGATTTCCACCCGGTCGCGGTCGTAACGGTCGCGGATATATTGGATCATATCGACCTCCTTTTTCCAGTCGATGGCCCCGATCTTGAGCTTTATGCAGCGGAAACCGGCCTGAAGTTTGGTCTCGATCCGCTCCACCATTTCATCGAAACTCCCCATCCATACGAGGCCGTTGATCTCGATTGACTTTTGCCCGGCCACGAAAGGGGAGTTATAGTAAATTCCCTGGCATCCCCCCGAAAAATCGCGGATGCATTGCTCGAATCCCGACTGCAGCGACGGAAAATGAGAAAGGTCGGTCGGGAGCCCGAGGCGCACGTTGGCCTGGAGTTCCATCAGCTTATAGAAGAAGCGGTCGTCGGCCTCGGGGGAGAGGCCGGGATATATGGCTCCTTCGCCGATGCCGAATTCATCAGGTTTGTTCTCGTCGAAGATCCTCATGAAACAAGTGATCTTCTCCGTCAGCACCCCGCGCGAAGTCCCGGCGGGCTGCTTGAATTTCAGCATATAGGGAGCGAATTGAAGTCTCATGGCAGATCAGGGGAATTTGGGGAACTGGCTGAAGTCGGGGTCTCTCTTTTCGAGGAAAGCATTCTTACCCTCCTGGGCTTCGTCCATAAGATAATAGAGGAGAGTGGCGTCGCCGGCGAGTTGCATGAGACCGTGCTGACCGTCGAGCTCGGCATTGAGCGAACGCTTTATCATGCGGATTGCGAGAGGAGAGCGCTTCAGGATCGTGCGGCACCATTCAACGGTGGTTTCTTCCAGTTTGTCGAAAGGAACGACCTCATTCACCATTCCCATCTCCAGGGCTTCGCGTGCGGTATATTGTTTGCAGAGGAACCAGATTTCCCTTGCTTTCTTCTGGCCTACGCAGCGGGCGAGATAAGATGCGCCGAAGCCTCCGTCGAAACTCCCGACTTTGGGACCGGTCTGGCCGAAGCGGGCGTTTTCCGATGCGATCGAGAGGTCGCAGACCACCTGAAGCACATTTCCGCCGCCGATTGAATAACCGTTGACCATGGCGATCACAGGTTTGGGAATCGAGCGGATCATCTGGTGAAGGTCGAGCACGTTGAGGCGCGGCACACCGTCTTCACCGACATATCCTCCGCGACCCTTGACATTCTGGTCGCCGCCGCTGCAGAAGGCCTTGTCGCCGGCTCCGGTGAGGATTATCACTCCGATGTCCTGACGTTCGCGGCAGATGCGGAAGGCATCGAGCATCTCCATATTGGTCTTGGGCCTGAAGGCATTGTAGACTTTCGGCCTGTTGATAGTGATCTTGGCTATCCCCTCCATCTCTTCGAAGAGGATGTCTTCATATTCCTTGATGGTTTTCCAGTTGAACATATATGCTTAGATTTTTTCTTCAAGAAAGTTGATAAGGACATCGGCGCTGCTCTGAGGATCTGTCTTGATTTCGAGCAGCATGTTGGCGTCGTCGACCATGAAAGCGGCCAGCGAAACGTGCAATTCCTCCATGTTCTCAGCCTTTAGATAATTCCAGCCATAGGCGTCGCAAAGCTTTTGGAGGGGGATATTCGGGGGTGCGCACAGATACTCTTCCCGCATAGGTAGGGATCGGGTGGTGCGGATGAAACGGAATATCCCGCCTCCGGCATTGTTGAAAACTATAATTTTGAAATTCGGGGCATACTCCTTCAAAGCGAGAATCTGGGGGCAATAGCTGAACGAGAGGTCGCCCGATAGAAGCAGAGTCGGCTGTTTGCTTTTTGCCATGGCCAGACCGAGGGCGGTGGCGTTGGTGCCGTCGATTCCCGACACACCCCGATTGCCATAGCAGGCGTGCCACACTCTTTCGACCGCAAGTTGCGAATAGCGGATCGGCGTGCCGTTGGAGAAAAAGAGATTGAAATTGCCGAGGCTCAGAATCTTCAGGCATTGGGCATGGGCCGTCAGTTCGCTCCATGGGGCCTGCCGAAGTTTGTCGGCGTTGATGGCCGAGGCCTTTTCTCTTGCAGCGCTCCATAGCTCCGAATAGCCGGAATGCACTATCTTTTGCCCGCATTTCTCTTTATGTCGGATGAATGCCGTGACACCCTGAAAAAAGACGGCGGGGTCGCATTCGAAATGGGCGTCGAGCCGCTGGAAGGTATCAGTGGATGCGGGGGAATCGCCCAGTTTCCAATGGACGGTTCCTTCCGCGCGGCGCAGATACTCCTTGAGCATCCGCGACACGAGAGACCCTCCGATGGATATGACGATATCGGGCTTCAAATTCCGCTTCTCTTCATCTGAAAGACGGGCGAGAAGCGAATCTATGAGATATGTATCGGCCGGAGTGTGGATATTGGAGAGAGTCTCGCACATCACTGCCACGTTTGGCAGACGCGAAAACTCGATCAGGGCGCGGTTTAGCTTGTCGTCGGGAGGCATGAATCCTGCCACAACAAGGATCCGCTTCTCCATCATTTCGAGAGCGACGCTGTCGAGTACCGCCTGATTCATTCGGTCTTCATTCTCCACGACTCTTACAATTCTCTCATTCGCCTCCGGAACATCGACGATCTTTCCGAGCGGGTTGTCGAGCTGGATGTTGATGTGCACCGGGCCGCGCAACCCTGTGGTCGCCACGGTCATGGCCTCGTTGACGAGGCGGTTGACAAACCAGTGCTTTTCCGTCGTGAAAGCCGGATTGGCGCATGGTCCCGGCGCTTCGGTCTCGAGCGGGATATCGAAGCTTGCCTTGACGATGTTGGCAAGCGCGCCCGACTGCCGCAGAGTCTGGGAATCATCCTGATCAATCCATTGGGCCGGGCGGTCTGCTGAGATCACTATCAGCGGAATTTTCTGATAGAAAGCCTCCGCCACGGCAGGGGCGTAGTTATATAGAGCCGTGCCGGAAGTGCATGCGAGAGCGACAGGCCGGCGGCTACCCATCGCCATGCCGAGAGCCATGAAAGCAGCCGTCCGTTCGTCGGCCACTACATATTTTTTCAGCTTTTCCCTTGCTTCGGCCGCGATTATGAGAGGAGTGTTGCGGCTGCCGGGGGAGATGATTATCGTCTTCACTCCGCGCGCCATGATCACATCCATCAGGATCCGGCTGTTTTCGCTTGCGGTGTCTTTCATCAGATTGATTTTCCGATTCTAATCGTATGATTTTAATCTTATGATTATTCTGTTGTCATGCTGAGCGGATGATAACCCAGGAGGAACGCGGAGGTATCCATCCGTTTCTTCCCGGCCGGTTGGAGCGAGAGGATCTCAATAGCTCCGTCGCCGCAGCCTACGATCATTCTTTTCCCCATGATGATTATTTCACCGGGCGACAAATTGCCGCAATCGGCGACAATCGCGGTTTTGAACACCTTGGCCTGCATCTCTTTTCCATCATTGCCGACGATGGAGCAGAAAGCGGCGGGATATGGGGAGAGTCCGCGCACCTGGTTGTGGATGTCGCGGGCCGATCTGTTCCAGTCGATGCGGCAATCCTCCTTGAAGATCTTCGGCGCCGGAGTGAATTCACCTTCCGGTTGCGGACGGGTTTCGACACTTCCCTCTTCGATTTTCTTCACAGTCTCCACCACCATGTCGGCGCCGAGATGCATGAGCCGGTCGTAGACGGTGCCGACATCGTCGCTGTCGGCTATAGTGATGCTTCTCTGGTCGATGATGTCGCCGGTGTCAATGTCGTGGTTGAGCATGAAAGTCGTGACGCCGGTCACGCTCTCGCCGTTCATTATGGCGCGGTTGATCGGAGCCGCCCCACGATATTTGGGAAGCAGCGAGCCGTGGAGATTGAATGTTCCCATGGGAGGCATGCTCCAGACAACTTCAGGGAGCATCCGGAAAGCGATCACTATGAAAAGGTCGGCGCCGATGTTCCGGAGTTCGGTAAGAAACTCCTCGTTGCGGAGCTTTTCCGGCTGAAGCACAGGCAGACCGTGCTCCACGGCATATTTCTTAACGTCGCTCTGGATCATCTTGTGACCGCGCCCGGCAATCTTGTCGGGCATTGTCACGACTGCCGCTATGTCGAAGCCGGCATTGCGCAGCCTGTCGAGACTTTCTACTGCAAACTCGGGAGTGCCGAAAAAAACTATCTTCATATCTGTAATGCTTTTCAGTCGTCGGTGAAGTGCTTGAGCACTTGCCTGTAGCTGTTGAAAATTTTAGATTTGGAAACGAAACCGAGATAATGTCCCTCATTGTCAACCACCGGGAGATTCCAGGCGTTGGTCTTGTCGAAGGTCTCCATCACCTTGTCCATGCGCTGGTCGATCTGAATAGTGTCGGGCACCGCCGACATGAAACGCGACACGTGCATTTTCCGGTAAAGGTCAGTGCGGAACATGATGTTGCGGATATCGTCGAGAAGCACGATTCCCTTCAGTTTCCCCTCGGCATCGGTTACCGGAAAGAGGTTTCGGTTGGAGATCGATATCACGTCGACCATCTCCTTGAGGCTCATTTCGGGATGGACCTCCTTGAAATCCTTCTCCACGAGATTGTCGATTTTCAGCAAAGTGAGGACGGCCTTGTCTTTCTGGTGGGTGATGAGGTCGCCCGCCTTTGCGAGACGCATTGTGTAGATGCTGTAGGGGAGGAAGAACTGGATGGTGAAATATGCGAGCGTCGACACAATCAGAAGCGGCAGGAAGAGGTCGTATCCTCCGGTCATCTCGGCCGTGAGGAAGATTGCCATCAGAGGGGCGTGCATAACTCCGCTCATCACACCGGCCATCCCCATCAGGGTGAAGTTTTTCTGGGAGAGATTGAGCGAGGGATCGATATTGTTGAGGATGAAAGCGAAGAGGAATCCGGTTAAAGCGCCGACGAAAAGTGAAGGCGCAAACGTTCCGCCGACGCCTCCGGCTCCGTTGGTGGCCGAAGTGGCGAACGCTTTCATCAGGGCGATAGCTCCGATGAAAAGGGCAAGAAACCAGACGTTGTCGCGGTCGAAATAGAAGAATGTTCCGTCGACCACCTTCCCCTGTTCGCCGGTGAGAAGAAAGTTGATCGCTCCGTAGCCCTCGCCGTAGAGAGGGGGGAAGAGGAACACGAGGCAGGCGATAAGCGAGCCTCCGACCACGATTCTGACCCATTGGCTCTTAATGCGGGAGAACATCGACTCCATCATGAACATCACTTTCGTGAAATAGAACGACATCATTCCGCAGACCACGCCGAGAATTATCGTATAGGGAATGCGGCTTGTCATGAACGCCTCGCTCTGGGAGAAGAAGAATTCGGCGTTGTAGCCTTCGAGCACGTATGCCACTGTGGCTCCGGCGATCGAAGAGACGAGGAGCGGCATGACAGTCATTCCGGTGAGGTCGATCATAAGCACCTCGAGGGTGAAAAGCATTCCGGCGATCGGGGCGCGGAAAATGCCGGCGATACCGGCGGCCGCTCCACAACCCACGAGGATCATGAGCACTTTCGGCCCGAGGCGAAAAGCCTGGCCGACATTCGATCCGATGGCCGCTCCGGTATAGACGATCGGTCCCTCGGCTCCGACCGATCCTCCGAATCCGATGGTGATGGAAGATGCGATCAGCGAGGCATACATGTTTTTCTTTTTCAGTCGCGACTTACGGCGCGAGATGGCATAGAGCACCTTGGTGACTCCATGGGATATGTTCGACTTGATCACATATTTCACGAATAGCACCGTGATCAGGATGCCGAGCACCGGATAGAGCAGGTAAAGATAGTTGGCTTCCGTCTCGCTGAAATGCGAAGTTAGCAGACGGGAGATGAGATGGATGAGGAATTTCAGGAGCTGGGCGGCGAATCCGCATAGAATTCCGATCACCAGCGAGAGCAGGATCACGAAAGTCCGCTCCTTGATATGGTGCTCGCGCCATATCACGAACTTCATCCAGATATTTGTGAATACGTTATGTCGTTCTGTATAAGCCATTCACTATTTTGATTCTAATTCAACCTCCGGGAGAACGCCAAAGCGACGTCCCGGTCAATTATTTGCCTTCGCCCCCGATTATAGTCTTCACCGTGTGGATCATGATTTTGGCGTCGGTCTGCAGCGACATGTTGTTGAGATAGATCAGGTCGAACCGCGACCTTGACACCATCTGTCTGATAGTAGATGCATAGCCGTATTTCACCATTCCCCAGCTCGTGATCCCGGGGCGAACCTGGAAGACGAGGCAATAGTAGGGGGCTTCTTTCATGATCTGCCTGATATAGAATTCTCGTTCCGGGCGCGGACCGACTATCGACATGTCTCCGCGGATCACGTTCCAGAACTGTGGAAGTTCGTCGAGACGGTATTTTCTCATCACGCGGCCGAAAGGAGTGATCCGGGGGTCGTTGTCTTTCGAGAGCTGCGGACCCTCTTTCTCGGCGTCGGTGCGCATGGAGCGGAATTTATATATCATGAAGGGCTTCTGGTGGCGTCCGATGCGTTCTTGACTATATATCACCGGACCCTTCGACCCGAATTTCACCATCAGGGCGATCCAAAGGAGCAGAGGGGAGAGGATTATCATTATCAGAGATGATGCCGTGATGTCGAAGAGCCGCTTGACGTTCTTCTGGAAATCGCTCATCCGGGGTGATGTCAGATCGATAAGGGGCACTCCGAGAATGTCGTTCATCTGAATGCCGCTCGTCACGAAGCTCAGTGTGTCGGGGGCGATTTTCACCGGTTTGCCGAGGGGGAAAAGCCTGTCGAGGAGCGCCATCACGCTTTTGTCGCTTCTTTTCTCCGGAGCCAATATGATCTGGTCGACCGCATTCTCCGCACACACTTTTTCCACTTCGTCGATCGGCCAGCTTGCAAGATTGTCGCTGAAGTCGTGTTCTCCCGGAATGCTGATGAATCCGATCACGTTGTATCCCCACACGGAATTCGATTTGCTGATTTTAGAGTAAACCTTTCGCGCAGCTTTCGAATTGCCGACAATCAGGGTGGTATATTTCCATTGGCGTTTCCGAAGTTTGCGGATTGTTCCCGAGGTGATGAACCATCTCCCGATATAAGTGAGGCTGAAGAGAAGGCTGAAAAGCACGGCGATTGTGACGTAATCCCTGCTGCGCATTCCACTCGAATCGTTGATCAGCATAAACATGAAGATGATGAGCGTGTTGGAAAGCGCGGTGAGGAAAGTCGACGTGAATTCAGAGAGCCTCGATTTGATCAGCGGATTGTTGTAGTATCCGGAGAGAATGTAGATCGCTGACAAGACGAGAGGCACGAAGATCAATTCCATCGTCACTTTCGGCATTGTCAGAAATTTCCACAGAGTCGAGGCGGATATGGCGGCCGCCGTGACGTAATTATACCGGAAAATGTTGAAAATGAAAAAGGCAATGTATGTCATCACAAGGTCGGTGACGACATACTTGCATCTCTGGGCATTGACTGAATAATTTTTACCGTTCATTTTCTGTTCCGGCGTTACGCTTGATTGAAGTCGTGCGCGATGGTCGAACTACAAAGTTAACATATTTTATTGAAAAAACATGAAAAATTCATCGGATTTTTACTCGGCCCGTAATCACCGGATCACTTTCACTCTTCCGGCTTCTCCGAGCTTGATGATGTTGCTGGCCGTGCCTCCCTTCTGGTCGCGTTTGAATCTTACCACATAGTCGACACCATCGATTATTTCGGGGGAAATGTCGCTGAAAGAAGCGGGAGAAGGCTGGCCGCTCTTGTTGGCCGATGTCGACACCACGGGGCGTCGCAGGTGTTCGCAAAGGGCGCGGGAGAAGGGTTCGGAAGTGATCCGGATACCGGCCGAGCCGTCGGGGGCGAGAAGTTCGGGGGCCAGTCCTACGGGATGGTCGTAGATGATGGTGAGAGGCTTTACGGCGGCATCTATCAGCTCCCATGCCACTTCCGGAATGTCGTTGACTGTTCGCTGCAGTTGTCCTTCTGAGCCGACCAGCGAAAGCATCGCCTTGGCGTCGGCTCTCTCTTTGAGAGCGAAAATTCTCTTCACCGCTTCTGAGTTGGAGGCGTCGCATCCGATTCCCCAGATCGTGTCGGTGGGATAGAGTATGATTCCCCCTTTTTTCAGCACTTCGACGGCTTCGCGGAGGTCATCGGCTTCATATCTTGGTTGATTTTCTTCCTTTTCCATTCTGCTGATAATTTATTTGCAGTTTCTGATGCGTTCCATTTCGCGATCCGTTTCCTCAATCCAGAGTCGGGAAGAGGCGTCGGAGGGCATTCGCCAGTCGCCTCGGGGAGAGAGGCAGACGCTTCCGACTTTTACGCCGTCGGGCATGCAGGAGCGTTTGAATTGCTGGGCGAAGAATCGGCGGTAGAAAGTGCGGAGCCATTTGCCGATTGTTTCGCAATCGTATGTCCCTTTGAATGCCTTGCATGCGAAAGCTAGTATCTTTGCCGGCGGGAAACCGTGGCGGAGCACTGCGTGGAGGAAGAAGTCGTGGAGTTCGTAAGGTCCGACGGTGTCTTCCGTTTTCTGCTTGATTTCGCCATCTTTGCCTGCGGGGAGAAGCTCCGGACTGATCGGGGTGTCGACGATGTCGAGGAGTGTGTGGCGAAGTTGCGGATCGTCGGTGGTGTCGGCATAATTTTCCACGAGATATTTCACGAGCGTTTTAGGCACGGAGGCGTTGACGCCATACATCGACATCTGGTCACCGTTGTATGTGCACCATCCCAAGGCAAGTTCCGAGAGGTCTCCGGTGCCGATCACGAGGCCATTGACCTTGTTGGCCATGTCCATCAGTATCTGGGTGCGTTCGCGGGCCTGGGAATTTTCGTATGTAATGTCGTGGATTTCGGGATTCTGACCTATGTCGGAAAAATGCTGCTCCACGGCCGGGCCGATCGGAATCTCCATTTGGGTGACGCCGAGGCGTTCCATGAGTTCGTTGGCGTTGCTGTGGGTTCTTCCTGTTGTGCCGAACCCCGGCATCGTGATACCGACAATCCCCTTGCGGTCGAGTCCGAGCATATCGAAAGCCTTGACCGTGACTAGCAGGGCGAGAGTTGAATCGAGACCTCCCGAAATTCCGACCACGGCGTTCATGCAACCTATCGCGCGGAGACGGTTGGCGAGCCCCCAGGCCTGAATGGATGAGATTTCGTCGCAGGTCTCTTTGCGTTTGGCGGGATCGGAGTTCACAAATGGATGCGGATTGACGTTTCTGTAGCGCAGAAGTTCTTCACAGGTATCTTCACCGCATCCTGCTTTGGCGGTTTTTTCACCGTTATTCTGAATGTCGGCTGTAAAGATTATCTTATCGAGATCTTCTGTGGAAGTGTCGTCGCTGAATGTAGCATACTTTATACGGTCGGCCCTGAGAGCTTCGACATCTATTGCTGCGATTGCTTCGCAACCTGAGAGACTGAATCGGGGAGAGGCGGTGAGGATCACGCCGTTTTCCGCAATGATGGCGTTTCCGGCAAAAGCGAGGTCGGTGGTTGATTCTCCGACTCCGGCAGATGCGTAGACATAACCGCAGCGACAGCGTGCCGACTGGCTTTGTATAAGATGGAGAAGGTAGGCGTGTTTGCCGGTCACCTCATTGGTGGCCGATAGATTGACTATGATGTCGGCTCCCAGTTCCGCCAGACGACAACTCGGGGGAACGGGAACCCAGAGATCTTCGCAGATTTCCACGCCTACGCGCGTTCCTTTATGGGTGAATATGAAGTCGGGACTGACAGTCAGTTCGCGGTTCGCTATATTGACTGTTGCGTGAACACCTTCGCCGCTTTTAAACCAGCGTTTCTCGTAAAACTCGCCGTAGTTGGGGATATGAATCTTCGGAACCGCTCCGAGAAATTCGCCCTGACGTATAGCCACCGCGCAGTTATAGAGGGCGCCGGCACATCTGAGCGGTGCTCCGACGATTATCAGCATTTCGTTATCTTCGGAGAAAGCGCGAATCTGCTCGAGGGCTGCTTCGGCGGCATCGAGAAGCGTCTGCTGATGGAAAAGGTCGGCGCATGTATACCCCGTGACAGACAATTCTGGGAATGCCGCTATTTCGACCGAGTCTTGCGAAAGAGGGCTTAATATGCTGATTATTGATTCTGCGTTGAAATGCGGATCGCCGGGTTTAACAACCGGCGTGGCAGCGGCAACTCTTGTAAGTCCGAATCTGTTCATGTCTAAATTCATATTGAAACCGGCATCACTTTAACAGTATGTCAGATCTTGCCTTATAAACGAGGTCATAAGGGGATGGCCAGAGAGCCGATTTTTAATTTCGGGTATGGGTGTTAATAAATTTACTGCAAATATAACAAACCAAAATGTTAAAAACAGCGTTTTTTAACAAAAAAGATGCTATATCTCGATTAAGACCCCGTGACTTAAGTACATGACAAAAATTTAAAGATGTCGATTTTTGAGGCATAGTCAGGCCTG
>CAJMNI010000031.1 GCA_905214735.1 uncultured bacterium | reverse complement strand
ATTGAGGAAACAAGGTAATAAAAGTGCCAACTCTGAGATTCCCCGGCTTCACCGACGAATGGGAAACGCTGATGCTCTCAGAAATTGCGCCTAATATATCAGCCGGAAGAAGCGGAAACCCAATAGAGAATGGCGATTTTTATCTGTATGGCTCAACTGGAATTATAGGAAAGACAAATAATGCTCAATATCAAGGAGAAAAGATTCTGATAGCAAGGGTTGGAGCTAACGCAGGTAAGATTAGCTATAATAATGAAACTTGTGGCATTACTGATAATACTCTCATCGTAAAATCTGCTAAAATTTCAGCACGTTACCTGTATTACTATCTAACTCGATATAATCTAAACCGACTAATTTTTGGATCGGGTCAACCGCTGATTACAGGTGGAATGTTGAAAAAAATACCTATTTCATTTCCAGAGCTTATTGAACGAAACAAAATAATATCTTTTCTCTCACTCCTTGACGAGCGGATTGCATTGCAAAGCAAGCTGATTGAGGATTTGAAAAAATTAAAGTCGGCAATTGTGGAAAGGATGTTGCAGCAAGAGACCGAATCAACAATTATACTTTCATCCTTAGGAAGATTCATAAGAGGAGTTACATATTCAACAGAAGATATTACCGATGGCGATGGAACACTTGTGATGCGTGCCACCAATATTACCACTGGAAGTCCTCTAAATTTCAAATCTGATGTTGTGACTATCTCAAAAAGGGTTTCAAAGGAACAACTAATCGCGACAAATGATATTGTAATCTGTTTGGCTAACGGCAGTTCAGCATTAATTGGGAAGAACTCCGTGTATGATGGAGGATGTTTAAGCTCTTTGACAATAGGTGCTTTCTGCGGCGTATTCCGGCCAAATCACAGCTTTGTCAAATGGCTCTTCCAAACAAGCCAGTACAGAACGAATGTAGCTCGGTCAATACAAGGAGGTAATGGTGCTATTGCCAATCTTTCTCCGTCAGATATTCTGACTATGAAATTTGCGCTGCCTAATGATGATGTTTTGAATATGTATGACAATCTTTTGAATAAGATTGATGATAAACTCGTGACAGAAACAAAATTGTTGGATGATATATTGAATCAAAAGTGTTATCTACTTTCTGCTATGTTCATATAAACATTGCAGAGAGCAAGTATGACTTTTGCTTTTGATATGCTTGCAGAATATCTGTCTCAGTGCTGATTTGTTCTAATATTCTGCCAACTACTTGCGCATATTTCTGTTGTTGCTCTTTCGGCGGTAAGGATATGGAAATATTGCACAGTGCTTCAAATGAAAGGCACAACCTTACGCTTCCCTCTAATCTTTTCTCCATCTCTTTATGGAAATATTTGGTAGAAAAGAAATGTTCGAGATAAGCGCCGATTACTTTTTCCTCACATTCAAAGCAGATATACATAGGGCTGACAACACACGGTTTGTCTCCGTTGTATTGTGCAATTGATCCGACATTGATTCTCGCAGGATTGTATGCGAATATTCCCGGAACAATGACTTTGTAATTTGAGGTGTCTTCACTTGCCACTAATCGTTCCTCAAATTGTTCAGACTGAGCAATAAAGCCGTATTTGTTGTTCACTGACATAACTTTCCGGTCACTGCCATTACGGTTTCTGATAGATACCTGCTTTATGACTGCGCCGAGTCTAATTTTGGAGGTAGATTGAACATAAAGCATTTCCACAATTGCCGACATTGGGCAGACTGAATCCTTAATGGACGGAATTAGGCATAGACTATTTGAAAAATCAACCGTTTATCAGTCGCTTGGCAATATCGTGGAAATTCGGAAAGGTAGGCAAATCAACGGAAGTGAATTGTTAGATGATGGCGAATATCCGGTAATGAATGGAGGTATCACGCCATCAGGATTTTTGAACGAATATAATACCCCGCCCGGTACGATCTCAATCAGCGAAGGAGGTAATTCATGTGGTTATGTTCAGTTCAATGCCACACCAATATGGAGCGGAGGGCATTGTTACACATTGCATCTTATCTGCGGTGATATTGACTACCGCTATCTATATCACTTTCTAAAGCATTCGGAATCCGAGATAATGAAACTTCGCATTGGTTCCGGTTTGCCCAATATTCAAAAGAAAGACTTATCAAAATTCCCAATAACCTCATATCCAATCTCCAATCAGATGAAAATATCAAAAACGCTTGATGTGATGGAAGCAAGGATTCTCAACGGGGAATTTATGCTCCAGTCATATGCAAAGCTAAAAGCATACTTGCTTTCAGTAATGTTCATATAAACATCGCTGACAGTAGATAGTGCTTTTGCTCTTGCAACAAACAGAGTAATCTTTCTTCAAGAGCAATCTTATCTTCTATGCGAGATAGGTATGCCGCTGTTCTCGATTGTTCTTCATAGTCGGGGCAGAATATGCGAGCCTTTGAATATGCCTTGAAATAAATATGTGGTATAGCCATGCCGGTTTTATAAGGCTGAAAATTAAATCTTTTCAGAACGAAGTATAAAAACTTCGCTGAAAAATTTTTCTTTGGCATAAGATAATTCAGTGTGCCTACTACCGAGCAATCGCCATTAGTATACGAAACGTTTCCTACTCCAGAGCCATCTTTTACAATGAGTATAGCCGAGTCTGAAATGGCAGCATAATTAAGATAGCCGCAAACACCATTAGCACCATAAACAGGATATGTGCCTTGTTCCTCTGTCTCACACTCTTGTAAGGTTGAACTATAACAATCAAGACATTCTGCAATGGAAATATTCGGAGTCCATGCTGTGACCTTATCTATAATTCCGTCCATTAAGGATTTTAAACGGTCAATCAGCTTGCTTTGCAACGCGATGCGCTCGTCAAGGAGCGAAAGAAAATCCGCAATTTTCTTCTGCTCGGTTCTGTTTGGATAGGAGATTCCTAACTTCCGTAAATCGTCATTATAAATCCGAGTTATGGTTGTTGAATTGAGTCGAGACCATTCTACCCGTGAAATTATATAATACAGGAATTTGTTGTTTATCTGATCGGTTGGGTTACTCAACCATACGATATTACTATCTTGGAAATAAGAATCTACGCCATCAAATGGAATAGCTTTCCCAACTGTGCCTGCACAAGTAATCATAACCTCTCCCTGTTGTGGATAGTTGTACTTGCATCGGTATTCATCAAAAAGTTCTTTTGAGATGTAACTATCGGGAATACCACCTATTGTCCCTATTTTATAAAAAGGGACATCTCCGACTTGACTTGTTTGGTGTGCAAATATTCTTTTGCACATTTGAACAATGCATATATCGCCAAGTGCGGACTTTTGCCATTCTTCGGTGAAGCCGGGGAATCTCAGAGTTGGCACATTGAGGACTTTTTCTTTTTTATTTGTAGCCATAGCGATTAGTCATTTTCAATGATACCAAGTTCACGGAGATATACTTCGATTTCCTTATCAAGTTCAGTTCGTTTAGCCTCAAGTTCCTTGATTTCTGCCATTACAGCCTTGATATCTATTGGTTCCTCTTCTTCGAAAGTATCAACATATCTGGGGATGTTGAGATTGTAGTCGTTCTCCGCTATCTCTTCAATGGTTGCAAGGTGGCTGTAACGTTCGATTTCTTTACGCTCACGATAAGTGTTTACGATTTTGTCGATGTGTTCCTGACGTAGTTTATTCTGTGTCTTGACTTTTTCAAATTCTCGACTTGCGTCAATAAACAGAATATTGTCATCTGCCTTGCGGCATTTCTTTACTACAATAATGCAGGTAGGAATTGATGTGCCATAGAAAATATTGGCAGGAAGTCCGATAATCGCATCTATATAGTTACGTTTCTCGATGAGCCAGCGGCGAATTGTACCCTCTGCATTACCACGAAACAGAACACCGTGCGGAGCGACACATGCCATTGTGCCTCCATCGTTAAGATGGTAGATCATGTGAAGAATAAACGCAAAATCGGCCTTTGATTTAGGTGCGAGTACACCTATTTTACTGAATCGATCATCGCCGGTCAGGAACTTCTGTGCAGCGCTCCAGGTCTGCGAGAAAGGAGGATTGGCTACCACGGCATCAAAGCCGTGATCGGCTGTGCAATCGGGAAATTCATCATGTTCGAGAGTATCGCCGTTGGCTATAGAGAAATTCTTGAACTTAATGCCGTGAAGCAGCATATTCATTCGGCAAAGATTATATGTTGTCGGATTTTTCTCTTGTCCGAAGATGTCTTCAGCTTTGCCCTCGCGTGCTGCACGTATAAGTAATGAGCCTGAGCCGCAAGTGGGATCATATACATTGCGGAGGCGCGTCTTCCCGGTTGTTACAATGTCGGCAAGGATCTGACTGACTTCCTGAGGAGTGTAAAATTCTCCAGCCTTCTTGCCTGCGCCTGCGGCAAATTGAGCTATCATATATTCATAGGCGTCGCCAAGAATGTCTATCTCGTCGGCGGCTTCCGAGCCGAACTTGATTTCATCAAGAGCAAGGAGAACCGATGACACAAGTGAATTTTTATCTTCTGAACTTTTGCCAAGTTTTGGAGAATTGAGGTCGATGTCGGAGAATAAACCTCCGAAATCTTCTTCACTGTCATGACCGAGGGTGCTGTCTTCTATCTGTTTGAGCGACCGTTCGAGCTTGGGAAGAATGTTCTCGCCTGCATTGATCGATTCAATAACCGATGAAAACAGAAACTCGGGTTCAATAAAATATCCAATAGATTCCATGCACTGATTGCGCACCTCATCCCTCAATTCTTCGGAATCTTCATCAGTTGATTGCCATAGCTGCTTGAATGTTATATTGTCATCGACAAGGGCAGCATCTACTGATTTCTCAATTCTCTCCGATAGGTACTTATAGAAAATAAAACCCAGGGAAAAATACATAAAATCGCCGGCTGACATATTGCCCCTAAGCGTGTTGGCAACATTCCAAAGTTGAGCACGGAGTTGTTGTTGAAGTTCTTCGCTCATTGTTATCGTGTTTTTAGTCCCAAGTAAATGTTTTGATAATGTTTGTTAAAGCCGCAATTATTCTTTTCAGAGTCCGGCGGGTCTTAAGAAGCCCAAGATGTTTCCCTTTCAGAGCTGACTCAATGATTTCAGGTTTCGACTTTTGCAAGTAATCATATTCCCGAAGATAGTTGTTAAGTACGTCAATGGGGATATCTTCAGATACGGAGAGTGCTTCTATGGCAGCATCACGCTCATTGGAGATATAATTGCGCAAACGGCCTTCCAGGTCAATTGTGCCATCGGCTTTCTGTCGCTCGAAGTTTGCAGCATCATCGTCGACATTCTTTCGGATAAAACCATCTATAAGATGTGCTTTAGAGCGCATTTCGGAATCTCGTATCATTGTGTCGATGATGTTCTTGCGTTTAGCTTCGTAATCATCGGCGGAGGGCTGAAGGTCGGCAATCAAAGCAAGAATATAAGCAACGTTAATTACATCGCTATGCAATAGTTCAAGATAGAAATCTATATCGTCAGCCGTCTGAGATTCGCCATAAGGCGTGTCAGGTTCATTGGTTTGGGTATTGTCTGCCGATGTTTTTACCGGCATGACGATATCGAGATACTTACTTAAATAGTCGTTATATTCTTGCTCCGACAGAATGAACTCAGAATCATTCTCGGTATATTCTTCATATACCTTGATTTCAGCATGAGTCTTGATTATCTCTCTGAAAAGCTTGATAAATTCCAATTTGTCAGGTTCGCTTTGTAGAAAATCGACTGATTGGACTGTGGCACATTTGGCTTTGAGAGCTAATGCTGCATCGTTATAGGCAGTACGAACTTCACTATAAGATGGACGAATCACACCGGCTGGAATTGTATGTTCTTCGTTGCTGAAAAGTCGCAGACTATCGTCAACACGATCCTTAAGGTCGCGGAAACATATTATTTTCCCAAAACGCTTCTTTTCGTTGATAACACGGTTCGTACGGCTGAACGCCTGTAACAAACCATGATATTCAAGATTCTTGTCGATATAAAGCGTGTTGAGTTTCTTTGAATCAAATCCCGTTAGAAACATTCCTACTACAATGCAGAGGTCAAGGGGGCGGGGATCCGGATGCTTCTTTCGCAGACGGCGGTTTATGTCATCATAATACGCTCTGAATGTATCGGTAGTGAATTGCGTATCAAAGATTTTATTATAGTCATCCATTATAAGTTGCAATTCATCAGCATCTACATTGTTAGTTTCGAAACCATCGTTGTCGCCTGTTTTTGCATCGTCTTGCGATGGGTTCGCTGCATATGTAAAGACTGCTCCTATATTGATTTTCGGGTTAAGTGATTTGAAAATCTTATAATATTGGATTAGTTCCGGCACGGATGAAACAGCAAACAGCGCATCAAATTCTCCATTTAGAGTTGAGCGTTCGAAGTTGTTAAGAATGTATTTAGCAATCTCTGTCTTTCGAGCTATTTCTTGCACCTCATTAGATGGCGTTACATTTCCGGTCACATATTCGATAAGGAAGCCAAGAACATTTTCGTCTGCGATTGCATCCTTGATAAGATAATAATGCAAGCAATCGTGAAAAATCTCAGCCGTAGTGCGTTTGCCAATGCTGTTTTCTTGGAAGATAGGCGTGCCGGTGAATCCGAACAATTGAGAGTTGCGGAAGAATTTTACAATATTTTTGTGACTTTCTCCGAATTGGCTACGATGGCATTCATCGAAGATCATTATTATACGTTTGTCACGCATTCCTTCGATTTGACGGCTGTAATGCTCCTTGCTCACAGCAGCATTAAGTTTCTGAATGGTAGTTATGATAATTTTACTCTGGCCATTTAAACGGCGTATAAGCTCCGTGGTATCATCAGTATGGTCTACCGCTCCCTTTTCAAAGGCTTCATATTCCTCCTGTGTCTGTGTATCGAGGTCGTGACGGTCTACAACGAACATCACCTTATCTACTTCTTGAATTTCAGCTACAAGTTGGGCCGCCTTGAATGAAGTAAGTGTCTTACCCGCACCAGTAGTATGCCAAATATAGCCATTCTTTGTGGAGTTATTTACACGATCTATAATCCTCTCAACCGCATAATACTGATATGGACGTAATACCATTAAATATTTATCGGTTTCATGAAGAACAATATATTTGCTGATTAGCTTTCCGAGTGTGCACCTGTCGAAAAATTCAGAGGCAAACAAGCCAAGATCGTTGAAAGGATGATTCTTGATGTCAGTCCAATTAAATGTAAATTTGTAACCTTGATTTGGATTATTGGCGAAATATCGAGTGTTCACTCCATTAGATATGACGAATAATTGAATATAGTCAAATAATCCATGAAAAGAGGTCTTGTGATAACGTTGAATTTGATTATAAGCCTCTTTGAGTTCTACACCGCGACGTTTAAGTTCAATCTGAACAAGGGGCAGACCATTTATTAGGATGGTAACGTCATAACGGCATTTCTTCCGTCCTTCAACTGTTATTTGATTAGATACCTGGAATTCGTTCTGGCACCATTTCTGAGTGTTGAGAAATTCGAGCCATACTCGTTTGCCATTATCAAGATCGAGTGCCAAAAGGTCGCGAAGCTTCTTAGCCTTTTCAAAACGAGTTCCTCCCTCCAAATGGATTAGAACGCGTTCAAACTCCTTGTCAGTCAGTTCTGTCCTGCCGACTGTTTTAAGTGCACCTTTATTATGAATTTCTAATTGACGCTTAAAGTTCTTGTGCAGATTGGTTTCTTCTTCAATCTGCACGAACTCATAGTCCATACTTTGCAGAGCTTTAATGAGCCCTTGTTCTAATGCTGCCTCGCTTTGTGTTGCCATTATGCATATTTTTGAGGGTAAATAATCCTCAATCAATGCAAAATTACTAAATAAATTTGGCTTAAAGGTAATCAATAAGAAGAAATAATAAACAAGAGTGTAGGGGTTGTGATAAGATTCGTTCCATTACCTCTATTGGAGTTTTTATGAGTAGATATTTCTTTACGAATAGATATTAGGAGCAATAGTAGGTATCGGCAATGACAGTGTCAGAGATGTAGTGTGCAAATATAAGTTGGATGTATGGTGGCTACGAAGAGGTGATCTGTCAGAAGGGGAACCCGCGTTGGGGCTGGTCGGCGATGACGGTCGCTTGGCCGGCGGCTGGTCGGTGATGACGGTCGCTTGGCCGGCTGAGCGGCTTCGGGGCTGGAAATTAGGGGATAGAGAATACGAAAATGCGAAAATGTTGTAAGTGTAATACATTTATGCTATCTTTGCGGCATAAAATATTATACTTATGGATATAGCACTGAAAAAGAATCAGAGTTTTCGTCTCCCGGTGGATTTAATTGAACGGCTGAAACTGCTTGCTCGACGTGAAAACCGTAGTCTTAACAACTATGTGGAAACGGTCTTGCTTGATGCCGCATATTGTGAACCCAATGCAACTACACTTGCTGCCATGAAGGAGGTGGAGAGCGGAGCTTTGCGCAACCAGCCGGCTCTTGACCTATCGTCAATATCTGCAATGGAGAAATCGATGGGCTTATGAAATCTCTAAAAGCATCTTCACAATATAAAAAAGACTATAAAAGATTCCGGAACAATCCCGCAAAAGTCAAGAAACTTAACGAAATTCTACAGAAGCTTGCTAAAGAGGAACCGATTCCAGAAAGTAATTATCCTCACATGCTCAGCGGCAACTACAAAGGATACATGGAGTGCCATATTGAAGGAGACTTTCTTCTAATCTGGTTTGATCCGAATAGCAATGAGATAGATTTGGTACGACTTGGATCTCATTCGGAGCTGTTCGGGAGATAACACAATCGGTGCCAATCACACTCACTAATCACTGCACACTGATCACTAAATTTTGGGCAGGGGAACCCGCGTTGGGGTTCATGCCTGTTGGTTGGCGGCCCCCGGGTAGACTCGGATGGGCAAAGCCCATCCTCGCTAACCCGGGGTTACCGAAATGCAGCCCCGTCGGGGCTGGCAGCAGGCGGTAGTAATCTTCAGCTATTTGTAGGTCTCCAATATTAAATGTAGGCCGGATGTGTACTGAATTGTCATTTTCTTTGTTGAAGCCAGTATGGTAAAAGAAATTCTCTGATTTCGCCCATGACAGACGGATAATCCAGAGTTTCCGAGTATTTAATTCTTTTCAGAAATGCCTTCCATCGAGTTTGGCGTACTGAATTATTGGCAAACTCCTCGGTAAATAATGGATGTCCTTCTTGATATTTGGTACCACGATTTACAAAGGTCCCTGTTATTGCTTCTTCCAATATAGCGGAATTAAGATTTCCTCGTTGAATGAACCGGTAAACATCAAAGAAGTCTTTCATGCGGCTGTTATTCTCAGAAAGTGAAATCATGGCATCAAATTTTTCAGCCACTATGGTTTCAGGGGAATATGCCAATAGTGTTGCCGCCGGCTTGTCATCCAAAAGAAGAGGATACTCTATCTGTACCGGCGATGGCGTGACTATATCACCAAAACAAATGTCTATCGAAAGATTCTCTTTCATGGAATGAAGTCTTACCGGAACTGTTATGCGAACACCCCGGTATTTCTTATTCGCCATGAGTTCCATAACTTCCAAGGATTCCACATCGAAAGTGACTCCATCGCTTTCCTCATTGATGGAACAGATCTCGGAGAAGATATTCTTCATATTCGGCAGGCTGTTTTTCACACCAATGCCGAGTAAATCTATATCCAAAGTTGGTCGGGCCGCAAATAAATCAAATACATACAGAAGAGCTCCTCCCTTCAATAGAAATTTTGAAGAATATTCGCTTACCGACACCCTGTACAGGAACCGTTCTTGAATATAGCGGCTCAATATCATCTGAAAAGAAAGCTGTTCTTTCCTGGATATATTAAGTAACCTGTCGTGTATTGATTTGCCGTAATCTTTTGTCATAGTTCGACTTCCATATATTTTTCAAGTACAGAACACAACCGGAGTTCCCGGGCATAACTTTCAAGTCTGACAATATTACGGTCAGCCCTTTGAAAATAATTCCTCAGAACCTCGGACATTACATCTATGCCTATTTTATTCCTGAATTTAATAGCGTCACAAACACTCTTTTCAAGATTATAGACCCTCACCTCATATCCGTTTATATGAACAGTATCTATTCCGATTGAAAGGGTTTTCCCGCTCCATCGCAGGAGCCTGATAGGGGGATAATCCGGAACTGTTACTTTTATATTTTTGTCAACAGCCACATTGAAATCCGCCGGAATCTGAGTTGAAAGATTATAATAAGACCATGCGGAATATAGGCAGAGGACGCCCGACGGAATCAATCGGTTTATGTCAATCATAGTGTTTGCCAATCTGGAAGGCTCCATGTACAAACCGTTTCGTATTTTATACAGCACGCCTTGCTTTACGAGCCTGAGAACGCTATAATAAGCATAGCGTCCAATGCTCTTGGCCTGAGAGGATGATATTGTCCCGTTATTCTCGCCAAGTATCTTTTGTATGTTTTCAGGTATTTCCTGCTTCATGTGTACAAAGTTACCACTTATTTTTTAATTTGTGGTGCTTTTGTACATATTTTTCTCATCCGAAGTCCGAATTTTCGGCGTACGTATGCTGACTGCAATTAGTGAATAGTGTGGTCAAGGTCTCACTCAAAGGCGCAGAGACAGCGCTCGCTGGCGAGCGCTGTCTCGATTTGGAAGGGGAGAGGGCATCCCCGGTTGGGGCAGGGGAACCCGCTTTGGGGTTCATACCTGTTGGTTGGCGGCCCCCGGGTAGACTCGGATAGGCAATGCCCATCCTCGCTAACCCGGGGTTACCGAAATGCAGCCCCGTCGGGGCTGGATGCGCTTGAAATAGAGCCTTTAGAGCCTTTAGGGCCTTTAGGGTTTGCGGTGGACGGGCGGTGGACGGGCGGTGGACGGGCGGCGGACGGGCGGCGGACGGGCGGCGGACCGGCTGGCTGGTCGGGGCTGGCCGGGACGGGCTGGCCGGGTATGCGACAGGCGGACAGCCTTGGGGGACTGTCCGCCTGAGGTTGGTTGCGGTTTTTGGCCGACGGTTGGTTGCCGGCGGTCGTTTGCGGTTGGTTGCGGTTTTTAGCCGGCGGTTGGTTGGTTGCGGTTGGTTGGTTGGCCGGGGGTTAGGCTTTGGGGGCTTTTTCGGCGAGGCGGCATTGCCATGCCCAGGCGTTGCGCATGGTGGCGTCGACGGGCACTTCGGCTTTCCAGCCAAGCACGGTGTTGGCTTTAGTGGGCTCGGCCCAGATCTTCTCGATGTCGCCTTCGCGGCGTGCGCCGATGTGGTAGGGCACTTTTACGCCGGTGGCACGTTCGAAGCTGTTGATCAGTTCAAGCACGGAGAGGCCGCGGCCTGTGCCGAGGTTGAAGATCTCGATGGCGTCGGTGTCGGGATTGTCGAGCATGCGCTTCATGGCCGTGACATGAGCCTTGGCGAGGTCGACAACGTCGATGTAGTCGCGGATGCATGATCCGTCGGGGGTGTTGTAGTCGTCGCCGAAGACGGTGAGCTCCTTGCGGATTCCGGCTGCTGCCTGCGTGAGATAGGGCACGAGGTTCTGGGGCACTCCGACGGGGAGTTCGCCGATGAGGGCCGACTCATGGGCGCCGATCGGGTTGAAATAGCGCAGGATGATGCTCTTGATCGGTGCGCCGCTGTGGATCACGTCGGTGATGATCTCCTCGGAGATCTGTTTGGTGTTGCCATAGGGCGATGTGGCGGGCTTGATGGGAGCCGTCTCGTCGATCGGGTTCTTGTCGGGCTCGCCATAGACGGTGCAGGAACTCGAGAAAACGATTCCCTTCACGCCATATTCCGGCATGCACTCCAGAAGATTGAGCAGAGTGCCGAGGTTGTTGCGGTAATAGAGGATCGGCTTGTGGACCGATTCACCCACTGCCTTGGAGGCTGCGAAGTTGATGATTCCCTTGATGCCGGGGTTCTCCTTGAAGAGCTTGCGCAGCGTCTCGATGTCGGTGCAGTCCCCCTTGACGAAAACGGGACGGATGCCTGTGATGGCCTCGATGCCGTCGAGAACCTCGATGTTGGAATTCGACAGATTGTCGATGATCACCACGTCATAGCCGGCTTTCTGGAGCTCGACCGTGGTGTGGGAACCGATATAACCGGTGCCTCCGGTAACTAATATTTTATCTTTCATAGTCATAAATTATTTGAAGAGGGGAGTGGGATAGAGGCCCTCCTCCACGAGCTTTGCGAACTGGGCCACAGTGGCGGGGCGGTCGGCGGCGTAGGTCACGCCAAACCATTTCGAGGGAGTGCGCTCCACCTTGAGGGTGATCTCGCCCGAGTTGATCAGGTCGTTGACCACGGTCGGGATATAGAACTCGGTCTTGAGCTCGTTGCCGTTCTGCTTGAGGAATTCCACGAATGCCTTCTCGCTATAGTCGAAATAGTCGGGAGTGAAGCCCCACATGTTCATCGAAACGCTTGCGTTCTCGGGGAAATCCGTCTCTTTGCCGTCGACGAGCTGGATGAGCTTGCCGTTCTTGCGCTCTATACCGTGGCATTCGGTCACGCCGGTGAGGAAACCCTCCTCGTTCACCTCGCAGAGGCCGCGCGACACGCCGCCGTTCTCGCTGAGGGTGTTCTCGATGTTGAAGCCGACCATGCAATAGCATTTCTTCTTGCCCTCCACCGAACGGAGGAAGTCGGCGAGCACCTTGAAGCTGTCGGCGCCGTAATAGTCGTCGGCGTTGATCACTCCAAAGGGTTCCTTGATCACGTCCTTGCCCATCAGCACGGCGTGGTTGGTGCCCCAAGGCTTTGTGCGCTCGGGGTTGGGCTTGAAGCCTTCGGGGAGAGTGTTGATGTCCTGGAACACTACTTCCACGGGAACGTGGCCTTCATATTTGGAGATTATCTTTTCGCGAAATTCCTGCTCGAAATCATGACGGATCACGAAAACAATCTTGCCGAATCCGGCTCTGAGAGCGTCGAACACCGAATAATCCATGATTGTCTCGCCTGAAGGGCCGAGACCGTCGAGCTGTTTGAGACCGCCGTAGCGGCTTCCCATACCTGCCGCAAGGATGAACAATGTAGGTTTCATATTGATGGTATTAAAAAAGTAGTATTTATGTTAACAGTTAATGTTTTATTTTCTGCGCAGCAATCCGATCATGAGGAGAAAATAATCGAAGAGCACGATTTTGGAGTTGCAGTTCCGCTCGATGTCGGTTCTCGCGCGGTCGGTCTCGCTGAGGAAATCCTCCACGTTGAGATGGTTGACAAAGGGGGAGAAATTGCGGGAGAAGGCCTCCTCTTCGGGAGTGAGGGCGCAGAGAGAGGGCATCCGGAGATTGAAGATGAAGTTCTCGCGGAGCTGGGAGGAGACGTAGGAGAGGAAACGGCGGATCTTCTCGCGGCCGAACGCGGCCGTCTTGTCGGCCAGGTCGCGGAGAGTGGCTACCTTTATGCCGTAGGCGGCGCGCATCAGGCTCTGGTAAAGGAGACGGAACTCCTCGTTTTCCCCCGAGCGGGAGGCAATCTCGTCGGCGCGGATCAGGCTCCCCTCCGCCACGTGGGCGAGAGCCGTGGCCGTCTGGGCGTCGACGCCGTAGCTGTCGCGGATATAGCGCGCCATTTCCGCTTCGCCGATCGCCCCGGCGTGGAGTCTCTGCACCCGCGAGAAGATCGTCGGCAGCAGCTGCAGCTCGTTGTTGCTCACGAGGATGAAGAGAGTCCCCGGCGAGGGCTCCTCGATCACTTTCAGGAGCTTGTTGGCCGTCTCGGGGCGGAACTTCTCCGGAAGCCATATCAGGAAAACCTTCTGCTTCGACATCAGGGGCGGGAAGGCGTCGGCGCGTATGATATCGTCGGCCTCCTTCACGTAGATCGCCGGCTGGGAGTTTCCGGCCTCGATCAGCTCGAGCCATTTCTCATCGGGCATGGCGGGATATTTCCGCAGCATGTCGAGAAACTGAGGCATGAGGTCGGCCGAGACGTCGGCCTTCGCGGAAATCACCGGAAAGATGAAATGCAGGTCGGGATGGGAGAGCTCCTGATGCAGGCGGCATGAGCGGCAATGGCCGCAGGGTTCGCCGCCCGAAGGGGACTCGCACTGCAGATATTGCACGAACGCACGGGCAAGCAGCATCTTGCCGGCCCCGGGAGGGCCCGCGATAAGGAGCGCGTGGGGCACCTTGCCGCTGTCGGCGTAGTCGCGCAGACAGCTCTTGATATGTTCCTGACCCGGAATTTCGGAGAATTTCACGTCTTGACGGATTGCTGAAACTCCTGCTTCGCAGTTCCCCCTGACTGCAAGATAAGGAGTAAAAACCTAAACTTTTAGCAAAGTTACAAAATTTTCCGCAAAATAAGTAGTAAATTCGCATTATGAATGAATCCCAGACTCCCCGGCCTTTTCTGAAATCGGTTGCCGAGGCCTATACGGCCGTCGACGGCGACCTTTCCGACCATCTTTTTGTATTCCCCAACAAGCGTGCCGGCAAATTCTTCCTCAATTATCTCGCGGCTTGCAGCCCGCGGCGCGTGATTGCCCCCGAAGTGATGTCGGTGGCGGAGTTCGCGCAGACTCTTTCCGGTCTCGACGAAGCCCCGCAGCTCGATCTCGTGTTCCGGCTCTACAGGCTCTACTCCGAGATGAAGCGCGGCGGTGGGGATGGCGAAGAGGGCGACCTTGTCGACTTCGACTGGTTTGTGCCCTGGGCCGAAATCATGCTCTCCGATTTCTCGGAGGTCGACCAATATGACGTCGATGCCAAGATGCTTTTCAGAAACGTCAGCAATATCCACGACCTGTCGTCGAATTATCTCACCGACGAGCAGATCGCCACGATCGAGCGCTATTTCGGCTATTCTCCGCAGCAGAAGGATGTGAAGTCGTTCTGGAGCACCATCGGCGGCGAGGCCGACCAATCGGAGCTGAAAAAGAGTTTTCTCTCTCTCTGGGGGCGTCTCCACGACCTTTACGAGGCACTCAACACAGAGCTTCTGAAAGAGAATCTCGCCACTCGCGGCGGAATGTTCCGCCGGGCGGTGGCCGAACTTGACGAAGAGCGGCTGCGCCGGCGCTGGAAAAGGGTGGTGGCCGTGGGCTTCAACGCCCTCTCCACCACTGAAAATGAAATCTTCGAGACCCTGGGGAAGATGCGCGACGCCGACGGCCGCGCCTATTGCGAATTTTTCTGGGACGCCACCGGTCCGGTGCTTTCCGACCGGAGCATGTCGCCGGGCAGGGAGATGGCGATCAACATGCGCAATTTCCCCGAGCCCCGCTGGGCGCGCGAGTATATGGCCGCCTCCGACACCCGGGAGATGCCGGCCTCGATCAGCGTGATGGCTTCCCCATCCAATTCGGCGCAGGCGAAGATTGCAGGACTGCGCGTCGGCGAACTGCTGGAGCAGACCGGCGCCGAAAAGATGGAGGCCGCCGAAGTGGCCGTGGTGCTCCCCGACGAAGGGCTTCTTCTTCCGCTTCTCTATTCACTCCCCGACGGTCTGAAAGACGTCAACCTCACGATGGGATATTCTATGAGGTTCACCTCCGTGGCCTCGTTTATGCACCATCTGCGCGAGGCCCAGTCAGACATCCGGAGCATGAGGGGAGAGACAGGCTATTACCATGAGAAGATCAGCGCCCTGCTGTCGCATCCGCTCGTGCATGTTGCCATCGGAAGCGCGAAGGCGTCGGAAATCAACGGATATATCAACAAAAACCACCGATATGTGGTGACTATGGAGGAAATCCGGGAGCACTCGGTGCCCCTTTACGACCTTCTTTACACCGGAATGGCCCCCGGCAGCGAGAGCGCTCAGGGAGTGATCGACTATCTCGAGCGGGTGCTCGCCACGGTCGACGAGGCGCTGAAGCGTGCCGACGACAGCGTGGTCGGCGGCGACGGAGGCGAGGTGAAGAGCAACATAGAGCGGTCGCAGATCCAGCGCTATCGCCGGGCGCTGACCCAGCTGCGCAACACGGTCGGCAAATTCGGTTTCGAGATGCGGGCCCGCACCGTATTCAAGCTCGTGGACCGTCTGCTCGCCATGGAGAAGGTCTCCTTCAAGGGTGAGCCTCTGCGCGGTCTCCAGATCATGGGTATGCTCGAGACCCGCGCCATCGACTTCCGTCATCTTGTGGTGCTTTCGCTCAACGACTCGATTCTGCCGCAGCGGTCGCGCAAGCGCACCTTCATCCCCGACGCATTGCGCTCGGGCTACGGTCTCCCGTCGTCGCTCAGCTCCGAAGCCCTCTATTCATATTATTTCTACCGCATGATCTCCCGCGCTTCCGACGTGACCCTCATCTACGACTCCCGCGAAGGGGAGGGAATGCGTTCGGGGGGCAAGTCGCGTTTTCTGGCCCAGCTCGAACTCCTTTATGCCAAGGATCGCATCCGGAAGGTGGAATATGGTTTCAATCTGAGCGTGGAGGAGCATAAGCCGCAACCGGTGGAGAAGGATGCCGAAGTGATGCGCGAACTCGCGAAATTCCGCGACCCGGAGAGCAGACGGAATCTGTCGGCTTCGGCGCTGAGGGAGTATATCAAGTGCCCTGTCAGATTCTATTACACCACCGTGGTCGGCATAAAGGATGATCCCGAGCCGTCGGAATATATCGACGTCATCACGCAGGGCAATATATTTCACCGCACGATGGAGCATCTCTATGTTCCCCGGGAGGCGGACCGCAACCGCTATCTCCGCTCGCGGATACTTCTCGACGCGAAGTTTCTTCGTGGGATACTCGAAGGGAAAGAGGGGGGAGAGAGCCGGATAAAGGCGGAAGTGAGGCGTGCGGTCAACAGGGAGCATTTCCATCTCCCCGACGAGAAGCTCGGGCGGCCGCTCGACGGGGCGGCGGCGATGGTGGCGCGGCGCATCGAGCGGCAGGTGGAGCGCGTGGTGAGATATGACCTCAGTCAGGCGCCGCGCCTTCTGATCGGTTGCGAGGTGAAGGGGAGGCTGAGCTATCCTGTCGACGACGGACGGTTTAGCGTCAACATGAGCTATGCCTTCGACCGCGTCGACGAGGCTCCGGGCGCCCATGAGGGGTTGGCCGGCGGCAACGAGGTGAGGATCATCGACTATAAGACCGGTAGCGTTGACCTGCAGGCCGCAGACATGGAGGCTGTGTTTGGCAACGTCGAAGAGTGGGGCAAATATAAGAAATGCGAGAACATCTTCCAGCTCTTCCTTTATGCCGGCCTTCTCAAGCGGCGCATGGCCGAGGAGGGTGAGGAGATGCCCGGCAAGGTGAAGACGTCAATCTATGAC
Organism: uncultured bacterium; assembly: GCA_905214735.1. Taxonomy (GTDB): domain Bacteria; phylum Bacteroidota; class Bacteroidia; order Bacteroidales; family Muribaculaceae; genus Lepagella. Next base: position 12,852 of record CAJMNI010000031.1, on the reverse strand, counting down.
GTTAACGCCATATACTCCGGAGGAAAGGAGTCGCTGCCGGAGATTAAAGCGGGTAGCACTTATGCGAAGGTGACCGACTCGGCCGATCCCGAACTTGCCGACGCCTTCGAGGAGAGGCTCGACGGGATGCTGCAGGAGATTTTCGACCCCGCGACGCCGTTTGCGCCGGCGCGGCTACCTGAAGCCTGCCAATACTGCAAGCTTGCCTCCGTTTGCGGGAGGGAGTAGGACTTGGGGAATTTTGAATTTTGGATGGGGATTGGGGGTTGCAGGATTGAAAGAAATTTATTAACTTTGCGGCGCTTTTGAGCAAATCGTGTGATGGGAAATTCGTTGGCGTCCGTGAGGCGCCGGCTTCCCGGGCAATGACCCTCGGAGCAAACTTATTTTGAGTAACACAAATCAACTTAAACAATGAAGACATTCAAATTGGCAGCCGAGCCCCGCACAGAGCTTGGCAAGAAGTCGGTGAAAGCTCTCCGCAAAGAGGGCAAAATCCCCGCAGTGATCAATGGTGGCGCACTCGTGGAGCTTCCTTTCAAGGGCGAGCTCAAGCCCGGTCAGAAGCTCGTGGAGCTCGACGCTAAGCGCGGCATGATCACCACAGACATCGTGGTGACCGCAGAAGATGTCCGCAAGCTCGTCTATACTCCCGATATCTACGAGGTTGACCTCACTCTCAACGGCGAGGAGATCAAGGCTGTGATGAAAGACCTTCAGTTCCAGCCGGTGAAAGACACTCTTCTCCACATCGACTTCCTCCAGGTATATCCCGACAAGCCTATCGTGATGGAAGTGCCCGTGCAGATCGAGGGTCACGCAGCCGGTGTGAAAGCCGGTGGTAAGCTGACTCTCTCCATGCGCAAGCTGAAAGTAAAAGCTGTCTACAGCAACATCCCCGAGCGTCTGGTGATCAACGTTGACGACCTGCAGCTCGGCAAGTCGATGGCAGTAGGCGACCTTCACTTCGAAGGTCTTGAGCTGATGAACGCCAAGAACGCTGTGGTTTGCGCCGTGCAGCTCACACGTGCAGCCCGCGGTGCCCAGGCCAAAGCAGCCGAGGCATAATAGCCGGCTCTGCCACGCGGAAACGCATAAGCATCATGTCTTCGGGCATGGTGCTTTTTTCTTAGACCTTAACGCTTTAAAGGGTCTGCCAATATGAACTGGATTAAAAAATTATTCGGAGGGGGAGAGAAGTTCCCTCCGCCTCCCGGAGCTGATATGAAAAGATTTCTGATTGCCTGTCTGGGAAATATGGGCCCGGAATATGTCGGCACGCGCCATAACGCAGGCTTCATGGTGGCCGACGAACTCGCCTCGCAGGCGGGAGTCGCCTTCGAGTCGAAGCGCTATGGCGACATGGCGCTGGTGAAGGTGAAGAATTGCGAACTGCTTATGCTGAAGCCGAGCACGTTCATGAACCTCAGCGGCGTGGCCGTTCGCTATTGGATGAACCGCGAGAAGCTTCCGCTGGAGAATCTGCTCGTGGTCTGCGACGACCTCGCCCTTCCTTTCGGCAAGCTGCGCCTGCGCAAGGCGGGTAGCGACGCGGGGCATAACGGCTTGAAAAACATCGCGTCGGAACTCGGCACCCAGGCTTACGCCCGGCTTCGTTTCGGCGTGGGCAACGGTTTCCCGCGCGGCGGCCAGATAGATTTCGTGCTCGGCGAGTTTCCGCCGGAGGAGATGGAGAAGATGCCGGAGATCCTGAAGCGGGCTGCCGACTGCGTGAAAGCCTTCTGCTTGTCGGGGCCGGACTTCGCCATGAACCATTACAACAAATAGGCGCTATTTCATGCGCTTCAGTAGGTTATAGCTGGGGATCACGCCGAGCTCGCCGGCTTTCGAGAGGTCGGCGAAGGCGAGGTGCTTGTTGCCGAGGCGCAGATAGGTTATTCCCCGGTTGAAGAAGGCTTCGCCAAAGGTGGGGTCGATCTCGATGGCCCGGGCGTAGCAGTCGAGTGCGGAGGTATAGTCGCCGAGCGAATATAGTATGTTTCCCTTGTTAAACCAGGCGTAGACCAGACGCGGGTTGAGGCGGATGGCCTCGTCGTAGTCGGCGATGGCGAGCGATTTGTCGCGTGCGTCGCCGAGCGATTCGCGTGCGTATGCCCTGGCGATATGGGTCATGGCGAAATCGGGGTTGGTGTCGACGGCTTTGTTGAGGGCCAGGATGGCGGCCTCGTAATCCTTGAGCATGGTTCGGGCGATTCCGAGCGCGAGCCAGTCGGCGGGGCGCACGTCGGGACGGCGCGTGGCCTGCTCGTAGCTGTCGGCGAGGCTGAAGATCTGCTCGTAGTCGGCGTCGGAACTGTTGGCCGCGGTGGCGGGGGAGAGATAGATGCGCTGCTCGAGATAACCGCGCTGGTTGAAGTCGTCGAGCTCGCGGAAATAGTTGGAGGTCGACTTCAGCGAGGCGGGGGAGGCGGTGAACGTCAGGGCGTAGGCCGGTTCCGGTTCGACGGCGATGTCGCGGTCTTGCACGCGTCCCTTTATGCGGTCGTTGTAGCTCATCTGGCTATGCGGTGAGCTGGAGACGGTGACGAGCTGGTTGAAGCGTTCCATCACTTCGGTTTCGCTCTCGCCGGAGGCTGAGGCGTCGGCGCGGTTGTCGCGGCTGTTGGATTTGCCCGACTGGATTGTCGGCCTGTCGAGCGGATTTTTCTCCGGATTTTTGACATACCCTTTCACGAGATTGTCGGCCATGTGGACGCTTGCCATAGCGGCCCGCATGTCGCCGAGATTGCGCAGGGCCTCGGCGCGGGCGTAATAGACGGGGTAGAATTTCGGATATTTCCGCGCGATCCGGTCGAAGGAGGCGAGAGCCTCCCGGTTGTGGCCCCGTTCGAGGTTGACGAGTCCGAGGTTATAGAGGGCGTGGAAATTGTCGGGTTTGAGCTTGAGCACGGCGTTGAAGTCGTCGGCGGCGCGGTTGAGGTCTTTCACCTCGTAGCGGAGCAGGGCGCGGTTGAAGAGCGCGCTGTAGTCGAGCGGATCGAGCTCGAGGGCGTAGTTATAGTCGGCCATGGCTCCGAAATAGTCGTCGAGATTGTAGCGGATGAAGGCGCGGTTCACGTAGAGGTCGGGTTCGCGGGGCATCAGTTTGATGACCGCGTCCATATCCTTGAGGGCCTCTTCCCATTGGCCGGTGTGCGATTCGATTTCGGCCCGGAGCATATATGGCTGCGTGCGGGAGGGGTTGATCTCCACGGCCTTGGCGAGGGCTTCGAGGGCGGCCACTGTGTCGCCGCGCAGGGCGAGCAGGTGGCCTCGGGCGGCGTGGCCGTCGTCGAAACGGGGGTAGAGCCGCAGAAGGGTGTTGAACGTGGAGTCGGCGCCGGCGTAATCCTTGATCTCCGACTGTGCCACAGCCTTATAATAGAGAAAATATTTGTCTTGCGGATTATAGGCCAGTCCGATATTATAGTCTTCGATGGCGAGGGAGTCCTTGCCGAGATATTGGCGGGCGAAGCCGCGCAGCTTGTAGCTCTCGGTCTTGAACTTGTTGCGTTCGATGGAAAGTGAGCAGTCTTCCTCGGCTCCTTTGTAGTCTTCGAGCTCGAGTTTGGCGAGGGCCCGGAAGAAATATGGGTCGGAAAGATATGGTTTTGCTTTGATTGCCTGATTGAAATATTGGATAGCGAGCATATAGTCGTCCATGGCCAGCACGTTGCGGCCGATGGTCATCACCTGTTCGGCGTTGACTTGCGCACGAGCCGGGACGACGGCCGACAGGAGCGCCGCGATCACGCCCGCCCCCGTCAGCAAAATTGATCTAAACAGTCTCATGCTGCAAAGTTAGCAAATAAAATGCAAATTTATATTGATATTGATCGATCGATGATTTGAAGTTTCGCTTGAGAGGGTTCTTCGTATGCGTTGCAGGCGGCGAGGTAGTTCTTCAGCTCAGTGAAATCGTTGCCGTAGAGGTTGTCGCTGAACTGGTGGAGCTTGGTCATCACGTTAACGTATGCCATCGGGTCATTGTGGCGGGTGAGTTTACGCAATGCGAGGATGTAGTCTTCACGGAAAACTGTAGGCACGATAATGCGCGATTGGTCGGCACGGACAAGTTCGGCGTTCATCATCACGCGGGCTATGCGACCGTTACCGTCGTTAAAGGGATGCACCTCGCTGATCATGAACATCATGAAGATTGCTCTTGCAAACGGGTCGGTCAGAGCGGCGTAATACTTGAATCCTTGCGAAAGAGTCCCTTTCACAAGCTGATGGTCAACAAACTCGGTCATTCCCGCCCGATTGTTCTTCATTTTGAAAACACCGGGATTCATGTGCGGCCGCCCCTCGAGCAGGATGCTGTGGCGGTGGCTGAGGATCGCAAACAATTCCTTCGGCGATGTCGGCGTCTTCATCATTTCCGCGCGGTTTGAAAGCACTTTGAAAGTGCCGATTATGTCGTGGGAGTCCTCGTCGCGTCTCGGCATGGGGATGCCGGAATCGACTATCGCCTTCGCTTCATCGACCTCAAATTCAGTCCCCTCGATATAGTTTGAGAAATAACTTTCGAAGAAAGAGAAAAGGCGAAACGATTCCTCGTCGGTGTTGCGGTTGTTGCGGATCACAAAATAGCGGTCTTTTATCGCCTCGAAGAGCACTTCGAAAAGTTCGACGCGTCTGCTGTCGAAAGGATTTCCTGCGGCAAGAGCTTTTGCCGAATCGGTCGACTTTGCATCATGCGTGGAAAGCAATGCCGAAATAATGTCGTTTATTTTGGCGAACTCGGCCTGCATGCCCAGTTCGTCGGCAACGCTCCTCAGTTCGTCGCGATATTCGTTCAGCCGTTGCTCGCCGCCGGTGAGAAGAATTTGCTCGAGTTTGTTTTCAATCACGCTTGCCGGAAGCACTCGCGATTCGTCGCCCGACTTTCGCGACAGCTGCATATTCTCAAGCATATATCGGTGTTCGCCGGAAATATGCATGCCCATAAAGGGGATGTCATGCCTTGAAGCTTTCGGCCCTTTGACAAAGTTAAGGATTATGCCCGGCAGATCGGTGACCCTTCTCGTGGTTGAATTGGTCAGAAAGAAATCTCCTGTTGCTGTCGGACGCATCTCTTTGGCACTGCGATGGCTTATGAGGGCGTCGGGATAGCGATATGCAAGAATATCCATCAGGTTCCGCCTCACAATATTTTCCAGGCTGTCAACAAGATTGGTGGTATAAATGCGAGGAGCGACCTTGCGCACTTCACCCTCCTTTGCTTTCTTGGTAAGCACGCGGGAAACGTTCGGATCAGAAGAACCGAAGATAATCTCTTTTCGGGTGTCAATTTTCACGGCCATACAAAAAATCAAGATTAAGAGAACGCAAAGGTACAAATTTTTGCGATTATAACCGCAAAATTGACAAAAAACTGAGTTTAGGATGCCGCAGCAGAGATGAGAATGGAGAGGGAAGGAGTCGGCGGGAACTTATTCCGATTCTGATTCGTTACACTAAAAAAGGAGGATTCTCTGTTATTATTATGGAGATCCTCTGTTATTACAATTTAGATAAAGGTTATGGAAAAGGAAAAGATAGTTGTGATAGGGGGTGGGTTTGCCGGGCTGAATCTCTGCAAACATCTCGACCGCGACAAATATGATGTCTGTCTTGTCGACCGGAACAATTTCCATTGTTTTCCGCCGCTCTTCTATCAGGTGGCCTCGTCGGGACTGGTGAGCGCCAATATCTGTTTCCCGTTCCGCCGCGAGCTGAAGAAGCTGCGCAACGTCTCCTACCACATGGGGCATGTGAAAGACGTCGACCTCGGGAAGCGGGAGATAACCACCAGTTACGAGACCATCAGCTACGACCGGCTGGTGATCGCCACCGGATCGACCAACAACTATTTCGGCATCGAAGGGCTCGACCGCGAGACCTTCGGCATCAAGACCGTGGCTGAAGCGGCGCATACGCGCGACGAGATCCTCGACAGGTTCGAGCGCGGCGCCCTCTGTAAAGACCCCGAGAAGCGGCGCCGGCTGCTAAGCTTCTTAGTGGTCGGCGGCGGTCCGTCGGGGGTGGAGATCGCCGGTGCGCTCGGCGAGATGAAGAAGTATATCCTGAAGAAGGAGTATCCCGAGCTGTCGCAAGACGACGTGACCATCACCCTCGTCGAAGCCAGCGACCGCCTGCTCGGGACGATGCGCCCCGTGTCGCAGCAAAAGGCCCTGAAATATCTCGAAGAACTGATGGTCAACGTCAGGCTCAACACCTCCATGCAGGGATATGCCGACAAATATGTCACCTTCGCCGACGGCCACCGCGAATATTTCGAGACCATGATCTGGACCGCCGGAGTGAAAGGGGAGCCGATCCCCGGCATGCCCCCCGAAACCATAGGCCACGGCAACCGGATCGTGGTCGACGAATTCAATCGGGTGAAGGGGTATGAGGAGACAGTCTGCGCCATAGGCGACGTGGCCCTCATGGTAACCGACGGCTATCCCCACGGGCATCCGCAGATGGCTCAGCCCGCCATCCAGCAGGCCCGAAATCTCGCCCGCAACCTCAACGAAGGGAAGTTTGGCCGCAAATTTGTTTATAACGACAAAGGAAGCATGGCCACCATCGGCAAGAACAAGGCCGTGGCCGACCTCCGGAAGGCAAGTTTCGGCGGTTTCGCCGCCTGGCTCGTCTGGATGCTGATCCACCTGATGTCGATTCTCGGCATGCGCAACAAGCTCAGCGTGCTCGTGAACTGGTGCTGGAACTATATATTCTACAGCACATCGCTCCGGCTGCTGCTGCGGCCCACGAAATATCCGCTGCGGCGCCACTGGGGCGACTGACAAGGCTTTTATTAGAGAAAACAAGAAAGAAAATAAGATAGAAAAAAAGAAAATCATGAATATTACTCTCAAACAGATAGGATATGCGGCCGCTTCGGCAGGAATGGTCGTGATCCTCACAGGCTGCTCGCTCTTCGGCGGCAAGAAAAGTGTGAAACCGGAAAACGCAGTCCTTCCCCACGACCGCGAGAACATAGCGAAGAAATCTGAACAGAAGCTTTACACCTCGGAGGAGATTCGCAAAGGAGTGGTGAAGGGTGACTGGGCCATAGAGACCGTCTACGGCAAGGATGCCGTCGGCGAGAAGGCGCCGTTCCTGAAATTTGTGCCCGAAGAGCACCGCGTCTACGGCAACAACGGCTGCAACGTGCTCAACGCCACCTACACCTACAATCCCAAAGACTCCACCATCAGCTTCGGCGAGATGGCCACCACGATGATGCTCTGCAGCAAAGAGGGGCTCACCGACTATGAGATCAACACAGCGCTCGGCGCCGTGAAATATTACACCTGGAGAATCGACAACTCCGACTATTACCTCTATTTCTACAATGAGGCCCATCGCGAAGTGATGCGTCTGATGCACCAGAACTTCGACTTCCTCAACGGCACCTGGCAGGTGACCCGCATCGAAGACCAGGCGGTCAACGTGCCCGACATGAAATTCGTGATCGACGTTGACGAAGGGAAACTCCACGGCAACACAGGCTGCAACATCCTCAACGGCCGGCTCGACATCGACATGGAGCAGCCGAACTCGATCTCCTTCAGCGAGATAATCACCACCCGCATGGCCTGCCCCGACCTCAACTACGAGACTGCGCTCGTTGTGGCCCTCGAGGAGATCACGACCGCCAAACCCGTGAGCAGCAACGAAGTGATCTTCTTCGACTCGATGAATAAGGAAGTGCTCCGCATGAAGAGGGTCAATCCCTGATCCGGCCGCTGACCCGATCACTGACCCGATCACTGACAAAAAAACATCATGGCAAACGAAGAGAGAATTGACAAATGGCTCTGGGCGATGCGGGTGTTCAAGACACGCACCATCGCCACGGAGGCCTGCAAGAAAGGACGCGTGATGATGGGTGGAAATCCCGTGAAGCCGTCGCGCACCATCAAGGAGGGGGATGTGATCGACGTGCGCAAGCCGCCGGTGACCTATACCTTCCGGGTGAAAGCCGTCACCGGCAACCGCCTCGGCGCCAAACTCGTGCCCGACTATCTTGAGAACATCACCCCGCAGTCGCAATATGATCTGCTGGAGATGACGAAAATATCCGGTTTTGTCGACCGTCGCAAAGGTCTCGGGCGTCCCACGAAACGGGAAGGACGCAAGCTGAGCCAATTCCGCGAAGAGAGTTACGCCGACACCTATTTCCTCGACTGGGAAGATGATGACGACGATGACTCCGAAGATTAAAAAGCTAAGAACCAATGCTCTGGTCCTTTTGGGAAGCGTTCTGCTGCTTGGCCTGACGCTGCTCTGCGCCTGCAGACAGTCGGTGGGGAAGTCAGGATGGCGTGCTATATTTTAGCAGGAATGGAGACAAAGCAGATAGCCCGCGCACTGAACATAACTCCCGGTTCGGTGACGAAAAGCCGCCATCGCCTCCGCACCCGGCTCCGCCTCGCCCCCGATCAGGACATCGCAGCCTTCCTCCGGGAGATGAAATAAGGCTCTGTTTCGGAAAAAGTAGAAACTATAACTTGTGAATTTAATTTATTGAAGGTATGATAGTTGAAAGGCTGTCATACCTTTGTCATATCCCTGTTTTTTGTCTCTACCACCCCTTTTTCTAATTTTGCGCCATCTTTTTTATCACCACTTTTTCATCGCGCTCTTTCCAAGAGTCTATTATCAGTCTATCCGAAACCTTTTTATAACAAGCGAATGAGATTATTCCTATCCGGAGCCATCGTGGCCCTGCTGTCGATGACAGCGTCGGCCGCAAGCTACACCCAGGACGGCATCATCTACAGTGTCAACACCTCCAACATGCGCGCCCAGGTCAAGGGGGCGGAAGACACCGACATCAAGAAAGTTGACATCCCGAAGACGATCACATATAAAAAGAAAAGCTACACGGTGACCTCGATCGGCGAAGGGGCTTTCTTCAGATGCCAGTCGGCGAGCGTGATAATCCCCGGCAGCGTGAAGAGCATCGGCGACTGGGCCTTCGAGAGTAGCGCCATGGAGAGCCTCGTGCTCAACGAGGGGATCACGAGCATCGGAGAGATGGCTTTCTCGGAATGCACCAAACTTTTCGGCTTGCAAATCTCGCATAAAATTGCTAAATTTGTGGCCGATATGGCATCTTCGTCTGCCGGAGATGCCAAATTTTCAGTGTATCTAATTGAATATCAATGATAAAGATTACTTTTCCTGACGGCGGTGTCCGGGAGTATGCCGAGGGCGTAACTCCCCTTCAGGTGGCCGAAAGCATTTCGCCGCGCTTCGCGGCCGATGTACTTGCCGCAAAAGTGAACGGTGAAGACTGGGATATCTCCCGTCCGATCGCCGGAGACGCGGCTATCGAGCTTTTCAAATGGGACGACCCCGAGGGAAAGCATGCGTTCTGGCACTCTTCGGCCCACCTTCTGGCCGAGGCGCTGCAGGAACTTTATCCCGGAGTGAAATTCGGTATCGGTCCGGCAATCGAAAACGGATTCTATTATGATATAGATCCGGGCGAGAACAAGATCACGGCCGAAGATTTTCCGAAGATCGAGAAGAAAATGCTCGAGCTCGCCCAGCGCAAGGAGGAGATCGTGCGCAAAGACATCTCGAAAGCCGACGCGCTGAAGATGTTTGGCGACCGCAACGAAGTCTATAAATGCGAGCTGATCAGCGAACTTGAAGACGGGCATATCACCACATATACGCAGGGAGCGTTTACCGATCTCTGTCGCGGTCCGCACATCGCGACGACCGCGCCGATCAAGGCTGTGAAGGTAATGTCGCTCGCCGGCGCCTACTGGCGCGGCGACGAGAAGCGCCAGCAGCTCGTGCGCGTCTACGGCATCACCTTCCCCAAGAAGAAGATACTCGACGAATACCTGGCTCTCCTCGAGGAGGCCAAGAAGCGCGACCACCGCATGCTCGGCAAGGAGATGGAGCTCTTCGCTTTCTCTCCGACAGTCGGCGCCGGCCTTCCCCTCTGGCTCCCCAAAGGCGCCGCCCTCCGCGACCGCCTCGAGCAGTATCTGCGCAAGATCCAGAAGAGATATGGCTATCTGCAGGTAATCACCCCGCATATCGGCAACAAGGCCCTTTACGTCACCTCGGGCCACTGGGCAAAATATGGCAAGGACTCGTTCCAGCCGATCCATACACCGCAGGAAGGTGAGGAGTATATGCTCAAACCGATGAACTGCCCCCACCACTGCGAGATCTACAAGGCATATCCGCGCAGCTACCGCGACCTTCCGCTCCGCTTCGCCGAATTCGGAACGGTCTATCGCTACGAGCAGAGCGGCGAGCTCCACGGACTGACCCGAGTGCGCGGATTCACGCAGGACGACGCCCACCTCTTCTGCGCTCCCGAGCAGATCAAGGATGAGTTCCTCAAGGTGATGGACATCATCCTCCATATCTTCAAGGCTCTCGACTTCCCCAACTACGAGGCGCAGATCTCGCTCCGCGACCCGAAGAACAAGGAGAAATATATCGGCTCCGACGAAAACTGGCATCTCGCCGAGCAGGCCATCATCGAAGCCTGCGCCGAGAAGGGGCTGAAAGCCCGCCAGGTAGAGGGCGAGGCCGCCTTCTATGGTCCGAAGCTCGACTTCATGGTGAAAGATGCCATCGGCCGCCGCTGGCAGCTCGGCACAATCCAGGTGGACTACAACCTTCCGGAGCGTTTCGGCCTGGAATACACCGGCTCTGACAATAAGAAGCATCGTCCGGTGATGATCCACCGCGCCCCGTTCGGCTCGATGGAGCGTTTCGTGGCCGTGCTTCTTGAGCACACCGCCGGCAAGCTTCCGCTCTGGCTGATCCCCGACCAGTGTGCCGTGCTTCCGATTTCGGAGAAGTTCAACGACTATGCCCGCAAGGTAGCCGCCGAACTCGACATGGCCGACGTCCGCGCCGTGGTCGACGACCGCAACGAGAAGATCGGCAAGAAGATCCGCGACAACGAGCTCAAGAAGATCCCCTACATGCTCATCGTGGGCGAGAAGGAGATGGAAGAGGGTGCTGTTTCGGTCCGCAAGCAGGGAGAAGGCGACAAGGGCACGATGAAAGTCGCCGAGTTCGCAAAGCTTGTGAACGACGAGGTAGCCGCCGCCACCAAAGATGAGTGACGGGCTCAAAAGAGAATACAAACACAGAAAAATACTGAATGGAGAAAAAACCACAATTCAGCGGACCGCGACGCCCGATGGGCGGCGGACCCCGCCCGAGGCCCGGGCAGCAGCGCGGGCGCGGCGGCGACCGCAGGAATGACCCTTATGTGATCAATGAGCGCATCCGCGCCCGCGAAGTCCGTCTGGTAGGCGACAACGTGGAGCAGGGCATCTACCCTATCCAGCAGGCGCTCCGCCTCGCCGAGCAGCAGGAACTCGACCTGGTCGAGATCTCGCCCAATGCCGAGCCGCCCGTGTGCCGCATTATCGACTATCAGAAGTTTCTCTATCAGCAGAAGAAGCGCCAGAAGGAGCAGAAGCAGAAGGCCACGAAGGTCGTGGTGAAGGAGATACGTTTCGGACCCCAGACCGACGACCACGACTATAACTTCAAGCTCAAGCATGCGCAGGGCTTCCTGAAGGAGGGCTCGAAAGTGAAGGCTTACGTCTTCTTCCGCGGCCGTTCGATTCTTTTCAAGGAGCAGGGAGAGGTGCTTCTCCTCCGTTTCGCCAACGATCTTGAAGATCTCGGCAAGGTGGAGATGATGCCGGTGCTTGAAGGAAAGCGCATGAGCATCATGCTCGCCCCGCTGAAGACCCCCTCGAAGAAGGAGGCTCCGAAAGAGGGCGCCAGGGAGGATAAGCCGAAGCGCAAGGAGAATGCTCCCGCCGCCGAGGAGGCCCCCAGGGGTGAAGCAACTGCTGAAACTAAAGAATAGACTTTGTGTCACAAGGTCTAAAATATAATTAGAGACCGTAGGCCCGCAGGGTCGAGGTGAATTTTTAACAACTAAAATTTTCAACAAAAATGCCGAAAATTAAGACCAATGCCGCGTCGAAAAAGCGTTTCGCGCTCACCGGCACAGGGAAAATCAAAAGGAAACACGCTTATCATAGCCACATCCTGACAAAGAAGAGCAAGAAGCGCAAACGCAATCTTGACAAGACCGGACTCGTGGCAAGCGCCAACATGCGTCAGGTTCGCGAACTCCTTAACCTCCGCTAAGCGCCGGGCTGCACAGCCTGATGCAAAGCAAAAACAACAAAAATTTTTTATTAACCGAGTGTCATGCTCCGCAAGTGCAAACCAAAGAAAATTTGCCGCTGACATTCAAAATCTAAAAAAAGATGCCAAGATCAGTAAATCATGTAGCGTCGCGCGCTAAAAGAAAGAAAATACTTAAACTCACCCGTGGTTACTACGGCAGCCGCCGCAACGTGTGGACGGTAGCTAAAAACACGTGGGAGAAAGGTCTCACCTACGCTTACCGCGACCGCAAGCAGAAAAAACGCAACTTCCGCGCCCTCTGGATCCAGCGAATCAACGCAGCAGCCCGCATGGAGGATCTTTCCTACTCGAAGCTGATGGGTCTGATTCACGCAGCCGGAATCGAGATCAACCGCAAGGTCCTCGCCGAGCTCGCCATGAACAATCCCGAGGCTTTCAAGGCTATCGTAGCGAAAGTGAAGAAATAAGTTTCTGCGAAATCACGATAAAGACGCCTTGTCCGGTTTCCGGGCAAGGCGTTCTTTTTTCTGCCGATCTTGACTTAAATATTTACAAATTATAAAAAAATGGCAGGTTAATCAGCCAATCGGCGACTTTCTTGAAAAATATTTTGACAACGATGGTGAAAAATGTAAAAAAAGTTTAAGTACATGACAAAAATTTAAAGATGTCGATTTTTGAGGCATAGTCAGGCCT